>JAHHSL010000037.1 GCA_020025235.1 Ruthenibacterium sp.
GCGATGCACTTTGCATTGGCCATGCGGGAAAGCACCGCACCCAGCACGCACAGCAGCACATGCACCCATTTTTCATTGCACTGCATGCGCTTTACATCGCCACCGCCGCAGGTTTTATCGTAAAGCAACATATTCTGCTAACAATTGATATTTATTTATGTTGACTTTCACTTCCCCGGTGCTATAATACAGGTAACAAAAAGTTCATAAATGCAGGAGTGATAGTATGACAGATCGCAGATCAGATTATTTTGTATTCCCCAGTGTGGTTCGTGCGGATGCTGTTTCGGAAATCGAGATCATCCCGCGCGGCGCACATGCAGAATTTGTTGAAAATGCAGAGTACACCATAACATTGGTGCCAATGGAACACTTTACCGTGCCGTATCGGCTGGATCGGTTCGAAGCCGATTATGATGTGCTGACGGTGCGTGCAGAACACGGGCGTCTTCGCTTTTCCTACCGCTTTTGCTTTGAACAGGAATGGTCGGTGGAGGCAGCTCCGAAAGACTCCCCCGATGAAAAAAGAGTGTTCCACATTTTTGCAGCGGCAGATGACCTGTACCGGAAAACGCCGTATCGCGGCGATCTGCATGCGCATTCTCATCGTTCCGATGGCAGGGAGGCCCCGGCGATCGTTGCTGCAAACTACCGGCGGGCAGGCTTTGACTTTATGGCCGTTACCGATCATTATCTGCATGCGCCGTCACTCGAAGCGATCGATGCATATAAAGATGTCCCGATCCAGCTGAAGCTTTTCCCCGGCGAAGAAGTGCACATTCCGGGCGCGTATATCCACATCATCAATTTCGGCGGGCAGAACAGTGTAAATGAACTGTACCGCCGCAGCAAAGCGGAATGTGACGCACAGATTGCGGAACTTGCCGATACGCTGAACGTGCCGGAAAATATCAATCCGTCGGAAATTGCCTTCCGCAAATGGGTGGCAGACCGGATCCGCGAAGGCGGCGGCATTGCCATTCTTGTCCATCCGTTCTGGATCTGCCGGAACGAATACAACATGCAGACCCATGTGACGCAATATCTGCTGCGCTCCGGCTGCTTTGATGCATTTGAACTGCTGGGCGGACAGAGCGACAAGGAAAACAATCTGCAGGCAGCTCTGTACGGCGATATGCTGCGCGAGGGCATCTCAGTCCCGATCGTCGGTTCCAGCGATTCGCACGGGACACAGCCGCCCGTCTATTTCAATTCGGTATTCACCGTGCTGTTTGCCGATGATCTTTCAACGGAAGGCATCCGCTCTGCCCTTTCCGGCTCTTACAGCGCCGCTGTCGACACAGAGGACGGACGCCCCGTGCATGTATACGGCACTCTGCGCGCCGTAAAATATGCACAGTTCCTGCTGGAAAACTATTTCCCGCGCCACGATGAGCTGTGCTTCGAGGAAGGGCTTCTGATGAAGGATCACGCCTGCGGCGACCCGTGTGCCAAGGATGCGCTGGCAGCGCTTTCGCACCGCGTTGCAGATTACCGCGCAAGGTTTTTCGGCAGGGCGCTGTAACTGCGCCGAAGCCGAAAGGCAATGCCCGATAAGGAAGTAATCCAGAAAACAACGAAATCAAAAAACGGAGTGCATCGAAAATGATGCACTCCGTTTTTTGTCATATCACTGTCCGATAAAATGGGATCAGATCAACTTTATTTAAGATCATCCAGCATCAGTCCTTGCGGAAATCTATATCATATCTTGTACCGTGAGAGAACAGCACGCCTTCCGTAAGCTGAATACATAGAATACATGTATTCGGATCTTCTTCATTTATATGTCCATTGTTATACCAAGACGCAAACGCTTTGCGAAGTCTTTTTGCGATTTCCTCGTTTTTCTCTTCCAAAATGTGGCCTAAATTCTTTCCGATGCCGTGTGCAGTAAACCATTCTCCACAAATTGAAACATTCGAATTTTTTTCAATTTGCTTCATTTTTCCAGACGATGCATCTGTAATAACATAAAACGCACCCTCTTGATAATAACTGTTTACCGCACGGACATATGGAATCGTACCATTCACCGTTGCAAGTGCAATGAGTGTATCGTGATTAAACCTTTCGTTCATTATTTCTTGTGCTTTTTGAGGAAAGTTCCCGTTCATTTTTATTCTCCCTTCTATACAGCTTCTCGCTATCACCTTTACGGGCATACTGTTTATGCTCCTGCGGAGATAAAACAGCGCAATCGTCAGGGATAAGTTCCTAAACCCTTTTTGAAAAATACTTCCTTACGCAGTGCGCCCAAAGGGGGTACGGTCTTTTTTATTCGGGCTGTTCCTTTTCCTCCGGTTCCGGCGTACCGAGCAGGCGGCTGCGGTATTCCTGCGGCGTACAGCCCACGGCCTCCTTGAACAGGCGCGAAAAATAGCGCGGGTTTTCATAGCCCACCATTTCGGACACCGTATAGATCATCAGGCCGGGGTCTGCCAGAAATTCCTTTGCCTTTTCCATGCGCAGGCCCGTCAGATACTCCACAAATTTGGTGCCGGTCTTTTTCTTGAACAGGCGGCTCAGGTAAGCCGGGCAGACATAAAACAGCTCCGACAAGACCGAAAGCGTCAGTTCTTCCGCAAAATGCTCCTGAATATATTTCTTGATCTGGTCGATCAGTTCGCCGCTGTGCTTTGCTTCGTCCTCCTGCTGCAGCTCCGCAAACAGCTGTTCCAGATAATGCGACATATACGCCTGCAGCTCGGGCACACTCTGCGCGCCCAGCACATCCATAAGCGTTTCGCTCAGCAGCGCATGACGCGAATTTTCCGAGGAAATCAGCGTCTGGATCGGCATATCCAGTTCCACCAGAAATTCCGTGCAGAAGCGCTGCGCCCGCGTCAAAGAAAAATCGCTGCGGGTCTCCAATGCGGAAAGCGCGGCCGAAAAATCATGCACCAGCCGCGGGCGTTCTTCCGGATTGCTGAACTGCTCCACCAGACTGCGGATCGTGGAATCCTCGGTTTCCACCGAGTTTGCAAACATCTGCCGCACCTGATCGTACAAAAGGATGCCCGCACTGCTGCGCGCCTTTTGATAACGCATGGCGCGCCCCGCCTGCATTGCCGCCGTGCGCAGACGGACGTATCCTTCCACTTCGTCCGAAATGCCGCCGCACACCGGCAGCGCCCGCGCACACAGATCGTCCAGTTCCCAGCGCACCTCCTCGGGGTCACGATGCCCTTCCAGCACACACAAAAGCTCCGACGATGTGGGGGAAACCACATGGCAGGGTGCAAAAACCTCCTGCATCGCCTGCACAAGCATCTGCATCACTTCCGCCGGCAGCTCCGTGCGCTCGCGCGGGGTCAGGCGCACCGCGCGGATCACACAGTGCACATCCAGACACACCGACGCGCGCTTTTCGTCGAACGGCAGTCCGTTTGCCATATTCAAAATCAGCGTATGGGACAACAGTTCCTGAAAGCGGACATCCTGCCCGCTGTGCTTTTTTTCTTTTTCCAGCGTATCGCGCACGCGCAAAAGCAGCTCCTTCATTGCGCGGAAGTTGACCGGCTTTGTCAGATAATCCAGCGCGCCCAGACGCACCGCCTGCTGTGCATAGGCAAAATCGCTGTATCCGGACAGGATGATCGTCTTGATCTGCGGATACTTTTCTTTCAGGATCCGGATGAGATCCAGCCCGCTTTGTCCGGGCATCTGCACGTCGGTGATGACAAGATCCACCGCAGCGTTCTCCAGCTGTGCCAGCGCCTGCGATACGCTCAGCGCTGTGCCGGCCACTTCAAAACCGGCCTCGTCCCAGTGCACAAAGCGCGAAAGCCCCTGTGTCACCATTTCCTCGTCATCCACCAGCAAAACCTTATACACTGTGTATTTCCTCCGTTATTACCGCTGCCTGTGCAGGGAGCGTCAGGCGCACCGAAGTGCCCTCGCCCTCTGTGCTTTCGATTTCGATGCCGTAATGCCCGCCGTAGCAGAGCTTGCAGCGCTGATTGACATTCCGCAGCCCGATGTGGTTTCCGTCCGCGCTTGCCGTTTCCATGCTGCTGCGCAGCCGTTCAAGCTGTGCCGCATCCATTCCGCAGCCGTTGTCGGAAACCGTCAGCACGATCGTATCGCTGCTGCGCCGTGTGCCGCATACGGTGATGGCCCTGCCTTCGCGGTCGCCGCCCGGAAAGCCGTGGCGCACCGCGTTTTCGATGATCGGCTGCAGCGACAGGCACGGGATCTGATAGGCGTCCGGTTCAAAATCCAGCTTGGTATGCAGGCTGATTTTATTTTTATAGCGGAAGTTCACGACCTCCAGATACGTTTCGGCATGCAGCAGGCTTTCCCCGATGCTTTCCTTTTTACGCTCGCCCTTGATCGTCATGCGCAGCAATACGCAGAATTTTTCGATCATATCGGACGCCGGGCTTTCGCCGCCGTTTTCATCCAGACACTGCCAGCGGATCAGATCCAGCGTATTGTACAGAAAATGCGGGTTCACCTGCATCTGCAGTGCGTCCAGCTGCGCGTTTTTTTCGGCAAGTTCCAGTTCCTTTTCGCGTGATTCCGAAACATACACGCGGTCGATCAGTTCTTTCATATCCGAAACCATGCGGTCAAATTCGCGGCACAGCGTACCGATCTCGTCCCGGCTGACCGCCTGATACATTGCGTCCAGATCGCCGTCGCCCACGCGCTTCATCGTGCGGATGAGCCGGTTCACCGGATACGCAACGCTTACCGCCGTGACATAAAAGCCGAACGCACCGACGACGATCACGGCAATCAGGATCAGCAGATTGATCTGCCCCTGCCGCACCGCCGGGCGCAGCACCCAGTCCCGATAAGTAAGGTTCACAACGCGGATCGGGAACGACGGGTCGCCGCAGAAGCTGACCAGCAGTTCCTTATCATCGGTTTCAAAGGTAAAGCCGCCCTGTGTGCGGGCAAACACCTGCTGATGCAGCAGCTCGCGCTGTCTTGGGAACGGCGGGGCGGAAAGCCCTGCGCCGATGCCTTCCAGCAGACCGTTTTCACCGATGATAAAGGTATTGCCGCCGTCCTGCGTGGAATATTCCCGCAGTGCATCGGTGAAAAAGCCCGGAGAAATGCAGCAGATCAGCACGCCGAGCGGCACGCGGCTGCGCAGATCATACACCTGATACGAAAGCGTTACGCAGCCCGGGATACCGAACTGGCTCGTCTCACTTTCATAAAAAAGCGTCGGCGTATCGTGCACCGAATCCCGCCAGAAGGGATACCCCCGCTCTTTCACCGCGCCCTGATAGATCTCGCTTTCATACAGCGCATCCAGATCCCGTGCCACCGGCCCGCCCGCTTTGCCGAAGCTGTCGGAAGCGCTGTACTGTTCGCCCGCGCTCACCAAAACCAGCGCGCGGATGCCCGAAGACCTTCTGCGGGCAGACAGCAGCGCGCTTTCGATCACAGCGCGGTTCTTTTGCAGTGCCGGCTGTGCAGACTGCTGCGGGCGGGAGGAAAGCTCCTGATTTTCGCGCACGGCACGCAGGACATTTTCGCTGCGCAGCACAGCGGAAAGATTTTCTTCGATCCCTTCCTTCTGCTGCTGCAGCTTATACATGGCGTTCTGCACCAGTGCCGAACGATACTTCACCGTGCTGCTTTCCAGTTCGCGCGCATAGCTTGCCTGATTGAACAGCGTGATGAACGCCGTGGACGCAATGAGCAGGCAGCAGAAGATCAGCAGCAGCCTTGGATACAGGTTCAGTCTGCGCAGCTGCATGCTCATCCTATGGACTAAAGAGTGCGTTTTTTTATCGCTCATATCCGTTCATCGGCCTTTCCGGGGTTTAGATGTTCCTGATGCTATTTTACCATTCCGTCTGCCGTAAGGCAACACAAAGCAGGATACGGGTTTCGTATCCTGCTTTGCATTATCTGTGAAATTTTTTCCGCTGTGCCGGTCATCCGGCGCGGTGCGGTCAGGCTTTCTTGTTTGCTTTGTTGAAGCCTTCCAGTGCTTCTTTTTCAGCCAGTGCCTGTGCATCGCCGAATTCCTTGAGGGGGTCTGCGTTCGGATCGGTCAGGATCGCCTGAACGGCACGGTCCACATACGGGCCGAAGTCTGCCTTGCCGTAGAATTCCATGCGGCCGATCTCGCCCACGCCTGCAAGGATCGGTGCCCATTCTTCGGGCAGCTCTGCAAAATCGGTGATGCTCATATCGGTGCGGGGAATGGTGACCGGTGCAACGGCACCCTTGCTTACCAGGTTGTCATAGAATGCGGAACGCTGTTCCTTGCCTGTCATAAAGCTGATGTATTCCCATGCAGCGTCCTGCTTTGCCTTATCGGATTTTGCGTTGATGACCCAGCAGTCGCCCGCGATCGCGGTTGCGGATTTGCCGGAGGGGCCTGCCGGGGGCAGGATCAGGCCAAGGTCATCCAGATCCATGCCGTTGTTCACAACGTCCACGACCCAGTCCACAGCAAACGGCATCATGCCGATCTTGCCCTGTGCAAAGTTGTCGAGCAGTTCATTGAACTTCAGCGTGCGGTCACTGGGCAGGACCTTTTCTGCGGAAAGATTCTGATAGTATCTTGCAGCTTCAAGGACAGCGGGATCGGTGAACGTCAGCTCTGCGGTGCCGTCCTCGTTTTCCTTCGTCAGGTCGCCGCCTGCCTGCCATACATAATACTGGAAGAACCATTCGGTCCATTCTGCGGAAAGCGTTGCATAGCCGGCGATGTTTTTATCCGGTGCATTGATCTTCTTTGCCGCTTCCAGTGCTTCGTCCCAGGTTGCGGGTGCTTTTTCGACGCCCGCTTCCTTGAACAGAGCCTTGTTGTATGCGAACAGCATCGGCATTACCTGATTGGGCACGCCGTATACCTTGCCGTCCTTCGTGAACATATCAAGATAGCCTTTATCATAGCTTGCGGTTTCGTCCCATGCGTCCAGATACTCGTTCAGCGGGGCCACGATGCCGGCCGAGATGTATTTGTTCATCATGGTGAAAGAGCCCTGGATGCAGTCCGGTGCAGTGCCGGCTGCGACGGCGGAATAAAATTCGTTGCCCGGGTCGCCTTCCTTGACCACTTCGTTGAATGTGATCCACGGGTGCTCATCAAGGAACTGTTTTTTCTGGTTTTCGCTGAATTCGTCGGCGTTGCGGCTGGAAACCCACAGCGTCAGCTCAACGGGTTCATGCTCTTCCTTTGCTTCAGAGGAAGCAGAAGATGCGTCGGGTTTGCTTTCCGGTTCGGATTCCGACGTGGAAGCGGAAGAAGATGCACCGCAGCCTGCCAGCATGGACATGGCCAGCATGGCACTGGTAAGAAGTGCAATCAGACGTTTTGATTTTTTCATGGGGATCCTCCTTTTTGGTTTTGTGCTTTTGGCGGGGTCCATTCGTCGTCCCCGCCGTTCTGTGTTTAGTTTAACAGGTTCGCCTTTTTCTGTAAATGCATCAAAATCGACTTTGACGGGGCAGAAATTATACCTTTTCCATAAAAATCATTCCACGGCGCACTATTTTTTGGAAAGGTTGAAATCTGTGCCCCAAAATGTCGCTTCTGTGTATCACGCATCTGCGCACCGCTTTGTTAAAATGAATACAAGTATAGAAAGGAGTGTCTTTCCTCATGAGCACACGCAAAAAAAGCGGATCCGGCTATTTCTTCCGGCAGAAGCTTGCACCATGGCTTCTTCTTGCCGCGCCGATCATATTTACCCTGTGGCTGAAATATTATCCGATTTTGAAGGCCGTTGCGATTTCCTTCTTTCATTATAATCCGGTCCACCAGCCCGGCGAGCTGCCCGGCGAATTTGTCGGGTTTGAAAACTACGCCACCATGTTCCACACCGAATATTACTGGCAGGCGTGGCGCAACAGCTTTGCGTTTTTGATCCTGCAGATGCTGATGACCTTTTTCATCCCCATTATCCAGGCATTGTTCCTCAACGAGCTGCGCCGGATGAAAAACGTTTTTTCCACCATGTATCTGCTGCCCACGCTGATCCCCGGCACGATCAACGTCATCATCTGGCGCTGGGTGTGGCATCCGGATTACGGCGTTGCCAACCAGATCGTCAAATTCTTCGGCGGCGAACCGCAGACGTGGCTCAGCAACCCCGATCTTGTAAAGTTCTGCATCGTCTTTCCCGGCGTACTCGGCGGGGGCATCAGCGTGCTTTTGTATCTTTCCGCCATTCAGAATGTTTCCCCCGATATCATGGAATCCGCTTCGCTTGACGGATGCACCGGCTGGAAACGCATCTGGCACATCACGCTGCCCAACATCCGCTATATCATCTTTATTCAAATGGTCATCTCGGTTTCTGCCGCGATGCAGCTTTTGGACGCCCCGTATATGTTTGCCGCCGGCGGCCCGAGCGGCGCTTCCACCACGCAGGGCATTTACATCTACAACAGCTTCAACAAGGATTTCAACTACGGGCGCGGTTCCGCCGCTTCGGTGATCCTGATGCTGGTGGTCATGGTGATGACCATGATCCAAATGCATTTTGAAAATGCGGAACAGGAGTGATCACGATGAAAAAGACAAATGAATCCAAATCGCAGAAGATCCGCCTTTCCAAAAGCGACCGTTCGCTTCAGTTCGTTTCGATCCTTGTCACCGTCGTTTCGATGCTGCTGATCCTGTTCCCCTTCGTGCTGACGATCAGCAGTGCCATGAAGGACAACATGAAGATCTATGACGTTCCCCCGAAGCTTCTGCCCGACAGCGCCAATTCGCTTGCCGTCGCGGTGGATTACACCGGCTTTTCCGGCACGGATGAAGAGCTGGAAGCCCAGCTGCAGGACGATATGGTCAGCACCATGTTCGGCATATACACCAAGATGAACCGCGATTCCATATTCGAGGTAAAATTCTACGGCACGCGCGACGGCAGCACGATCTTCTATTCCCGCGCGCACCAGACCCAGCTGCAGCTGGAAAAGGATTACGGCATTTACGAAGGCACCGTCCTGCAGAACCAGACCCTGCTTTATAAAGACCGCGCCCAGCGCGTTTCGCAGATCATCGGCTATGAATTCGACCCCGCCGGCCTTGCCAAGCACACGGCGCCCGCATCCATTCAGGCCGAAACACTGGAAAAGCTCAACACCGTGTTTGAAAAGAAATTCAAGCTGCACGGCCAGCTTTCCGCCTGCGGCATGCACAAGAACAATCTGCTGCTTTTGGAAAGCTTTATCCATTATATGAAGCTGCCCAACTACATGTACGATGCAAACCCCGTCATCGAACGCTTCGGCTTCCTTTCCTTTGTCGGCAACACGGTCATCGTCATCGGCTTTGCCATTATCTCGCAGGTGTTCCTGTGCTCGCTGTGCGCATTTGTCATCAGCCGCCTGCTGCGCCCGCGCGCGGCACGCTTCATGCTTCTTTTCTTCATGGGCGCGCAGATGATCCCCTTTGCCAGCATCATGCTGCCGCAGCTGATCATGTACCGCAACATGGGCGCTTACAACAATTACGCCGCTCTGCTCTTGCCGTTTTTGTACCCGTTCGGCTTTTACATCTATCTGTTCAAGGGCTTCTTCGACCGCATCCCCGGTTCGTATTTTGAAGCCGCGCGTCTGGACGGCGCATCCAACTTCTTCCTTTACACGCGCATCTGCATGCCGCTTTCCAAGCCCACCATTGCCCTGATCGCACTGCAGACCTTCCTTGGCAACTGGAACGATTTCTTCTGGGCATGGCTCGTCACCGAACGGCAGGATCTGTGGACGCTGAACGTGGCGCTTTACAACATTTCCAACAATGCAAGCACCAAGCAGAACGCCCTTATGGGCATTGCGCTTGTGACGATGCTGCCCGTCATCGTGATCGCGCTCGTGTTCTCAAAACAGCTCAAAGCCAGCATCATGTCGTCTGGCGTGAAAGGATAAACCTATGGAACATTTCAAACCCGATATCCGTATCGACCTGCCCGTGCGCAGCGGCACGGTGCGCAGCCTTGCCGAATTCGGCGCAAAGCCGGAAAAGGGCTTTTGCAGCACGGCGGCCTTTCGCAGTGCGCTGGATTTCTGCCGGCAGAACCCCGGCACGGTGCTGACCGTGCCGCACGGCGTATACCATTTTTACACAGCTCCCGGTGATATCCACATGCCGGTCCACGGCATCACCGATCTTGTGCTCGACGGGCAGGGCAGCGAATTCATCTTCCACACGCCTGTGGCTTATTTCGACATCCTGGATTCCTGCCGCATCCATATGAAAGATCTGGTGCTGGACTGGGCGTGGGAGGACGCGCCCCTTGCCAGCGTGGGCGTGGTGCAGGCCGTTGCGCACGACGGCGCGTATCTCGATATCGTATTCCCCGGCTGCGAAAGCGTGCCGGAAAATATGGAGATCCGCATCGTCGGCCCGTTTGACGCAAAGCGCTATACACCCGGCTGTCCCGGCGGCATCGAATTCCGCCCGTATGTGGACGACCACATCCACCTTTCCGGCGATGCGAAATCCGACGAGGAAATGCAGCATCTGGTGCGTGAACTGAGCAACATCCTGCTGCCGAAAATGGAAAAGCGCGCCGATAACGTGCTGCGCATTTACACCAGCCGCCCGCAGTGGGCAAAGCTGCACTTCAAGGCGGGCCAGTGCTACAACTTCCGTCATTTTGAATACGACGGCGTGGCGGTGCGCACCTGCCGCAGCAGCCACATCACGCTTGAGCGCATCACGATCTACGGCTGCCCCGGCCACGGCTTTCTCAGCAGCGGCGGGGTGCATCACCTGCATTTCGATCACTGCCGCATCCAGCCGCGCCCGGGCACGGCGCGCAGCGTATCCATTTCGGTGGACTGCCTGCACGTCGGCAATTCCGAAGGACAGTTCATCATCGAGGACTGCGATTTTTCCGGCGCGGGCGACGACTGCATCAATCTGCACGATAATTCCAGTATGGGCGTGCGCCGTCTGGACGATCACACCCTGCGTGCACTGCGCGTTGCGGAAAGTGCACTGCAGTTTGAAAAGGGCAGCCGCATCGAGCTTCGCAATCCCGATCTTTCGCCGGTGGGGTATACATCCGTCATCGAGGAGCTTTCCTATCAGCCGGAAGAACGCACCTGTATTTTGAAGCTTGCCGATCCGCTGCCCGAAGTACTGGACGACGAAACCGTGATTTTCAACCGCAGCTTCCACACGGATCATTACATCATCCGCAACTGCCGCTTTACCAACAACCGTGCGCGCGGCGCGCTTTTGCAGGGCAGCCACGGCCTTGTGGAAAACAATCTGTTTGAAAATATTCAGGGCGCGGCGATCCAGATCGAAACCGGCTGCGAAAGCCGCTGGAGCGAAGGACAGGGCGTGACCGATCTTTTGATCCGCGGCAACGTCATCCGCCGCTGCGATCTGAACGCATGGCAAATGGCCGTGATCTACATGGGCGTTTACCTGCCCGGCGGGCGCACGGAATATCCGGTATTTCAGGATATCGAAGTGTGCGGCAACACGATCGTCGACTGCCCGCGCCTTGCGGGATTCTTCTCCTCCTGCCAAAATGTGCGCGTGCACGACAACGCCGTCATCAACGCGGGGCAGCTGGATTATTCCGTCCCCTGCTATGGTTCAAGCACCATGGAAGAGCCGATCTACGGCGAGCATTATGAGGGCATCTTCCAGTTTGCGCACAGCACGGACTGTTCGGCGGAAAACAACCACATCTTTTCCACGATTTTATAATGCAGCCGCCCGCAGGCCGGATGCATCACTTTTCCAGTATGCAAGGAGATTTTTATGACTGAACATTCCCTGATGGGTGCGATCAGCGCCCGAGAAGAATTTTTCTATCCCGATACCCCGCTTTCCGCGCTGCCGGAGCATCTGCGCCTTGCCATGCCGAAAAACGGGCGGCCCGGCATCCAGCTTCTGATGCGCAGCGACGCTCCGCTTTCGCTTTCACTGGAAAGCGAAAGCTTTGCCGCGGAATGGTTCCGCATGCGCCGTATCCCGGTGGAATACAACACCGGCAACGGCGAAGATCAGGGCGGCGCCATGGTCCTTATGGACCGCCCCGCGCAAAAGCCCGATTATGCCACACGCCTTGCCCCGTTTGAGGTATTCGACTGTCTGGAACCGCTGGACGGCGCTCTGGTGCCGGAAAACGGGCTTTGCGCACTTTACCTGTGCCTTGTGCCCGCGGCGGATATCCCCGCCGGCACGCACACCGCCGTGCTGCACGCGGGCAGCTATCGGTGCGAACTGGAAGTTCAGGTGTATGACGTCACGATCCCCGCGGATGCATTCCCCGTCACGAACTGGTTCAATCTGCACGCCATTGCGCACTTTCACGGCCTTGCGGAGGATACGCCGGAATTTTACGAAATGGTGCGCAAATACGCCCGCTCCATGCGCCGCGTGCACCAGACGCAGTTTTTCCTGAACCTTGACGAGCGCTGCGTTGCGCATCGCGACCCGTACACCTTTGATTTTTCCTATCTGGAGCCTGTGATCCGCTGCTTTTTTGAAGAGGGCTTTTCCACCCTGGAGATCGGGCCGATGCTCAGCCGCGGCAAGCGCCCCGACGGCACGCCTGATATGTATACCGGCCGCTTCACCTGCGCCATGGCGCCGGATATCCCGATCGACACGCCCGAAGGCTATGCCGTGACGGTGCGGTATGTGCAGGCTCTGGCGGCGTTCCTTCAAGAGCACGGCTGGGACAAAGACGTTGTGTTCCACATCCACGATGAACCGGACATCCACTGCCCGCCCGAAGCACTGGAACCGCGCAAGCAGCAGTATTATCTTGCGGCGTCGATCCTGCGCCGCTATCTGCCCGGTGTGCGGGTGATCGAAGCGGTATCCTCCGCCGAATTCCGCGGCGGCGTGGATATCTGGGTGCCGGGCACGCCCGGATATGAACAGCACAAGGAAGAATTTGATCGGCTGATCGATCTTGGGGAAGAGGTCTGGACGTATGTGTGCTGCGGGCCGGAGGGAGGCTGGCTCAACCGCTTCCTTGATTTTGCGGTTCTGAAAGGGCGGCTGCTGTTCTGGGGCTGCGCCAAAAACCGCATTTCCGGCTTTCTGCACTGGGGCTTCAACCAGTTTTCGGAAACGTGGAACCCCTTTGAACAGACAAGCTGTCCCAACGATACCGGCATCGGCACAAACTTCCCGTGCGGTGATGCGTTTATCGTGTATCCCGGCACAGACGGCCCGTGGCCCGGCATGCGCATGGAGGCTTCCCGCCGCGGGGCAGAGGACGCCGCGCTGCTTGGGCTGCTGCGGGAGGCTGCCCCCGCCGCCCATGACGAGCTGGTCGGGCGCGTGTTCCGCTCCAATTCCGATTACAACGACGATCCGGCCTATTTTGAAAGCGTCTATGAGGAGCTGCTGCAAAAACTGGAGCTGCTTTCAAACTGACGCAGGTTCATTGATACGCAAAAAAACGGAGTATACCGCGGTATACTCCGTTTTTCTATCTGCTTTTCTGTATCCGTGCAGCCGAGACAGTTCCGCTCAGCCGATGATCCCGTTCGATGAATAAACATCCAGATCCTTCAGCGGATCGGTGCTTTCATACGGGTTGCAGGTGACGTCCAGCTGTTCGAGCGCCTTATTGGCGGCAAGCGGCGAAAGGTCGCGGATCTGGTTTTTGTCCACCGCCAGCGTGCGCAGTGCCGAAAGACCGGAAAGATCGTCCAGTGCCTTGATCTTGTTATCCGAAAGCTTCAGCTCTTCCAGCTTGGAAAGAGCGGCAAGCGGGGTGATGTCCTGCAGGATATTGCCGGAAGCATCCAGTTTTTTCAGTTCTGCAAGCGATGCAAGCGGCGAAAGATCGCGCACGATATTTTCCGAAACATTCAGTTCCTCCAGCCCGGCAAGACCTGCAAGCGGGGCAAGGTCGTCGATGCGCGCTTCGGACAGCGTCAGCTTTTTAAGGCCGGTAAGCTGCGCGATCGCCGCAATGTCCCCCAGTTCCACGCCGCTGAAATCCAGTTCTTCCAGCTGCGTCATCGAAGCTGTCAGCTGCGCGAAATCCTCGGCGTCCAGCTTATTGCCCGTAACGCACACACTTTTCAGGTTTTTCATGCCGAACAGCGGAGAAAGATCCTCCAGATTATTTTGGCTCAGATCCAGTTTTTCCAGCTTTTCCAGCTTTTCGATGCCCGCAAGGCTTGCAAGCTTATTTGCGGAAAGATCCAGTTCCTGCAGTTCGGGCAGTTTTTCAAGATCCGAAAGTTCTTCCATGCTTTCGATATGGCTTTTCGCAAAAGCCAGCGACGTCACTTTGGCAAGGTCGCCTTTTTTCAGGCTGCCCTCGGGCCGGCCAAGCTGTGCGCGGACAGCCGCTTCCACCGCCGGGTTTTCAAACTTTGCCTGTCCCACCGGCATGGCGAGCTTGAACATAAAGATCGACAGCGCCAGTGCCGCCAGCGCCACAACGATCGACGCCAGCGTGCGGATGACCTTGGCTTTTGCAGCCGGCTTGTTTTCTTCAGGCTGCGCCGTCTGCGCTGCCTGCATTTCCTTTTCTTCCATAATTTCTTCCTTTCCGCCCCGAACTGCTGACGGATGCACACGGGCACGATCCGTTTTCGGGGTTCCCTAAAAAATCACAACGATTTCAGTTATATCAGATTTTTTGGGGATTGCAAGCAAAAACGCGTTTTTTTGCATAAAAACACATAAATCATGCAGAAATATCCATTCTTAAGCCGCGCCGCTTTCGTCCCGTTCCGGGCAGCATTTGCAGAAAAGGAAAAAGCACACAGTGAAAATCACCATACCGGCAGGCAGCACCATCATCCCCGCGCGATAGCCCACGGCGTCGATCAGCGCGCCGAAGCCGAAATTGAACAGGATATCGAACAGCGACGCCGCACTGATGATCGTGCCCGCCGCACCCGAAACCTGCTGCGCGGGGAAATAAAGACGGATGCTCATTACAAGTGTCGGATACAAAACGGAAAGCAGGCTGCCGGAAAGCGCCCACAGGAATATCGTTTTTTCGCCGCCAAGCGCCCCCGCCGTATACACGATGCACGCCGCCGCGCTGAACATGCGCATGCTGCGCATCATGCCAAGCTTATCCACAAGCGGGGAAAACAAAAGCCGCCCCGCCATGATGCCGCCGAAGAACAGCGCAAGGCAGTCTGCCGCTTTGGCGGCGTCCATGCCAAGCCCCTGCACACTGTACACGACAAACCAGTTCATCATGCCGTGTTCGGCCACGAAATAAAAGCCGAACACCGGGATCAAAAACCACGCCGCCTTGTTTTTCAGCGCCGAGGTCTGCCGCTTTGCCGGGCGCGGTGCATCCCCGTGCTTTGGTTCGGGCACTGCGCCGAACCAAAGCACCAGTGCGGACGCCGCCCCCAAAACCAGCAGCAGACGGTTGACGCTGTGCCACGACGAAAAATCCGACGCAAAGCGCCCAAGCAGCGACTGGCTTGCCGTGGTTCCGACGCCCTGTACAAAGAAGATCAGATTCACAAAAAACGCCGGCGAGGATGCAAACAAAAGCTGCGTGGAAAGATTCAGCGTTGTGTTGAGCAGCGTGGACGCACCCATGGAAAAGAACATGCCGATCAAAAGCAGGCTGTACCGGTCGGTAAACGCAAAAAGCGCCGCCGCACAGCCCCAGATCGCCGTCAGCATCAGGATCGCTCTTTTTTTATCGCACCGGTCGATCAGGTTCCCGCCCACCAGCAGAAAAACAAGATTGCCGATATAGCTCACCGTGACGATGATGCCCAGCTGTGCCGCATTCAGCGCGAAATGGCTGCTGAAAATTGCAGAAAAGATCCCGCGCAGGCTGTCGCTTGCCCCAAGTGTCAGCATCAGCATCAGAAAAGATACAAAAGTAAGTGTATTCCGTTTCATGATTTTCACCCGTTTCGCAAAATGATTCCGTCCCTTTGACCGTGAAGGTGCAAAATCCCCTGTCATCATAGCACACGGGCTTTAATTTGTCAGCCGTTCTGCGGCTTATTTCCCGCTTTTCCGGAATGTTTTTATTTTTCCGGCCACACGCGTGACACACGCCGCCGTGCGTGCTACAATAGCAGTATCATCGTTCGAGGGAGGGCCCAGTATGACAGACTATGCATCCGGCTGTGCGCGTGCTTTGGAGCTTGCGCTGCACACACAGCAGCAGGCGTCGGCACACGCGCCGCTTCTTTTCGCCGTGGACGGGCGCTGCGGCAGCGGCAAATCCACGCTTGCCGCTTTTCTTGCCCGGCGGCTGCACTGTCCTGTGTTTCATCTGGATGATTTTTTCCTGCCGCCGGAGCTGCGCACCCCTGCGCGCCTTGCCATGCCCGGCGAAAACGTGCATCACGAACGCTTTGTGCATGAGGTGATCGAACCGTTTTTGCGCGGGCAGGACGTCTGCTTGCGCCCGTTTTCATGCCAAACGGGCGGCTTTGCCGAAAGCGTGCGCGTGCCCGCCGCCCCCTTTGCCATTGTTGAGGGCAGCTATGCGCTGCACCCCGCACTGCGCGGCTTTTACGCCGCATGCGTATTCGTCACCTGCCGCCCCGAGATCCAGCGCGCGCGGCTGATGCAGCGCGTAGGCACAGAGCGCTTTGCCGTCTTTGAAGCCCGCTGGATCCCGCTGGAAGAGCGCTATACTTCCGCCTGCCGGCCGGAGCTTTTTGCCGGATACGTTCTGGACACCGGTGATTTTTCTGCCCCGCAGTCCTTGTGCTGTGCGCCGTAATCTGGTATGATAAACAGGAATCGGGCGTCATGAAGGCGCCTTTGCTGCAATCGTTTACATTTTGAATCGTTTTAAAAAAAGCTGCACAAACCGTCCTGCATGAAGCGGGTCTTGTTTCGTGCGGCTTTTTTCTTGTGAAAGGGGAATTTTTTCAATGAAAAAGACACGTTTTGATACAAAGCAGCTGGTGTTTGCCGCACTTTGCACCGCGCTGGGCGTCGTGCTGCCCATTGCGCTGCACGGCATCCCGAACGCCGGACGCATCCTTCTGCCGATGCATCTTCCTGTGCTGCTTTCCGGGCTGATCTGCGGCCCGTTCTGGGGGCTTTTGTGCGGCGTGCTGACGCCCGCGCTTTCCAGCCTGATCACCGGCATGCCGCCCGCTGCGGTTCTGCCCGCGATGCTGTGCGAGCTTGCCGCATACGGCCTGATCGCGGGTGTGCTGCGCCGCACCGTGCACACCGGAAAGCGCATTGCAGACATCTACCTTCAGCTCATCGGCGCGATGCTGCTTGGGCGCGCAGTGTACGGCGTGATGAACGCGCTCGTCTTTTCCGCAGGCAGCTATTCCTTCGGGGCGTTCGTCTCCGCGGCATTCGTCACGGCGCTGCCCGGCATCCTGATCCAGCTGGTGCTTTTGCCCGCTGTCGTTATCCTTCTGGAAAAGACCGGCGTCCTTTCAAAGCCCTGAACCCTGCAAAATAAGCGGCGTCACACGCCGCTTATTTTTTTGCCGCATTTGTGGTATGATAACACTATCCTGTCACCGGAAAGGAGAATTCTGTGGAACCTGATATCGCCTGTCCTCTTTTGGACTGGTACATGCAAAACCGGCGCATCCTGCCGTTTCGCACCGAATCGACGCCCTACCGCGTCTGGGTGAGCGAGATCATGCTGCAACAGACGCGCGTGAACGCCGTGCTGCCGTATTACGAGCGCTTTATGCGCGAACTGCCCGATATCGCATCCCTTGCCGCGTGTAACGAAGAACGTCTGCACAAGCTGTGGGAAGGGCTTGGCTATTACAGCCGCGTGCGCAATCTGCAAAAGGCGGCGCAGATCGTCATGCAGCAGTACGGCGGCAGCCTGCCCGCCGATTACGACGCGCTGCTATCCCTGCCGGGCATCGGGGCTTACACCGCCGGTGCGATCGCCTCGATCAGCTTCGGCCTGCCGGTGCCTGCCGTGGACGGCAACGTGCTGCGCGTATTTTCCCGCCTTTACTGCGACGGGCGCGACGTAACGCAGCCGCGCGTCAAAAAAGAGCTGACGGAACACGTCATGCGCATGCAGCCGCCCGAACGCGCGGGCGACTACAATCAGGCGCTTATGGAATTGGGCGCACTGGTGTGCGTGCCGAACGGCGCGCCGCTGTGCGATGAATGTCCGCTTTGCAGCCAGTGCCGCGCGCATGCCGCGGGCGTGGAACAGACACTGCCCGCAAAGCCGAAGCCTGCGCCCAAAGCCGTGGCGCCCTATACGGTGCTTTGCATTTTGAACGAAGAACATACCCGCGTGCTTTTGCAAAAGCGCCCCGCAAAGGGGCTGCTGGCGGGGCTTTGGCAGCCGTATCTTGCCGAAGGCACGCTGTGCGAAAACGAAGTGCGCACACTGTTTGAAGCCGCGGGCACGCCGCTGCTTTCGATTGCCCCCATGCCCGGCGCGCGCCATGTGTTTACCCACCGCATCTGGGAAATGACAGGCTTTCTGTGCACCGCCGCCTTGACGGATGTGCCCGAAGGCTTTGTGCTTGCCGATGCGGACGAGCTGCGGGACGTATACACCCTGCCGAATGCCTTCCGCGCCTTTTGCGAGGAGCTGAAAAGGCTCTTGTAAACCGCCGGAAAAACGGATATAATAAAGACACATTCAACGCGGGCGCCGGCACACAGTCTGCTGCATGGCACCCCGCGCAATACGGGCAGCATCCGCGCCCCTGCAAGGAGGAAGTTTCACTATGAAAAAATCGACCATTGCCGCAATCGTCGCTCTGTTAGCCGCCGTTGTCGGTGCACTCGTTGCCACATTTATTTATCTGCGCCGCCGTGAAGCCGAGCTGGATGAATATGAAAATCTGCTGTTCAGCGAAGATTTCAGCCACAAAGAGCCTGTCGAGGAAGAACTTCCCGACGAGGAGCCGACGCAAGAGGAAGAGCCTGTTCTCTGATCGTTTTCCGCCAGCCGCACACGGGCGGCAGGATCCCCGCATTTTCAAAGACAAAAGCGCCTTTTCTGCCGCAAAA
>JAHHSL010000038.1 GCA_020025235.1 Ruthenibacterium sp.
AATAAAAGGTGCTGCGCTTTCCCTTTTTGTTGTACGGATACGGGCGGATCTGCGTGACAAAATCAAGATTTACAAGATACGGCCCGCGCTCCGGTGTGACGGGGTCGCTTAGGATCAGGGCATTATCGGTGATTTCCTGCAAAATGCCGGTGACCTGCTTGTCGGATATTGTTTCCACGATGCAGTCTTTGCCGATGAGCTTTTGAGCGGCTTGTTTCATAACGGGGTTTCCTTTCTTTAAACTTTGTAGTATGGCTGCTGTCCGCGTCTTTTTCCTGCGTCGGGATAAAATCGAAAAGAGCAGTGCAAACAGCAGAAAATAGGTAATAGGGCTCATTTTCTGCCCTCCTTGCGGCAGGCGATGAAATAGCTGGAGGATAAAACGGTCAGGATCACCGTAACCACCAGTGTGGGCAGGATGCTGATATGAAAGATGATGCCGGCAAACAGCAGCACGGCCCACAGGATGATACAGGCAAGCAGCGTGGTGCGGTAGGCAAAGAACGATGCTTCGCCAACCTGGCGGCGCTCGTTTTCATCACAGCTGTCGAGCCATTTTTTCTGGAATTTCA
Source organism: Ruthenibacterium sp. (assembly GCA_020025235.1). Taxonomy (GTDB): domain Bacteria; phylum Bacillota; class Clostridia; order Oscillospirales; family Ruminococcaceae; genus Ruthenibacterium. The sequence continues at coordinate 573 of JAHHSL010000038.1, forward strand.
TGTCGTAGAAGCTGCCCTTTTTTTCGGGATTCATCAGGCGCACCTGGTCGATCACGCGGCGCGTCAGCATGGACAGCAGCATCTCGGCAATCAGCAGTTCGCCGGGAACCAGGAACAAGGCGCCGGGCAGGGTATCGCTGTAAACGATCGAAGCGCTGAGGAACAAAAACAGGATCGGTGTAAGGAACGAAGAAATGAACAGGCTGTCGTTTAAGGTGTGGTCGATATGCTCGGCGTGGGCCTCGTCCTCGCCGTCCCAGGCGGCAAGCATCTTTTTTGCGCGCCGGTATAATATGTATGCCGGGGTCAGCAGCACAACTGCCGCAGCGGGGATGCCGTACGGCATGCAGGCGGCAAAGCCGCGGTTCAGTGCGGCGGCAATTTTATCCGGCGCGGCGGTATCACCCGCCATGGCGCTGAAAAAACCGATAAAGCCGCCGATCAGCATGCTGACGATGATAATCACGATGAATTTGCGGAACGAAAGCTTATTATCTTTTTTGATCTCTTCGGAATTCATGGTTCGTCCTCCTCGTAGGTGAAAATGTCTTCGACCGTGACATTGCAGATGTGCGCCAGCTTTAAGGCGAGCGTCACCGACGGCGAATAGTCGCCGCGTTCGATCTGGCTGATCGTCTGGCGCGAAACGCCGGCAAGCCGCCCCATTTCCTGCTGATTGACGCCGAGCCGTGCACGATATTCCTTCAGCCGATTGCAAAGTGGCAAGATACCGCCTCCTTTTCCAAATTTGACAAGTAAGGTTTTCATAATGACAACTATCTTTGTCAACATCATAGCATTGACAAGGATTCTTGTCAATAGGTGAAAAAGAAAATCCGAAAAATCAGCCGTTTCAGCGACAGGGCAAACAAAAACACTCCCACAAAAGGCCCTGTGAGCAGGAGAGGCAGCCTAGACAAAACCGCCGGGTACGGTGCAAAGCCATACACGACGGATTCTGTTTTGCGATGCAGATAAAACAAAAATGCAATATATACTTGACAAAATGCAATGTAAGGTATATATTACATTTATGAGAGGAGGGCAAAGATGAAGAACAAAAAAATGAAGCTGGCCCGACTGGAAAAGGACATGAACCAAGCGGATCTGGCGCAAGCGGTGGGGGTCACCCGACAGACGATCGGCCTGATCGAGGCAGGAGACTATAATCCCAGTCTCAAGCTGTGTGTGGCTATCTGCCGGGCGCTGGATAAGACTTTGAATGATTTATTTTGGGAGGAAGTATTATGAAAGATCATTTTGAACTGCAGGACGAGCGTGTTTTAGAAGAACGGCGTAAAATTCAGTGTCGGGGATACAGCCTGTTGGTGTGGGGCCTGCTCATCAGCCTTTTGGTGCAGCAGTTCATGCATGCACCTTTTGCCCAGTATGCAGTAGAATTCCTTCTGCTTGTCGGCTGTGGTTTTTATCAGATGATCGCCAATGTGCGCCGCGGCTTCAACATCTGGGGAGATCAGGCACGGGGCAAGGGCCGGCTGCTGCTATCTGCTGCGATTGCCGGTTTTATAGCGGCAGTGATCATTTTCCTGAGCCTGGAGGAAAAGAACTGGACTGGGCTGGCTGTGTTCCTGGCGGTGTACATGCTGGTGTTTTATGGCCTGATAAAGTTCTTGGACTATACGAGCCGAAAGCGGCAGGAGAAACTGGAACACGAGTTGGATGAAGACGATGAAGATTGATTTATCCGAAACATCCAAGAAGTTTTTGCTCTATTCAGAGAATCCGAGCCGTCAGACACATCAAATAAGAGTTTATAAATGCGTTAAACAGGCTGACGCTGTAGATAGGGCGGCAGAGATTCATTCTCTGCCGCCCTATGCTCTATCACGCCGAAAGGTTAAAGGGAAGCGCGGTGCGACGGCTTGCATTTTTATAAGGGGTACGGTACAATAAATTGACTGCCCAAAACGGAAAACCGCATACGGGGGCAGGAGCAAAGCGAAAAACATGCGCAGAGCGCTGTGCAATCCGGCATGTCCCGGACGGCACTGTGCCGGGAAGGGCAGGGGAAAGCTGCCCTTTGCGGAAAGCGGCAGAGGCAGACAAGAAATCTGCAGCCCGATCCGCTGCACAAAAAGGGAAAACCCAACGCTGACGGAATATGATCCGGAAAAAGCTGCCGGAAGCCCCGAAAAGACCGTACCGCAAAAGAAAACGCGCTTTGAAAAAAGCACAAAAAAACCGCGGTATCGACGAGACACCGCGGTATCAACAATATTCACTTTTTCATTCTCAATGCATTTGGTTTGGCTTTGGGGAAGATCCCCTTGCTAACTCTGCATGGGTCCGGTTTCCTTTCAACTTTTTCCAAAATACAGTATTCTGTACCTCTTACTTATCGGAAGTTGCCGAAAACTCGCGCTGCTGCATTGGTATTCACAAAACCTTTCGTAAAAATACTTTATAATACTCGGATTTGCTTTTTGTTCGATTGCGATTGAAAAGAATCAGCCAACATTTGCCGAAACATACTATATTAAAAGAGTTCTTTATTCAATAACATCTTTTGGGAGGGTTTTCTACTCATACTCTGTTCATCGGTGTGCGGTCCTTCCTCAAGGTTACCGTTCATTCCGGAATTTTCTTTTCAAAACCCTAATCATAAAAAGCGGTTCTTTCAAATTTCTTTCTGTGCGAAGACGCTTTCACGAACATTCTTCTGCCGAAAGCCTTCTTTACCGGAACCTGCTTGTTCAATGCTGCAGTTAATGATTGCTTTTCTTCTTTCGTTACAATGAATCTCACGATGTCCGGTGCTCTTTCTTTACAAAGCACCAAAACGGCAAATCAACGATTTGTGCATGGTCTGTGCAAGGCGTCTTTTCTCTTTATGACGAAACCTTGCTAAACTGTGCTGACGTCCTCATTTCCTGCGGCATGCCCAGCCGCAACACCGGGTCGTCATACCTCTCAATCAGAGTAACTTTAGCGGTTCGTCAGAGTTAAGCGCCTTGCACCGACTGCACGGGTTCTTCAGTCTGGTACATAGGACTCACCCCTTTCCTTCTGCCTTTATTATAACCGCAGGACAAGTGAAAATCCATAGGCAGATTGCACGGAGTTTTGAAGGAAGGATAAGCAAATCACACAAAAAAGGCTTGACCTGTGCAAAAATAATAGGCATAATGAGTGGTATCAGGGGAAATCAAGCAGAAGGAAGGGGAAGAAAACGGTGACGGTTTATGTCGATGCGGACGCCTGTCCGGTAAAGCAGATCGTCGTACAGCAGGCAAAGGTGCGCGGCATTGCCGTGGTGATGCTGACGGATACCAGCCATGTGCTGCACGAAGACTATGCACAGGTGATCACTGTGCCCAAAGGGCGCGACAGTGTCGATTTCCGTCTGGTGACGCTGGTGCACCGCGGGGACATTGTGGTGACGCAGGACATCGGTGTTGCCGCCATGGTGCTGGGCAAAGGCGCACGGTGCATCAATCAGAACGGATTTGTTTATACAAACAGTAATATTGATATGCTGTTATACACACGCCATGAAAACAGCCGTGCGCGGCGCAGCGGGCACTATACCGCCGTGCCGCCGCGCACAAAACAGGATGATGAAGCATTCCGCCGCGCGTTCTGCGCGATGCTGGACAAGATACAGGAAGGGGAAACAACATGAAAGCACACATCAACACCGCGGCGGCAAAGCCGCTTGCGCTGCATTACGGTTTGCCGGAGGATAAGCGCCACGGGCTTTGCGCCGTGCTGGAGGAAATGGGCATTGCGCATGCGCAGATCCTGCCCGAACAGCTCGGTCAGCCGGTGGGTCTGCTGGCGGGCATCGGCGGCAAGGCGGCTGCACCGTATACGGGCGAAGCGCCGAACGAGCAGCTGCTGCTGTTGAGCAATCTGGAGCGTGCCGAGCTCAACCGCCTGCTGGATTCGCTGCGGGACGCGGGCGTTTCGATCCCGCTGAAGGCAATCGTGACAAAGCACAATAAAACGTGGAGCGTGATCGACCTGCTTGAGGAGCTGGGCCGCGAGCGCGAAGCGGTGAAGCAGTACGAAGCCGCGAATCACAGCAAGGGGGAAGCAAAATGAATTTTGAATCCGTGGTCAGCCGCGTAAAGGCGGAAAAATGCGCGGGCATCCGCTATCAGCAGGCGGGGCATCATCATTTCCGCGACCGCGTCACGGTGTACCGTGACGGAAAGCTGCTGTTCGAGCGTTTTTGCTACGGCGAAGCGGCGGGCATTGTCTTTTCCGTATGGGCAAAGTCGGATGACGGAAACGGCAGCCCCCTGTGGGATTTCACCGGCTGCAACGTTACAAGCGCGCCGCAGGAGGTTCCGCACACTTTGACGGACGCCGACGAAAACAGTCTGGAATTTGACGGCAAAAGCATCCGCTGGGAATGTACGCAGAAGCTGAAAAGCGACAGCGCAAACGGCTACGGCGGCCCGGTGTACTGGGTAAAGCGTCTGTTCGGCGCGGTCTGAAAGAGGAATCCGCACCAAAACGCGGCACATGCGCGGCATACGCAGGCACGGCCTGCCGTGCAGTGCACAAAACGCGGCACATGCGGCAAAGCGGCACTGCACAAACCGCCGCAGTAAAAAACAAAAAAGCGCCGGAGCACCCCGCAAAAAGGGCTGTGCTCCGGCGCTTTTGCTTTTATATTTGTTTTATAAAGGAATGTCCCGCAAATGCGTTCAGCATTCGGTGCAGCCGACAGCGGCAAGGAAACGCGCGAAGGCGGCATTGCCCTCGGCGGTCTGTTTAAAGACGCCCGCGTGCTCCAGGCACGTTTCAAACTTTGCGCCGATCTCCCTGCGGACGGTTTCCTCTGCGGCCTGCGGCGCGAGCGCCGTGCCGTATTTTTCCGTAAGATAATCGAGCCAGTCTGCGTGTTCGGGCGCGGCGGCCTTACATTCGGCGGCGTCGGCCGTGCCGGAAAGCACGGCGGCGATCATCTCGCTCTGCTTTTTCAGGCGGCTGGGCAGGATCGCAAGCCCCATGACTTCGATCAGGCCGATATTTTCCTTTTTGATGTGGTGGATCTCGCGGTGCGGGTGGAAGATGCCCTCGGGGTATTCGGCACTGGTGCGGTTGTTGCGCGGGACAAGATCGAGGATGAAACCCTTTTCCTCCTCATAATGCAGGATCGGGGTGACGGTGCTGTGCGGCGTTGCGACGCCGTTTTCCACCGTCTGTGCCAGAATGTCCGCAGAAGGATCGGAATAGCCGCGCCATGTTTCCAGAAAACGGGATGCGAACGCGATCATCTCATCCGCATTGCGGCCCGTCACGCGCACGGCGCTCACCGGCCAGCGCAGCGTGTCGATCTGCAGCTGCGGATAATCCGGATGACGGAAGGATGCCAGCGCGGATGCCCGCTGCATCGGGAAGGTGTAGTTGCCGCCCTGGAAATGCATGTGGCTCAGGATGCTGCCGCCGACGATCGGAAGATCGGCATTGCTGCCGCAGGTGTAATGCGGGAACTGGCGCACGAAATCGAACAGCTGGCCGAAGGTTTCGGGCGTGATGCTCATGGGCTTGTGGTCGTGCCCGAACACGATGCAGTGTTCATTATAATAAACATACGGGCTGTACTGCAGATACCATTTTTCGCCGCAAAGCTCGATCGGCACAACGCGGTGGTTCTGGCGTGCGGGGAAGTTGACGCGCCCCGCATAGCCGATGTTTTCGATGCACAGCATGCACTTGGGATAGCTTGCCGCCGGCTGCAGACGCTCGAGCGCGATCGTCTTGGGGTCTTTTTCCGGCTTTGTCAGGTTGATCGTGATTTCAAGGTCGCCGTATTTGCACGGATAATCCCACTTGATGTTTTTTGCGATCTGCGCGGTGCGGATGTAGTTCGATACGATGCACAGATCATAGAAATAATCGGTGGCAGCGCGCACGCCCTCGGTGTGCAGCAGCGATGCAAAGCGGGCTTCCACCTCGCTCTGGCGCGGCATTACGGCGCCCATGATGCGCGCTTCAAAGTTGACGCGCAGCGCGGGAACTTCGCCGTCGTACAGCCCGCGCGCGGCGGCGTCGTCCAGCAAAGCGTCCAGCAGCACGGTGGGGACCTCGAAGTGTTCTTCGGGCACTTCGCCCTGCCACGGCTCGGAAAGGCCGAACAGATCCAAAAGCGTGTTGCGCGAAACATAGGCGTCCAGCTCGCCGATCAGCCCGTGCTGGCGGCTGTACTGGATAAAACGTTCAATCAGCAAAGCGGTGTTTTCCATGATCTTCCTCCATGTTCAGTGAAAAGCGTGTAAAAGCGGTGTTTTGTTATCTTTATTATAGATGCCCCGTGTGTGCGATACAAGGTAATTTTGTTGCATGGGTGCGTGAATTCTGTGGCAAAACAGAATTCCGGTGCGATAGTGTTTGACTTTGCCGCACGCAGCCCATATAATAGAGGAATAAAAGCAAATTTTGCAAATGGGGATGAAGATTGTTATGAAACGTGTAGAAATCCATGCGCTTTATGCGGCGCCCCCGGCAGATGGTACAATCGTGACTGTGTGCGGCTGGGCAAAAACGGTGCGCGATTCTAAAAATATCGGTTTTATCGAGCTGTCCGATGGCTCGGCCTTCAAATCGCTGCAGATCGTGTTTGAAGCTGCAAAGCTGGAAAACTATAAGGAAATCGCAAAATCGGGCGTCGGCACAAGCCTTGCTGTCACCGGACGCATCGTGCTTACGCCGAACGCAAAGCAGCCGTTTGAGGTAAATGCGGATTCGATCGAAGTGCTGGGCACCTGCCCGCCGGAATATCCGCTGCAGAAAAAACGCCACACGGTGGAATTCCTGCGCACGATGCCGCATCTGCGCGCGCGCACCAATACGTTCAGTGCGGCGTTCCGTGTGCGCAGCGTGGCGGCATATGCCATTCACAAGTTCTTCCAGGAAAACGGCTTTGTCTATGTGCACACGCCGCTCATCACGGGTTCGGACTGCGAGGGCGCAGGCGAAATGTTCCGTGTGACAAGCCTGGATCTGAACGATCTGCCGCGCACCGAGGACGGCAGGGTCGATTATTCGCAGGACTTCTTCGGCCGTTCCACGAACCTGACGGTTTCCGGCCAGCTGGAAGCAGAGGCCATGGCGACGGCTATGGGCAATGTGTACACCTTCGGCCCGACGTTCCGCGCCGAAAACTCCAACACCCCGCGCCACGCGGCGGAATTCTGGATGATCGAGCCGGAAATCACGTTTGCCGATCTTTCGGACGACATGGATCTTGCCGAGGCTATGGTGAAGAGCGTCATCCGCTACGTTCTGGAAACCTGCCCCGACGAAATGGAATTCTTCAACAAATTCTATGATAAAACGCTTCTGGAGCGCCTGAATGCTCTTGTGGACAGCGAATTCGGCCGCGTCAGCTACACCGAAGCCGTCGAGATCCTGAAAAAGCACAACGACGAATTCCAGTACAAGGTGGATTGGGGCACCGACCTGCAGACAGAGCACGAGCGCTTTTTGACCGAGCAGATCTACAAAAAGCCGGTGTTCGTCACGGATTATCCCAAGGAGATCAAATCCTTCTATATGCGCATCAACGAGGACGGCAAAACCGTCGCGGCTGCGGACATGCTGGTTCCCGGCGTGGGCGAGCTGATCGGCGGCAGCCAGCGTGAAGAGCGTCTGGACGTTCTGCTGCAGCGCATGGATGAACTGGGCCTTGCGCGCGAGGATTACGAATGGTATCTTGACCTGCGCCGCTTCGGCACCGTGCAGCATGCAGGCTTCGGCCTTGGCTTCGAGCGCCTGATTATGTATTTGACGGGCATCCCCAACATCCGCGACGTCCTTCCGTTCCCGCGCACGGCGGGCGGATTCTGATTTTTTTCGGAAATCGGAACATCCTTAAAAAAACAAAAACAGCACAGCACCGGAAAATCGGCGCTGTGCTGTTTTTTTATCATTTTTACCGGTGGCTGCGGCGTACCATGCCGTGCGGGGCGCTGCGCATTTGCCAAGCGGACAGGGGTCACGCCGCGTCCTCGTAATTGCGGGAATAATCGTCAAAGTGCCGTTCGTACGGCGTTTTTTCCCAGACGGGAACATAAAAATCTTCTTCCTCGAAAACACCCTTGGGTGCAAGCTCTGCCATTTTTACCATACAAAAGGCACTCCTTTCAGAACGTCGGTATGACGCTGTTGTTTTGATCGTGCCTTCAGTATACCGGAATAAATGTCCGATAATCTGTACTATTTATACTGTGCCAGCATTTTTTCGCAGAAGCGGACGTATTCTTCCACGGCTTCGGGCGGGCCAAGCAGCTGTGCATCCGCGCCGAAGCCCGAAAGCCAGCCCATGAACTGCGGGCTGATGACGGCGTCCACATGGATGCGGAACGAGCCGTCCTGCCCGGGCAGCACGATGACGTCCTTGCCGAAGCGGTCGAACACGACGCCCGACAGATGCGCGGCAAAGCGCAGCTCCACCGGCTGCGGGGTGCCGCCGAACATGCCGAAGCGGGAGCTTGCGTATTCCGCCATATCGAAATCGGAAAACAGCTCCTGCCCGAGCCGCGGCGCACTGCAAACGGAAAGATCGCGCATTTTATCCACGCGGTAATGGCGGATGCCCGGCGGGCTTGCGGTATGATCGTAGGCGACAAGGTAATAGTTTTCGCTGTCCCATACGAGCGCATACGGCGAACGGCGGTAGATCCTGCCGTCATGGCGCAGGCGGATCTTTTTTTCGGGCGTCCATTCAAAATAGCGGAACGCGATCTGCTTGTCCTGCGAAATGGCGGCGTGGATCATATCGATGCTGTAATAGATGCTTTCGTTCATGCTTTTCACGCGCCCGACGGCATAGACCTGACGCTGCAGGCTCTGCGCTTCGTGCCGGCTTGTCAGCCCTTCCAGCTTGTGGATGAGCTCGCGGCTTTTTTTCGCGGAAAGAAACCGGCAGGACTGCACGGCGTCCACAAGAAGCTTGAGCTCGGGCAGCTCGAACGCGCGGTGCACAAGCCGGTAGCTGCCGGTGCGCCCGCGGGTGGAAACGATATCCATGCCGTAATCCTCCAGCGTGCGGATATCGTCGTAAACGCTTTTGCGTTCGGCGTGGATGCCCTCGTTTTCCAGCCGTGCAAGGATCTCGTTCATCGAAATGCCGTGGTCTTCGTCCGTTTCACGGCGCAGAAGATCCGCAAGGATCAGCAGCTTCAGTTTCTGATTCTCACTCTTAGGCATAATGCACACCCTTTTTAAAAAAACTTTGTGTAGTAAGTTGAAAAATGGAAAAGGTTGCTATATACTGTATGATAGCATTTTTAAGTAAGGTTGACAAGAAACGGCTTTTTAAGAAAAAACCGAAGGAAACTGGAGGAATTTACATGATAACCGATATGTCCGAGGGTCGTCCGTCATCCGTTCTGTGGCGTTTTACGCTGCCGATGCTGCTAAGCACCGTGTTCCAGCAGCTGTACAACGTGGCGGACAGTGTGGTAGTCGGTCAGTTCGTCGGTGAAGATGCACTTGCGGCAGTAGGCGCTTCCTTTCCGATCACAATGATTTTTATGGCAATTGCGCTGGGCAGCAACACCGGCTGCTCCGTCATCATCAGCCAGCTGTTCGGTGCAAAGGAAAATGCACGCATGAAAACAGCCGTTTCCACATCCGTCATCACCATTCTGGCGCTTTCCGCGGTGCTGACCGTCGGCGGCTTTATGTTCTGCGCCCCGCTGATGCGCCTTATGGAAACGCCGGAAAACGTGTTTGCGGATTCCAAGCTGTACCTTGACGTATACATTGCGGGTCTTGTGTTCCTGTTCCTTTATAATATCTGTACGGGCGTCTTTACGGCGCTGGGCGATTCCCGCACGCCGCTGTACTTTTTGATCGCTTCCAGTCTTGCCAACATCGTCATGGACGTAGTGTTCGTCGCGGTGTTCCACATGGGTGTGGCGGGTGTTGCATGGGCAACCTTCCTGTGCCAGGGCATCGCATCGGTGCTGGCCGCATGGGCGCTGTACAAACGTCTGGCCATGCTGCCGGCAGAGGAAAAGCACCCGCTGTTTTCCGGGCACATGCTGCGCAGCATCAGCGTGATCGCCATTCCCAGTATTTTGCAGCAGAGCTTCATTTCCGTGGGCAACCTGTTCATCCAGAGCCTTGTCAACAGCTTTGGTTCGGCGGTCGTGGCCGGCTATTCGGCGGCGATCAAGCTGAACACCTTTGCGATCACGGGCTTCACGACGCTGGGCAACGGGCTTTCCAGCTTTACCGCACAGAACATCGGCGCCGCGCGTCCGGACCGTGTGCGGCAGGGCTTCCGCGCCAGCATCAAAATGCTGCTGTGCGTCGCGCTTCCGTTCATGGCGGCGTTCCTCTTTGCGGGGCCTGCCATGGTGCGCATTTTTATGTCGGAACCGAGCGAAGCTGCACTGGAACAGGGCACGCTGTTCCTGAAGATCGTGGCGCCGTTCTATATCATCATCTCGCTCAAGCTGGCGGCGGACGGCGTTCTGCGCGGCGCGGGCAGCATGAAGCTGTTTATGATCGCCACGTTCAGCGACCTGATCCTGCGCGTGGTGCTGGCCTTTGTGCTGGCGCCGCTGTTCGAGGCAAAGGGCATCTGGATGTCCTGGCCGATCGGCTGGACGGTCGCCATGGTGCTTTCGGTCGTGTTCTATAAATGGGGCGGCTGGGATAAAGAACTGGAAGTCCCCGCAGAGGAAGAAACCGTAAAAGAATAAAGGCAGACGAAAACAGCGCTCCGCAAAAGCGGAGCTCCATAAGGATGCTTTAAGAAGAACAGCAGATGTCGAAATTTTCGACATCTGCTTGTTTATTCTTATATACTTTTTCCACGAGGCTTCAGAAGCACGCTCCTGACGACTGCACCGGCTGCAACTTTTGAGTTTGCAAATAAAACTTTGCAAACATGCTTGACAAGTATACTTGGTAACGCTATTATAATACCAAGTATACTTGGCAGAGCGAAGGAGGTATATTTATGAACAGAGAAGAAATCCTGGAAAAAAGCCGACAGGAAAATAAGAACAAGGATGTACACGAGGAAGAAATCTTAAAGCAGGCAAGTAAAAGTGCAGTCATTGTTCAGCAGATTTTGGCGGGCATCTTTTTCCTGACACAGATCTTTGCCGGCAAAGGCATAAACTGGGGACTGTGGGCGCTTGTGTTCAGCTCCGATATGGTGATCTTCTGGGTGAAAGCGATTAAGCTTCACCGTAAGCACGAGCTTGTAATGGCAATCTTCTATACGATATTTGTATTCATAATGTCCGGATGCCACATCTATAATCTGGTTGCATCTTCCACGATCCTGTAAAGCGGTGGGAAACATGGATGATAAGCTGATATTAAAAAATCGCCTTAAAGAAGCACGGACAGAATTGAAATTATCACAGAACCAACTTGCTGAAATGGTAGGTGTTTCCCGCAATACCATTAGTTCCATTGAAACAGGGCAATTCAACCCGACCGCAAAGCTGGCGCTTATTTTGTGCATTGCCTTAGATAAAAAATTTGAGGATCTGTTTTACTTTGAGGACTGAATACAAGGAACATATCCACTTGCCTGCTGAAATTACATAATCGAAATCACCCCTTGTACAAATTACAGATTTGTGCAAGGGGTATATTTCGATTACAACGTTCAAATAGGCGGTAAACTCCAAATTGTTTTACAGTAAAATTCCCCTGCTTCGGCTCGTAAGGGCAAAAGCAAGGGAAACACATGAAATATGCAGTTGTAAAAGGCGAAAAATCTTGCAAATACAGGGTTTTGAGAGGGATCGTCAGAAAAAGAGAAAATACGCTCTGGTCCGGTGTAAGCAAAAGCGGAGCGCTGCTTCTTTATTATCGGGATTCACTGCCCGTTCAAAAGGGCGTCGGGCACGATGATGCTGTCCGCGGGCACCTTGCTGCGGCAGAACACCGTGCACAGCTCCTGCGGGGTGCACGCTTCGGGGCGCGGCAGCTGTCCGGCCAGATACGCAAGCCAGCCGGTGAGCTCTTGGGGCGTAAAGCGCGCAAACAGCGCACCCGCGTCCAAGCTTTTTTCGCGCTTGGAAAGCCGGACGCCCTGCTCATTCACAAGCAGGGGGATATGGAAGTATTCGGGCGTGCGCAGCCCCAAGAGCTTTTGCAGATAGATCTGGCGCGGCGTGCTGGAAAGAAGATCCTCCCCGCGCACCACCTGCGTCACGCCCATGCGTGCATCGTCGACGACGACGGCAAGCTGATAGGCAAATACGCCGTCCGAACGCCGCAGGATGAAATCGCCGCAGTCACGGGCAAGATTCTGGCAATATGCGCCGAGGCGGGCGTCCGTAAAGCCGTATGCGGCGTTTGGCACTTCGATGCGCAGGGCGGGGCGGCGCTGCTGCATCCGGGCTTCGGCCTCTTTTGGGGAAAGACTGCGGCAGCGCCCGCTGTAAAGCACGGTTCCGTCCGAACGGTGCGGCGCACTGGCGGCGTGCAGGTCGGCGCGGGAGCAAAAGCACGGGTACACATGCGCTTTTGTGCGCAGCAGTTCCAGTGCTTCGGTGTACAGGGCGCTGCATTCGCTTTGAAAATACGGCCCGTTTGCGCCGCCCGCGCTGCCGCCTTCGTCCCAATCCAGCCCAAGGCGGCGCAGGTCATCTTCCAAGATCTGCGCATATTCGCGCCGGCACCGGCCGGTATCCAGATCTTCGATGCGCAGCACAAAGCGCCCGTTTTCGCTGCGTGCGCACAGCCAGGCCAGAAACGCGCAGAACAAATTGCCCAGATGCATGCGGCCGGAGGGGCTCGGCGCAAAGCGTCCGCAGACAGGGACGCGATCGGTTGGGGACAGCATAAAAAACCTCCAAAACGCCGGACGTGCATCCGGCGGGATCTGTTTGCAAAGCAAAGCGGCTTTGAAAAAGCGGCAGTTCTATTTTACACCAAAGCGGCGGGCGGCGCAACGCGGCAGGCGGCAAAAGAAAAATGGGCGAAAGGGACAAACGTTCACGGAAATTTCTTTTTTATAAGGTAAGATACAAAGGAGCGGGTGTTCTTTTCAAAAAACAGCGGCAAAAAGCGCGCTGCGGCGGAAATACCATTTGCGAAAAAAGCGGATTTGCGGTATCATTAAAAAGTATGCTGAATACCCGAAACACCAACGGAAAGAAAAGGATGATACCGAATGGCGTTATTGCGAACGATTGTATGGTTTCTTTATTTCTTCGGCGCACTGATCGTGCTTTTGCCGAAGATGTACAAGGCAAAAAAATGCAAGCAGGCGGGGGACGACGCGGGCTGCCGCGCGATCCTTGACCATTATGTACCAAAATGGATGGGCACGCTGATGCGCATTGCGGGCTGCACGGTCACGGTGAACGGGCTGGAAAACATCCCGAAAGACCGCGCCGTGGTGTTCGTTGCCAACCACCAGAGCGACTATGACGTGCCGCTGACCATGGTGTATCTGGGCAAGCCGCCCGCCATGGTGGCAAAGATCGAAACCCGCAGGATCCCGCTTGTCAGCACCTGGATGGAGCTGCTCGACTGCATTTTCATCGACCGCGAAAACCCGCGTCAGGCGATCACCGCGATGAAGGAAGCGGGCAAAACGCTGGAGGCAGGACGCAATATTGTGGTGTTCCCCGAAGGACACCGCAGCAAGTGCGACACGATGCAGGAATTTAAAAGCGGCGTGTTCAAGATTGCGTTTTCGGCGGGCGTGCCGATCGTGCCCGTGGCGATCGACGGCAGCTATAAGATCATGGAGGCAAACCACAATCTGATGTGCCCGGGGCATGTGACGATGACGGTTCTGCCGATGATCGAAACCGCGCAGCTGGACCGTACCGCGCAGCGCGCGCTGCCCGCCCAGGTGGCGGCGATGATCGCCGAAGCGAAGGATAAAAACAAATAATGCGTAAGACCCGAACGCAGGAAAGAAAAGAGGAAAGCGTATGGCAAGTGCGCGCTATACATGGCAGATCGACCCCGAAGAGCTGAAGCCCGAAGAGCCGAAGGAACTGACGAAGGAAGAAAAAGCAAAAAATTTCTGGTATTATCACAAATGGCATTTCCTGATCGGCGGTGTGGCGCTGGCACTGGTGGTGATGTTTGTGTGGGAGATCGTGGCAAAGGTGGAGCCGGATTATACCGTCGGCCTGCTCAGTACACACAGCATCCCCATGGGCATGGCAGAACAGCTTTCGGAAAAGCTGACGCCGTTCTGTGACGACCGCAACGGGGACGGCGAAGTGGTGGTGCAGATTTCTGCCTACACGATCTCGAATAATCCGGATCAGATCGCCGACGCCAATATGCAAATGGCGAACATCACGCGCTTCACCGGCGATATCCAGATCGGGGAAAGCATGTTTTTCCTTGTGAACGAGCCGGAACTTTTTCAGGAAAGCTACGGCATCTTTGCGTATGACGACGACACGATGCCGGACCCCAAAACCGACCCCGGCTATCAGAAGCTGGGCCACCGCTGGGGCAGCTGCCCGCAGCTGGCGTCGCTGGATCTGGGCTGTGTGAAAAACATCGACGGCAGCGACGGCGTGGATATGCAGGAATTTCTTGCGGATTTCCGCGTTGTGCCGCGCGGGCTGAAAAACAGCGCGCTGAACGGAAAGAAAAAGGCCGAGGCGTATTATCACGACGCCATGAAGGTGTATGCCGCCATGACGGCGGGCGAAGAAACGGCGGAGTAAGCGCCATGGCAGCAAACAAAACCGGCGCGCTGCGCCGCGGTGTGGATGCACTGCTCATCCGCCTGCACCTGAAGAAAAAGCCGCTGACGCCCACGCAGATGACGGAAAATCCGTACCGCCGCTTTTATGCAGACCGCAAGGACCGCAGCACATAAAACGATATCCTGTGCGCAGGACGGCAAAGACCGGGAAGGACCGAAAGGAGCTTCCCGGTCTTTTTTTGCGGCGGGCGGCTTCATTTTCCGAAAAGGGAACAGTCCGCGCGGCGGTTTATGCGGTTATGCGGCTTTTTTTGCAAAGCGTGATGCATCGGATGCCGTATTCTGCGTATTTGTTTTATGCAAAATAACAAAGTTGTGCAGATGCGGAAAATACTGCTTGTAAGATGAACGGTACACTTTTATAATTTTATTATTGACAGAAATTTAACCCCCCTTCGCGGCACTGCGGCGGAGCAGACAAAAAAGGATGTGAGGAGCAGAAATGAACAAAGCGGCAAGAAAACTTATGGCGGGCGCATTGGCTGCTGTAATGGTGGGCAGTGTCAGCCTGACACAGACCGCATATGCAGCAGAGGAGTATGTGCCCCCGGTCGAATGGATCTCCAAAACCGAGATCACAAAGGATCTTACGGTTGCGAACAGCATCAACGTGGTCGTCCGGGACGAAAACGGCGCAGAGATAAAGGACGCGGCTTTTCAGCTGATCGATGCTTCCGGTGCGGTCGCTGCGGAATGGCAGCAGTCGAAGAAGTGCGTATCGGCCAGCACGGACCGCACTTTCTCGACGGGCAGCGTCAATATTCAGGCCGGCCAGATGTATGAAGTCGGGGAGCTTCCCGGCGGGATCCAGATTGCACGCGCCGGCGGTCTGCAAACGCTTTACGGGAAAGAGGATCTGCTTTCTTTGGCATACGGAACAACGGTCGCTTATGTTGCCCACGGCGGCCGCGCGCTGAATGTGCAGACCGTTACCGTGCCGGCCGGCGAAGTGTGGATCAATGTGGAGCAGGGCTACAAGCGCGACCCGGCACAGACGAACACTTTGCAGAAAATGGAATTCAACGGCGTGGAGACAGACCTTTCGGACTGGGCAGGTGCGATCCATAAGGAAACCCTGCCTGCCGGCAGCTACGATATCAAAATGAGCATGACGCTGAATGGGCTGAGCGACAAAGGGGGCAAGACCGGAGCAGTGGCGGCGGCAGATCAGGACGAGGAATATGTGCTGACCACGCTGAACCTGCATGCGTACTGCCCGAAATATGTGAATGAAAACGGCCGTTATATCAATGAAAACGGCTTGGAATACACATACGGCGCGCCGGTCGTAAAGGACAGCGCGCACATCACCGGTGCCTTTATGCAGATCAGCAGCGGCGCAGTTACAAACTTTGTTGCGCTCGACGGCAGCCCCACGGCAGCGGTTTATCTGAAAAAAGGCGATTATAATCCGGCGATCAGCTGTTCCTTCATTGCCCGGAACGGGGGGACTGCCACAAGCGGCGGCGGTCTGGCCAACGATACCTCCATGCGTGTTTACGAATATGCAAAGCATACGATCACGCTGACGCCCCCGCCCGCACAGGGCACCACGGTCGGATATATTCCGGCGGGCACCTACACGCTGCACCAGACCAAGACGCCGGCTGGCTGCCTTGCGGCCGAAGACCGCACCGTTACGGTGAAGGACAGCTGCAATACGGCGGATCTGCAGCACATCGAAGTGGTGAACCCAAAACAGGAGCAGCATGTGCATACCTTCTCGGACGTATGGACAAAGAACGAGACCAGCCACTGGCATGCGGCGACCTGCGTGCATGCAGACCTTGTCCGGGATAAGGCAGAGCATACCTTTGGGGAATGGAAAACGGTGACGGAGCCGACCACCGAGCAGGAAGGGCTGAAAAAGCGCGAATGTACGGTGTGCGGCTATGCACAGGAAGAAACGATCGCCAAGCTGCCGCCGGAAAAACCGCAGCCGCAGCCCGAACCGGAAAAGCCTGAACCGGAAAAACCCGAACCGGAAAAGCCGCAGACTGAACCGGAAAAGCCGCAGCCGCAGCCGGAAGAGAAGCCCGAGCCGCAGCCGCAGCCCGCCCCGCAGCCCCAGCCGAAGCCTGTCCCGACGGTGACCCCGCAGACGGGCGATTCCAGCAATATCATGCTGTGGGTGATACTGGCCTGTGTGGCAGGCGCTGCCCTTGTTGTAACCGTGGTTGTGTATAACCATAAAAGAAAACGCGGATGACTGCGCATCCGGTAACAGATAAGCCGGAGCGATGATCCGAAATCATGCAGAAAACAAAAATACGGTGTGCTCATTGCGAGCACACCGTATTTTTTTGTACGGCTCGGGCGTTTGGCGCAAAGCGGCGTCATGCCTGCCTGCCGTAAGCTGCTTGGGAAAAATCCGTTTGCGGCACCCGTTTGCCGCAGAGGAAACGGTGCGCCCGTCGTGAAGTGCCCCTGCATAAGCCGATATTCTGCGATCCGCTTGCGGCACGGGGGCAGGGACTGCGCGCAGGGAAACGCCTTCTGCGGGGCGGCA
>JAHHSL010000039.1 GCA_020025235.1 Ruthenibacterium sp.
TGGTGCGGATGAAGGGACTTGAACCCACATGATGTTGCCATCACTAGAACCTGAATCTAGCGCGTCTGCCAGTTCCGCCACATCCGCATATATAGTGAACGTAAGTTTCCTTACGACCACGTCTTTGTTTTGTGTCGCTGTCTGTCGGCGACAATATGAATGATACCACAGCGTAAATAAAAAGTCAACACCTTTTTTGAAAAAAGTTCAAAAAAAGTTTTTCGGCTCTGCGCAGCCCGTCAGATACACCATGAGAAAGTACACCCCGGCTGTAAATGCCGCGCCGATCAGCGTACCGGTCAGCAGAGAAAATCCGGCTGTGGAAACAAGCGGCAACAGCACAAAACGATAGGCCGCCGCAGCAAACAAAAACGACGCCACCGGTTTTACGCCCCAGCGCACCCAATCCGGCCGCATCTGGGCTGTGCGCAGCAAACGGAAAAAGTTCAGACTGCTTGTCAGAAGATTACTCACCAGCATCACAAACAAAAAGCCCGCCATACCGAACCGCGGCAGCAGCACTGCGATCATCCCGATGCGCAGCACGGAATCGATCACTGAATAACGGAACGAGGCAAGCTGCTCCCCCAGCCCCTTCAAAATGCCGTCCACCATGCTTTCCAGATACATGAACGGCATCAGCGGCCCCAGAAAGCGCAGATATCCTCCGATCTCCTTACTATTATAGAGAATCAGCCCCAGCTGTTCGGAAAAGACCGTAAAAAGCCCGCCTGCCGGAACGGCAAGCACACAGGTAATGAGCAGCACGCGCGCAATCAGCCGCCGCAGCTGTACCTCATTTTTACGCGTATGCGCTTCGGCAATTTCCGGCATCAGCAGTGTCGAAAGCGTCGAAAGCAGCGAAAACGGGAAAAAGATCACCGGCATCGCCATGCCTTTGAGCGAACCATACTGGCTGAGTGCTTTTTCGCGCGAGTGCGTATACATGGCAAGGCAGTCCGGCACCATCACATTTTCCACGGTGCGCAGCACACTGGTGAGGTACTGATTTGCCGCAATCGGCGCCATAATGTCCCGCAAGCGGCGTCCGATTCCCTGCTCTGTGCACCCGTCCGATGCCGGAAGCTGCCGAAGCTCTTTCCGATAGCACCACTCCATGTACACCCAGCTGGAGGCCTCGCTGACGGTATTGCCCAGCACGACAGCCGCGCATGCTGCTTCGATCCCGCGCGGAACCGCTTTGCCGATCATCAGCGCCACCGCACCAATGCGCACGCACTGCTCCATGATCTGCGCACGCGAATTCGGCACAACATTCCGCCTTGCCATAAAAAAGCCGCGCAGACACGCCGAAACCGCCATGAACGGCAGGCTCGGCGCCAGGATCTTCAGCGGCAGCTCTGCCCGTGCATCGTGCAGCCACATTTCCGCTGCCGCGTGCGCCCCGAAATACTGACACACTGACGCTGTGCACCCCAGCACGCCGCCCAGCGTCAGTGTGGCGCGCATGGCCTGCCGCACACCCGCCTGCCTGCCCGCCGCCGTTATTTCCGCCGTCAGGCGTGTTGCCGCAACCGAAAGCCCCGCTGTTGCCGCAGTGATCGCCATACTGTACACGGTATACACCAGCTGATACACGCCCATGCCCTGTGCACCGATCTTGCCCGCGATGTAAATGCGGAAAAACATTCCCGCCGCACGCAGCAGGATACCGGTGCCGGTCAGGATCACCGCATTTTTCAGATAACTTTGGCGCATGGCTGTGCCCCCTTTCTTCTTTATATATATCAGTTTCCCCGCTTCGGTATGCAAACGCTTGCTTTCGGCCGGTTTTCTTTTTATAATAGAGGAAATACAAAGATGCAGCGGCATCTTTTCCGGGAGGCTGGCAAATTTGGTTGAACAGATCATCGAAACGATTCTTCCGCCGGTGGTGGGCATTCTGGAGCTTATGGGCATTTTTGTGGTGGTGGTTTCCGCCTTGCACGCCTTTGCAGAGTACATCGGCAATACCTTCATGCACCGGCATTTCACCTTAAAGTTCGATCTTGCGGACGGACTTGCAACGGGACTTGAATTCAAAATGGCGGCCGAGATCCTGAAAACTGTTCTGGTGCGCGAAATGCACGAGCTGATGATGCTGGGCGCAATTATTGCGCTGCGCGCACTGCTGAGTCTGCTGATCCACTTGGAAATGAAGGAAAACCACCCCAAGACTGCACAAGAAAAGTAAAAAAAGCTTTAAAATCGGCATATGTCAGAAACCAGTGCCTTGACACCCTCTTTCCACGCTCCTATAATGGAATTACAACCCGGAAGGAGAATGACCATGAGCGAAGAAACCTGTAATCATAATTGCGCCAGCTGCGGTGTAAACGGCTGCAGTTCACGCAAACAAAACCCGGCAGATTTTCACGAGCCGCCCCATCCCATGAGCCACATCAAAAAAGTGATCGGCGTTGTCTCCGGCAAGGGCGGCGTCGGCAAGAGCATGACGTCGGCCATGCTTTCGGTCCTGATGAATCGCCGCGGCTATAAAACTGCCGTGCTGGACGCCGATATCACCGGCCCGAGCATCCCGAAGCTGTTCGGTATTCACGGACGTGCCATGGCGGATGAAAACGGCTGCTACCCCTGCCCCAGCCGCAGCGGCATTGAAGTGATGAGCGTCAATCTGCTGCTGGAGCATGAAAGCGACCCCGTTGTATGGCGCGGGCCCATTATCGCCGGAACCGTCAAGCAGTTCTGGCAGGAAGTGATCTGGAAGGACGTCGACTTTATGTTTGTCGATATGCCTCCGGGAACGGGCGATGTGCCCCTTACCGTATTCCAGACGCTGCCCGTCGATGGCATCGTTGTCGTTGCAAGCCCGCAGGAGCTTGTCAGCCTGATCGTATCGAAGGCCGTCAACATGGCAAACATGATGCACATTCCCGTTTTGGGACTTGTGGAAAATATGAGCTATGTCGTATGCCCGGACTGCGGCAAAAAGATCGAGCTGTTCGGCGAAAGCCATGTGGCTGAAACCGCTGCGGAATTCGGTCTGCCGGTTCTGGCACGCATGCCCATTGATCCCGCGCTTGCGAAGCTTGCCGATGCAGGCGATATCGAAAGCTTCCAGGGCGATATGCTGGACGGCGCAGCCGACGCTATCGAAAAGCTGATGTAAATTTGACGGCATGCGGCTTTTAATAAAGCTGCGCGTTTGTTTTCAAATGATACCGGACGCCTTTCCCCTTTGCGGGAAGGGCGTCTTTTTCTGCACTGCCCTGTGCAGTTTTCCGAAAGTGCACAGTTTCTCTTAAAAAAAGCCTGCAAAGGCGAAATATTTTCAACTTTTCCATATCTTTCTCACAGATTTCGTGTATAATAAAGATTACACGCGGTTTTTCCGCTTTGAAATCGTAATTTTAGGAGAGATTCCCATGAAAATCACAGCACGCATCCTCAGCCTTATTCTTGCAGGCGCTCTGTGCGCAGGCATTCTGACAGGCTGTGGTTCTTCCGAAAGCGACGGCAGTTCTTCTGCCTCCTCTGACGCATCGTCCGCAGCGTCCTCCTCGGCATCCGGCGAAAACGCTTCTGCCCCCACCGAAACCAACCTGAGCGAGGGTCTTGAAGAAAACGGCTTCCTCAGCGGCATCAAGGCGCTTGATTACGTCACCCTGCCCGCCGATTACAGCGCGATCCCTCTGGATGCTGAAAAAATCGCAGTTTCCGATGAAGATGTGCAGAACGAAATCAACAACATCCTGCAGCAGTTTGCAACACCTGCACAGATCACCGACCGTGCAGTTGAAAAGGACGACTGGGTCAACATTGATTATTCCGGCAGCATCGACGGCGAAAAATTCGACGGCGGCACGGCTGCCAACCAGCGCGTACTGGCCGGCAGCGATCAGTTTATCGACGATTTCCTGACGCAGATCATCGGCCATAAGCCCGGCGAAACCTTTGACGTCAACGCGACCTTCCCGGAGGAATATCAGGAACCGAGCCTTGCCGGCAAGGATTCCGTATTCAGCGTAAAGATCAACTACATCGAAGGCGAGCCCGTCATGCCGGAATTCAACGATGAATTTGTAAAGGCAAACCTTGCCGAGCAATCCGGCTTTGAAACGGCAGACGCCGTCCGCGAGGATATCCGCACCCAGCTGCAGGCCGTGCGCACCACGCAGTTTGTCTGGGAATACATGAAGAACAATACGCAGTTCAAGGAAATCCCGCAGGCTGCGATTGATTATCAGTCCGCATCCCTCATCAACAGCTACAAAAACACCGCTGCCATGTACGGGATCCCGTTTGAGGATTTCCTGAAAAGCGGCATGGGCATCGAAGATGAAGCGGCTCTGATCGAGAAAATGCAGGATCAGATCGATGATTCCGCAAAGCAGCTGCTGATCATGCAGGCTATCGCAGAAGACGCAGACCTTCACGCAGACGATGATGCGATCAAGGAATACTTCAAAAAGAACATGGGCACCGAAGATTATTCCCAGTACGTCGAACACTTCGGCCGTCCGTATGTTTCGCTGGTTGTAATGAGCGAGCTTTCCAACAGCTACCTGATCGACAACGCAGTCGAAGCAAAATAATCCGATCTCTGCGCATCCAATCCCGATGTGTCCATACACATCGGGATTTTTAGACACAAGCCATGCAATTTGTTTTTGAACGGAGGGGTACACTATGGATTGCAAACATTCCAGCAGCGTGACACAGCGTCTTGCGCGCATTGCAGGACAGGTAAGCGGCATTCAGGAAATGGTGCAGGAAGGACGCCCGTGCGGCGAGCTTCTTGTGCAGCTTTCCAGTGCATCCAGCGCTCTGACGCAGGTTGCACGTCTGATCATGACGGAACATCTGGAGCACTGCGTGCGCACCGGCTTTGAAACCGGCGACGCCGACCGTGCGATCGGGGATTTGAAAAAGGCTCTGGAGCAGTTTTCCAAGATGAAATAACGCGCTTTGTTTCCGGATGCCGAAAATGGAATTTCCAAACAAAAACTGCCGCTGCGGGTAAAGCCCCTGCAGCGGCAGTTTTCTTTTTTATTGAATGCTTTGTCCGGCAGATCCCGGATGCGGGGGCTTATTCCGTGCGCATGGCACGCCCCCGCGCGCGGAAATGCCATGCGCGGCTGTTTTGCAAAGGCATCCGCTTCATTTCGTCTTTTCGGTGTGCCCATGCAAAAAATATTTGTTTTCTGTCAAGACCGCGTCGGCACGGCAGTCGTGCGCTTCGCATACAAGATCCTGCGAAAGCAGCTTTTCCCGGCACAGCACAAGCTTGAAGGCCTGTGCCGCCTTTGCCAGAAAGCGGTCATAATATCCGCCGCCGTAACCGAGCCGCGTGCCATCCGGCGCCGCCGAAAGGCACGGGATGACGCACAGCTCCAGTGTCTGCGGGTTTTGTTCCGGCGTGTCTGCGTGCGGCTCCAGAATACCGTACGCGCCCGGATGCAGCTCTTCCCGGCTTTGGATGATGCGTGCCTGCATCACGCCCTTTGCCGTGCACAGCGGCACGGAAAGCGTTTTCTTTTCCTTCAGCGCCGCTTCCAGAATGGCGCGGGTGTCGATTTCATCCTCTCTGCCCACAAAGCAGAACACGTTCTGCGCCTGTTTCCATTCGGCGCTTTCCAGCAGCCTGTCCGCAATGCTCCGGGATGCATCCCGCGTATACTGCGCATCCAGCTGCGCAATGCGTGCCTTCATCTTCCGGCGCAGGAGTTTTTTCGTTTCTTCCATAAGCGTCACACGGGATCATCCTTCGGCAGAGCGTCGCTCTCCGAAAAATCCTCACGGTCGAGCGTCAGGTTCGGGTTATAATACGGGTCGCAGATCAGGCTTTCACCGTAGCGTTCCTTCATGCGGCGGCGTTCACCGTCAAAGCGCTCTTTTGCCGCACCCTTGGTATCCTGCCCGCGGCTTTTGCTTTCATAATGATACAGTTCGGCATACGGCGTGTAGACGATACGGTATCCGCTGTTGCGCACACGCAGGCAGAAATCCACATCGTTGAACGCCACGGTGAATTTTTCATCCAGACCGTTCATCTCGTCATACACCGAAGCCTTTACCAGCAGGCACGCCGCCGTCACGGCGGAAAGATCCTGCACCGTCGATGCACGGAACATATAGCCGCTGCCGCCGCGCTTTGCATACTTATGGCTGTGGCCCGCATAGCCGCCCAGCCCGACGATCACGCCCGCATGCTGAATGGTGTCATCGGGATAATAGAGCTTTGCGCCCACGATGCCCACGCCCGGCTGTGCGCACAGGGAAAGCATCTCCGAAAGCCATGTCCCGTTGATGACCTCCACGTCATTATTGAGCAGCAGCAGATATTCGCCGTTTGCATACCGGCGTCCGAAATTATTGATCGCGCTGAAATTGAAGCCGCCCTCATACCGCACGACCCGGCAGTTCGGATGCCGGCCTTCCAGTGTTTCGTAATAGCGGAACGTCGCGTCCTCGGTCGAATTGTTTTCGATCACGATGATTTCATAATGCGGATAGGTCGTTTTTTCAAAAATCGAGCACAGCGCCTTGTCCAGATCGTCGATGTGATCCTTGTTCGGGATCAAAATCGAAACGAGCGGTTCGCCCTCGATTTCATATTCTACCTTATAGGTGCTGGGGAACAGGCCGTCCACGACTGTTCCCTTTGCACCGGTGCGGGCAAGGTGCCCCGCCACGGCGCGCTTTGCCGCTTCGGCCACATACGGCTTTGCCTGCGTGCCCGCCGAGGTGGACGCCGCATGCACGCGCCAGTAATACAGCACCTTTGCGATGTGCTGCGGCACCGTGCGCTCTGAAAGCTTCAAGAACAAATCGTGATCCTGACTGCCGTCACATTCCGGGCACAGCCCGCCCACTGCGTCGAACAGTTCTTTTGTAAATACGGAAAAATGGCAGATGTAATTGCAGCAGTTGAGGTAATCCGGCGCAAATGAGGGCTTGAAGTGCCCCGTCGTAGGCCGGCGGATATCGCTTGTAAAAAGCGCCTCGTCGCTGTACAGGAACTGTGCGCCTGTCTCGTGTGCGGCTTTCATCATCTCGTAAACAGCATGCGGAGCCAGCACATCGTCATGGTCGGCAAGGCCGATATATTTTCCCGCCGCAAGGGCTGCCGCCGCGTTCGTATTTGCGGAAATGCCCTTGTTTTCCACCTTGACGCAGCGGATGCGTGCATCTTTTTTCTGATATTCCGCCACGGTTTTTGCAACGTCTGTATGCTGTTCATCGCTCGCATCCGCAAAGCACAGTTCCCAGCACGGGCAGGTCTGCGCCAGAACGCTGTCGATCAGCTCGCGCAGGAATTTCTGCGGAGTGTTGTAAAGCGGCACGCAGATGCTCACCGTATCCCAGCCAAGGGCGCTGTAATCCAGCGCACGCTGTGCGGCAAGCGTTTCTTTTTTGGGCAGAAAACGCCCTTTTTTGCTGCCGAAGCGCCGCTTGCAGAACGCCGCCGCCCGCCGGAACGTCGGTGCAAGGCCGTCTGTGCGTACCATTTCAAAGAACACCGCCGCCAGCTCGCGCAGGCGTTTGAGTTTCAGATTCATATGGATTCTCCTTTATATCCGGCTTTTCTGTGCCGTGCGGATCACCTGTATCCGTAGTTTTCATACAAAAGCGTCAGATGCGGGTTATAGTACGGGTCGCCGCGCTGCATCAGGTCTGCATACCGTGTGCGGAAGCGCCCGCGCTCTGCCTCATAACGTGCCTGCCGCGGCCCGCCGCAGTTCGTGTCGTCGCCGCGGCTTTTGCTTTCGTGGTGCACGGCGCACGCAAACGGCGTCATCACATTGCACAAGCCCTTTTCCCACAGGCGCAGACAGAAATCAACGTCGTTATACGCAACGGCAAAGTTTTCGGCATCCAGCCCGCCGACGGCGTCATACAGCGCCTTTTTCACCATAAGGCATGCACCCGTCACCGCGCAGAAATTCTGCGTTGTGGCAAGCCGGTTCATGTCACCGGCGCTTTCACGCGGGTGGCCTTTATGGGAATGTCCCGCGCTGCCGTTGATGCCGATGAAAACACCCGCATGCTGGATCGTATCGTCGGGGTAAAACAGCTTTGCGCCCACCGCGCCGACGTCGTCCCTCTGCGAATAGGAAAGCAGCTCGCGGACGAAATCCGGCGTTTCCACCTCGATATCGTTATTGAGCAAAAGCAAATGGCTGCCGGTGGCAAACTGCGCGCCGAAGTTATTGATCGCACTGAAATTGAATTTGCCCTCATAGCGCACCACACGGCATGCGGGATACTGCTTGTGCGCCGTTTCGTAATAGGCAAACGTCTCGGGATCTTCGGAATTGTTTTCAATGACGATCACTTCCAGATCGTCCCAGCCTGCGAAGCGGTACAGCGTTTCCAGACAGCGCGAAAGGTCTTCGACATGATCCTTGTTCGGGATCAGCACCGAAACGCGTCCCGGCTTTGTGATTTCATACTGCACACGATACGCGCCGGGGCTTTTTTCCACCGGCGTCACTTTGCCCGGCATGCCGAGCCGTTCCAGCTGCGCGGCGATTGCCCGTGCCCCTGCCTGCACGGCATAGGGCTTTGCCTCCATGCCGCTTGCCGTTGATGCGCTGTGGCTTCGCCACCAGTACAGGATCTTCGGGATATGCACGATATGCCGCGCATGCTCCGTCAGACGCAGGATCAGGTCGAAATCCTGTGCACCGTCAAATTCCGCACGCTCGCCGCCGCCCGCTTTTTCCAGCAGTTCGCGGCTGAACACGGAAAGGTGTGTGATGTAATTGCACCCGCGCAGCGAATCGGGGGAAAAATCCGGTTTATAGTGATAGCGCAGCGCCTTTTTCAGCCGGGCGTCCAGCACCACTTCATCGGAATACAAAAAATCGGCATTTTCTTCGTTGATCTTTGTCACAACATCAAACAGCGCGCTCGGGGTAAGGACGTCATCGTGATCCAAAAGCGCCAGAAAATCCCCGTGTGCCGCCGCAAAGCCCGCGTTGGTATTGCCGGATATGCCTTTGTTTTCCGCAAGGCGCACATAGGTGATGCGCCTGTCCGAAAAGCTGCGCACGGTTTTTTCCACATCCGCATGCGCTTTGTCCGAAGCATCGGCCAGCACCAGCTCCAGATTGGAATACGTCTGGCGCAGCACGCTTTGGATCATCTCCCGCAGGAACTTTTTCGGCGTGTTATAAAGCGGGACCACGACCGAAATCAGAGGGCTTTTTTCAAACACCGCCGCACGCTGTGCCGGCAGTTCGCGGCGCAGCGGCAGTTCCAGCCGAAAGCGCTGGATCTCGCCCGTTGTCATCAGGCTGATGCGCACCGAAATTTCGCGCCAGAGTGCTTCGGCGCCGCGTTCGCTCAGGCAGGCACGGGCACGCCGGACAAGACTTTTGAAATGTTCCGGACGAACCGTGCGGGAAAGTGCCTTTCCTATGGAATCGCGCTCTGCAGGGTCCTGCACCTTATTTTCTTGCGCCATGAATTTTCCCCTTTCTTTTTACAGCACAACGCGGTCCGGCTGCTGTCAAAACCGTACAGCAGCCGAAAACCGCGTTGTCATCACGCCCTGCGGCGGATCTTATTCATTGTTTTCGCCCAGCGACTTATAGGCGGCGCACACTTCGGCAACGTCGCCGTCCATTTTGACACGGCCCTTTTCCAGCCACGTCACCTTATCGCACATGCGCTCGATCTGCTCGATCGAATGGCTTACCAACAGCACCGTGGTGCCGCCGCTCATCAGCTGATGCATGCGCTCTTCGCATTTTTCCTGAAAGCGGAAGTCGCCGACCGAAAGGATCTCGTCCGCGATCAGCACTTCCGGCGTGGTAATGGTCGCAATGGCAAAGGCGATGCGCGCCACCATGCCCGAGGAATAGTTTTTGAGCGGAACGTCCAGAAAATCGCGCAGCTCGCTGAACTCGACGATCTCGTCAAATTTTTCGTCGATATATTTCGGCGTAAGCCCCAGCACCGTACCGTTGAGGTAGATGTTTTCCCGCGCGGTAAGGTCCATATCGAAACCCGCGCCCAGTTCGATGAGCGGGGCGATCGTGCCGTTTACGCTGACAGAGCCCTTGGTGGGCTTGAACACGCCAGAAATCACCTTCAAAAGCGTGGATTTGCCCGAGCCGTTCAGCCCGACGATGCCGCGGAATTCGCCTTTTTCAACGCGCATCGAAACATCGCGCAGCGCATAAAATTCTTCAAACTGCAGCTTGCCCTTCACGGCGGCAAGCAGATATTCCTTCAGGCTTTCATGCTTTTCCTTGGCCATATTAAAGCACATGGAAACATTATTCACTTCGATCATACTCATACCGGCCACCCCCTTAAATGTGCAGAACGAACTTGTCCTGCTGACGGCGGAACACGATCAGACCCAGTATAAGCGCAAGCAGAGCGCACAGGGCGCATACCCAGATCATATTCACCGACAGAACCTTCCCGTCCAGCACGGTATCGCGGAAGCCCGTGATATACCAGTACAGCGGATTGAAGCGGATCAGGCTCTGCATGTTCATCGTGTGGCCCGCGATCGTGATATCGCCCATCTGTGCAGGATCATAGAAAATTGCAGAAAAGTACATCAGCGCGGTGATGAATACGCCCCACAGATGCATGACGTCGCGGAAGAACACCGTCGCTGCGGAAAGCATCAGCCCGACGCCCAGCGTGAACACGAACAGCGTCAGCAGCGGATACAGTGCAAGGAAAGCCGTCAGGTGCAGCTTTGCCCCCGTGAACAGCATCACGATGATAAGCGCAATGAACGAGAACAGGCAGTTCACCAATGCAAAGCACACGCGCTCAAGCGGGAAAATATATTTCGGGATATACACCTTTTTGATCAGCGGCGCCGCCGACAGCATGCTGCTCATGGCGCTGCCGGTGCCTTCACTGAAAAAGTTGAACAGCAGCTGGCCGATCAGAAGATAAACCGGGAAGTTTTCGATGCCCGCGCCGCGCATATCGAAAATGGAAGAGAAAACAAGCACCATGACGATGTTCATGAGCAGCGGGTTCAGGACGCTCCACAGAACACCCAGGACGCTGCGGCGGTATTTCAGCTTGAAATCACGCCCGATCAGGTTCTGCAGAAGATAGCGGTACCGCCAGAAATCCTTGATATATGCTTTCAGCATGTTCATCCGAGCTTACCACCTTTCAAAAAACGCATAATCCTGTTCTTTGAAACCCTTGTGCACGCTGTCCTTTGCGGAAAGCCGGATTTCGCCATCGATTTCGGGCCATACGATCCCGATATCCGGGTCATCCCACTTTACGCCGCCTTCGGACGACGGGTCGTAAAAATCGGTGCATTTATAGGTGAATTCCGCTTCATCGGAAAGCACGAGAAAACCGTGTGCAAAGCCCTGCGGGATATAAAACTGCTTTTTGTTTTCTGCCGAAAGCGTCACGCCGACCCATTTGCCGAACGTTTCGCTGTTCGGGCGGCAGTCCACTGCAACGTCGAACACTTCGCCGCTGACAACGCGCACAAGCTTTCCCTGCGTATGCTCTTTCTGGAAATGCAGCCCGCGCAGTACACCCTTGGAGCTTTTGCTCTGGTTATCCTGCACAAACGGGCCTTTGATGCCCGCTGCTGCAAATTCACGTTCTTCAAACGTTTCCATAAAATAACCGCGGCTGTCACCGAACACGGTCGGTTCGATCACAAGCACGCCGGGAATTTCCGTGCTGATAAAATTGAATTTTCCCATATCGAAAAATTTCCTCTCTTATATCTTCCTTTTTATTGACATGTTCAGACAATAAACCAAATATAGAATATCACAAAAGCGCCCGCCTTTCAAGTTCTTGCGGTGTTTCGCTGCGCCGCACTGCATAAAAAAACAGCGTATGCAGAAATTCCTGCATACGCCGCCGTTTTTTGTTTACTGTGCCTGTCCAAAAAATTCTTTGGGATCGAGATATCTGCCTTCCCGGATCACTTCTACATGCACATGATGTTCCAAAGCGCTTTCCGCCGGGATTTCGCCCAGCACGCCAATGGGCTCGCCGGCCTTCACCTCGTCGCCCGCTTTGACGTTCACCTGCGCAAGGCCGCACACGCGCATCAAGATGTCTCCCTGCCGCAGCTCCACGATATTGCCCCACTGCGGGTCCATTTTTACATCTGCCACTGCGGCCGATGCCGGCGCTGCCACGGGCGTGCCCTTTTCACCGGCAAGATCCATGCCGTTATGCGTGCGCCAGTCGTTCATCGTGCGGTCGTACACCAGCTCGTCACCGGTAAAGCCCTGCAGGCTTGCGCCGTCGGTCGGCAAGGCAAACGAGGGCGGCTCCGCAGGATGCCGCTCTGCGGATTTTTCGGGCGTTTCGGATGCAGCGGACTGCTTTGCAGGCGTAGAAGATGCATCCTGCTGCTTGGGCTGCGACGAGGATGCATTCTGCGATTCGGACTGCGCAGAGGATTCGCTGTGTGCAAACGGCACATCCTCTTTCTTTTCCTCCGCGGGTGTGTGCGGTTCGTGCTGCCACGGGATTTCCTCCTCATTTTGGATCGGACGGCGGTACTGCGGCGTCTGCGGTTCAGTGTCCAGGGTATCCAGCATATTGCCCACGGCAAAGAAGCCCGCCGCCACCGCGCCTGTGATCACAAGCGTCAGCGCAGCGTAAAAGCCCTTGCCTTTCCAGAAGCTGCCGGAGCTTTGTTCGTTCTTCATTCTTTTTTCCTCCCTGCCGTTTTCGTCCGGGCGGGCTTTTCCCTCCCGATCCCTGCGGCCTGTGATACTAGTATTTTGAACGTTCCGTTCCGGAATATACATGACCCGAAAAGATAAAATTTTACAAATACACCGCTCCGGTTCGCCGCCGTCCGCTTGCCTTTTTGCGCAGAACAACGTACAATAGGTAAATATATCAAAGCTTTTTCTGCATGCAAAATCCCGCTTTCTGCCCGTCCGGTGCTTTCCGGTGCGGCAAATGCGTTTTTACTGCCAAAGGAGTATGCTTTATGAATCTGAAACGATACCTTTCCATTGCGCCGGATGTTGACGCGGCGCTGCGAAACGGAAAGCCGGTCGTCGCGCTGGAAAGTGCGATGCTTGCCCACGGCATAAAATATCCGGATAACCTTGCCTTTGCCCAGCAGCTGGAGGAAAGCGTGCGCGCAGAGGGCGCAGTTCCCGCCACGATCGCCGTCATCGACGGCATCCTGAAAATCGGCATGAGCCGTGCGGAGCTGGAATCGCTGTGCCGATCGCACAGCATCGCGCGCGTTTCGCGGCGGGATCTGCCCGTCATGGTCGCGCAAAAGCGCACCGGTGCTGCGACCGCTTCTTCCGCCATGATCCTGGCACGGCTTGTCGGCATACCGGTTTTTGCCACGGCGTCGATCGGCGGGGTGCACCGCGGCGCGCAGGTCACCATGGATATCAGCGCCGATCTGCAGGAGCTGCGCCAGACGTCTGTTATCGTCGTTTGCTCCGGCGGGAAGATGAGCCTTGACATCGGCCTGACGCTGGAATATCTGGAGACCATGGGAGTTCCGGTCCTTGGGCTGCGCACAAACGATTTTCCGGCGTGCCTGTGCTCCAAAAGCGGCTTTTCGGTGGATCACCGCGTTAAAGACGAAACCGAAGCCGCATGGATCGCCAAGACAAAATGGGATCTTGGGCTTGCGGGCGGGCTGCTGATCTGCAACCCCGTGCCGGAGCAGGATTCCATGGATCACGACCAAATGACGGCAATCATCACGCGCGCGATTGCACAGGCGGAGGAGGCCGGCATCCGCGGAACTGCCCTGACGCCCTATTTAATGGACCGCATCTGCGCCATGACGGACGGACGCGCGCTGGACGTAAGCCGGAAGCTTGCCTGCGGCAATGCACTCGCCGCAGCCCGCATTGCTGCCGCCTATGCGCGTCTGTAATGCAGGCAGCGCATCATCTTTATAAAGAACGAGGTATAATGAATGGACACCTGTAAAAACTGCGGCATGCCGCTGGACGACCCCGATGCAGAGCTGTGCTCTGCCTGCCGCGCACAGAAATCCGCCCTGCTGCCGAAAAACCGCAGCGGACGCGCATCCCACACCCGCCGTGTGCGCATGAACCGCACCACGCGCAGCATGCTGGTGATCGTATGCGTGCTGAGTGTGATTTTGGCTGCGCTGTGCATCACGGCGACCGTGCTGTACAACCGATACAATCCCGAAAAATTTCTGGCGGCGTTCGATACGGCGCTGGCAGAAAACGACGCCGGTGCGCTCAAACCCATGCTCACAGGCGCAAACCTTTCCGTTTCCGATGAAGGCGCAGCCGCTTTGTGCCGTGCCTTTGCCGATGAGACAAGCCGCAACAAGCTTTGCGCGCAGCTGGAAGCGCAGATCATCGACGAAACGTATGCAGGCGATTTTCCCGCGCTTGCCGTTAAAAAAGACCCCGTGTTCTTCGGCTACTGCCGGTATGCGGTTGCGGTGCACAGCGTCAGCCTGATGCTGAACGCACCGGCGCAGAATCTGGTGCTTTCGATCAACGGCATCCCGCAGAACGGCACACACACGGAAACCGGCATCCTGTACGAAAATCTCTTTCCCGGTTCCTACACGGTATCCGTCACCGGCACGACTGCCGCGGGCCAGAATGTAGCCGGCAGCGAAGTGACCCTTGCGCTGTTCGATTCCGATGAACCCGCGCTGTTCGCCGGTGCACTGCCCATTGGCGCCGTGACGGTTTCGGGCTGCCCGAGCGATGACGCCGTCATCACACTGGACGGCACCGAACTTGCCGATAAGCCGTCCGACGGAGTTGTAACGCTTCCGCAGATCGCACTCGGCAGCAAGATCGGCATGTCGTATACCTCTCCGTGGGGTTCCGTCACGACGGCAAGCGTCGAATTTACGGATATCGAAAAAACCGAACTGACGTTTGAAGACTTTGCCACCGAGGGCGGCACGCCTGCGGCAGATACGCTCAATTCTCTGCTCACCGCCCACCTTGCCACCTATCTGGATGCGCTGACGCATCAGGATACCGCGCTGATTTCCGGCTGCACCGCCGATTATAAAAATCATCTGGCAGAGGGTCTTTCTTCCGAAGAGCACAAAGAGCACATCTATAATATGAAATCGGCCGAATGTAAGCCGGATGCCATAAAGCTGACTGAAGCGGACGGCGGCGCACACATTTCGTGCTACGCCCATGTGGAATATTCTACGCTGAACCGCGAATCCAACAAGGAGAGCGATCATTCGGAATATCGGGTGATTGTATTGACATGGGAGGACGGCTGGAAGGTATCCGGCTCCGCCGAATCCACCGAAGAAGCCTTCAATTCCGGAGCCATGGACGTTTTGCCGTAAAGGAGGTCCGCTATGAGACTTTTATTCAAGCAGCGCATGTTTTCGTGGTTTGACAGCTATGATATCTATAACGAGGACGGGGACGTCGTTTTTGAAGTGAAGGGCGTTCTGAGCTGGGGCCACTGTCTTAAAATCTTTGATCCGCACGGAACCGAACTGGGTGTGGTGAAGGAGGAAGTGTTTTCCTTCCTTCCCCGCTTTGCCCTTTACGAAAACGAACAGTGCGTCGGGCAGATCCGCAAGGAATTCACCTTTTTCCGTCCTTCGTTCACACTCGATTTCCGCGGCTGGGATATTGAGGGCGATTTTTTTGAATTCGATTACCGCGTCACCGATTGCAGCGGACGGCTTGTCATGGCCGCAAGCAAGGAACTGTTCCGTTGGACGGACACCTATGTCCTGGATATCGCAGACCCTGCGGACGCACTGCACTGCCTTATGGTGATGCTTGCAATCGACGCCGCAAAGTGCTCGGCCGGAAACGACGACTGATTACTCGCTTTCCGGTTTTTCACGCAAATACATACAAAAAGGACGCTGCCCTGAATGGGCGCGCTTTATGATGTTTGGCACGTTTTGAGAAGGAGCGAAGCGGCTGTCTGCTTGGATTACATGTTTTATGATTGCAGGTGACCTTTCTGAATCCATTCCTCGCTTGGCCAGACGTGGTTTGTGCGTTGGCAGTATCGCTCCGGATTGCAGCGCAGCAAACGAGGATCGGTCAGCTTTTATGCTCCCCAGAGAGGTGACTCAGTTGTTATATCAGAAAGTGCCTTTCAATCCAAGTACAGTTTTGACGGTTACAAAATGACAGTGAATACCGGCAGGAAGGTCGAAGTCAGATTCATGTGCGGCAGCACAAGGACGGTATACTGAAATAAAGATAAAACCAAAAGAGCCCTGAGACTTAGTGATATAGGTCTCAGGGCTCTTTCTGCAAAAGTATATATAAGGCTGCAATAGGGTTGCCACGCTCATGCAAAGTGTGGCAGCCTCACTTTGATTTAACGCAGATATGCAAATGTTCTGCCTAAATGAATATCAAACCCAAGCGCTTGATACATTTTCTCGTCACAAGGAGCGCAGGTGACGGTCAGGCTTGCAATGCCGTTATCCTCGCCCCATTGCTGTGCTGCCTGTGCTAACTTTCGGGCAACACCTTTTCTGCGGAACGCAGGTTCGATGTAAAAGTCCTCAAAGATCCCGGTATCGGCACAAGCAAATGTAGAGAAGCATTTTGCAATACTGCACATTCCGACTGCACGATAACCACGCTTCGCCATAAAGAATGTGATTTTGCTGTCCCGGATTGCCTGGGCAAGTTTTTCCTGCTTTTCCTCCGTTGACGGAGTTTCTCCGATTTCCTTGAGAAAGCCGTTTTCCAACTTCTTGAGTTGCCAGTCCTCTGGATCAGAGAGGATTTCTATGGTAATCGGAACATTTTCTTTCGGTGGCAGGATCATCAGTGGTTCGCCCCATTCGTCAGCGCCATTTTCCATAAAACCGACAGTTTCCCAGAAATGCCGCCGTCGTATGTTGCTGCCATGGTTCAGCTCTGCGTATAATGCGCCGTGTTCTTTCGCCCAATTCAGAAGCGCCTTGGCACATTCCTTGCCGGTTCCATTTCCCCGGAACTCCGGATAAACACAGTATTCCATGATGAAGCACTTGCCATCCTCGGAAGTGAAGATCACAGGCATGGTAAAGCCAATATCCTGCCCGTTCCGCTGGAAGAACAGGAAGAAGCAGCGATCCTGCTGCCTTCTGTAAATCTTCATCATGTGATCGTGATACTCTGAACTAAGAAAATATTCCAGTTCCTCAATATCAGAATCAGAGAAGATGTCACGCTTGTGATAGGCGTGAAGCTGCTCCCAAAAGACAGCAACATCAGTTTCTGAAACTGCTTCACGGACGGTTATCGGCGATGGTAGTGCCATTACCCAAAAATCTTCCATGTTATCCGAAAAAGCAATTTCATCCTGTATGGTTTCTACATACTGGAATCCCGCCTTTTGATAAGCTCTTATCGCTCTTTTGTTTCGAGCAGATACACGAAGAAGTATTCGTCCAGAATGGTCTTTGATACGACGAAGTTCTTGGACGCACTTTGCTACAAATGCTGCGCCATTTCCTTTTCCGCATAGCTGCGGTGTCATTGACCAACCCACCCAAAGATCAGTGCCTTCATATTGGCAAGCTACCTGCCCCAAAATAATTCCTCCGTCGACCAGGCAGAACTGCTCTGTTCCCCAAGTGGATTCGTCCAGCAGATATTCGTCGTGATGGCCTTTGAAACTGTAAGCATTATAGGGTGCTTCATACTCCCATTGGGCAATCAGTTCCACAGTTTCTTTGGTAAGCGGTTTTAATAAACCGTTTGCCATGTTGATTTGGTTTTTCATTTTGTTTCCTCCAAAATAATATTCGGAGGGTTAGGAAGCGTGAACCCTCCATACACGATTCATCTTCATAAAAACCACACCTTTCTT
>JAHHSL010000004.1 GCA_020025235.1 Ruthenibacterium sp.
AGGAAGAGCAATAAGCAAAGGGCGCAGGAAGCTGCGCCCTTTTGTTCTGCCGCATCGGCGGCGCACCGGGCGCGGTTGTGCCGCGGCGGAATCAATGCTATAATAAAGCAGCAATAAACCGATCGCGGGGGTGCACCTATGGCAGAAATCAGTATCATCATACCGGCATACAACAGTGAAAAATATATTGCGGAATGTCTTGCCAGTGCTTCGGCACAGACGATGCAGGATATCGAGATCATCGTGGTGGACGACGCTTCGCAGGATGCGACGGAAAAGCTCATCCGGCAGGCGGCAGAGCGGGATGCGCGCATCCGCTGTGTGCGGCATGAGGAAAATAAAAGTGTGATGCAGGCAAGAAAAACCGGCTTTGCACACAGCACGGGGCGCTATATCCTGTTTGTGGACAGCGACGATATGCTGACGCCGGACGCCTGCGAAAAGGCGTATCAGGCCATTCGGCAGCAGGATACGGATATCCTGGGCTTCGGCGTGACGCTGTTTGCACCGGAAAGCTATGGGCAGGAGCTGTGCAGTCAGGAACAGACGGTCGGGCAGCACACCGAACCGTTCCGCACGAAATCGTCGTTCGGTCTTGCGGGGGAAAAGCCGTTCCGCCGCATTTCCCGCAGCATGTGGGATAAGATCTACAAGCGCGAAATCGTGGAAAAGGCGAACGAAAACCTGCCGGACGGATATTTTAATATGGCAGAGGACTGGATGTTCTCGTATCTGGCGTTTTATTTTTCGCACTCCTACGGATATCTGCCCGAAAAGCTGTACCGTTACCGCATCGGCACGGGCATTTCCACAACGTCGGCGCTTTCGCGCGGCAAGATCGAAGCCATTGCAAAAATGTATTCGATCTATGAATACCTGCAGCGCTGGACGCAGCAGCACGGCGGGCTGGAGGAATGTACGCCCCTGCTGGAACGCATGCGCGAAGCGTGGCTCGGTGATATCGCGGTGAATTTCCTGCACAGCTGTGCGCCGGAGGATCGGGAGTATTTTCTGGAACGGGCGCTGGCATACTGCCCGAAAAACACGTTCTTTGCCGCGCTGTTCCATGTGGTGTATGAGCGCAGAGCGGCCGACCCGGCCGAGCTTGCCGAAGCGTGCGCGCTTCTTCGCCCGCTGAAAGAAAGAAAAACGCAGGTAAAGACGGTGGGCACGTTTTATCACCGCATGCGCTCCGGCGGCATTGAAAATGTGATGTGCCGGCTTTCCGGCCTGTGGGCGCAGCACGGCTATCGCGTTGCGGTGTTTACGGGCGAAGCGCCGCAGCAGGAGGATTATCCGCTTGCCGAAGGCGCAGCGCGCACGGTGATCCCGACCGTGACGGAAAAAAGCCTTGCCGCGTTTGAAGAGCGCTTTGCTTTGTGGGAACGGTATCTGGAACAGTACGGCGTCGACGTCATGGTGTACCACGCATGGCAGGACCCCGTGATGATGCTGCCGGATTCCATAACGTTCCGCATGCTGGGCGTGCCGCTTGTGATGCACACGCACGGGCTGTTCTGCGTCAACTATATCAATCCGAATATGGCGTATTCGTATCAGAACGCGCAGCTTTGGCGTTATTACCGGCTGGCGGATGTGGTGGCCGCGCTTTCCGAAACGGATGAAGCGTGGTGGAAAAGCTGCGGCCTGCGCTGCATGCGCACGATGAACCCGACCGGCCTTACGCTTTCGGCGCCCGTATCGCCGCTGGAAGGGAAAAATATCCTGTTTGTCGGACGCATTTCCCCGGAAAAACAGATGTTCGATCTTTTGCGCATCATGGAGCTTGTGCACGAAAAAGAGCCGCAGGCAAAGCTTGTGATCGCGGGTGCCGCGGATGACGAAGAATACGAAGCGCAGGTGCGAAGCGCCGCGGCGGAAAAGCATCTGGAACACTGCATTGAGTTTGCGGGCTACCACAAGGAGATGCAGCCGCTTTACGCGCAGGCCGCCGTGCAGATCTGCACAAGCCGGTTTGAAGGGCAGAGCCTTGCCGTCAGCGAGGGGCGCATCTGCGGGCTGCCGCTTGTGACGTACGAGCTGCCGAACTCCGATTTCATCCGCGAGGGCAAGGGCATGTTCGTCGTGCGGCAGAATGATGTGCACAGTGCGGCACAGGCCGTGGTGCAGCTGCTTTCGGATGAAGCGATGCGCCGCCAAATGGGACGCCAGGCGCGGGAAAGCGCCGAGCGCGCCTTCGGGCAGGACATCGCCGCGCACTGGGACGAGATTTTCCGCGCGGCGCTGGCCGGGCAGGAAGCAGAACCGCTGCTGTGCACCCGCCCGCCGCTTGAAACGGCGATCGGCCTTGTGAATGAATATACGGCACAGGGCATGCGCCTGCGCGCAGGGGATGCGCCGGTGGATGACGATGCGGCGTACTACCGCCGCCAGTGCAATGCGCTGAACGATACGATCGAAGAGCTGCGCGCAAGTGCATCGTACCGTCTTGGCACGGCGCTGCTTTCGGTTCCGCACCGGATAAAAAATCTGTTCCGGAAAAAATAAAAGCCAATCAAAAAAGGCACGCTGCGGGCGGTTTCCCGGCAGCGTGCCTTTTTATCATGCTTTGTGTTTTGGTTGATCGCGGTGCGCCGAAGCATCAGAAATCGAGCTTCATCAGGCGGTCGATCGCAAGGATATAGATCTTGAGCGAACGGAACAGCAGCTCTTCGCTGACGCCCTCGTTCGGGCCGTGCATGGTGCCGACCCATTCCGGCGTGGGCTCGCCCGGTTCTTCCATACCGAAGCTGACGGCGTTTGCAAAGTGGCGCGCATATGTGCCGCCGCCCATGGTGAAGGGCTTTGCGTTTTTGCCGGTCACTTCGTTGTAGGTGTCGATCAGCGTGCGGATGACCGGTGTTTCCGGGTCGATATAGAACGGCTTTGCCACCGAGGCGATCGTGAAGCTGCCGCCTGCCTGCTGTGCCAGTGCGCAAAGCTTTTCATTCAGGGTGGCGTCGTCGGTGCTCGTCGGATAGCGGATGTCGATGCTCTGGTGCAGCCTGCCGTCTTTAAGGCTGATGACGCCCGCAACGCAGGTGAGCGGATCGAACACGTCGTCCTTTGCGTCGATGCCGATGCTGCTGCCGTCCGTGGATGCGTGCAGCTGCTGCAGCGTGGTCAGCGCGCGCTTTTCGCTTTCGCTGACAAGGCCGTTATCCAGCAGGTAATCGATCACAAGCGCGATCGCGTTCACCGTGCCGGCAGGCATGGCGGCGTGGCCGCCCTTGCCGAAGGCGGAAATGCGGCACAGGCCGTTCCCTTCGTCGGTGACCTTGACGTTTTCGGTATCCGCCAGTGCGCCGGCGTCTGCCTTTACGACCGCGTACGCGCGATCCGGCACGACATTGCGTGCAACACCGCCCGAAAATTCCACCAGATTGCCGGAGATAACGCCCGTCGACAGCTCGCCGCCGAACTGACCCTTTTCCCCGTAGCATACCGGAAATTCCGCATCCGGCGTAAAGCAGAACGCGGGCTGGGGATAGTGTTCCAGATAATAGTCAAGATCGCCCATGCCGGTTTCCTCGTTGGCACCCAGCAGGATGCGCAGGGTATACGGCAGCTTTTCGCCGCGCTCTTTGAAGAACTTGGCCGCATACAGTGTCAGAATGGCAGGGCCCTTGTCGTCCGCAGTGCCGCGTCCGAGCACCCAGCCTTCGCGGCGCACCATGTCAAACGGCGCGCAGCCGTCCCAGCCGTTGCCTTCGGGCACAACGTCCACATGCGCGATCGTGGCGATCTGCTTTTCGCTTTCGCCGGTGATCTGCGCATAGCCCATATAGCCTTCGCAGCAGCAGGTTTCAAGCCCCATGCCGTCT
Organism: Ruthenibacterium sp.; assembly: GCA_020025235.1. Lineage (GTDB taxonomy): Bacteria > Bacillota > Clostridia > Oscillospirales > Ruminococcaceae > Ruthenibacterium. Next base: position 3,825 of record JAHHSL010000004.1, read on the forward strand.
GCAATGGCAAGTGCGGTGTCCAGCGCCTTTTTCGGGCCTTCGCCGAACGGTGCGCCCGGTGCGGGCGTGCCTTCCACACTGTTGACGTCCACAAGCGCCTTTAAATCGCGCAGGACATTTTCTTTGTTCTGATCGATGAATGTATCGACTTCATTGAGAAGAAGTTTTTTGCACATAAACAAATCTCCTTGCATAGTTGATATCTTTATTATAGTATAAGAATAAGACAACTCAAGCTGTAAAGGAGAAAATAATGAAAAAAAACATCATATTCATCGCCTGCATCATGCTTGCGGTAATCGGATTTTCGCTTTGGTCGTCGCTGGGCGGCAAGCCCGGAACTGCGGCGGTCGTGGATATCGCGGGTCAGCAGGCGGCGGTGCTTTCACTTTCCGAGGACGGGATCTATGATTTGGAAGGCAAGATCCCGGTACATCTTGAAATCGCGGACGGGAAGATCCGCTTCATCAACAGCGAATGTCCCGACCATGTCTGCGAAAAATTCGGCTGGCTTTCCCGCACGCACGATCAGGCGACCTGTGCCCCGGCGGGCGTTGTGGTTCATGTGGAGCGCATGCGCTAAGTGTATACGGCAAATGTACAGTTTTTGTAAAATGCGGCAAATCCCGTTGCGTGCATACAGGGCTGTCGGTATAATAGGAGCGTAGGAACCGTTATCAAAACATGACCGCGGCCGACGATGCGCTGCGGAAAGGTCAGGAGGAAATATGACCATTTACAACGCAATCAATCTGGCGGGGGGGCTTGCGCTTTTCCTGTACGGTATGTCGATCATGGGCACCGGCCTTGAAAAGTTCGCGGGCGGCAGAATGGAAGGCATCCTGCAGAAGCTTACTTCGTCCACATGGAAGGCTGTTGCACTCGGCGCTGTCATCACTGCGCTGATCCAATCCAGCTCCGGCACAACGGTGATCGTGGTCGGCCTTGTGAATTCCGGCATCATGCAGCTTCCGCAGGCGATCGGCGTCATCATGGGCGCCAATATCGGCACAACGATCACCGGACAGATCATCCGCCTTTCGGATATCGCGGGCGGCGGCATTTTTATGGAAATGCTCAAGCCCAGCACCTTTGCACCTATACTTGCCTTTGCCGGCGCGGTGTTCTTTGTGTTCATCAAATCGCCGCGCAAGCGCAACATCGGCCAGATCCTTATGGGCTTCGGCCTGCTGTTCATCGGTATGAACATGATGACGCAGTCCGTCAGCGGGCTGAAGGATGCCCCGCTGTTTGCCGAACTGTTCTCGAAGCTGCAGAACCCCGTTCTGGGCGTCCTTGCCGGTACGCTTGTCACCATTGCGGTGCAGAGCTCGTCGGCGTCGATCGGTATCCTGCAGGCGCTTTCCAGCACGGGCATCGTAACATGGGGCAGCGCGATCCCCATTATCCTTGGCCAGAACATCGGCACAACGTCCACATCGCTGCTCGCTGCGGTCGGTACATCGAAGGCGGCAAAGCGCAGCGCCATGGTGCACGTTTATTTCAACCTGATCGGCACCGCCGTATTCATGGCGGCGATCTACGGCATTAAGGCGATCGTCGGCTTTTCGTGGTGGGATACCACGATGAACATGGGCGATATCGCAAACTTCCACACGCTGTTCAACGTTGTGGTCACGGTGCTGTTCCTGCCGTTCACCAAGGGGCTGGCATGGCTGGCCGAACATTCGGTGAAGGACGAGGACAAGCCGGAAGCGGATATCGAAGCCCCTGTTCTGGACGAACTGCTGTTCAAGTCTCCGGCGGTTGCGATCCAGCAGGCGCACGCTGCGGTGGAGACCATGGCGCGCAATGCACGCGCAAACTACGGCGAGGCCGTGCCCGTGCTGTATTCGCATGATACCGAGTGCATCGCACTTATCCACAAGCGCGAAAGCCTGATCGACAAGCTGGAAGTCAGCATCAACAACTATCTGGTAAAGCTGACGGATCATGAGCTTTCGGACGTCGAAAGCCATACCGTGACCGAACTGCTCAATTTTGTGATCGAATACGAACGCATCGGCGATTACGCGATCAACGTGGTCGACCGCAGCGGCGAGGTGTTCGATAAGGGCATCGAATTTTCGCCCCGCGCACGCAAGGAACTTTCCCTGGTGGACAGTGCCGTCAAGGAAATTCTGGACATCACGCTGGAAGCTTTCCACGGCGACAGCCTGGAGCGCGCCGCCGAGGTGGAACCGCTGGAGGAGACGATCGACCTGATGATCGAGCTTCTGCGCGAAAGCCACATCCATCGCCTGAAGGATGGCGTGTGCTCCATTGAAAGCGGGATCATTTTCCTGGAAATTTTGACGAACCTGGAGCGCATCTCCGACCACTGCTCGAACATTGCGGCGCGCATCATCGGGCGGGAGGCCGAGGACGAGCACTTCGACGCCCACGAATTCCGGCGCAACATGCATGCGGGCCTTGCACCGGATTTCAACCGGAAATTGGAACAGAACAAAGAAAAATACTACGCACCGCTTATGGAAGTACAGGAAAACGGCTGATCTCGGGCGAGGCATGCGGCACCACCCGGCACAGCCGCGGCGCGCGGCAAAACAGATAAAGGGGATTGCAGGATGATCGGGGAACGACTCGCGGAGATCCGCAAAAATCAGGGGGATACGCAGGCGGCTCTTGCACAGCGGCTGCAGGTGTCGCTGGCTGCCGTGCGCAGCTGGGAACAGGAAAAAAGCGCACCGCCGCATGAAATGCTTGTGCGGATCTGCCGGATGTATCATGTATCGGCGGATTACCTGCTGGGGCTGTCGAATATCGACCCCTGCGATCATAAATCGCGCAGGGATCGTCTGACGCCCGAGGATCTGCAGGAACTGAAAAAATACAAGGAATATCTGGTTTGGAAAAAGCAGAAGGGGGACGGCGAATGACCGCCCGTTCTGTCAAATCACAAAACCCCCGCTTTCGGCTGTGCCGGAAGCGGGGGTTTTGTTTAGTGCTGGACGCGGAAGGCGTAGGCGCTGCCGTCCGAAATTTCGGTGCGGTACGGGCCGTCGGCGGTGTATTCGCCGTTGACATAAAACGCCCAGTATTCGTTTTCCTGCGAAAAATCGAGCGAAATGCCGTTCACGGTTTTGACGTAAAGCCCATAGACGCCTTCTTCCCCGGCAATGATGCCGAGATCGGTCAGCGCTTCGCCGATGTTGGATCTGTCGGTGTGGACGGTCACGTTCAGTTCGCTGCCGATCTCATCGGTGATCGTCAGGGCAAAGGAAAGATTTCCCTCGCCGACCGATGCGCCGTCGATCAGAATGGTTTCGGCGCCGCCGGTGCTTTCGGCATCGACTTCAAATCCGCCGGAAGCGCTTTCGGAAATACTTTCGGGCGGCGGCAATGCGGCGGGATCATCCCCCGCAGAGGAAGACGGATCTGCGCCGCAGGCAGCAGTAAGCATCAGCAAAGCCGCGGCGGCGCACAGACAGACAACCCTTGTTACTTTCATACAAACACTCCTTTGCTTTGCGGCACCGCACAGCGCCGTGCAGAGAAAATCAAAAAAAGCCCTCTGGTTTGGGCAGAGGGCAAAATGTAACATGCGGCAGGCTCATCAGAACGTATCGTCGTCATCCTCGGGGGAATAGATTTCAACGTAATCGGACGTTTTGCTGCGCGTAAACCACGACAGCGCTGCAAATACGCCTGCGATTGCGGAAATAGCCGCAAGGAATTTCAAGATTGCTTTCAGCATAGAAATACGCCTCCTTAAATTCAGAACATAAAATCAGTAGGGTACGGCAAGGAATGAACCAAAACCGGAACGGCAGGGCACAGTGCGTTCCCCGTCTGCGGGAAAAGCGCAGCCGAACGCCGCTTCGGCCTCATCGTATAAATAGACGTTGCCGGGCATCAGGCAGCCGGATTTCGGGATGCGGCCGAACACGCGCAGAAACAGTTCGGCAGGCAGTTCGCCCTGAACGGCCCAGTAAAGCCCCTGTTCGTCCCCGCCGGATGTGTGCTGCAGCGGCGCAAGAATAAGCGGCTGTGCCGGGGCGTCGTTTTCGTAAAGCTGCAGACTGTCGCCCCGGTGCGGTGAACAGGAAAGGAACAGATAGCGCCGGGCGTCATCGTCCAGCGAAAGCGCAAGCCCGATGCGTGCGGTATCGCGCGGCTCGCCGTCGAATACGGTGAGCGAAAACGACAGGCTGCCGCCGCACAGATAGCATCGAAGATAGGAATATACGCACCCGCGCGCCGGTTCGCCGCTGAAATGGGTAAGCTTGAGCGCGGGCAGCGTTTCAGGCATAAGCGGGGTATCGCTATCGGTGATAAGAAAGGACATACTGCGGCCTCCTGTGCCACGATGGCATCGTTTGATTTATTCCAAGTATACCACACCCGGCAGAAAAAACGCAATATGTGTCGGGGGCAGGAATATAAGATAACATAGTGAAATAATTAACAAAAAAAGGATGCGAATTGTGAAAAAAATATCTTTGTTGACTATAAGAGAGGGAAAGACTACAATTGATGATGAGATATTCTGCGGCTTTGGAAAGTGTGCCGGTTCGGCACTCTTTTTTTGAGCACACGGAAAATACAGGAGGAGAAACGAGGGACTTATTTTCATGTTCAAACGTTTGAAGCGCAGCGCTCTGGGCGCGGCTGTTCCGCATGAAAAGAAAACATCCGGCATGGCGACGGTAAAGATGCCTGTTCCGGAAAAAATCATTTTGCCCATGCAGCAGCATATCGGTGCGCCCTGCACCCCTGCAGTGAAAAAGGGGGATGCCGTGCTGGTCGGCACGGTGGTCGGCAAGGCGGGCGGTTTTGTCAGCGCGGATATCCACAGCGGCGTTTCGGGCACGGTGGAATCCATTGGCACACTGCATATGTCCAACGGACGCAATGTGCAGACGGTCGTGATCAAGGCTGACGGCAATCAGACGCCCGACCCGGCATGTGTTCCGCCCGAAGTGAAGGATCAGCAAAGCCTGATCGCCGCGGCGCAGGCCTGCGGTCTGGTGGGTCTTGGCGGTGCGGGCTTCCCGACGGCCGTCAAATTTTCGCCCAAGGATCTTTCGGCAGTCGATACGCTGATCATCAACGGCGCGGAATGTGAACCGTATATCACGGCGGATAACCGCGAATTTCTGGAACATTCCGAAACCGTGATGCGCGGCATTGCGGCAGTAAAGGAAAATCTCGGCCTGAAAAGGGTCATCATCGCCATCGAGCGCAATAAGCCGGAGGCGATCGACCTGATGTTCAGCCTTGTCAAAAATGACCCGGATTATACCGTAAAGCCGCTCGACAGCCGGTATCCGCAGGGTGCGGAAAAAATCCTGATCGAACAGACAACCGGGCGCGAGGTGCCGCGAGGCGGCCTGCCCGCCGATGCGGGCGTCATCGTGATGAACGTCACCACGGTCTCGACGCTGGGGCGCTTTCTGGAAACGGGCATGCCCCTTACCACAAAGCGCCTGACGGTGGACGGCGATGCGGTGGAGCGCGCGCAGAACGTTGAGGTCATCATCGGCACGCCGATCGGCGATGTGCTGGATTTCTGCGGTGTGCGGGACGATGTGGAAAAAGTGCTTATGGGCGGCCCGATGATGGGCACCGCCGTCTGCGATACGGATTCGCCCGTGCTCAAGCAGAACAATGCGCTGCTTGCGTTCGGGCCTTCCATGGCGCACCTTTCGGCACCGGGCGAATGCATCCGCTGCGGCAGCTGCATCAATGCGTGCCCCATGGGGCTTTCCCCCGTTGAGATCGCCACAGCGTATACGCGCCGCGATCCGCAGCGGCTGGACAAGCTGATGACGGATCTGTGCATCGGCTGCGGCACATGCAGCTATGTGTGCCCGGCAAAGCGTCCGGTCACCCAGACGATGAACCTTGCCAAAGCGTTTATGATGGCAAGCCGGAACGGAGGAAAAAAATAACGATGGAAAAGAAAAAACTGATCGTCAGCGCATCCCCGCACATCACGTCGCATGAAACGACGCGGGGCATCATGCTGAACGTCTGTGCTGCGCTGCTGCCGGCCCTGATCGCAAGCTCCCTGATTTTCGGCGCCCGCGCGCTGCTGGTCACGGGCGTCACCGTGGCAAGCTGCGTCGGGTTTGAAGCGCTGTACTGCATCCTTTTGAAAAAGCCGGTGCCCGTGGGGGATTTTTCCGCTGTTGTCACCGGTATGATCCTTGCTTTCAACCTGCCGGTCTCGATCCCCTTGTGGATCGCGATCATCGGCGCGTTCGTGGCGATCGTTGTGGCAAAGCAGCTGTTCGGCGGCCTTGGTCATAACTTTGCAAACCCCGCGCTGCTCGGGCGCATCGTGCTGTTTATCAGCTTTGCGGGCCGCATGACGGCATACACCTATCCCGAAACGGATGTGGATGTGCTGGCAACGGCAACGCCGCTTGCAGCGGGCGCACCGGGAAAGGATATCATCGTCAAGCTGCTGCTTGGCACGCACGGCGGCATGCTGGGCGAAACGTGTGCCGCGGCGCTGCTTTTGGGCGGGCTGTACCTGATCGCCACCAAGACGATCAGCGCGGCGATCCCGCTTTCGTATATCGGCACGGTTGCGGTGCTGAGCCTGATCCTGGGACAGGATGTGCTTTTGCAGCTGCTTTCCGGCGGTTTGATGCTGGGCGCATTCTTCATGGCGACGGATTACGTCACAAGCCCGTTTACCTTTAAGGGGCGCATCGTCTACGGCATTTGCCTCGGCGTCCTCACCTGCCTGATCCGCTTTTTCGGCAACATGGCGGAAGGCGTCAGCTTTGCGCTGCTGCTGATGAACCTGCTGGTTCCGTATCTGAACGAGCTGACCCGTCAGAAACCGCTGGGAGGTGTCAAGGCGAAATGAAAAATGTCTGGAATGATTTTGCAAAGCCGATCGTCGTGCTGGGCGTGATCTGCCTTGTCACAAGCGTGCTTTTGGCAGCAACAAACCATGTCACCGCGCCGATCATCGAAGAAAACGCGATCAAAAAGGCAAACGAAACGCGCGCGGCGCTGCTGCCGGCGGCGGATTCGTTCACCGAAGTGAAGCTGGAAACCGAAATCGAAGGCGTGACGGAAGTGTACTGCGCCGACAACGGTTCGGGCTATGTCATCACGGCGCAGTCCAAGGGTTATGACGGCCAGGTGCCGGTCATGGTGTCGTTCAATGCCGAAGGCAATGTCGAAGCGGTTCGTTTTCTGGATAACACGGAAACGCCGGGTCTTGGCAAAAAAATCTCCGAACCTGCGTTTGCCGATCAGTTCAGCGGCATCCCCGCGGAAAACTTCATCATTGAGGACATTGACGCCGTAACCGGTGCAACCTTCTCCTCGAAGGCAGCCGTCAATGCGATCAATGCGGCAATCGATGCATACAGCACCGTGAAAGGGGAGTGAAGAAAATGAAAGAAAACGTAAAAGTATTCACAAACGGTCTTGTCAAGGAAAACCCCTCGCTGCGTCTGGTGCTGGGCACCTGCCCTACACTTGCCGTCACGACGCTTGCCATTAACGGCCTTGGCATGGGGCTTGCCGCCACCTTTGTTCTGGTGTGTTCCAATATCGCGATTTCCGCGCTGCGCAAGGTGATCCCCGATAAGGTGCGCCTGCCGGCGTATATCACCGTGATCGCGGCGTTCGTCACGATCCTGCAGATGCTTGTCAAGGCATTTGCACAGGAGCTTGACGCGGCGCTCGGCATCTTCCTGCCGCTGATCGTCGTCAACTGCATCATCCTCGGCCGTGCCGAGATGTTTGCATCCAAACATTCGATCGGCCTTTCCGCACTGGACGGCCTTGGCATGGGGCTGGGCTTCACGGGCACGCTGGTGCTTATGGGCTCGATCCGTGAGATCCTGGGCGCGGGCACGCTGTTCGGCGTGCGCGTGATGCCGCAGGCTGTCGACCCGATGACGATCTTCATCACCCCTCCGGGCGGCTTCTTCGTGTTCGGCTGCCTTATGGCACTGGTGATCGGCATCGAGATCCGCACCAATCACCGCAAGGAACGCAGCATCGGCTGCGAAGGCTGCGCACATGGCGGCGGCTGCGCCGGATGTGCCGGCTGCGGCGAACAGACAGAGGGAGGCGAGGCATAATGGCAGCAAAGCTTGCAATGGTATTTTTCAGCATGATCCTTGTGAACAACTACGTCCTCGTACAGTTCCTCGGCATCTGCCCGTTTTTGGGCGTTTCCAAAAAGCTGGATTCTGCCGTGGGCATGTCCGCGGCGGTCATCTTCGTCATGGCGCTTGCCACAAGCGCAACATGGCCGGTGTATAACTATATCCTGGAGCCGAACGGCCTTGGCTATCTGCAGACGATCGTATTCATCCTGATCATCGCGGTGCTCGTGCAGCTCGTCGAGATCGCAATGAAAAAGTTCATGCCTCCGCTGTATAAGGCGCTGGGCGTCTATCTGCCGCTGATCACGACGAACTGCGCCGTGCTGGGCGTTACGCTGAGCGTTCTGGAAGACTGTGAAAGCTTTATCGAAGCGCTCGTCTACGCCCTTGGCGCAGGCGTCGGCTTCATGGTCGCAATGGTTTTGTTTTCCGGCGTGCGCCGCCGTCTGGAGGATGCAAATCCCCCGAAATGCTTTGAGGGCCTGCCGATCACGCTGGTGGCGGCAAGCATCACAAGCCTTTCGTTCATGGGCTTCGGCGGTGTGATCGAAAACATCTTTGCAGGCCATTAAAGGAGGAATCGACATATGTCAATCGTAACAGCGGCGGCAGTTGTTACTGTCATCGGTCTTTTGGGTGCGGCGATCCTTGTAGTGGCGGCGCATTTCATGCATGTGGAGGAAGACCCCCGCATCGCACAGGTGCAGCAAGTGCTTCCGGGCGCAAACTGCGGCGCATGCGGCTATGCGGGCTGCGCAGACTATGCAAAGGCGATCGTGGAAGGCGCACCCGTCAATAAATGCGTGCCCGGCGGTGCGGCGGCAGCGGAACAGGCCGCCGCGATCATGGGCGTGGAAGCGGGCGCCGTTGCCAAGCGCAAGGCGATCGTGGCATGTCAGGGCACGTTCGATCATACCGAAAATAAATATATCTATGAGGGCATCAGCAGCTGCAAGGCGGCTGCGGCGCTGTATTCCGGCTCGGCTGCCTGCGAGTTCGGCTGCCTTGGCTACGGCGACTGCATGGAAGCGTGCAAATTCAACGCCATTACCATTGAAAACGGCGTTGCCCGTGTCAACCCCGAAAAGTGCACCGGCTGCGGCGCATGTGAACAGGCCTGCCCGAAAAAGGTCATCTGGATCCGTCCGGAAAGCGAAAAGCCCGTTGTCATGTGTGCAAACCATGACCGCGGCGCGCAGACGCGCAAAGCGTGCTCGGCGGGCTGCATCGGCTGCATGAAGTGCGAAAAAAGCTGCCCGGAAGGCGCGATCAAGGTCACGAACAACGTGGCGCGTGTCGATTACGACAAGTGCACCGGCTGCCGTACCTGCATGAACGTGTGCCCGGTGCATGCGATCACGATCCCGAAGGTGGTCTGATCTTTGCACATTTCGGCGCGCACGGCGTTGATCGGAAACAAAAAACGGAGCGTACTGCGGTACGCTCCGTTTTGTTTTGCCGCACGCGGCGGCGTATTTTTAAAGAAAGATGCCGTTTGCGCGCAAATCAGCGCACGGCGGGGATATCCGGCACGCACGGGGGTTCGGGCGCGTTTTCGGGCAGGGCGGCCTTGCGTGCGATCAGCGCCTTGGTCGGGATGCCGATCATCGTGAACATCTGTTCGTGCTCGGTGCGGATGTTCCATTCCGGTTCGTCTGCATGCAGATCGCGCGTCTGCCACACGACCTCAAAGCCGGCTTCGGGCAGATATTCAAGGGTATCGTTAAAAAGATCCTCGTCGTCGCACTTGAACCAGATCTCGGCGTCGTCCGTCAGGAATGAACGGTACATCAAAAGCTGGCGCGTGTGCGTCAGGCGGTGCTTTTTGTGGCCGGCCTTTTTGTTCCACGGATTGCAGAAATTGATGTAGATGCGGCTGACGGCGTCGTTTTCGTCCAGCAGCGTCGGGATGCGCTCGATATCATGGGAAAGGGTTTTGACATTGTCAACGGCAAGCCCTTTTTCGGCGTAAACGCGTTCGATATTGCGCTTGGCAAGGATCAGCACCTTGTCGGTGATATCCACGCCGATGTAGTTGATATCGGGATGACGGGACGCAAGCTGGGACAGAAAGCCGCCCTTGCCGCAGCCGAGTTCAAGGTGCAGCGGCTGTTCGGGGCGGGCGAAGGTTTCGCGCCAGTGTCCTTTGTATTGGGTTGCCAGATTCATATGAAACGGGCAGGCGGCAAGTTCGGGCCCCGCATAGGGCTTAAAACGCATGCGCATGGAAAAATCCTTCCTTTTTGCTTTGATTACGGTACATTATTATACCAAAATCCGCGCATCGGCGCAATGAAAAATGCCGTCGGTGCGCAAAAACAGGCTGCTTTGCGCGCAAATCAGCGCGCGTGGATGCCCGCATCCAGACGCTGCAAAAGCGCGGGCACATCCAGCAGGCTTTCCACAATGGCGTCGGCCGCAGCGAAAAGCTCGGCGTCGGGCGCATCCAGATCCGGCACCATGACGGTGCAGCAGCCCGCGGCATGGCCTGCGCGCACCCCGTTTGCGGAATCCTCCAGCACCATACATTCACAGGGCTTTGCACCGAGGGCGGCTGCCGCCTTCAAAAATACCTCGGGGTCAGGCTTCGAGCGCGTGACCTGCTCACCGCCGACCACGGCGGAAAAATACCGGCGCACCTGCGCCTTTTCCAGATTGCGGATGACGCGCGGGCTCTGCGTGGAGGAAGCAACGGCAAGCTTTGTGCCGCGCTTTTCCAGAAAATCCAGAAGCTCGTAAAGCCCCGGACGCACGGGGACATCCTGCTCCAAAAGTGCATCCAGCTGTGCGTGGGAATCTTCCACCAGTTTGTCATACGGCAGTTCGGGGCCAAAGCGCTTCAAAAACGCCTGCCGCCCGCCCTCGCGGTTGCGCCCGCGCAGCAGGGCAACGTCCTGCGGCGTGATCGTATAGCCGAAATGTTCGCCTGCGCGCCGCCAGCAGTCGATGCTCAGGCGTTCGGTGTCGAACATCAGGCCGTCCATATCGAATAAAACAGCACGGATCATCGGTTCCATGTGTTGAGATCCCTCTCTTTTTTTGTTGTACGGCATGCACGGCGCACGCCGCCGCCCCATATTATACAGGATGCACGCAGGAAAAGAAAGCCCCGCCGTGCGCATCGGGCAGAATGTGCGTGAAAGTTTTGCAAAAAAGCGGAAAGCGGCAGGGGAACAGCCGCCCTTTTCCTTTTTGGGGATTGACAGGAGACGCCCCGCCGATCCTGCCGGCATCCGCCTGTTTCAACCGGCAGAACACAAATCACAGGAAAAGAAAGATTTAACAGAAACAGTATACAAAAATGCAGGGAGGTGTGCTATAATAACAAAAACTTATTTTGTCAGACCTGTCAAAATCATTCTGACAGTTTCAGCATGCCGGAAAAAGGATGCTTCATTTGGAGCACAAAGGAACGGTATAACGCTCCTCTGAAAGGCGCATCCTGCGGAGGTTCACCATGGCAGATGCAGACGCCATGCATTGCAGCGGGCAAGCAACCCGGAGGCTGCAAACTATCTGCGCATAAGGAATACCCGGTGCAGTCTGCGGCTGCGTCAAGAAATAATATTTTACGGAGGGAATATGAAGCTTTTACTCATCATAGGCTCCATAGTGTTTTCACTGCTGGCACTTGTCATTGTGCATCTGATCGCGACACGAAAAATCAAGAAAACATATCTTGCGGCCGCAGTGTTTCTTGAGAGCATTGTTATTCTTTGTCTGATGACACACCAGCCGGGATACTTCGGGCTGTGCGCCGTAGTCGGACTGATCCCGATTATTAAAAGTATCCGAAAATAAAAGGTTTAGTATCTCCGAAAGGATTCATCCCTAACCTATCGATCACTTCACTTTGAAGTGCGGATTGGTGCAATCAAGGGATCATGGACGCAGCTGCATACAGGATTTTGGCAGAGAACTTCCAATCATCTGACAGGATACATAAAAAGAATAAAAGGGCTCCGCCGTTCGGGCTGGGGTCCTTTTTGTGCAGTTCGACGAATGATTCCCGGTGCAGGCATAGATCGGCACAAAAGGGAAAGGGAACAGCCGCTTTTTTGCTTGCGCAGCCGAAACGGCTCTGTTATAATAAAAGAGATTTACTTTATATCCTGACGGCGCAAACCGCAGTCGGGAAATTTGATTTTTTACAGGAGTGTGGTTTTTTGGATACACCCGGACCCAGTATGTACGTTGCTTTGATCGTTTTGCTTCTTTTTTCGGCATTTTTCTCCGCAAGTGAAACGGCGCTTTCCTGCGTGAACCGCATCCGCATGAAAAACAAAGCGGATGACGGCGACAAAAAGGCGCAGCGTGTGCTCGGCCTTTCCGAAGATTACGACAGGACGCTTTCCGCCATTCTGATCGGCAACAACGTCGTCAACCTGACGGCGTCCTCGCTTTCCACCCTGATCGCGACAACGCTGCTCGGGCAGCAGGGCGCGGCGATCGCAACGGCGATCATCACGGTCCTTGTCCTGATTTTCGGCGAGATATTGCCCAAAAGCTTTGCAAAAGAAAATGCGGAAAAAGTCAGCGTTTCCATCAGCGGGCCGCTGTACATCATCAAAACGCTGCTTTCGCCGCTGGTGTGGATCTTTGTGCAGATCAAGCGCATCTTCACGGGCAACCGTTCGTCCGAACTCAATGTGCAGCCCAGCGTAACGCAGGAAGAGCTGAAAACGATCATTGATACCGTGGGCGAAGAGGGCGTTCTTGACCGGCAGGAGACGGATATCATCCAGTCGGTGATCGAATTTGACGACACCGCAGTGCAGGATATCCTGACGCCGCGCGTGGATATGGCGGCGATTTCCTCCGGTGCACCGTCGGAAGAGCTTTTGCAGCTGTGTGTCGAGGGCGGGTATTCCCGTATTCCCGTTTATGAAGGTTCGATCGACCACATCGTCGGCGTGATCCATGTGAAGGATGTTCTGGCTGCGCTTGCAGCGGGCAGAACGCTGATCCCTTCGGAACTGATGAGTGACGTACTGTTTGTGTACCGTTCCAAGCGCATCAAGGAACTGCTTGCGGAATTCCGCCGCAGCCAGCAGCATATCGCGATCGTGACCGATGAGCACGGCGGCGTGCTGGGGCTTGTGACTATGGAGGATATCCTGGAAGAACTGGTCGGGGATATCCGCGATGAATCCGATAAGGAGGAAATCGACATCCGCGAACTTTCCGAAAACAGCTGGCTTGTCGAGGGTGACGTCGATATCGAGGATTTCTTCGATGCGATCGGCTTTGCCGACAAGGAGTTTGAATGTGATTATAACTCCGTCGGCGGCTGGGCGCTGGAGGTCCTGGGGCATATCCCCGAAGCGGGCGAGCATTTTTCGTATAAAGAACTGGAGGTCGAGGTGCGCGGCGTGCACGAACGGCGCATCGAAAGCCTGTTCATCCGCCGCATCCAGACAGAGCCGGAGACGGTCGGCAGCAAAAACTGACGGCAAAGAAGCATCCGGTGCAGATCATGCACACAAAACCCGCATGTAAGCTGAAGATAGAAAACGCCGCAGACGGTCTGCGGCGTTTTTGCATGTATGCAGGGGTCAATGCCCGCGGTGCTTTGCCGGCTGTTTTGCCCGGCGCAGTGCGCGGCCGTGCAGTACCTGTGCCGCCTGTTTTGGGACATTCATTTCCGGAGTTTTGGAAAACAGTATGTGTGAAAAGCAAGCCCTGCCGTCATGCCTTCGGGACACAGGCAAGGATGCTGCGCGCAATGGCGTCGCCCGCCGCCAGAAGCTGGGCGTCGCTTGTCACCTGTTCGTATTCGGCGGGGTTTACCATGAAGCCCGTCTCCAGAAGAACGGCGGGGCAGACCGTGCTGCGTGTGACGTAATAATAACCCCAGTGCGCCCCGCGGCTTGCGCGCCCCGTTGCGGCGGTGACGTTTTCAACAAGCGTCTTTGCAAGCTCTTTCCCGGCGGGATAGAAATAATAACATTCCGTGCCGGACGCCTGGTTGGCGTCCACGCGCAGGTCGATCGAATTGTGATGCAGCGAAAGGAAGAAATCCGGCTGTCCGGTGATGATCGCGCGGTTTCGCTCTTCCAGTGAAAGGAACGAATCATCCGTGCGGATCGTCTGCACGGATGCGCCCATTTGCTCCAGACGGTATTTCACGGCGTTCATCAGCGCAAGGTTTGCGTCCTTTTCCGTGGGTGCGTCCGGCCCGGCGGGGCCGGCTGCCCCGGTGTCGTGGTCGCCGTGTCCCGCGTCCAGCAGAACCGTCACACCCGTAAGCGGCTTACCGAACACATCGCTGCGCACGGGCTGCTTTTTCAGCAGGATCTGTGTGGTGCCGTCCTCGGTATATTCCACGGTATGCCCCCAGACAGGCTGGGTGAATTTAAAGGTGATGCGCGTGAAGCGGTCGTTCGGCTCCACGATCGTTTCGGCGATCATCGCGGAATCGCTCACCGCAAAATCGGCGGCAAATTCGGCGTCGTAAAAATCCATGACAAGATCGCCTTCCACCATATTGGTGTAGGCAAGCGGAGTGCCCTTGCCGGTGAACGTCACGGCCTCGCCGTAATCGGTTTTCTGCGCCGAAGCGCCGGTGAAGGAAAAGCCCGTCTCGGCAGGTTCGGAAAGGATGGTCGTGTTGTAGGCAAGCACATAGTCCCCGCTTGCAAGCTTGTAGGCCCATGTCTTTTTGCCCTTGCGCATGGTCTCCACGCTTTCGGTCACGCGGGCGACTGCGCCGCGGCGCACGGTTTCGTTGATGTTGCCGTCGTTTTCGGGGTCATACAAAAGACTGGTGAGCCAGCCGTCAATGCGGATCGGGGTGCCCTCCTCGGCACTGACAGTTGCATCGTGGGGTGGTTCCTCGGGTGTTTCGGGCTTCGGCTTTGCGGGGTCGGGCTTCGGCGGTTCGGGGCGCACGACGGTGACGCTCACCTCCTGCCCGCCCTGGCGCAGCGTCAGGACGTTTTCGCCGTAGGAAAGCGCCGCAAGCACGCCGAACGTGCCGCCGGGCGCGCGCGTTTCCACCGCGGCGTCGTTGAACGTCAGCGGCTGTTCGGGGTCGGATGTTCCCATGACAAAGCAGGTTTCGGTGTAGATCTTCGCGCCGTCGGCGGGATACTGCACCGAAAGCTCCTTCGGCGGGGTGTAGTTCAAAAGAACGGGGCGCTCAACGGTGGTATCCAGCACGCTTGCAAGGACGCTCAGCTCTTCAACGTTTGCAAGGCAGGCTTCGTAATCAAAGACGGCATCCGGGATTTCGCCGCCGAGCGTATGCCTGAACAGCACTTCGGGCTTTGCAAAATCCGCTTCGGGGATAAAAACGGTTTCTTTCTGCGTTTCAAAATCCAAAAGGGCGCTGCCCTCTATGGAAAGACCGGCTATGGCGTAATGCTTTTTCAGACGCTTGAGGGAATGTTCCCAGTCCTTATCGCCGGAAATTTCCGGCGCGACGGCGCGCACGGAGATCCCTTCGGCAGAGGCAATTTCGCACAGCGACGCGAGCGGGTCGTATTTATGGAACAGCGAATCCTGCGAAGAAGCGCCCGCCCATGTTGCAAACGTGCGGTCACGGAAGCCGACGCCGTCGGCATCGTTGAGCACATCGAAGAACACCGTGTTCATCCCGTGCTCTTTGGCAAACGAGACGGCCTTTTGGAAATATGCGTCCAGCTCTTCGGGCGAAGCTTCGGCAAACACGGGGGCGCCGCCGAAGCGCACGCCGAACACCGGCCCCTGCGGCGCGGCGGCACTGGCAAGATCCCGGGGCATCGGGCGGTGTAAAAACCAAAACAAAACACAGCCGAAAATAAGTACGGCGGCAAGAACGCAGGCAAGGATGACCAGCATGCGTTTGCGGCGGTATCTGCGAGAATAGACCATGGAATGACCCCCTTTTGAATCTGGCCGGAATGGAATAAGGTTTAATCAGCTTGAGTATAACACGGAATATATCCGGGAATCTACAAAAATCTGCCCGTTTCGCGCTTTTTTGTGCAATGCAGACGAAACCGGAGGACAATATAAGATATAATGCATGATACAAAAAATATGTATCCGGGATGCATCGGGCAGAGGATTTGCGGGGCAAACGATAAAAACCGCTACCAAATCCCGGGAATGTGTGGTATGCTTTAAACTGGAAACAGAAAAAGGAGACGATTTTTTGCAGATACCCAATCATGCGTTTACACACGGCGGAAAATTTCACGCCGATGACGTTTTCAGTGCCGCTCTTTTGAAAATATGCAATCCGGAAATCCGGATCGAACGCGGCTTCACCGTGCCCGAAGGCTTTGACGGCCTTGTGTTCGATATCGGGGACGGCCCGTTCGATCATCACGCAAAGGCAAGCCCCGTGCGGGAAAACGGCGTGCCGTATGCGGCGTTCGGCCTTTTATGGCGCGAGATCGGCCCCGGCCTTGTGGGGCGCGAAAGCGCGGAACGCTTTGATGAAAGCTTTGTTCAGCCGCTGGATCTGGATGACAACACCGGCTGCGGCAATCAGCTTGCGGGCGTGATCGCGGCGTATAACCCCCGGTGGGATCAGCCGGAAGATCCCGATGAATGTTTTGCCTGTGCGGCGGCTCTGGCCGAGGATATCCTGCGCCATAAGCTTGAATCCATTTACAGTGTGCAGCGCGCGGCAAAGGAAGTGAACGAGGCGCTTGCCAAAATGAAGGGGCGCATCGTGCGGCTGGAACGCTTTGCACCGTGGAAGCAGCAGCTGATCCCCAGCAAGGCATATTTTGTGGTGTATCCGTCGCAGCGCGGCGGCTGGTCGGCACAGGCGGTTCCGGCGGCGTTCGGTTCGCCCGCGCTGAAGGTGCCGTTCCCGCGCCACTGGGCGGGCGCGCCGGAACGGGATCTGCCCGGCCTTTCCGGCATCGAAACGCTTCGCTTTTGCCATGCGGGGCGCTTTCTGGTGACGACGGGCACGCAGGAGGACGCCATTGCGGCCTGTCAGGCGGCAATGGAGCAGGAGGAATGAGCAAAGCCTTCGTCTATATGCTGCAGTGTGCGGACGATACGCTGTATACGGGCTGGACGAACGATCTGGAAAAGCGCGTTGCGGCGCACAGCGAAGGGCACGGCGCAAAATATACGCGCAGCCGCCGTCCGCTGACGCTGGTTTATGCAGAGGAATGTGCGGATAAAAGCGCGGCGCTGCGCCGGGAGGCGGCGATCAAGCGGCTTTCCCGCGCCGAAAAGCTGCAGCTGATCGGCATATACCGTGAAAAAAAGAATATTTCCGAATAAAGGAGGAAGGACTGTGGAAAAGGAACGCTATTCGTTTTGCATCGGCAGACGACAGGAAGAAGAATGTCTGGAAGAAACGGCGCGTGCGCTGGAAAAGCGCACCGAAATGCTCTCGCGCAGCGAGTATCCGGGCATGTGGAAGGTAACGGACGCCGTATCGGGGCATGCAGGGAAACATCCCAAAAAGCCGCGGCGGCGCGCACGGGGCTGGACGTTCCTTGCGGCAGGGCTTCTTTTTATCCTGACGGCTCTCATTCCGTCGGAAAAGATCTGGACGATGCTTGCGGCCGGCGTCATTTCCGCCGCTTGGGGCATTGCCGTGCTGTGCGGAAAAGGGGATGCGAAGGCTGACGCACAGCCGCGCATCGGCCGGCAGTTCCGGGATGCCGCACAGACCCTTCTGCGCGATACGGCGCTGAAAGAGGACGAATCGGTGGAGATCCTGTTTGACGGGGACGGAATGACGATGACGGCAGCCGACAGCGCCGAGCACATTGCATACAGCACGTTTGAATGTGCGGTGGAAACCGAGCATCTGTATCTTATCTGCGCGGATAAGCGTGCACTGGTGCTTGCAAAAAACGAAATGGCAGACGGCACACCGCAGGAGTTTTCCGCATTTCTTGCAGAAAAAACAGCCTTTTATACCGTATGAAAAACGCCGGAAACGCGCTGTTACAAAAATGTAACGAATTGGATTTCGGCGCAGTTTCAAGCGGAAAAACCATATTTTATGCCGCAAAATGCGCACAAAGCGGGAAAAAGATGCTTGACAGTGCGAAAAAGGCGTGTATAATTGGGAACATAACGACAAAGACGTTGACGAGAAGAGTACGCCGAGTACAGGCTTTCAAAGAGAGCTTCCGTTTGGTGAAAGGAAGCAAAGCAGGTCCGGCCGAACATGGTCTCTGAGTTGCATGTGCGAACCGATCCGGTAAGTGCATGACGGGCGCACCCGTTACAGTGCCGCGCTGTAATCCGTAATACGGCCGCAGCGGCTGAGGCTTTTTCTGTGAGGAAAAAGTAAAACAAGGTGGTACCACGAGCTTTGAATTTATGCCCGTCCTTGGAACGAATCGTTCCAAGGACGGGTTTTTTGTTTATTCCGCAAAAGGCGGGAATCAGGGAAAGGCAGGAATCAGCAGTGATTGAAATTTCGCATCTGACAAAAATATTTGAGTGTAAGGATCATCGCGTGACAGCGCTGGAGGATGTGAACCTCAATATCGAAAAGGGCGAGATTTTCGGCATCATCGGCATGTCCGGCGCGGGCAAATCCACGCTTCTGCGCTGCCTGACGCTGCTGGAACGCCCCACTTCCGGCGGGATCAGCATGGACGGGCACAACATCGCGGCGCTTTCCGGCGCACAGCTGCGGAATGCACGGCGCAAAATGGGCGTTGTGTTTCAGGGCTACAACCTGCTGATGCAGAAGACGGTTTTTGAAAATATCGCATTTCCGCTCAAGCTGGAAAAGAAGCTGAAAAAGCCGGAGATCGAAGCGCGCGTCACCGAGCTGCTCAAGATCGTCGGGCTTGAGGATCGCAGGAACGCCTATCCCGCACAGCTTTCCGGCGGGCAGAAGCAGCGCGTTGCGATCGCACGGGCGCTGGCAACGAATCCCGAAATGCTGCTGTGCGACGAACCGACCAGCGCGCTGGACCCGCTGACGACGAAAGCCATGCTCAAGCTGCTGGGCGATATCAACAAGCAGCTGGGCGTCACGATCATCATCATCACGCATGAGCTTGCAGTCGTGAAGGCGATCTGCTCGCATGTGGCGGTCATCAGCGACGGAAAGCTGGCAGAAAGCGGCGTTGTGGAAGAAGTGTTCCGTGCACCGAAGAGCGACGTGACACGGCAGCTGATTGGTATGGAGGGGTAAACAAATGGAAGCGCTGACAGAACTTTTTACAAAATACGGCCCGCTTTTGTGGGAGGGAACGCTGGAAACCCTGTACATGACCATTGTTTCCACATTTTTCGCTTACGTTCTGGGTCTGCCCATGGGTGTGCTGCTCACCGTGACAAAACGCGGCGGCATTGCCGAAGCACCCCGCTTCAATGCGGTGTTTGGCTGGTTTGTCAACATCATGCGCAGCATCCCGTTCATCATCCTGATGTTCTTCATCATCCCGTTCACGCGCTTTGTCGCGGGCACAAGCATCGGCGCAACGGCGGCGCTCGTTCCGCTCACCGTCAGTGCGGCGCCGTTCATCGCCCGCATGGTGGAACAGAGCCTTGAGGAAATCGACCCCGGCGTGCTGGAGGCTGCGGCCTGCATGGGTGCGGATAAATGGCAGATCATCACACGCGTGCTGCTGGTGGAAAGCGTCCCCAGTCTGCTGCGCGGGCTTTCGATCAGCCTGATCACGATCCTGGGCTATACGGCAATCACCGGCAGTGTCGGCGCGGGCGGCCTTGGCAACATCGCATTCCGCTTCGGCTATCAGTATTATAAACAGAGCGTGATGTACGCGACGATCATTATCATCATCCTGCTCGTGTGCATCATCCAGACAATTTTTGACCTCATCGCCCGCAAAGCGGATAAACGCAACCGCTGAATGCGCGCGCCGCACCGGATGCCGGATGCATACGGCAGAGTGCGAAAACGCAAGGGCTGAGATAGAAACCATACCGGAAACGAGAGGGGATTCCGCGTATCGTTCCTGCGTTGCAATCCAATGGAAAACAAGAAAGAAAAAGGAGTTTTTAACTATGAAAAAGATCATTGCATCGATCCTTTCCCTGTCGCTGTGCTTTGCACTTGCAGCATGCGGCGGCAATGCACAAAGCAATACTTCCTCCGGCGCAGAGCCGGCATCCGAACCCGCCGGTGAAGGCGCTGTTACCCTGAAGGTGGGCGCAAGCCCCGCTCCGCACGGCGAAATCCTGGAGCATGCGGCAGAGCTTCTGGCAGAACAGAACATCAATCTGGAAATCGTGCTGTTCGATGACTATGTCATGCCGAACACCGGCGTAGACGAAGGCTCGCTGGATGCAAACTACTTCCAGCATCAGCCGTATCTGACGAACTTCAATGCGGAACACGGCACCAAGATCGCAAGCATCGGCGCAATTCATTACGAGCCGCTCGGCATCTATGCGGGCAAATCCGCAGACCTTGCCAATGTGCCTGACGGCGCTGTGATCGGCATTCCCGATGACGCAACCAACGGCGGCCGCGCACTGCTGCTTTTGCAGGATAACGGCATCATCAAGCTGAAGGACGGCATCACGCTCGATACCTTCCGCGAAGCACAGACCGACGCAGGCGCAATCAACTTCAACGAATATGACGGCATTGCCGAAAACCCGCACAACATCAAGATCGAAGCGCTGGCAGCAGCAAACCTGCCCGCAAGCCTGCCGGATCTGGATTTCGCGATCATCAACGGCAACTATGCGATCCCGGCCGGTATTTCGGATAAGCTGCTCGTCACCGAAAATGCGGACAGCGAAGCCGGCAAGGTGTTTGCAAACGTGATCGCCGTGCGCGAGGAGGACAAGGATCGTCCGGAGCTGAAGGCACTGGTGGAAGTGCTGCAGAGCAAGGAAGTTGCAGACTGGATCACCGAAAAATATCAGGGCAGCGTTCTGCCCGCGGCATAAGCTGCCGTTCTGAAAACGAACCGAAAACCAAGGCGCGCCGCCCGTTTTGCACAACGGGCGGCGCGCCTTTTGGGATCGTGCGGTGAATACGCAAGATTCGCAATCAAAAACAGGGAAATACACTTGCTTTCTTCGGGGAAAGGGTCCATGATATAGGGCAGACATGGGCGGGTTTATCGAAAAATGCGAGGTGACCGGTTATGACACCATGTGAAACGAAAAGTGCACCGATATTTACAGGAAAGGCGCTGTTCGGGCTGATCCTTCCGCTTGTGCTGGAACAGCTGCTTGCCACTACGATCGGCATGGCGGATACCATGATGGTTTCGCAGGCGGGCGAAGCGGCGGTTTCCGGCATTGCGCTTGTGACGTCGATCGAAATTCTGCTGATCCAGGCATTCGTGGCGCTCAGCGCCGGCGGGGCGGTCGTGGCAAGCCAGTATATCGGCCGCGGCGACAGGGTCAACGCCTGCCGCACGGCAAAGCAGCTGGTTTATTCCACGCTTTTCATATCGCTGGTGCTCATGGCGCTGGTGCTGTGCTTCAACCGTCTCATTCTGCATCTTGTGTACGGCCGTGTGGAAGAGGACGTTATGCGCTCGGCAGAGATCTACTTTTACTTTTGCGCCCTTTCCTATCCGGCACTAGCTATGTATAATACCGGCGCGGCGCTGTTCCGCAGCATGGGCAACAGCCGTGTTTCGCTCATGGCCTCTGCGGTGATGAACTGTGTGAATATTGCCGGCAATGCCGTTTTGATCTACGGCGCAAGGCTCGGCGTGACGGGCGCGGCGATTTCCACACTGGCGGCACGCTGGCTGGCCGCCTGCATCCTGATGTGGCTGCTGATCCGCGGGCGCTCGAACCCGGTGTATTTCGACAGACCCCTGCATTTTGAATGGAACGGTTCCATTCTTCGCAGCGTGCTGCGCATCGGCGTACCCGGCGGCATCGAAAACAGCATCTGCCAGCTGGGCAAGCTGCTGGTGGCAGGGCTGATCACTTCGTTCGGCACATCGGCCATTGCAGCGGACGTCATCAGCAACAATCTGGCGTCGATCGGCAATATCATGGGCAACTCGATCGGCATCGCACTGGTGACGGTGATCGGTCAGTGCGTCGGCGCGGGAGATTATACCGCAGCGCGCAGCTACACAAAAAAGCTGATGATCGTGGCGTACGTCTGCATGGGCACGATGTCGCTGATCGTGTTCCTGCTGGCGCCGTATCTGGTGCAGTTTTATTCCATGCCGCAGGAAACGACGCAGCTTGCCCTGCGCGTGCTGCGCGTGAACTGCGTGTCGTGCGCAATCGCATGGCCGTGCGCGTTTACCTTGCCCAATGCGCTGCGTGCGGCGGGGGACGCAAAGTACACGATGACCGTCAGCATGGCGGCGATGTGGCTCGTGCGCATCGGGTGCGCATATCTGCTGGCTTCGTATTTCGGTCTGGGGCTTCTGGGCGTCTGGCTTGCGATGCATCTGGACTGGGTGGTGCGCACGGTGTTCTTTGTTTCGCGTGCGCGCGGCAGCAAATGGGAAAAGATAAAAGTTCTGGATAGCTGAACAGAAAATAAACCCGCGCCGGATTCCGAAAAGAAATCCGGCGCGGGTCTTTTTTTGCAAAAAAGCAGAGCGTGCAGCGTTCTGCAAAATGAGAGCGCGGCGCCCTTCGGTGCGGCGCATCAGGGGCAGGGAAATTCACACGCCGAACAAGGCGCGGGCGTTTGCGTTCGTTACGCGCAGAACCTCTTCGACGGGGACGTTCTTGATCTCGGCAAGCTTCTGCGCAGTGTGGCAGATCATGGCGGAATTACATTCGCGCCCGCGCAGCGGTTCCGGCGCCATGTACGGGCAATCGGTTTCCAGCACGATGTTTTCAAGGCTCAGTGCGGCGGCGGCCTCGACGGCACGGCGCGCGTTTTTGAACGTGAGCGCCCCGCCGAAGCCGATGAACATGCCCTGACGCGCGATCCACAGCGCATCGTCGGCACTGCCGGAATAGGCGTGCACGATGCCTTTCGGGCGGTATTCCCGCAGCAGGGCATAGGTTTCGCCGTGCGCTTCGCGGTCGTGGATCAAAATCGGCAGATCATGCTCCCGCGCGAGGGCGAGCTGTGCGCGGAACAGCTCCAGCTGTTCCTGTTCGGGGATCGGCCAGTGGTGATCCAGCCCGCACTCGCCGACGGCGACCACGCGCTCATCTTCGAAAAGCGGTTCGATCTCGGCAAGCTCCCGCCGCCAGTCGCCGTGAAACTGCGTGACGGTGGACGCTTCTTCGTCGATGATGCTTTCCGGGTGGATGCCCGCCGCGGCATAGATCCACGGGCGGGAATGACTCAGCTGTACGGCATTGCGGCTTGTGGCAAGGTCGACGCCGCATTCCACCACGCCGCCAACGCCCTGTCCGGGCAGGCTGTCCAGCAAGGCTTCGCGGTGATCGTCAAAGCGGCTGCTCAGATAATGAGCATGAGTATCAAAAATCATAAAAAGTCCTTTCGGCTGCGGCGCACGCAAACCCGTGCCGCCCGCAGAAAAAAAGGCGGTGCCTGTGCGTACAGGACACACAAACACCGCCTGTGCTGTGAAAATCGGATGAAATGTCCGGACGGGAAATCAGTGGATGCGCATGCCCGCCGGCACGTCATCGGGGAAGAACA
This sequence comes from Ruthenibacterium sp., assembly GCA_020025235.1. Taxonomy (GTDB): domain Bacteria; phylum Bacillota; class Clostridia; order Oscillospirales; family Ruminococcaceae; genus Ruthenibacterium. The sequence continues at coordinate 27,435 of JAHHSL010000004.1, forward strand.
TCACGCTGGCTGCGCCGTCTGCGGTATCGGCAGCCATGATCATGCCCTCCGAAGTATACTTGCCTTTCATCATGGGACGCGGGGCAAGGTTTGCGACGATGCCGACCTTTTTGCCCAGCAGATCCTCGGGGGCATACCATTTTGCAATGCCGGAAAGGATCGTGCGCTCGCGTTCGCCGTCGAACACGGAAAGATGCAGCAGCTTTTTGCTTTCCTTCATCGTTTCGCACTTCGTCACTTCGCCCACCAGCATTTCCACGCGGCAGAAGGTTTCAAAATCCACCTCCGGCTCGTGCTCGATCGGCGCTGCGGGTGCAGCGGGCTTTTTGGCAGGTGCCGCCGGCTTTGCAGCTTCGGCTGCTTTCTTTGCGGCATCCTGCATGGCGGAAAGCTCTGCCAGCTCTTTTTCGGCGTCGATGCGCGGGAACAGTGCTTCGCCCTTGTGTACGGTGAAGCCTTCGGGCATGCCGCCGAAATGACCCAGCGTTTCAAACTTCATGGATGCTTCGTCCAGACCCAGCTGCTGTGCCATTTTCGGCGTGGTGCCGGGCAGGAACGGCGTCAGCAGGACGGCGGCGGTGCGCAGCACCTCGCACAGGTTGTAAAGCACGCAGGCAAGGCGCGGCAGGTTTGCTTCGTCCTTTGCCAGCACCCACGGTGCGGTTTCGTCAATGTACTTGTTTGCGCGCTGGATCAGCTTGAAGATCTCGGCAAGAGCGTTGGGTGCAAGCAGATGATCCATGCAGTCCGTCACCTTTGCGGGCAGCGCTTCGGTCATGGCAATCAGCTCGTCATCCAGCGGGTCGGAGCGGCGCTCTGCGGGCAGCGTGCCGCCGAAGTATTTTTCGATCATCGCAACGCTGCGGGAAAGCAGGTTGCCAAGGTCGTTTGCAAGGTCGGAGTTGATGCGGCTGATGAGCGCTTCGTTCGAGAAGTTGCCGTCGTTGCCGAACGGGATCTCGCGCAGCAGGAAATAGCGCACGGCGTCCACGCCGTAGCGGCTGCACAGCACAACGGGGTCAATGACGTTGCCCTTGGATTTGCTCATTTTGCCGCCGTCCAAAAGCACCCAGCCGTGGCCGAATACGCGCTGCGGCAGCGGCAGATCCAGAGCCATGAGCATGGCAGGCCACAGAATGGTGTGGAAGCGCAGGATCTCCTTGCCCACGATGTGCAGGTTTGCGGGCCAGTAATGGTCGTAATCCGAATACTTTTCGTTGCCGTAGCCCAGAGCGGAAATATAGTTGGAAAGTGCATCGACCCAGACGTACATCGTGTGCTTGGGGTCGAACGGGACCGGGATGCCCCACGAAACCGAGGTGCGGGATACGCAGGTATCCTGCAGACCCTGATTGATGAAGGCGATCATCTCGTTCTTGCGGGTTTCGGGCTGGATGAAATCGGGGTGTTCTTCATACAGCTTCAAAAGACGGTCTGCGTATTTGCCGGTGCGGAAGAAATAGGCTTCCTCCTCGGCTTCGTACACGTCGCCGCCGCAGTCCGGGCACTTGCCGTCCACCAGCTGGCTGTCCGTCCAGAAGCTTTCGCACGGCTTGCAGTAATGGCCCTTGTACACGCCCTTGTAGATATCGCCCTGCTCGTACAGCTTGGTGAAGATCTTCTGGCAGGTTTCCATGTGATAATCGTCCGTCGTGCGGATAAAGCGGTCGTTGGAAATGTTCATCAGCTTCCAAAGATCCTTGATGCCGGAAACGATGTCATCCACATACTGCTGCGGCGTCACGCCCTTTGCAGCGGCCTTATCCTGGATTTTCTGCCCGTGCTCGTCGGTGCCCGTCAGGTACAGCACGTCATAGCCCTGCATGCGCTTATAGCGTGCAATGGCGTCGCAGATCACGGTGGTGTAGCTGTGGCCGATGTGCAGCTTATCGCTGGGATAATAGATCGGCGTGGTGATATAAAATTTCTTTTTCTCTTCCATGGGTCTCAGATTCCTTTCGGGACGCGCGAATGAAACGCGCCCTCAATTTATTTTGCGGACCGCACCTGCAGTCGAAACAACTTATTTTTCATCAATGAAAAAGCGCTTGTACCATACAAGGAACGTGAACACCGTCCAGATCTTGCGCTGGTTTGCGGCGCGCCCTTCGTAGTGATCGTCCAGCAGCTTCATCAAAGCGGCGGTGTCAAAGAACACGGCGGCGTAATCGCTGGTGAAATGCTCCTTGACGATGTTGTAGTATTTTTCTTCACGCAGCCAATAGCGGATGGGAACGGGGAAGCCCTTCTTCGGGCGGTTGGCCCATTCGTCCGGCAGGCATTTGTTTGCGGCGTGGCGCATGACAGCCTTTGTCTCGCCGCCGCGGATGCGGTAATCCACGGGCACGGTTTCGGCAAATTCCATGACCTTTTTATCCAGCAGCGGCACGCGCAATTCCAGGCTGTGCGCCATGCACATCTTGTCGGCCTTGAGCAGGATGTCGCCCGGCAGCCACATGTTCATATCAAGATACTGCTTTTTCGTCACTTCGTCCTCATCCGGCACGCGGCTGTAAAAACGCAGGGCAAGATCGTGCGCCGAAGTGCCGCGGCGGTATGCGGGCTGCAGGATGCTTTCGGCTTCGCTGTCCGGGAACACAAGCGCCTGCCCGAAGAAATAGTCCTCGGGGCGTTCGGAGCATTTGAGCAGGAAGTTTTTGCCTTTGAAGTACGGCAGCTTTTTCGCGGCGGATGCGGCGGCGCGGCGCAAACCGAGCGGCAGCTTTTTGAATTTCGCCATGGGGGGCGTATCCGCGTACCATTCGTACCCGGCAAAGATCTCATCCGCACCCTCGCCCGAAAGCACGACCGTCACATCCTCGGCCGCAAGCTGGGCAAGGAAGTACAGCGGGACGCTTGAAGGGTTCGACTGCGGCTCATCCATATGGTACTGGATGTCGGAGAAGGCATCAAAACATTCGTCCGCCGTGATAAGCTTGCGGTGGTTTTCGATGCCGAGCTTTTCGGAAAGTTCGGCGGCGTAATTCGTTTCGTTGAATTTGTGGTAATCAAAGCCGACGCTGAATGTTTTGTCCGGCATCAGCACGGCGGCGATATAGCTGGAATCGACGCCGCCGGAAAGGAACGAACCGACCTTTACGTCTGCGATGCGGTGTGCGGCGACGGATTCGTGGATCACCTCGTCCAGTTCGTCGGCACACTGTTCAAACGGGCGCTCCTGCGGCTCGAATCTGCACTCCCAGTAGCGCTCAATGGAAAGACAGCCGTTTTCATAGGTGAAATAATGGCCCGCGGGCAGCTTGTAAACGCCCTTGAAGAAGGTTTCGTCCGTGGCGGAATACTGCAGCGTCAGATACGGGCGCAGCGCGTTTTCGTTGACGGCCTTTTCAAAGCGCGGATGCTCAAGGAACGCCTTGATCTCGCTGCCGAAGATCAGCCCCGAACCGTCGGGAATGGGGTAGTAGTAGAACGGCTTGATGCCGAAGATATCGCGCGCGCCGAACATGCGCTTTGCCTTTGCGTCCCAGATGACGAACGCGTACATGCCGCGCAGCTTTTTCACGATTTCGGTGCCGTATTCCTCATAGCCGTGCACCAGCACTTCGGTGTCCGCGCCGCAGTGGAAATGATGTCCCTTTGCTTCCAGCTCGCTGCGCAGCTCGCGGAAGTTGTAGATCTCGCCGTTGAACACGACGACGACGCTTTCGTCCTCGTTCGCCATGGGCTGTGCGCCCGCTTCGGAAAGATCCAAAATCGAAAGACGGCGGAAGCCCAGCGCGATGCCGTCATCCGTAAAGGTGCCGCCCATATCCGGGCCGCGGTGTATGATGCGGTTCATCATACGTTCGAGAACGCTTTTCTTGTCGTCCCCGGGGTTGTCGGAAAAACCGATAAATCCACACATATCGTGTTGCCTCCAGTCAGGTGGGGTTAAATTTCGTCGAAGCCGATCGGCGTCTTGCCGAACGTCAGGATCGCCTGACGCGCAAGCACCTCCATGGAATCGAGGAAGAAGGGATCCAGATGCTCGTCGCGCTTGATGAGCGAAAGCTCCGTGCAGCCAAGCACGGCGCGGTCGCAGCCCTGGCGGGTAAGGGATTCCACCGCGCGGCCGAAGGCCTGCATATCGGCGCGGCGTCCCTGCTTGATGTCGTCATAGATAATGCGCATCACGGCGTCCTGCTGCTGTGCGTCGGGAACGGCAAATTCCAGTTCGTGCTTTTCGCACATGCGCTGGTAGGTGCGCGTGTTCACCGTGCCGGACGTTGCAAGGATGCCCAGCTTTGTGCAGCCGCCGGCCTTGGCGGCAAGCACGGTTTCCTCCACCATATTCAGAATGGGAATGGAGATCGTCGTGCTTAAACGGTCGTAAAAATAATGCGCCGTGTTGCAGGGAATGGCGATGACGTCCGCGCCGAACGTCACAAGCCGTGCGGCGTCTGCCGCCATGATGTCGAACGGGTTTTCGCTGCTTTTGCCGAGGATGAAGCTTGTGCGGTCCGGCGTGGTGGCGCGGCTGTTGATGATGACGTCGATGTGATCCTGATCGCAGGCGGCTTTTGTGTGCTGTGTGAGCATTTCATAAAAATAGACGGTTGCCATGGGGCCAAGGCCGCCCAGAATACCCAGAACACGAGGGGTTTGCTGTTCCATAGATAACCTTTCCTTCCCGCACGGGGAAAACGGTGCGCATGCTTTTATTTGCAGTAGGTTTTGAACTTTTTGAAATAGCGCTGCATGTGCACAAGATAGTAGCCAAGACGCTTGGGGCTGCCGTTCAGATCAGGCCGGTAGCCGAGCGTGGTGGTCTCCAGCCCTTCGCGCGAAAGGCGCTTTGCCTTTTCGATGAAGGCGGGGTCCTTCACATACCGGTATACAACGCCGCGCGGCACGCTGTGCCAGAACGTTTCCTTCCGGTTCATCACACATTCGCCCAGATCGTGCCCGAGCACGCGGTCCTCCACGACATAGCGCGCGATATTGTACCCCGCGCCCGTGACATAATAGTTGCTGCGCCCCTGACGCAGGTTGATTTCAAACACGCGGTAGCTGCCGTCGCGGCTGTCGTACTTGATATCAAAGTTTGCGTAGCCGGTGTAGCCGATATCCTCAAGGAACGCTTTCAGTTTTGTCATAAGCGGCTCGTTGTATTCCGTGATGATCGCGGCGTGGTTGCCCAGCGCCTTCGGGGTGTGCTCTTCCAGCCCCACATGCCCAAGGCACATCATCTTCACCTTTGCGTTTTTGTCGCAGTAGGCCGTCAGGACGTGCATGAAGCAGTCGGCGCCCGGGATCATGTCCTGCAAAATAACGATATCCGGATAGCCCGCGCCGTAAATTTCGCCGAGGATCGCCGAAGCGCGTTCGGGCGTATCGGCGGTGTAGACCTTTTTCATGCCGTCAAACGGGTATTTCCAGTACAGGATGCTGCTGGAAGGCTTGACGATGATCGGATACGAAAAGCCCAGCACGCTTTCGCTGAGTTCTTCCGGCTTCATCGGCCCCTTTGCACAGAAGGTCTTGGGATAGGGGATCTCATATTTTTCGCACAAGTCGTAAAAATCGGCCTTGTTCACAAGGCGGTCGCGCAGTTCGGGCGTGATATACGGGGCGATGCAGTTTTTCGGCAGCGCGGTGCGCACATCCATTAAAAGGCTTGCATAATCATCGGTGCAGCCCATGACGATGCAGGTCTTTTCCGCATGGGCGTCTGCAAATTCCGTCACAACGCGGGTGAGCGTTTCGGCATTGTCGATATCAGGCACGGCGGTGAAGCTGACGATGCGGGAATACATCGTTTCGCCCATGGCCCAGCGCCCGAACGCATACGAATGTACGCCGTACGCTTCGTGGAAGGCGCGTGCGAGCGAATAGCAGTTCATGTCCGCGCCGATCAGCACGGGCAGGATCGTTTCAGAAACAGACATCAAAAGTCTCCTTTTCCGGCGCCGGATCTCTGTGCGGCGCACGTTTAAAAAATGCCCGGATACGGGCAGATATATACTACTTTATTATAAGCACAAACAGGCGCTTGTCAAGGCGAAGGGGCGCAGCGTGCCGGGGCTGCGGAAAAACAGTCGCCCGCCCGCTGTGCTTTTCGGGTTTCATTTGCATTTTAGGCGGAAATGCGGTAAAATATGAATAACTGTTTTTACATTTCGGCAAAAGCCCGAAATGCGTATTTGATTATGAGGTGTCCTGTTTATGATAAAGATTTCTCCTTCCATTCTTGCAGCGGATTTTGCCGAACTTGGCAAAAGCTGTGAAAATGTGATGAAAGCCGGCGCAGATATGCTGCACATCGACGTTATGGACGGCGTTTTTGTGCCGAACATCAGCCTTGGCGTGCCGGTGCTGCAATCGCTTGCAAAGCGGGTGGATGCATTTTACGATGTGCATCTGATGATCCACGACCCGCTCAAATATGTAAAGCCGTTCTGCGATGCGGGCGCGGATCTCATCACGTTCCACATCGAAGCGGACAGCCCCGTGCGCGAAACGATCGAAGCGATCCGGGCGCAGGGCTGCAAGGCGGCGCTGAGCATCAAGCCCGCAACGCCGGCCGAAGCGGTGTTCCCGTATCTGGAGCTTTTGGACATGGTGCTTGTGATGAGCGTGGAGCCGGGCTTCGGCGGGCAGAAGTTCATGCCCGCAGCCGTGGAAAAAATCGCGCTGATCCGTGCCGAGGCGCTTCGCCGCGGGCTGGAGCTTGATATCGAAGTGGACGGCGGCATCGGCACGGAAACCGCCCCCGCGTGCGCAAAGGCGGGCGCAAACGTGCTGGTGGCGGGCTCTGCCGTGTTCGGCGCAAAGGACCCCGCACAGGCGATCGCGCAGATCCGCAAAGCGTGCGAATGATCTTATCAAATGACCCGGATGAAAAGAGGCGAACCGTATGAGCAATGAGACCGTGCTGCCGCTGCAGCCGCCCACCGCCCATGATTATAACCGTGATATCGTATTTATGATTTTCCCGCTGCTGGCGCTTTCCACCTATTTTTACGGCATGCGCCCCGCTGCGCTGTGCGCCACTGCGGCCCTGACGGCAAAGCTGTGCGATCACCTTGTTGCGTGGCTGCGCAGACGCCCGTATGATAAGGAAGAAAACAGCAGCGTGCCGATCGCGCTGGTGCTGGTGATGATGTTCCCGGCTTCGGTGCATTATTATGTTGTGGTCATCAGCGTTTCCACGGCGATCCTGATTGCAAAGCACGCATTCGGCGGCTATGGCTGCTATCCGTTCAACCCTGCCGCGGTGGGGTATGCCGTGGCGGCGGTAAGCTGGCCGACGGAGATTTTCCGCGACCCGGTCCCGTTTACCAGAATGACCGTTGCGGATGCAAGCAATGCGGTGCTGGTGGACAGCGTCGCGCACATGCTGCGTTCAGGCGGCGTGCCGAACGTGCGGCTTTTCGATCTGGTGCTGGGCAATTTCCCCGGCCCGATCGGCACAACATCCGTCCTTATCATCATTTCCTGCGCCATGTATCTGTGGATGCGCCGTGATATTTCGCTCGACATCCCCGCGGGCTTTCTGCTTGCGTGCGCAGGCGTTGCGTTTTTCTATCCGCGCGTCAATACGCTCGGGCTGGAGCTTCCGTGGAAATATCTGGATATCCGCATCACGTCCCTGTGCTATGAGCTGCTTTCGGGCGCGATCATATTCGCCGCGGTGTTCCTTGTCAACGAACCGGTCACAAAGCCGAAAAACCCGAAGGCGCGCTTTGCCTACGGCGTGTTGGTGGGCTTTATGACGATGATGTTCCGCTATTTCGGCATCTATGATATCGGTGTATGCTTTGCGCTGATTTCCGTAAACGCAATTTCCGGCTATCTGGACCGCCTGTTTTCGGAACGGTTCTTTCGTAAGGAGGTGCGCTTATGACGGGTTCATCCGATAAAAAAACGCGCTCGCGCGCCGAAGTGGAGCACCGCGCGCGCCGCGACCGTATTTTCCTGAACAATCCGGTCATCATGCAGGGCCTTGGGCTTGCACCGCTGATCGTTGCGGCCACCACCTTAAAAAACGGCATCATGCTGGCGGTGGCGGTATTCCTGCTGCTGACGCCGATGCGTGTGCTTGCCGCAGCGCTGAGCAAATTTGCGTATTTCCGCTTCCGCGGGCTGACGTATGCACTGACCGCAGCGGTGGTGTATATCGGCGTGCGGTATATCATGGGGCTTTTGTACCCCACGGCAGACCTTGCCCTGCTGGGGCTGTACCTGCCGCTGCTTGTGGCGGACCCGATCATCCTCAAGCGTTATGAACGCCCGCAGCGCGAACGCATGCATACCGCGGCGCGCAAGGGGCTGGTCACCTCGCTGGGCTATATGCTCATCCTGATCTTCCTGTCAGCGATCCGGGAATTTCTGGGTGCCGGTACGCTTCTGGGTCACTGGATCGTCAAGCGTTCCTGGTTCCCTATGGCGCAGCTGCCGGCCGGCGGCTTTATCATCCTGGCGCTTGTCATGGGTGTGTGGCGCGCTGTGGCCGTCAATGTAAAAGAACAGATGAGTCTGGGGGCGGAAGAACGATGAGAGAAATAATGCAGTCCCTGGGCACGTTTTTCACCTATGCACTTCTGGCGGTGTTTGCACAGAATGCCGTGTTCACCCGCGCACTGGGCGTTTCCCGCCTTGTCAAGCTGGTGGACGACACGGCGGTCGATTCGCTGACGTTCGGTGCGCTGCTGTGCGCAGTGCAGCTGATTGCTGCACCGCTTGGGTTTTACGCAAACCGACTGCTGGAACAGTACCGCTACCGCACCTATGTGCGCCCGCTGGCTATGGTGCTGTGCAGCGCGGCGGCATTCTTTATTGTGCTGTTCATCATTGTGCTGTGCTTCAAAATGGACGGTGCACGCAAATTCATTGCGGTGCTGCCTATGGCGACATTCAACACCTGTATCCTCGGCACCATGATTATCGGTTCCGTGCAGAGCTTTACGCTTTTGCAGACGATCGGCTTTGCACTGGGCAGCAGCGTGGGCTATGTGCTGGCGGTGCAGCTTGTGACGGAAGGACAGAACAAGCTGCAGAGCGAGGAAGTGCCCGCGACATTCCGCGGTCTGCCGATCACGCTTTTGTATATCGGCATCCTGGCTCTTGCGATTTACGGCTTCACAGGGCACGTTGTCGCATTCTGAATCAATTGCCCCGGCTGGCCTGCGTGTAAGCGGCAGCCGGGATTTTTCATAGCAGAAGGGGGGCGGGAACATGCAGGTGCGAAGATCCGGCGCGCCGGACGCTGCGGCGCTGGCAGTGCTTGGCGTATGCGGCGGTGCGGATACCTTTGTTCTGGAAAAGGACGGCAGCGTGATCGGCGCGGCACGGATGCAGGAAAGCTGCCTTGTGCAGTGCGTTCTGGCGCCGGAGTGGCGCCGCCGCGGCTACGGCACGTTTTTACTGCGGCGCATGCTGCGGTGCTATCCGGGCGCGGCACGGGCGCTTTGCCCGGAAAATGCCCCGGCACAGGCGCTTTTGCGCCGCTGCGGCTTTCGCCCGAAGGAACAGGGGGAACCGTGGGTGCGGGGTGTCCCGCACGATGACGGAGAAAATGCACTGAGCGTGGCGCACGCCTTTTTAAAGGAGCATGTCCGAGCCGGAATGACGGCGATCGACGCGACGGCGGGCAACGGCGGCGATACGCTGTTCCTGTGCCGCCTTGTCGGGCACGGCGGGCGTGTGCTGGCGTTTGATATCCAGCCGCAGGCAGTCGATAATACCAATAAAAAGCTTGCGGAAACCGGATACGGCGAAACCGGAAAAGCCGTGCTGGACAGCCACGCAAACCTTGCGGCCTATGCGCAGCCGGGCAGTGTGGATGCGGTCATGTTCAATCTGGGCTATCTTCCGGGCGGGGATCATTCGGTTTTTACGGAAAAGGAAACGAGCATCCCCGCGATCGGCACCGCACTTTCGCTTTTGAAAAAAGGCGGGGTGATGACGGTGTGCGTGTATTCCGGCGGCGCGCAGGGCACGGCGGAGCGCGACGCGGTGCTGCAGTTCTTTGCACAGCTGCCGAAAGCGCAATACGATGTTGCCGTGCGGGATTTCAAAGAGCAGGCGGGTCTGCCGCCGGTTCCTGTCTGTGTGGTCAAAAAATAAAGGGCACGCAGCACGCTTTCCGGCAAAGGCGCGGGAAAATGTGCGGCAGAAAGGCCAGCTTTCACTCTTTTTTCACATGTGCGTGACTTTTTTTTCACAAGGAAAGCATATACTAAAGTCAGCATCGAAAGAGGAGGATGTGCAGTATGAACAACAATTGGGAATATGATTATTCCGAACTTTATCATAATCAGAATCAAAAAAGCAATCCGGCACAGGAAGAGCCGGTGTGCAGTGCCGCAGGCGGCAGCGTGCTGGATGAAATGAACGGCATGCCGCCGAAAAAGCACGGCACAAACGGAAAACGCATTGCCGCAGTGGCGGCGCTCGTGATCTTCTGCGGCGCGGCGGGCTTCGGCGGCGGATACGCCGGCTACCGTGCGGCGCGCGGCTCTGCCGGAACAGTGATCCACCACGCGGCGGTGCAGGAACAGACTGAAAGTGAACCGGCGGCACCGGGCGCGGCGCTTTCCATAAAGGATGTGGCAAAGCGCGTCGGCCCGAGCGTTGTGGAAGTCACGACCGAGCAGGTCACCACGCACCCGATCTTCGGGCAGTTCGTGCAGGGCGGCGCAGGCAGCGGCGTCATCCTTTCGCAGGATGGATATATCATCACCAACAACCATGTCGTGCACGGTGCAACGCAGGTCAAGGTTCGCCTGACGGACGGCAATGAATATGAAGCAAAGATCGTGGGCATGGACGCAAAAACGGATATTGCCGTGCTGAAAGTGGAGGCAGAGGGTCTGCCGGCCGTGGTTGTCGGTGATTCCGACGGCATTGAAGTGGGCGAACCGGTCATCGCGGTCGGCAATCCGCTGGGCCGTCTGGGCGGTTCCGTCACAAGCGGCATCGTATCCGCGCTGGACCGCACGATCACCGTGGGCAACGAGGAAATGCATCTGCTGCAAATGGATGCGGCAGTCAGCCCGGGCAATTCGGGCGGCGGCCTGTTCAATGAACGCGGCGAGCTGATCGGCATTGTCAATGCAAAATCCGGCGGTGAAAATACCGAGGGCATCGGCTTTGCGATCCCCGTCAATACGGCGGTGCGCGTGGCAGAGGAGCTTATGGATAACGGATATGTCACGGGGCGCCCGGGAATGGGCGTAACGGTCATCCAGATCACCGATCCGCAGACGGCGTACAGCTACGGCGTAAGCCAGGCCGGCGTTTATGTGCGCGATGTGGCTGAGGGCGGCGCCGCAGAAAAGGCGGGGCTCAAGCCCGGCGACCGCTTTGTAAGCGTGGATGGCACGGCAGTTTCCGAAACCGGGGACGTCACCGGCGCCTTGGCACAGCATCAGGTCGGTGATACGATCGAAGTACAGGTGGCGCGCGGAAAGCAGATCGTTTCGGCGTCCGTTGTACTGGAAGAATTGAAACCGCAGCAGCCTGCACCGCAGGAAGGCTGAGTATATAACGAAAAAGGCATCGAACGGTATGTTTCGATGCCTTTTCGGGCAATCATTTCATCTAAATGTCAAAAAATGTAAAAAAGCCAAACCGTATCAAACCGGAAAATTGGCCGGAAAGAAAGAAGGCAGGACACTGTGTTTGAAAAAATCAATATTCGGATGCTGGGCGGATTTTCCGTTACGGCGGACGGGAAAACACTTGCAGACAGTGAAACCAAAATGACCAAACCATGGCAGCTTTTTTGTTATCTTGTGCTTCACAAAGACAGAGTTACATCGGCAGATACGCTTTTGCACGAGATCTGGGGGGATGAGGACCTTACCGACCCGCAGAATGTGCTGAAGAATACGATCTACGCGCTGCGCAGATCGCTTGCCGGAAATGTAAAGCCCGGAGAAACGCCGATTTTGTACCGCGCGGGCGGATACTGCCTGAACGGGCGCATCAAATGGCGCGTTGACGTCGACCGGTTTGTGGATCACTGCTCGGCGGCCCAGCGCTGCCGCGGCGGGATCGATGCGCGCACGGCGGCGTGGAAAAAGGCAGAAATCGTGTTCCGCGGCGAACTTCTGCCCCGCCTTTCGGGCGAAATGTGGGTCATGCGCGCGCAGCGCGAACTGGCAAAGAAGTACCTGTACTGCGTGCAGCAGCTGTGCGAAGGCCTGTTTGAGCAGGAAAAATACGACGAAGCGCTGAAATCCACCGTGCGCGCACTGCGCATCGTGCAAAGCGATGAACCGACGATCCTTTTGATGTTCCGTGCGCTGGATAAGCTGCAGATGCGCAGCGAGATCGTGGTGGCGTATAATAAAATGGCACGCTTCTTTGAAGCGGAAACAAGACGTCCGCTGTGCGATGAGATCCGGAACATCTACCGTGAAGCTGCAAAGACGGTGGATAAAACCGCGCAGGATTACACGGCGTTCCGCGAAGAGCTGGTCGAGACCCTGGACGGGAGAGGCAGCGAAAACGGCGCATTTTACTGCAATTACGAAGTGCTCAAGCAGATGTACGCCATGACCGCGCGCAGCGTGCGCGGCAAAGTGATCGTGCCGATGCTGGTTACCGTGCAGGCGAACGCCGAGGACGAAGAGGAAGCGAAGATCCGGACGGCAGAAGCTATGGACGATCTGCGCCTTGCGATTTCCGCAACACTGCGCAAAAGTGATATTTTTGCAAAATACAGCCAGAATCAGTATGCGGTGCTGCTGTGCCTTGTGGATCTGCACGAGGCGGAAGGCGTCCGCACGCATCTGCAGAACGCATACGAAAACGCCGGTGCACATGCGGATGTCCGGCTGGATATCCGCATCCCGGCAGTCATCTGATGCACTGCACCGCGCGGGAAAAATAAAAGAGCGCCGCACGGCAAAGAAACGTATCGTTCCGGGGAGGGCAGAATGTCCGCTCCGGAATTTTTTTTCGCAGCCGGACGGGAAAAGCATGCAAAGGCGCAGGAAAAGCGCGGTTTGCGGTTGTCGCACAGGGCGGGAATGTGATACAATAGTAAAGTTCATGCAAGGGAGGAAAGCAAATGAATATCGAACTTATCAGCGCAATCATCCATGCGCTTGACCCGGCCATTGATGCGCCGAGCCTTTCTCAGGCGATCCTGCCGCCTTCGGAGGAGGTTTTGCAGTATCTGGCGAACCATGCCGCAAAGGCGTTTGCAAGCGAAGATGCAAAGGCGTGCACGCTGACGGATGATTCCCCGATCCTGCCGCTGCTTTATAAGATCGAAGAAGAATTTGTGGATAAAACGGCAGCCATTGCGCGGGACTGGTTTGACGTCATGCTGCAGAACCCGTCGATCCCGGCTGCGGATCTTGTGTTCCTGCTGCTTGCGATCGACGGCACGGAATATCTTGCCGCGCTGAAAATGAACTATAAAAGCGGCTGGCTGCATATGGCGGGCGACCGCGGGGGCGTGTTCCTCAACGAGCCGGTGCGCTGTGCGGCGATCCTGCCGGGCGCTTCGGGCAAGGCGGACGAAGCGTTCTTTGTCAGCATCGATGGCAGCGAAGTGCGCCTGAGCGAAAAGAAATACGAGATCGACGGCAGAAAGCAGACGTATCTGGGCAGCCGCATCGTGGGATGCCGCGTGGGCATGTCCCCGCGCGAAAAGCTTTCCGTCATCCGCGAAGCGGCAAGCGAAGTGAACCAGCAGTTTTACGGCAATACCGGCGTAGATGAACCGGAGCTTGCCAAAGCCGTGTGCGAAGAATTTTATACAGCGCGCGATGAAGAGCGTTCGCGCCCGGGCAAGCCCGACCCCGTGCCGGTGCAGGCGATCTGCGATAAGCTGTACGGCGATATGCCCCATGCGCGCGAAGCGTTTGAAAAAGCACTGGAGGAGCACGAGATCTCCATGGAAGAACCGCTGCCGATGTCGGCGCCTGCCGTGCGCCGTCTGGAAAAGCAGAGCCTGCGCAGCGGCGCCGGTGTGGAGATCAAGGTGCCTGTCAGCGTATACCGCGACGAAAACGCCGTGGAATTTATCCGCAATGCGGACGGCACGACATCCCTGCTCATCAAAAATATCCTGATGTAGGCATTTTTGCGGGTTTTCTGCGCTTTTTTGGGCTGCCGCCTTGTTTTTTGGCGCAGAATATCATACAATAAGATGTATTTGGAACTTGTTTTTGCATATTTGGAGGATTTTTAGTGGAAAACTTTCTCGAACAGATCGAAAAGCGCCGTACGTTTGCGATCATCTCGCATCCGGACGCGGGCAAAACGACGCTGACCGAAAAGCTGCTTTTGTACGGCGGCGCGATTCAGCAGGCCGGTATCGTCAAGGGCAAAAAGGGCGCGCGCGCCGCAACGTCCGACTGGATGGAAATCGAAAAGCAGCGCGGCATTTCCGTAACAAGCTCGGTGCTGCAATTCAATTACGACGGCTACTGCGTCAACATCCTCGATACCCCCGGTCATCAGGATTTTTCGGAGGATACCTACCGCACGCTTATGGCGGCAGACAGCGCCGTCATGGTCATCGACGCGGCAAAGGGCGTTGAAAAGCAGACGAAAAAGCTGTTCAAGGTCTGCACCATGCGCGATATCCCCATTTTCACCTTCATCAACAAAATGGACCGTGAAGCGCAGAACCCGTTCGATCTGCTGGAAGAGATCGAAAATGTACTGGGCATCGAAACATATCCGATGAACTGGCCGATCGGCTGCGGCAAGGATTTCAAGGGCGTATACGACCGCAGCACGCAGGAGATCCTGGCGTTCCAGCACGCGGGCAGGGTCGGCCGCCAGCAGGCGGAAAAGATCGAAGCGCATCTGGGCGACCCGAATCTGGACGAGCTGCTGACAAAGCCGCTGCACGATACGCTGTGCGAGGATATCGAGCTTTTGGACGGCGCGGCGTATGAATTCAATCTGGATAAGGTGCGCCACGGCCGCCTGACGCCGGTGTTCTTCGGTTCGGCGCTGACAAACTTCGGTGTAGAACCGTTCCTTGCGGATTTCCTGCGTCTTTCGCAGCCGCCGCTGCCGCGCAATTCCACGGCAGGGCCGGTCGATCCGCGCAGCGATGATTTTTCGGCGTTCGTGTTCAAGATCCAGGCCAATATGAATAAGGCGCACCGCGACCGCATCGCATTCATCCGCATCTGCTCGGGCAAATTCGAGCGCGGCATGGATGTGTTCCATGTGCAGGGCGGCAAAAAGGTAAAGCTGGCACAGGGTACGCAGCTTATGGCGTCCGACCGCGAAATCGTGGAGGAAGCCTATGCGGGCGATATCATCGGCGTGTTCGATCCGGGCATTTTCTCGATCGGCGATACGCTGACAACCGCCAAGACGCCGTTCCGGTTCGAGGGCATCCCGACGTTTGCGCCGGAGCATTTTTCGCGCGTGACGCAGGTGGATACCATGAAGCGCAAGCAGTTCGTCAAGGGCATGGAGCAGATCGCGCAGGAAGGCGCGATCCAGATCTTCAAAGATCTTGGCGGCGGTATGGAAGAAGTGATCGTCGGCGTTGTCGGCGTGCTGCAGTTCGAGGTTCTGGAATATCGCCTGAAAAGCGAATACAATGTGGATATCCGCATGCAGAACCTGCCGTACAGCTTCATCCGCTGGATCGAAAACGAAGACTGCGACCCGAAGGAACTGAACCTGACGAGCGATACGCGCCGCATCGAAGACCTGAAGGGGCGCAAGCTGCTTTTGTTCACGAATGCGTGGAGCATCACATGGGCTGAGGAGCATAACCCGGAGCTTCGTCTTGCCGAAGTCGGGCGCTGAAAACAGAATACAGAAGCAAAAAGGCGGCGTGCTGAAAAGCACGCCGCCTTTTTGCGCAAAAAAAGCGGGAAACCTTTTTGGGAAAGGTTTCCCGCCGAAAAATCAGATGCCGGGCAAAAAGCCGGAGCGCTGCGCTTATCCCACGCCGAGATACGGCGCCGGGTCGATCAGACGGCCGCCGGAGGTCAGCTCGAAGTGGACGTGGTTGCCGCTGGCGACGCCGGTGCGTCCCACGGTGCCGATCTGCTGGCCCGCCGAAACGGCAGAGCCGGGCGCGACCATAAGCGAGGTGCAGTGCGCATAGCGTGTGGTGTAGCCGTTGCCGTGATCGATCAGGACATAGTTGCCCCAGCTCCAGTGCGAACCGGCTTCCACAACAACGCCGCTGTCCACGGCAAGCACGGGAGAGCCGGCGGGTGCACACAGGTCGATGCCGCGGTGAGCCGGCCTGCCCTGCCCGAAGCGCGTTGTGATATACGAAAGCTGCGGCACGGGGAACAGCATGGTGCCGTTGCCCACGACGGAACCGACGGTATAGGTGGGCTTGCGGGTGCCGACGGTGACAACGCGCGGAACCATTTCTTTCAGCACGGTCACTTCCAGCGGCTCTACCGAGATCACTTCACCGTTCACGCGTGTTTCACGCGCCACAACATGCTGTGAACCGTTGCGCCCGCGCTGGGAAACAAAGCGCACGCCCTTGTCGAACTGATCGGATTCGACGTTTTCGGTCGTATATTCCACGGTTTCGTTGTATTCGATCGTATCCATGGTCTTGACGCTCAAAAGATCGCTTGCTTCCAGCGTATCCATGACGGTCTGGGTGTCGCTGACGGAGTTTGTAAAGTAAACGCCGGGGATCTGTTCGATCGGGTAGAGGAAATCGACGGATTCATGCGTGCCGTCGTCGTACTGGGCAAGGTGCTCTGCCAGAAGATTCTGGATCGCCTGCCCGTCCTGCACCATGCCGATCAGTTCGCCGTTGATGCGGATGCCGACTGCGCGCATGATCTGGCTGGAGGATGCGGTGATGATTTTATCGGCAAGCTCGCTGACGTTGGTTCGTGCGGCGGGATCGACGAGGCGCAGTTCAAAGACAGGGTGCTCTTCCCATTCGACCTTGGCGCCCTCAGATGCGACAACACGTTCCTGCACCAGCTTTTCCGCGCTGTCCCACACGTTTTCGTTTTCAATAAACACCAGAAAATCCCCGTTGTAGCTGACGCCGAGGGAAAAGCTGGAACCGAGGATGCTCTGCACGGTAAAGACGAACAGGCACAGCGCGCCCGCGGGCAGAAGATACCGCAGCGCGTTGAGGATCAGGTGGCTGTACGAGCGCAGGCCGCTTTTCAGGTAATCCATGCCCGCCTTCTTTGCGCTGCCGCCGGCTTCCGCTTCCGCATGTGCGGCGCGGAATGCATTGCGGATCCCGATAAAAAACTGGCAGAACGGGGCGGCAAGGTCGCGCCCGATGCTGACGAACAGCGCCGCCAGGGGGCCGATCGCAAACGAAAGCAGTGCCTTTGCGCTGCGCGCCAGCACACGGTTGATACGGTGCAGGAAACGGCCGGTTCTGATGAAGCCGTATTCCGCCTGAAGCCCCACACGGTACAGCAGCTGCCCAATGGCGTTGAACACAACGCGCACCGGCAGCTTTTCACCTTTCGTGGGCGGCAGTTCGTTCTGCCCGCGCTGCAGGGTTTTGATGATATGTTTTGCGGCACTGGCATTCGTGCCGGCTGGCGGCGTTTCAGGCAGCTTTACCGCAGAGAACTGTATGGTACTCTGGGTGACGTCTGAATTGCCGGAGGTATTCTGATTCATCCGATCTCTCCTTGTTTTCGGCTGTTACTGTGCGGCGTACAGGCCGCTGTGTCCGTTGAAAAGCAGTTCGGGGTCGATGCTCTGGTTGCCGATGCGCGCTTCATAGTGAAGCCGCGGCCCCGAAGTAAGCCCGCTTTGCCCCGCAGTGCCGATCGCCTGCTTTGCCTTTACGTCATCGCCGCGCTTGCAGGTGATCGAATCCAGATAGAAGAAATAGCTTTTCAGTCCGCCGCCGTGCGATACCACGACGGTGTTGCCCGTCAGCTGCAGGAAATCCGCAAACACAACGGTGCCGTGCGCGGGCGAGCGGACTTCCTCCCCGGCGGCACAGGCGTAATCAATGCCGGCGCTGCGCACAGGGCGTTTGGAATCCCCGTAATAGCGGAACAACCCGTATGCGGCAAGCTGTGCTTCGCTGTCGCACGGGCGAACGAACGTGCCCGACCAGTAAAATTCCGGCTCGGCTTTCCCGTACAGCGGATAAATGGCATTGCGCCATTCCTCTTCGGCCTTTGCGTCGGACGGCTCTGCCGCTGCCGCCACGTTCTGCTTTGGAAAATCGCGGTGGACGACGGTGATTTCCTGCGTCACATCCAGCTTCCCGCATTTGACGCGCACGGGCCATACGCCCGGCTCCCGGTTATAGTGTATCCCGATCACGGCAGCTTTTCCGCCGGGAACGGGGCAGAACTGCGCAAGCCCCAGATCGGTTTCGATCACGGGGTCGGGATCTTCCAGAAAGCCGGAAAGCCGCACCGTGACGACGTCACCCTGCAGGACTTTCACCGAGGAAAATTCCAGCTTCGGCGGCGCATTGACGCGCAGCTGCGCGGTGTAGTGGAATGTGCCGTGTCCGTGCGCCGGTGCGCCGGGGTGATCGGTGGGCAGATGCCGGGGTACGGTGACGTCCGCTTCGATCGTGTAAAGCCCGTTTGCCGGGAAATCCACGGCAGCGGTTTCCTTGTTGTTGCAGTCGAAAATCACGTTTTGGACTTCATCCCGCACAACAAGATGCACCGGAAAGGCATCGGGCATCGCAAAGGTGATCGAGGTCTGCGCAAAATCTTCCTGCGAAAGCGGCTCGATCAGCAGGGCTTTCGGCGCTTCGCTGCTTTTTTTGAACAGGATGCCGCCCATAACGGGTTCGTTCCAGTCGTATCCGTTGAGCGGCAGCGAAAGGCCGTCTGCCGTGATGACAGGCGCGGCAAAGCCGTCTGCGTCTGTTTTATAATAGGAATATCCGACAACGCCGCCGACGATCACGCCGGTGAACACGGCGACGAGCAGGACCCAGATCAGAATTTTTTTGACAGTGCGCACGGAAAAACCCCCTTTGCGCAAAAGGTGCAGAAAAAATACAGGATATATAGAGTTTATTGTATCATAAAATCGCCTGAAACGCAAAAAGATTTGAAGAAAAGCGCCGTTTTATGCTATACTGGATACGAAAAAAAGGGGGAGTCTGAATGGAAAATACCGTGCAGCCGGGGCGGTACCGCCACTTTAAGGGCGGGGAATACGAGGTGCTGTTCAGCGCGATCGACAGCGAAACGCAACAGGAAACCGTTGTCTACCGCCCGCTTTACGGCGAAGGGAAGATCTGGGCGCGCCCTGCCGCCATGTGGAACGAAACGGTGGAGCGGGAAGGAAAAACCTTCCGCCGGTTTGAAAGGCTCGAACCGGAAAGCAATCTTTCCGCGCTGCGGCAGGAAATCAGCGAGATCGACGCGCAGATGGCGGCACTTTTCTGCCGCCGCATGCAGGCGGTGCACAAAGTGGCGGAATATAAAAAGGAAAACGGGCTTGCCGTTCTGGACGCCGCGCGCGAAAAAGAGGTGCTGGAAAAAAACACGGCGCTTTTGTCCGACAGCGCATATGCGCCGTACTATGCGGCGCTGATGCAGCGGATGATGGAGCTTTCGCGCGAATACCAGAGCCGCATGCTTTCGCAGGAGGATATTTCTTCCGAAAGCGGCGAATGAAAACAGCAAAATCAAAGTCAGCGGGAAGCTGCCGCCCAATATGCGGCCGATCAACGCGGGTGTGGAGAAATGAGTATGAAAATAACGATGCGCCTTGGAGAGCGCAGCTATGATATCATCATAAAAGAGGGCGGGCTTGGGCGCATCGGGCAGCTGGCAAACCTTTCGCGGCGCGTGTTGGTCGTCAGCGATAGCGGCGTGCCGGAAGAATACATCCGCACGGTGCTGGCACAGTGCAGTGCGGGCGTGCCCGTGATTTTGCAGCAGGGCGAAGGCGCAAAGAGCCTTGAATCCTTCGGCACGCTGCTGAACGTCATGTACGAACACGGCTTTACGCGTGCGGATACGGTGCTGGCCGTGGGCGGCGGCGTCGTGGGGGACGTTGCAGGGTTTGCGGCGTCGGCGTATATGCGCGGCATCCGCTTTATCAACTGCCCCACCACCACACTGGCGCAGATCGACGCATCGGTGGGCGGCAAAACCGCCGTCAATATCGGCGGGGCGAAAAACGTCGCCGGTGCGTTTTATCAGCCGAGCCTTGTCGTTGCGGATACCGATGCACTGAAAACGCTGCCGCCGCGCCATTTCGTCAACGGCCTTGCCGAGGCCGTCAAAGCGGGGCTGCTGTTCGATGAAACGCTGTTTACGATGTTTGAAGAGCAGGACGTGCACGACTGCATCACCGATATCATCGTGCGCAGCATTGCGGCAAAGCAGAGCGTTGTCGAGCGGGACGAGCGGGAAAAGGGACTGCGCGCGACGCTGAACTTCGGGCATACGATCGGGCATGCGATCGAAAGCTGCGAAGGACTGGGCGGGCTGTATCACGGGGAGTGTGTTGCACTGGGCATGCTGCCGATGATCGAGGAGCCTTCGGTGCGCCGCCGCGTGCGCAGCGTGTACAAAAAGCTGGGCCTGCCCGTGCACATCCGCTATGACGGGGATAAAATCATGGAATTTATCCGCCACGATAAAAAACAGCGCGCAGACGGCACGTTCACGGTCGTGCGGCTGGCACAGATCGGAAAAAGCCGCCTTGACAAAGTGACGGCCGAACAGCTGCGCGGCATCATCCGGGAGGGGATCCGATGAGCGATACCTATGGAAAACACATCACACTGACCATTGTGGGCGAAAGCCACGGGCCGGCGGTCGGCGCCGTGCTGTCGGGGCTTGCCGCAGGCATCCCGGTGGACGCGGAATTTATGCGGCATCAAATGGAGCTGCGCCGCGCAAAGGGGCAGATCTCCACCGCCCGCAGTGAGGAGGACGCCGTGCGCATTTTGTCGGGCGTATATAACGGATACACGACGGGTACGGCGATCACGCTGATGATCGAAAACAAGGACGCCAAAAGCGGCGATTACGAAGCGTCGAAGAACCTGCTGCGTCCGGGGCACGCCGATTACACGGCGTCCGTCAAATACCGTGGGTATGCCGATCTGCGCGGCGGCGGGCACGCAAGCGGACGGCTGACAGCGCCGTTTGTCGCGGCGTGCAGCATCCTGACAAAGCTTCTGCAGGAACGGGGCATTTTCATCGCGACGCATCTTGCCGAATGTGCGGGGATCGGGGACATGCCGTTTTCCGAAGATCCGGCGGTGCTGCAGCGGCAGATGCACAGCCTGAACGAAAAGCCGTTCCCTGTGCTGAACGACGGCTGCGGGAAGATGATGCAGGATGCGATCCGCCTTGCGGCGGATTCCGGCGATTCCGTCGGCGGCATATTGGAAACGGCTGTCATCGGGCTGCCGGCGGGGCTGGGCGAACCGTTTTTCGGCAGCGTGGAAAGCGAGCTTGCGTCGCTGCTGTTCAGCATCCCGGCTGTCAAGGGCGTGGAGTTCGGTGCGGGCTTCGGCTTTGCAAGGATGAAGGGCAGCCGTGCAAACGACCCCCTGCGCATGAAGGACGGGCAGATCGTTACCTCCTCCAACCACAACGGCGGCATCAACGGCGGCATCACGAACGGCATGCCGCTCATCGTCCGCACGGCGGTGAAGCCGACGCCAAGCATTTACATGGTGCAGCAGACGGTCGATTACGAAAAGCGGCGCAATGCGGTGCTGCAGATCAGCGGGCGGCATGACCCGTGCATTGCCCACCGCGCCCGCGTGGTGCAGGACAGCGCCGCCGCACTGTGCATTGCGGAACTGCTGTGCGCGCGCTGCGGCACAAAATGGCAGGAGGATGCGGCATGGAATACGGACTGATCGGCGCAAGGCTCGGGCACAGCTATTCCAAACCGATCCACAACGCGCTTGCGGATTATGATTACAGGCTGTGCGAACTGCCGGAAAAAGCCGATCTGCATGCCTTTTTGGAAAAACGGGATTTTCGCGGCATCAACGTCACTATTCCCTATAAAGAGGACGTGATGCCGTACTGCGATACGATCGACGATGCGGCGCGGGCGATCGGCTCGGTCAACACGATCGTGAACCGCAGCGGAAGGCTGGAGGGACACAATACCGATTTTGCGGGCTTTGTGTATCTGCTGCGCAAAAACGGCATCGTGCTGCGCGGCCAAAAGGTGATGATCCTTGGCACGGGCGGCACGCAGAAAACGGTGCAGGCCGTGGCAAAGGCCGAGGGCGCGGCGGAAATCGTGATCGTCAGCCGCACGCCGCGCAAAGGGCAGCTTTCCTACGAAGCGGCAAAAAAGCGCACGGATGTGCAGGTGATCGTCAACACCACGCCGGTCGGCATGTTCCCGCACAACGCGCAGAGCCTGCTTGCACCCGAGGAGTATCCAAAGCTTGCCGCCGCAGTGGACGTTATCTACAATCCGCTGAAAACGGATTTTCTGCTGCGCGCGCAGGCGTGCGGCGCAAAAACGGCAAACGGGCTTTCGATGCTGGCGGCGCAGGCAAAGTACGCGGCGGAATATTTTACGGGCAAAGCGATCGATGATGCAAAAATCGCACGGATCGAAGCCGAAATCTGCAAAGAGGTTGCAAATCTTGTGCTGATCGGCATGCCGTCCGCCGGAAAAACGACTGTCGGGCAATACTGCGCACAGCTGATGAACCGCCCGTTTATTGACCTTGACGAACTGGTGGAGCGCGAAAGCAAAATGACGGTGGCGGAAATTTTTGCGTGCGAGGGCGAAGCGGGCTTCCGCAGGCGCGAAAAGGAGATCATCCGCACGACGCTCAACGGGCATGCGGCTGTCATCGCAACCGGCGGCGGCGCAGTGCTGGATGCCGAAAACGTGCGCCGGATGCGCCAGAACAGCGTCGTCATCCGGCTGACGCGTCCGGTGCAGCAGCTTGAAACGGGCGGCGCGCGTCCGCTGTCCGCATCGTATGAGGCGCTGTGCGAAATGCAGCGTCAGCGCGGGCCGCTTTACGCGGCGGCGTGTGATGCGTGCATCGAAAATACCGGCACACCGCAGGATGCGGCACGGGCCGCAGTGGAGGCGTTTGATGAAATTCTTGATCGTTAACGGGCCGAACCTCAATATGCTGGGCATCCGCGAACCGGAGCTGTACGGCACACTGACGTATGACGGCCTTGTGCAGTATATCCGCGGGCAGGCCGCACGGCTCGGCGCTGAGGTGGAATTTTTCCAGTCGAACGGCGAAGGGGAACTTGTAACGGCGATTCAAAAGGCATACGGGCGCATGGACGGCATCGTGATCAACGGCGGCGCGTATACGCATACCAGCATTGCGATCCTGGATGCACTGAAAGCCGTTTCGCTCCCGGCAGCGGAGGTGCATCTGACGGATGTGGACAGCCGCGAGGAATTCCGCAAAGTCAGTTACCTTGGCATGGCGTGCTGCTGCCGCTTTTCCGGCGAGGGCAAGGCCGGCTATGTGCATGCAATCGAAAAACTGATAGAAATAATCGAAGCGGATAATACAAAGAGTATAAAATAAAACGAAAGCGGGCGGGTGAAAATACCGCCCGTTTTGTGAAAGAGGGCAAAAGCATGAAGGCAGAGATCCACGGCGGGAAGTTCGGCGGCACGGTTTCGGCGCCGCCGTCCAAAAGTGCGGCACACCGCGCGCTGATCGCGGCGGCGCTTGCGGACGGAACGAGTGAAATTGGCAATTTCGGCCTGTCAGAGGATCTTTCTGCAACCATAAACGCACTGCGGGCGCTGGGGGCAGAGATCACCGCCGGCAAAAACACGCTGACGGTGCACGGCACGGGCGGGCGCATCGCCGTGCCAAAGGGCGTTGTGGATTGCGGCGAAAGCGGCAGTACGCTGCGGTTTCTGCTCCCGCTGTTTTCGCTGTGCGGGCAAGCGGTGTGCTTTGCCGGACACGGGCGGCTGATGCAGCGCCCGCTTTCGGTGTATGAACACATTTTTGCGCAGCAGGGGCTGTGCTTTCAAAGGGATGCACAGCAGCTGCGCATACAGGGCGCTTTGCACGCGGGGGAATATACAGTTGCGGGCAATGTCAGCAGCCAGTTTATCACCGGCCTGCTGTTCGCGCTGCCGCTGCTTGGGCAGGACAGCGTGCTGCACATCCTGCCCCCGTTTGAAAGCGCGGGCTATGTGCATATGACGCTTGATGCTCTGCGCACGTTCGGCGTGCAGGCAGGATTTGTGCGGGAAGATACGATCGCCGTGCCGGGCACACAGCGCTATACGGCGTGCCGCACTGCAGTGGAGGGCGATTATTCGCAGGCGGCGTTTTTTGCCGTGCCCGCTGCGGTGCGCGGCGGTGCTGTGATCCGCGGGCTGGATGCGCAGTCGCTCCAGGGCGACCGTGTGATTTTGGAATATCTGTCCCGCTGCGGCGCACGCTTTCACATAAGCGGGGACGCAGTCTGCTTTGAACCGTCCGTGCTGACGGGCGGCACGTTCAGCCTTGCCGATTGCCCCGACCTCGGCCCCGTGCTTATGGTGCTGGGCACGTTCTGCCGCGGTAAAACGGTGCTGACGCATGCACGGCGCCTGCGCATGAAAGAGAGTGACCGCATCGCCGCCATGCAGCAGGAACTGCGGAAAATGGGCGCGCAGATCACATCGGACGCCGACAGCGTCACCGTGACGGGTACGCCGCTGCACGGCTGCACCGGCCTTTCGGGCTGCGGCGACCACCGCGTCGTCATGGCACTGGCATCGGCTGCGGCTGCGGCGGGCGTGACGGTCGGCATCAGCGGCGCACAGGCAGTCGGCAAAAGCTGGCCGGGATTTTTTGATGTGCTGCGCAGCTGCGGCTGCACGGTGCAGTGCATGCCGGAAGCGGACGACGAGCAATTACGGCATTAAACGGAATACAAAAGCCGCCGGGGCGATACAGCCCCGGCGGCTTTTGTATGGGATCCGATCAATCGGCGCAAAGGCGGCGCACCGCATCACTTCACGCACTTGCGGCACGGCTTATAGCCTTCGGCATCGGCCTGCTTCAGCGTTGTTTCCACAGGGTCGATCAGAAGCGGACAGTTTTTGCGGTGGTGATAATGCGAGCCGATCAGGCGGGGGATCCACACGCGTTCGGAATCATCGGGCGCATCGGACGACGGCTCGGACGATTCCTGTCCTTCGGGTGCGGCGGATGAAGCGTTTTCCTCCTGCTTGTGCATGTTTTCTTCGGTCACGGCGTCCCGCAGGCCGTCCGCGTGGCCTTTTTCATAGCCTTCCACCTTGCCCTTGGCAAGCCCTGCGGCATAGCCGTCGGCGTAGGTGCCGTTTTCACGCAGGGCGGCGTCCCAACCCTCCTGATACGTCCCGCGTTCTTCCAGCGCGGCGGCATAGCCTTCGTCATAAGTGCCGTTTTCGCGCAGGGAATCATGCTTGCCGCGCTGATACAGCAAAACGCCGAGCGACACGAACAGAAGGATCACGGCACAAATGGCAAATGTCAGCACAAACCCGCGTGCAGCCGGAGACAGCTGTTCCAGAAAGCGGCAAAGATCCGGGGCTTTGCCGGAAGCCGGCTCTTCGGCGTCGTCAAATTCCACGGCAGTGTGCACGGGCGGCACGGGGGGAAAGGCGTCGGATCGCGGCGGGGTGCCGGACGGCTGCGTATATTCACGCGTATTTTCATCGTTATTCATGCGCGTATTCCTTTCGGTGAAAAATTCTATCGGCAAGTATAGCATACAAACGGCAAAAAACACAAGCCCTATTCGTGCAAAAACAGTGTTTTGCGGGCGCGGGCGGGCAGAACGAGCCCAAAATGCGGCAAAAGCGTCTGCCTGCTGCAAAGCAAAAAAGGCAGCACCTGAATGTTCAGGTGCTGCCGCGTCGATTTTTCAGTTATGCCGGAATTATACGCCGGAATAAGCGGAGAAGCCGCCGTCGATGGGGATGACAACGCCGGTGATGAAGGATGCAGCGGCATTGTTCAGCAGGAACAGCAGTGCGCCGTCCAGCTCTTCGCTTTCGCCGAAACGGCCCATCGGGGTAGCAGCAAGGATCTTGCCGGTACGCGCCGTCGGGGTGCCGTCTTCGTTCCACAGAAGAGCAGCGTTCTGCTTGGTGGAGAAGAAGCCCGGAGCGATCGCGTTGCAGCGGATGCCCACCTTGGAGAAGTGAACAGCCAGCCACTGGGTGAAGTTGGAGATTGCTGCCTTTGCGCCGGAGTATGCCGGGATCTTGGTCAGCGGGGTGTAGGCGTTCATGCTGCTGATGTTGATGATGTTGCAGCCTTCGCGGCCGACCATCTGGCGTGCAAATGCCTGTGTCGGGATCAGGGTGCCCAGGAAGTTGAGGTTGAACACGAACTCAACGCCGGAAGCGTCCAGATCAAAGAAGCTCTTGGTGTCGGCGTCGATGTCGCCTTCTTCAAAATATTCCTTATCCGTGGTGGCGCGGGGATTGTTGCCGCCTGCACCGTTCACGAGGATATCGCATTTGCCGAAGTCCTTTTCGACAGCGTCTGCAACTTCATAGCAGACCGCTTTATCCAGAACATTGCATTTGTAAGCCTTCGCAATGCCGCCTTCTTCGGTGATCTCGTCTGCAAACTTCTGTGCAGCTTCTTCGTTCAGGTCAAGCAGAGCGACCTTTGCGCCTGCGCGGGCAAGGGTTTTTGCAAAAGCGCTGCAAAGCACGCCGCCTGCACCGGTAACAACGGCAACCTTGCCGGTCAGATCAGTATCAAGTACATTCTTGTTCATGGAAATTACGCTCCTTTCATACGTTGCGAAGGACAGGCGGCGCCGCGCCGCCTGTCTGTTTTGCATTTTTGGAAAAACCGCTTACTTGTGGTTCTTTTCGCAGGCCTCGAACAGACCGTTGATATACGTTGCGCCCAGTGCGCGGTCAAACAGGCCGTAGCCCGGTTTGCCGGTTTCGCCCCAGATCATGCGGCCGTGGTCCGGACGGACATAGCCGTCAAAGCCGGTTTCGACAAGCGCATTGACGATCTCATAGATATCAAGGCTGCCGCAGGAGGACAGATGTGCGCGCTCTTCAAAGCTGCCGTCCTCCATGATCTTGACGTTGCGGATGTGCATGAAGCCGATGCGGTTCATTGCGCTGTATTTGCGCACCATGGCGACAACGTCGTTGGAAGCCGCGCAGCCAAGGCTGCCGGTGCACAGGCACAGCGAGTTTGCCGGGCTGTCCACGATCTTCAGGAAGCGGTCCAGATTTTCCTCGCAGGTGATGATGCGGGGCAGACCGAAAATGGGATAGGGGGGATCGTCCGGGTGGATTGCCATGACGACGCCGCATTCCTCTGCGACGGGGATGACCTTTTTCAGGAAGCGTTCCAGGTTCTTCCACAGGCCTTCCGCACCGATCTCGCCGTAGGCGCTGATCAGTTCGCGCACTTCTTCCTGCGAATAGCTGGAATCCCAGCCCGGCAGGTGGATGTCGTCCTTCAGGGGATCAAGACCCTTCATCTGGTCCCAATACATAACAAGGCTGGTGGAGCCGTCAGCGGCCTTTTTGTCCAGCTGTGTGCGCGTCCAGTCGAAAACCGGCATGAAGTTGTAGGTGACGCACTTTACGCCGTGTTTTGCGCAGCGGCGGATGTTTTCGCAGTAGACTTCCAGCAGTTCGTCCACATTGTTGCGGCCCAGCTTGATATCCTCGTGAACGGGGATGCTTTCTACAACGTCGAACACAAGGCCGTGTGCTTTGCATTCGGCAGCCATTTTGGCAATGCTTTCTTCAGGCCATACTTCGCCCGGCTTAACATCGTAAACAGCAGAAACGATGCTGTGCATGCCCGGGATCTGCGAGATATACTCCAAAGAAATGGGGTCGGATTCGCCATACCAGCGGAATGACATTTTCATGGTAAAAACCTCCCGAAAAATTTTATGCAGGGGTTGCATTTTTCAGCGTGCTGCACACAGGCAGCAGTCTATAGTTTTAGTTTACCACACGAAATTACAATAAAAATTGTTATTATTGCTTGACGCATTGTAAAACTTGTTTTAAACTAGAAAGCGAGAAGAACCGGCGCGGAAAAGCGGCGGAAACTGCGGAAAGGGGGCAGGGCTTTGGCGGCACAGGCACAGCATTTTACACAGCGTCAGCACATGCTTTCGCCCGGGTATGAAATCTTCCGCTACTGTGACTGCGACCTGGGCGAGGTATCGCTGCACCACCATGATTTTTATGAAATCTATCTTTTTTTAAAGGGAAATGTGGAATACAGCGTGGAAAGCCGCATCTACCGGCTTGTGCCGGGGGATATCCTGTTCATCAGCCCTATGGAACTGCACCAGCCGCGCATCGTGGATGATGCAGCGGTGTACGAACGCATGGTGCTGTGGCTGGATAAGCGCTATCTGGAAAAGCTGAGCACACCGCAGACGAGCCTGACGCGCTGCTTTGATACAAGCCAGCCCAACCACACGAACCTTCTGCGCCTTACGCCCACACAGCTGGCCGAGGTGCAGACGCTTATGGAGCAGCTTGCGGCGGAAAGCAGCGAACCGGCCAAAAGCAGCTACGGCAGCGATATCGTGGCGCAGGGCTGCCTGCTGCAGCTTCTGGCGCAGCTCAACCGTCTGGCCATGGAATCCGGCGTGCACCATGAAGTGCAGGATCAGTCCGGCCCGGTGATCGCCGAAGTGCTGGAATACATCAACGAGCATTATCCGGACGAGCTTTCGCTCGATCTGCTCGCTTCGCGCTTTTTCATCAGCAAATATCATCTTGCGCACGAATTTCACCGTCTGGTGGGCACGAGCGTATACCGTTACATCATCCAAAAGCGCCTTGTGATCGCAAAGCAGATGCTTTCCAACGGCGTTGCGCCGACAGATGTGTACAGCCACTGCGGTTTCGGCGATTATGCCAATTTCTACCGTGCGTTCAAAGCGGAATATCATATCAGCCCGAAACAGTTCACGGGTCGGGCCGGTAAGGAAAATACATTTGGAGGTTAAGAAAATGTTTACAGTATCCAAGACAAAACAGGGCGAATACACCGCCTATGTGCTGGCCGATACAAACGCCGGCACAACGGCGACCGTCGTGCCCGAAAAGGGCGGCATGGTCACAAGCATTACCAAGAACGGCGACGAATATTCCTGGCTGCGTGAGCCGAACTTTTCACTGCCCGAACGCCCGCGCTGCGCGGTTCCGGTGCTGTTCCCGATGTGCGGCCGCGTGCCCGAAGCGGGCAACCCCTTCAAGGGCGAAAACTATCCCATGGAGATCCACGGCATCGTGCACAGCGAACCGTGGGAGCTGGTGGAAACCGGCACCGAGGACGGCGCATCCGTCACCGTGCGCATCCGCGACACCGAAGAAATGCACAAAAGCTATCCGTATTCGTTCTGCGTCACGCTGCGCTATGTGCTCAAGGGCACCGAGCTGCGCTTTGAGGCAAAGTATGAAAACACCGGCAGCGACGATATGCCGTACAGCTTCGGCTTCCACCCGTATTTCCGCATTTCCGATGTGCGCAATCTGGAATGGGATCTGACGGCGAAAGAGACGTTCGACGCCGCATCCGGTAAAAACGTGCCGTTCACGGGCGTGGATTTCCCGTATGACGACGAGCAGACCGAGCGCCGCTATAAGGACGTTGTCAGCCCGATGAGCTTCCGCGATAAAGAGACGGGCCACGAAGTGACGATCCGCTTTGACGAAAACTATCACTATGCCGTGCTGTGGAGCCAGTGCCAGCTGGGCTTCGTGTGCATGGAACCGTGGAACGGCTATCCCGGCAGCCTTGCCGCGCCCGACCACGAAACGCTGGCTCCGGGCTGTGCAAAGCAGGCCGTGTTCAGCATCGAGTTCTGATTTTCCGAAAGAAAACGCAAAAAACGGCGTGACCGCGGTCACGCCGTTTTCTTTTTGAAAAAGAAGAATAATCAAAGGGCAAAGCGGAGCGGGCAGTGTGTTTACCGCTGCAGAATCAGAAGGCCGGAGCAGTGCGAACAAGGCTCAAAGCGCAGCTGCGGGAAAAACGGCGTCAGCTCGTCATACACAAAGTAGATTTCGTCTGAATCCCAGCTGTCTGCGGCGGCTGTGCGGCAGGCGTTCCATTCATCGCGGGTGCGGAACATCACATCCCCGACGTAGATCGCACCGCCTTCGTTCAAAAGCGGCAGAAGGCTGTGAAGAAAGGGAATCTTCTGCGCATCGGTCAGATGATGCAGCGAATAGGTGGCGATGATCGCATCATAGGTGCGCTGCGCCAGCGGGGCGCACAGCCCTTCGGAAAAATCGCCGCGGTACAGGGCGGCGTCCGGCATTTTCTGCTGCGCGATATCCAGCATGCGGGCGGAAAAATCCTGCCCGTAAATATGGCAGCCCTGCTCGTAAAGGCGGGTGCTCAGCACGGCGGTGCCAAAGCCGATGTCCAGCACGTCTTTTGCGTGCGCCGAAAGGATCCGGCCGTAAATTTCGTTCATCAGTCTGCGGTATCCGGCAAACGGATAGACGTCTGTATCGTCGGAAATGCCGACGCTTTTGTCGTAATCGTCTGCCCAAAGGTCAAAGCCGCTGTCGTTCATCATAAACAGGTCCCTCCATTCAATCAAATCAGGTTCGGAAAAAGTAATGCGGAAAACGCCGCCCGTGCCGGCCGCCGTTCAGGCGGGGTCATCGGAAAATTCGATGTCCTCCAGCCCGATGTCGTTGCGGATCACGCTGCCGGGGGCAATGGACGTCCGCCCGTATTTTTTGCGGATGGAATCAAGGCTCTGCTCGAGCCGTTCGCGCTTTTCGTCCCGTTTTGTCTGCGTTTCAAACAGGGAAAGCTGCTGCGCCTGATTCCCGTCCGAAAGGTTCAGCGCCGTGACGGTGAGCATGCGGATCGGCATGCCCGCGCGGCGGTTTGCCAGCACAAGCTCCAGTGCGGCGCGGGCGATATCCTGTGCAAGATGCGTCGGGGCGTCCAGCTGCTTTTGACGGGAAATGCTTTTGAAATCGGGGTCGCGGATCAGCACCTGCACCGCCGAGGTGTACAGCCCGTGCTCGCGCAGGCGGAAGGCCACTTCATCGGAAAGTGCGTTCAGTCCGGCGCGGATGTCCGCCTGCGAAACAAGATCGCGCGCAAAGGTCATGCCGTTGCCGACGCTTTTCACCTCCGGGCGTTCTTCGGCACACACGACAGGCGACTGATCTTCCCCCCGCGCATAGGCGCCCAGCTGCGGGCCAAGCTTTCCCAGACGTGCGCGCAGCGTTTCATCGGGCATGGCGGCAAGCTGGCCGATGTTTTTTACACCCAGCGCGGCAAGCGTGCGCGCGGTTGCCTGTCCCACATACAAAAGCGCGCCGACGGGCAGCGGCCATACAAGGGTGCGGAAGTTTTCGCGGCTGATGACCGTGACGGCGTCCGGCTTTTTGTAATCGGAGCCAAGCTTGGCAAACACCTTGTTGAAGCTGACGCCCACGCTGATCGTCAGCCCGGTTTCGGCCTTGACGGTTTCGCGGATGCGGTGCGCGGTTTCTTCGGGCGTATTTCCGAAGAAATGCCATGTGTGCGTCATGTCCAGCCAGTCCTCGTCGATGCCGAAGGATTCGATGCGGTCGGTAAAGCGCGCATAGATCGCGTTGACAGTGCGGCTCAGGCTGCGGTAAAGCGCGCGGTGGGGCGGCAGGAACACAAGCTGCGGACATTTGCGCTTTGCGCTCCACGCCGTTTCCGCCGTCTGGATGTTATAGCGTTTTGCCGCTTCGTTCTTGGCAAGGATGATGCCGTGGCGGTCGTCGCGGCTGCCGCACACGGCCACGGGCACATCCCGCAGTTCGGGGTGGGACAAAAGCTCTGCCGAAGCATAAAAGCAGTTGCAGTCACAGTGAAAAATCACACGCTCCGTATCCGGCATTCCGTTCACACTCCTTTTACATTTTCAGTCGATATTATAACATTTTCTTTTTGATTATTCCATAATCTTGTAGTATAATAAAAGCAATCCGAAGAGGGAAACCGGTCGGAAAACAGAACATGCATGAAGGGAAAGGAGTCTTTGGGAATGGACAAAAACATCAGCAAACTGCTGCAGAATATCGTCAGCACCGCAAGCATCGCGGCCGACGGGGCGAGGAACGCCATGCAGCACGCAGGAAAGGCCGTGGCCGATAAATACGATGAGGTCAAACTGAACGTTGAGCTTGCCCGTCTTGAAGAGGAGCAGGAAAGCGTATTCAGCGATATCGGACGCATGATCTATCTGATGCATACCGGCGTTGTGCGCGAAACCGTGATGAGCGATGAAGGCGAAAAATCCCCCAATCAGGTGATCGATTCGCTGCTTGTCACAGCCGAGCAGCTTGGCCAGGAAATGGACCTGATCACCGGCAAGCTGACGGAATTCCGCGATGAAAAGATCTGCCCGTGCTGCGGACGTCTGTGCGCAGAGCAGGATTCGTTCTGTTCGGTGTGCGGCACAAAGCTGGAGGAAGAAAAAGCTGCCGAGCCCTGCGCCTGCACGCAGGAACAAGCGGCGGAATGCACCTGTGCGGACAAGCCGGAGGAAACATGCACCTGCTGCTGCGAAGAAGAACAGGACAGTGCATGCTGCTGCGAAAAGCCGCAGGAGGATGCGGACAAGGAATAACCGCACAAACAAAAAAGAACAGCAGAATCTGCCGGGCGTGGAACCAAAATCCGCGCCCGGCTGAATTTCGTAAAGAGAAAAAGAAAATTTGGAAAAAGGAGTTTACCGTTTTATGAAAACGACACCGCTGAAAGGCATGAAGGACATCCTGCCGCGCGAACAGCGCATCCGGGACTATGTGCAGGGCGAGATCCTCAAAACCTACCGCGCCGCAGGCTTCGAGCGCATCACGACCCCGATCATGGAGGATATGGAAAATCTGGATAAAAGTGACGGCGGCGATAACCTCAACCTGATCTTCAAGGTGCTCAAGCGCGGCGATAAGCTGGCAAAGGCGATCGCATCGGGCGAAGAAAAAGAGCTTTCCGACATGGGCCTGCGCTATGACCTGACGCTGCCGCTTTCCCGCTATTATGCGGCAAACCGCGAAGTGCTGCCCAGCCCTTTTAAGGTCATCCAGACCGACCGCGTCTACCGTGCCGAACGCCCGCAGAAAGGCCGCCTGCGTGAATTTGTGCAGTGCGATATCGACATCCTGGGCGATGAAAGCGCCAATGCGGAAATCGAACTGATCGACGTTACGGCGCGCGCGCTGCTGGCGATCGGCTTTTCCGATTTTACGGTGCATATCAACGACCGCCGTCTGCTGCGCGGCATGCTGGAAAGCTTCGGCTTTGAAAAGCAGGCGCTGGATACGGTGTGCGTGACGTTCGATAAGCTCGATAAGATCGGTGCAGACGGCGTGGAAAAAGAACTGCGTGAAAAGGAAATGCCCGAACAGGCGGTCAGCGCACTGAAGGCGTTTCTTGAAAAGGGCGCGTTCCGTCTGGAGGACGTGGCTGCCCTGTGCGAAGATAAAACGCTGGGCGAAACGCTTGCCCGCGTGATCGACACCGTAAAGTCGCTTTCGGACGGACGGTATGCCATTGAATACACCCCTTCGCTGGTGCGCGGACAGGGCTATTACACCGGCATGGTGTTTGAGGTGACCTGCGCTGCTTTTTCCGGCGCAGTGGCAGGCGGCGGACGCTATGACGAAATGGTGGGCAAATTCATCGGGCAGAAGGTGCCGGCGGTCGGCTTTTCGATCGGCTTTGAACGCATCTGCTCGATCCTGCTGGACAGCGATTACGATGTGCCCGATGAGAAAAAGCGCCTTGCACTTTTGTACCGCGACGACGCCGATTTTGCAGACGTGCTGAAAAAGGCACAGCAGCTGCGCGGTGAATACACCGTGACGGTGCTGGCTGCCGCAAAGAAAATGGGCAAGCAGCTCGATCGTCTGCAGCAAAGCGGCTGCAGCGCGGTCTGCTTCTATGAAAAATTCCCCGAAATCAAAATACTTGAGGTAAAAGAATGACATCACAGGAAGCGCATTTTCATAAAATGACGGAGACCCCGCTGCCCCGGCTCATCACCACCATGGCAGTCCCGACGATCATCACAATGCTGATTACCGCCGTGTACAACATGGCCGATACCTTTTTTGTATCGCAGCTGGGCACAAGCGCGGCGGGTGCCGTCGGAATTGTGTTTTCGATCATGGCGGTCATTCAGGCGATCGGGTTCATGCTGGGCATCGGCGCGGGCAGCCTTGTTTCGCGCAGCCTTGGCGCAAAGGATCACGAGCGCGCCAGCTGCGCCGCATCCACGGCGTTTTTTGCCGTGCTGGTGTTCGGCAGCTGCGTGACGATCCTCGGCACGATCTTTCTGGATCCGCTGATGCGCCTTCTGGGCGCAACGCCGACGATCCTGCCGTTCGCGCGGGATTACGCGCGCTTCATCCTGTTCGGCGCGCCGATCATGGGCGGTTCGTTCGTGCTCAATAACATCCTGCGCGGCGAAGGCCATGCAACGTTCGCCATGGTGGGCATCGGCGCGGGCGGCATCCTGAATATCGCGCTCGACCCGCTGTTCATCTACGGGTTCGATCTCGGCATCAAGGGCGCCGCCATTGCAACGCTTGTCAGCCAGTGCATCGGCTTTTCGATCCTGCTGTCATTCTTTCTGCGCAAAAAAAGTCAGGCAGAGCTGCATATCAGCAAGGTTTCGCGCAAGCCTGATATGCTGTTTGCCGTCATCAAGACGGGCATGCCCTCGTTCTGCCGCCAGAGCCTGATGAGCGTTGCCGCGGTGCTGCTCAACCGCAATGCTGCCGTGTACGGCGATGCGGCGGTGGCAGCCATGAGCATCGTCGGGCGTGTGTTTATGTTCATCTTCTCGTTCATGCTCGGCTTCGGGCAGGGCTTTCAGCCGGTTGCGGGCTTCAACTTCGGCGCAAAGCGGTATGACCGTGTGCGCAAAGCGACCTACTTCACCCTGTTTGTCGGCACGGTGCTGATGACGACCCTGAGCATCCTGGGCTTTTTTGCCGCACCGTATGCCATGGCGGCATTCCGCAGGGACGATCTGGAGGTCATCGAAATCGGCGCGCGCGCCCTGCGTGCCCAATGCTTTGTTCTGCCGCTGTTCGGTGTTTCCACAGTGACGAACATGCTGCTGCAGGTAACAGGGCAGTCCGGACAGGCCACGTTCCTTTCCATGTGCCGCAACGGCATCTTCTACATGCCCGCGATTTTGATCGCCCCGCAGCTTTTGGAGCTGACCGGTGTGCAGATCGCACAGCCGATCGCGGATCTTGCCACGTTCCTTGTGACGCTGCCGCTGCTGCTTTTGTTCCTGAAAAAGCTGAACATGTGGGAACAGTTTGAAAAAGCGCAGAACAACAAAGCGTAATTTGAAATACATATTATACAATACGGAATAAACACCCCGGCGCAGAGGATGCGCCGGGGTGTTTTGCAAAAAGGCGGATCTATTCAGAGGCTGCGCGCGCCGCGCACAGCTGATAGCGCACGATGCCGCAGATCACGAGCAGTGCGCCGAACAGCGCGGCACGCGAAAGCGTTTCGCCGTAGACCAGCGCGACCCACACCGGCGTCAGGACAGGTTCGATCGCCGTGATCAGATTGGCGGCAGCCGGCGCAGTGCGCTCGATGCCCTTCGCCATAAGAATGTAAGAAAGCCCCAGCTGAAAAATGCCCAGCGCAAGGGCGCACAATACCGGGACGGCGGAAAAATCCCGTTCGGCAAACAGAAAAGGCAGCCCGAGCGCCGCACCGATGACCTGCCCGAAGAAAAACGAGGAGGCGGGGTCGCTGTCCGCCTCGCAGCCCACGAGGAACACACCGGCATAGCTGACGCCGCTGCACAGCCCGAGCAGATTGCCCAGCAGCGAGCCGGCGCCAAGTCCGCCGGAAACCAGCAGCGCGACACCGGCAAAAACGGCAAGACAGCAGGAAAACGCGCCTTTGGGCGGGGCTTCGTGCTTTGCCGCCCAAAGGTAAAGCAGCACAAAGACGGGCGAAGTGTACATCAGAAGATCGGCGTTTGCAGCGCCCGCAAGCTTTGTGGAAAACACATATAGGATCGTGGTGAGCGCAAGGCTCAGCGCGCCGCGCAGGATGCCGGCATTCATGCGCAGGCGGTGGTGCGAAGCGCACAGGAACAGCCCCGTAATGCACGCGGCAACAGCGCAGCGCGCGCCGTTGACGGCAAGCGGCGTCCACGGGATGCCCTTGATGCACACGCCCCCGATGCTGCACAGCACCGCTGCGCACACAAGGCACAAAACGCCCGATCTCTTGTTCATACAGCACCTCCGGCCCCCGCCGCACGGGGTGGTTTTTCCATACAGGATATGCCGTGTGCGGCAAAAAGTATGCGCGAAACGAACACATCGGCGCAAAGGCGGGCGGCAAAACGGCAGGATTCGCAGAAAAGGGACAGGAATCCGCGCGAAACCTTGTCAACCGGACAAGAAAGCGGTATAATATTGAAGTTAATAGACTCCGGCAGTGCAAGAGCGCTGTGACGGAATGAGGAGGGTATTGAATGGAAACAATGGGCAATCTGCGCCGCACCCATTACTGCGGCGGCCTGCGTGCAAAAGACGCCGGCACAGAGATGACAGTTGCGGGTTCTATCGCAAAATGCCGCGATAAGGGCGGCGTCATTTTTGCGGATTTGCGTGATACTACGGGTATCCTGCAGTTGATTTTCGATGATTCCACAGACCGAGAGGTATTTGAAAAGGCTTCCGGGCTGAAGAGTGAATATGTTGTGATCGCACGCGGCACCCTGCGCGAGCGTGAAGCAAAGACGGATAAGATCCCCACCGGCGATGTGGAACTGTTCGTAACCGAGCTGCGCGTGCTCAGCGGTGCACAGACCACCCCGTTCGAGGTGCGCGACGATATCAATGTAAATGACCAGCTGCGTCTGAAATACCGCTATCTGGATCTGCGCCGTCCTTCGATGCACGAGCCGATCATGATGCGTTCCAAGATCGCAAAGGTCGTGCGCGATTATTATGACGAACAGCATTTCGTCGAGATCGAAACGCCGTCGCTCATCAAATCAACGCCGGAAGGCGCGCGCGATTATCTGGTTCCCAGCCGTGTTCAGCCGGGCCATTTCTATGCGCTGCCGCAGTCCCCGCAGCTGTACAAGCAGATCCTGATGCTTTCGGGCTTTGACCGCTATTATCAGTTTGCGCGCTGCTTCCGCGATGAAGACCTGCGTGCAGACCGTCAGCCGGAATTTACGCAGATCGACATGGAAATGTCGTTTGCGACCGAAGATGACATCATGACGGTGAACGAAGGCCTTGTCAAGCGCGTATTCAAGGAGATCCTGGATATCGACGTGCCGACCCCGTTCCTGCGCATGCCGTATACCGAAGCCATGGATCGTTTCGGTTCCGATAAGCCGGACACCCGCTTCGGTCTTGAGCTGCAGGACGTGACCGACGTTGTCCGCACAAGCGATTTCGTCGTGTTCAAATCGGCGATCGAAGCGGGCGGCAGCGTGCGTCTCATCAACGCAAAGGGTCTTGCCGGACAGCTGACGCGCAAGGTCATCGACAAGCTGACGGACGTTGTCAAAACCTACGGCGCAAAGGGTCTTGCCTATACGCGCCTGACGGAGGACGGCGTGACCTCCAGCTTTGAAAAATTCCTGACCGAAGAGGAAAAGGAAGCGCTGCATAAGGCAGCCGGCGCTGAAACCGGCGACGTTCTGCTGGTTGTGGCCGACGCAAAGAACAGCGTTGTGTACGCCGCTCTGGGTGCTCTGCGCCTTGCAGTTGCACGCAAATGCGATCTGATCGACCCTGCAAAGTTCAACTTCCTGTGGGTCACGGATTTCCCGTTCTTTGAATATTCCGAAGAGGAAGGCCGCTGGATGGCGATGCATCATCCGTTCACCATGCCGCGCGCCGAAGATCTGGATAAAGTGGAAACCGACCCGGGCGCGGTGCGCGCTCTGGCATACGATATGGTGCTCAACGGCTGCGAGGCCGGCGGCGGCTCCATTCGTATCAACGACCCCGAGATCCAGAACCGTATGCTGAAGGCACTGGGCTTTTCGGAAGAGCGTGCCCGTGACAGCTTCGGCTTCCTTATGGACGCTTATCAGTACGGTGCACCGCCCCACGGCGGCATGGCGTTCGGCTTCGACCGCCTTGTCATGCTGATGCTGGGCCGCGATTCCATCCGCGACGTCATCGCGTTCCCCAAGGTGCAGAATGCGGGCGAGCCGATGAGCGGATGCCCGGAAACCGTAGAGGAAAAACAGCTGCGTGAGCTTTCGATCGCTTACGTTCCGGCAGAGGAGTAATTCGATGAAAAGCCGCCGCAGCATTGAAGTGATCCCCGCATAGATGCACGGCCCTTACAAAAACACAGCAAAGAAAAAAGCGGATGCACCCCCGAAGAAGGGAGAGTGCATCCGCTTTTTTACTGCCGCAATTTAAAGCTTTTCAAAAACATCGGCGCCCTTTTTGCAGATCGGGCAGATATAATCCGGGGGCAGCGTCTCGCCCTCATAGATATAGCCGCAGATCTTGCAGCGCCAGCCGGTCACCTTTTTTTCTTCCTTTTCCTCTGCCGGACGGTAGCTGGAAGCCTTCGGCGGGGTAAGACCCTTTTTCACCAGATGATAATACTGGTATGTCATGGAAGGCGTTGCAGCGTCCAGCAGTTCGGATTCGTCCACTTCACCCACAAAGATGATGTGCGTGCCGATATCCAGCGTTTTTTTCACCGTGCAGCTGAACCGTGCAACGGTCTGTTCGTTGATATAAGAAATGCCGTTGCAGTCCACTGTCCAGGAATATCCTTCAAACTTGTCGATTTCGGCGCTGGACTGAAAGCCGAACCGGCCGATCAGCTCCATGGATGCGTTTTGACCAAGAACGACACCGGTAAATTTGCCGCTTTCCAGGATCGCCTTGGTGGTTTCGTTATCCTTATGGATGGTGACCGAAAGCTGAAGCGGGGAGGACGTGACCTGCCCCATGGTGTTGACAACGCAGCCGACCGCGCGGCCGCCGCGGACCGAGCTGATGATGTGCAGCCCGTAACTGAGTTTGTTGAATGCTTCAAATGACATGATTGCACCTCCTGCAATTGTTATTGAGAACTATTATCAGTATAAATCTTTTTTTATAAAAGTCAAGTATTCTGCGGAAAAAACAAAATCTGTGCGGAAAAATGCAAAGCGGTTTATACAAAAAACAAGAGCGCGTGCAATGTGAACGAAAGTGCAAAAAACGAATACAAGAAGTGATAGAAAAGCAGAGGAAGGTGTGCTATTATAAAAGTAATATCGCCCGGCGCAAAAGGCGCGGGCCAATGAGTTAGGAGTGTACGCGTAATATGAAATTTTTGAATGTGGACATCCCCGTTAAAAATCTGCCGGAACTGGATCAGGGCTTTGTCCCCCTGAGCCTGTTCTTCAAGAACTACGAAGCGGGCGCAGCAAAGCCCCTGTGCATCGCTGTCGAACGTTCGGGCGGCCAGATCGGCACCTATGAAACCAAGATCTACGGCACACCGGAAATGGCAGAGGCCGACGCTTACTACGTCGACCGTATGGTCAAGTTCCTGCTGTGGAGCTGGGGCGGCTTCAAGGTCATCATCTGCGGCGACGACACCGTTGCCGAAAAGATCAAGGCAGCTTACTCTGAAAACGGCAGCCGCGCTTTCGATAAGGACTTCATGGAAAACGTCTATGAGACGGGCTTCATTGTAGAAAGCCGTCCGTATGCCGAAAAGCCCGCAGCCGTGCAGCGCGCCGAATCGATCGGACGCCACATGGACGGCGGCCGCATCGGCTTTGACGCAGGCGGATCTGACCGCAAGGTTTCCGCAGTTCTGAACGGCGAGCCCATTTACAGCGAAGAAGTGGTGTGGTTCCCGAAAACGATCTCGAACCCGGATTACCACTTCGAGGGCATCATGGCGGCGCTTTCCACGGCAGCAGCCAAGATCCTGGAAAAGGGCGGCCATGTTGACGGCATCGGCGTTTCTTCCGCCGGTGTTTACATCGACAACAAGTGCATGGTTGCAAGCCTGTTCCTGAAGGTCGGCAAAGAGGACTTCGACAAAAAGGTCAAGAACATCTACACCCGCGCAGCAGAACAGCTTTCCAATCAGCTGGGCTATCACATCCCGGTCGTTGTTGCCAATGACGGCGACGTCAGCGCACTGGCCGGCGCAATGGGTCTGGGCGAAAACGGCATCATGGGCATCGCAATGGGCACAAGCGAAGCCGTGGGCTATGTGGATACCGACGGCAACATCTGCGGCTGGCTCAACGAGCTGGCATTCGCACCGGTTGACGGCCAGCCCGATGCAATGCAGGACGAATGGTCCGGCGATATCGGCTGCGGCGTCAAGTACTTCAGCCAGGACAGCGTCATCAAGCTTGCACCGCGTGCAGGCATTGAGCTGAAGGGCGAATCCCCGGCTGAAAAGCTCAAGGAAGTTCAGGCGCTTATGGCACAGGACGATCCCCGTGCAAAGGCCGTTTACGAATCCATCGGTGTATATCTTGGCCATGCTCTGGGCCTGTATGCAAAATTCTATGATATCCACCACGTCCAGATGATGGGCCGCGTTATGAGCGGCAAGGGCGGCGATATCATTATGGATGTTGCATCCCGCGTTATGGATGAGGAATATCCCGAAGTGGCGTTCCGTCCCGAAGCTCCGGACGAAAAGACCCGCCGCGTCGGCCAGAGCGCCGCAGCAGCAAGCCTGCCGGAAATCAAATAAATTGACGCATTCTGCGACAAAAACAGCGCGGAGGATTTATTTCCTCCGCGCTTTTTGGTACAATAGAAAGAAATAGGATCCTTGTGCGGCATTTCCGCCGCACAACAGAAAGAAAAGAGGGCTTTATATGCTGTACGATACCCTGGAAAACCTGAATCAGTATCGCGGAATGTTTGAAAATCTGGATAAGGCGATCGATTTCATCGAAAACAACGATCTTGCCGAGCTGCCTGTCGGACGCACCGAGATCGACGGCGACGACGTATACGTTACGGTGCAGGAACTGGAAACCCTGCCGGCAGAGGGACGCCACTTTGAAACACATTCCCGCTATATGGATCTGCAGACGGATATCGAGGGTATGGAGCTGTGCGAGGTGACGCTTGGTGATGTTACGGCGGTGCAGGAATACAGCGAACAGGACGATTACGCACTGTGGGACGGCAATACCAGCGCCGCGCTTGTGCTGGACGACACCCGTTTTGCGGTGTTCATGGTGGAAGAAGCGCATCTGCCGGGCATCCGGGCAGAGGGCTGTGACAAAGTGAAAAAAGCGGTGTTCAAAATCGCGTACTAAGCGCAGGACAGGGGGCAGTTCAATGGATACCTTTATCATCGGCATTGCGGGCGGAACGGGCAGCGGCAAAACAACGCTGACGCGCCGCCTGAAGGAGCGTTTCGGCGAAAACGTTTCCGTCATCAATCACGATAACTATTATAAAAGCCACGACGATCTTCCGTTTGAAGAACGCTGCCGGCTCAATTACGATCATCCCGATTCGTTCGACACCGACCTTATGGTAGAACAGATCGAAGCACTGCGCCGCGGCGAGACGATCGCGTGCCCGGTTTACGATTTTACACAGCACAACCGTTCGGACGATACGCTTTTGATCGCGCCCACAAGCGTCATTATCGTGGAGGGCATC
This sequence comes from Ruthenibacterium sp., assembly GCA_020025235.1. Lineage (GTDB taxonomy): Bacteria > Bacillota > Clostridia > Oscillospirales > Ruminococcaceae > Ruthenibacterium. The sequence goes on from JAHHSL010000004.1 coordinate 68,967, forward strand.
CTGATCTTTGCGGATTCCAAGCTGCGCGACCTTATGGACGTGAAGGTGTTTGTGGATACCGACGCCGACGTGCGCATTTTGCGCCGCATCGTGCGCGATGTGAAAAAGCGCGGCCGCTCGCTGGAAAGCGTTGTGGAGCAGTACCTGACGACGGTAAAGCCGATGCACGAACGGTTTGTGGAACCCAGCAAGCGCTATGCCGATATCATCGTGCCCGAGGGCGGCAAAAATATCGTTGCGCTGGATATGATCGTGCAGCGCGTGGAAAGCCATATCCGCAATCAGGCAGAGCAGTGAGCAGCTGCCGGCAGAAGAAAACAAAAATGAAAGGCGGTGCGAAAGCTTTTGGGCTTTCGCACCGCCTTTTTTGCGGAAAAAATCAGTGGGTCCCGCCTTCATTTTTGCAGGCGGGCGCGGGGGCTTCGGCAGCAGCGGGCGCTGTGCCGTCCGGACAGCCGTGCTCCGGCGCATCGTCCGGTTCACCGGTGTAATGCGGGCGGAAGGTCTGTTCATCCACACGTTCCAGCCCGTAATACGCCTGCGTCTGTTCGGGGATGCCCTTTTTGCGCAGGGAGTGGCACACAAGGCCGGATATGATATTGTAAAATACCGCGAACAGGGGAACGCCGACCACCATGCCGACAAAGCCGAACAGGCCGCCCGCCAGAAGAATGGCGAACATGACCCAGAAGCCGGAAATGCCGGTGGAATCGCCGAGGATCTTCGGCCCGAGGATGTTGCCGTCAAACTGCTGGAGCACCAGAACGAAAAGTGCGAAATAAAGCGCTTTAAGCGGATCGATCAGCAAGATCAGCAGGATGCTCGGGATCGCGCCGATGAACGGCCCGAAGAACGGGATGATATTCGTCACGCCGATGATGACGCTGACGAGCATTGCATACGGCATGCCGAACAGCGTCATGCCCAAAAAGCACAGAATACCGATGATGAGCGAATCGAGCAGCTTGCCGTTGATAAAGCCGCCGAACACCTTGTTTGTGAAACGCAGATTGTTCAGGATGATGTTTGCGCGGTGCACATCCAGAATACTGTACAGCATCTTTTTGGACTGCGCGGCAAACAGCTGCTTGCTGTTCAGGACATAGATCGTGATGATAATGGCAATAAAGATGTTCTTGATGAACGTCAGCGTTCCAAGCAGCCCGCTCATCAGATTTGTCAGCTGCGGCACCATGTCGTTTTTCAGCCAGGTGTCGAATACGCTGACAGCTTCCACATAAACGCGCTCGGCGGCGGATTCCAGATTCGGGTACTGCTTGAGGAAGTGATCGAACCATGCGGTCACGTCCGCAACGCGGTCCACAAACAGGTTGGATTCCGAAAGCCCGATGATGCTGGATACGACTTCCGGCAGGACCATGGAAAGCAGTGCCGCCACGATCAGAAGGGCAAGCGCAACCGAAAGGAACGTGGAAAGGAATTTTGCAAGGTGTACGGCACGCCGTTTGTTTTTCAGGTGCTTTTGCAGGAACGGCGCGAATCGGTCATACAGAAAATTGAATATGGGATTCAGCAGATAGGCAAGCGTCAGCCCGTACACAAACGGCATCAGAATACCGGTGAGCGTTTTGAAAAAGCCGATTACATCCGGCAGCTTGAACAGCGAAAAGAAAAACAGGATGCTGGCGCAGATGACGAGGAATACCGTCACGCCCCAATACAGGTATTTGGTGAAGGAATCGCGTTTCATAACCGTCTCCGTTCCTGCGGTGGTATCCGCGGTTTTGTTTTATTCGGCAGAGGGCTGCGCTGCTTGCGGCAGCAGGACCTTGCGCTTGATCAAAAAGAGTGCCAGCGTGGTGAAGCTTGCGATGATATCGGCAACCGGTTCGGCAATATAGATGCCCATGACGTTGCCGCCCATGACGCGCGGCAGGATCAGGGCAAGAGGAACCAGCAAAACCACCTTGCGCAGCAAAGCAAGCAGCAGGCTGATCTTGGCCTGGCCCAGCGCCATGAAGGTGGACTGGCACGACATCTGCATGCCGAATGCCCAGATGCCCGCGAAGAAGACCGGCATGGTTTTGCTTACCAGCGCGATCAGCTCGGCGTCCTGCGTGAACATGCGGGCAAGGATGTGCGGGAAGAAGAATGCCGCCAGTGTGCTCAGGCATGTGATGGTCATCAGGATGCGGAACAGCAGGCTGAACGTTTTGCGCACGCGGTCGTATTTTTTTGCGCCGTAGTTGAAGCTCATAATAGGCTGCGAGCCCTGCTGGATGCCCTGCACCGGCATGACCAGCATCTGCATGACGCTTTGGATGATCGTCATGCTGCCGACGTACAGGTCGCCGCCGAAGCGCTGCAGGCCGCTGTTGAGCGTGATGCTGACAAGGCTTTCGGTGCTTTGCATCACAAACGGGGAAATGCCGAGGCTGATGACCTTGCCGATGACGCGCTTATCGAATTTCAGGTTTTCTTTGCGGATGCGGATGCCGCTTTTTTTGCTGAACAGGAAACAAAGCACCCACACGGCACTGGCAGCCTGCGAGATGATCGTGGCAAGCGCTGCGCCCGAAACGCCCATATTCAGTTTGAAAATGAAGATCGGGTCAAGCACGATGTTGATGACAGCGCCGATCAGGACACTGAGCATTGCCGTGGTGGCATAGCCCTGTGCGCTGATGAAGGTGTTGAGGCCGAGCGACATCTGTACAAAAATGGTGCCGGCAAGATAGATCGTGATGTAATCCTGTGCGTAGTCGATAATGGCGTCCGAAGCGCCGAACATGTAAAGCAGCGGGCGCTTGAAGATGCTGAACACGACGGTAAGGGTGACCGAAAGCACCACAAGCAGCGAAAAGCAGTTGCCGAGGATCTTTTCCGCGCCGTCGCGGTTGCCCGCGCCCAGCTGGATCGAGGCGAGCGGTGCGCCGCCCATGCCCGCAAATGCCGCAAAAGCGGAAACAAGCATCAGAATGGGAAAGGTGACGCCGACACCGGTAAGCGCCAGAGCGCCGGTGCCGGGAATGTTGCCGATATAAATTCGGTCAACCGTGCTGTAAAGCATGTTGATCAGCTGTGCCGCAACCGCCGGAAGGGCGAGCTGGAGCATCAGCTTGCCAACGGGTTTTGTACCCATTGCTTCGTCTTTGTTCTGCAAAAAAATCTCTCCTTTGTAACCGTGCAGCGGACAGCTGCTTCACTTTGAAAGTGACATAATATAACAGCATAAGTATACCATGAATTTGTTACAAAAAAAATAATAACGGCCGAAAACGATGCGAACCGCAGTTTTCGCAACAAAGCACAAGCTTTACATAGTAAAACTGCTTTTGAAAACCGAAAAAACATATGAAAATATGGACAAAAAAACAAAGAAAGTTCTGGCAAAGTCGCACAAGACGTTCCACAGTGCAAAACCTTCTCGCAAGTGCGGCTGATTTATGCTATACTGATGCTGAATCAGGCGGACAGCGGCGCAAAGGCGCCGGCCGCAGAAACGCGGCGCCTTTGCGTGCCGCGCAATCATACCATACGACGGAGGGTCATATTATGGAAAAAAAGGCATTCGATCTTATTACCTTCGGAGAAATCATGCTGCGTCTTTCCCCGCCGCGCCATGCGCGCATCGTGGACGGCGATGTTTTTGAAAAGCGCGCAGGCGGCGCAGAGCTGAACGTGGCTTCGGGCGTTGCACTGCTGGGTCTGCGCACGGGCATCATTTCGCGCCTGCCGCAAAGCGAGCTTGGTACGTTCATCAAAAACCGCATCCGTTTTGTCGGTGTTTCGGACGACTTCCTTACTTATGACGATTCCTCCGAAGCACGGCTCGGCATCTATTATTACGAAATGGGTGCTGCGCCCCGCAAGCCGACGATCGTGTACGACCGTCACCATGCTTCGGTGTGCGGCATCCGTATGGAGGATATCCCCGAAGAAGCATTCACCAGTGCGCGGATGTTCCATTTGAGCGGCATCAGCCTTGCCCTCGGCACACGGGACGTCGCGATCCAGGTGCTGAAAAAGTTCAAGGAAAACGGTGCGCTGATCTCGTTCGACGTCAACTACCGCGCAAACCTGTGGAGCGAGGAAGAAGCGCGCGAGACGATCCGTTCGATCCTGCCGCTTGTCGATGTGCTGTTCGTTTCGGAGGAAACCAGCCGCCGCATGTTCGGCAAAACGGGCGAGCTGCACGATATCATGAAGAGCTATTCCGAAGAATACGGCGTCAAGATCGTGGCGACGACGCAGCGCACGGTCATCAGCCCGCGCAAGCATGATTTCACGTCGGTGATCTATTCTGCGGGGAATGACGAATTCTACACCGAAGCGCCGTATACGAACATCGACGTCATCGACCGCATCGGCTCCGGCGACGCCTATGTCGCGGGCGTGCTGTTCGGCCTGCTGAAATACAACGATCCCCAAAAGGCGATGCAGTTCGGCAACGCGACCTCCAGTGTTAAGAACACCGTTCCGGGCGACCTGCCTTCTTCCGATTTCAAGGAGATCGACCGCATCATCAAAGAGCATAACGCAACCGGCCCTGTCAGCGAAATGAACCGCTGAAACCGGATCAGCCAAAAGGCTGCGCACCCAAAGCGGGTGCGCGGCCTTTTTTTCGGCTTTGGCACGGGGAAAACGGCAGCAGAGCGGGATTTTTCCCCGAAAAGGGGCGTGCGGCGGGGAAAACAGCACTTTCGGCGCAAAAAGGTGTTTACAAAAATGCCGCGTCATGGTATGTTAGTCAGGATAGTGTATTTACCAAGCGAAAAGGAGAAGTCTATGTTAACAGTCACCGACGTCAGCCTGCAGTTTGCGGGCAGCACCCTGTATAAACACGTCGATCTTAAATTTACGCCCGGCAACTGCTATGGCATCATCGGCGCGAACGGCGCCGGCAAATCGACCCTGCTGCGCATTATTTCCGGCGAAATCGAGCCGAGCACCGGCAGCGTCAGCCTTGGGGCAGATGACCGCATGAGCGTCCTGGAGCAGGATCACTTCAAATATGACGAATACAACGTTATGGATACCGTCATCATGGGCAACCGCCGCCTGTATGACATCATGAAGGAAAAAGAAGCCCTTTATGCCAAGGAGGACTTTACCGACGCCGACGGCGAGCGCGCCGCCGAGCTGGAAGGCGAATTTGCCGAGATGAACGGCTGGGAGGCCGAAACCGAGGCCGATCAGCTTTTGAACGGCCTTGGCATCCCCATGGAACTGCACTATGCGCCCATGGATTCACTGGACGGCCGCCAGAAGGTCAAGGTGCTGCTGGCACAGGCGCTGTTCGGCCAGCCTTCGATCGTTCTGCTGGACGAGCCGACGAACGGCCTTGATATCGAAAGCATCGACTGGCTCGAGGATTTCCTGCTGGATTATCCGGGCACGATCATCGTCGTCAGCCATGACCGCCATTTCCTGAACGCGGTGTGCACGCATATTGTCGATATCGACTACAACAAGGTGCAGATGTACGTCGGCAACTATGATTTCTGGTACGAATCCAGCCAGCTGATGCAGCAGCTGATCCGCAACCAGAACAAGAAAAAGGAAGAAAAGATCCGCGAGCTGCAAAGCTTTATTCAGCGCTTTTCGGCAAACAAATCCAAATCGAAGCAGGCCACCAGCCGCAAAAAGCTGCTGGATTCCATCACTGTGGAGGAAATGCCCGCGTCCAGCCGCCGGTATCCGTTTGTCGGCTTTGAGCCGGAGCGCGAAGCGGGCAAGGACATCCTGTTCGTGGAAGGGCTTACCAAAACGATCGACGGCGTAAAGGTGCTGGATAACGTCAGCTTCATTGCCAACAAGGGCGACAAAATTGCGCTTGTGGGCGAAAACGAAGCCGGCAATACGGCGCTGTTCAAGATCCTGACGGGCGAAATGGAGCCGGACGCCGGTTCCTTCAAGTGGGGCGTTTCCACAAGCCAGAGCTATTTCCCCATGGATAATTCCGCCTTTTTTGAAAACTTTGACGAGGATCTGATCTGCTGGCTGCGCCAGTACAGCGAGGATACGACGGAAACGTACCTGCGCGGCTTTTTGGGGCGCATGCTCTTTTCCGGCGACGAAGTATACAAGCCTGCAAAAGTGCTTTCGGGCGGTGAAAAGGTGCGCTGCATGCTCAGCCGCATGATGATGACGCACGCAAACGTGCTGCTGCTCGATCAGCCGACAAACCACCTCGATCTGGAAAGCATTCAGGCGCTGGCAAACGGGCTTGCGCGTTTTTCGGGCAATCTGCTGTTCTCGTCGCACGACCACCAGTTCATCGACGAAATCGCAAACCGCATCATCGAAATCCCGGTGGGCAAAGAGGGCTGTCTGGATCGTGTGGGCAGCTATGAAGAATTTCTTGCGTGGAAGCACGAGCGCAGCGCACAGTAAGTGCCGGACGAACGTGATCTTCCGCACAGCATAAAATGCAAAAATGCGCCGCAGAGCTTCTGCGGCGCATTTTCTTTTTAAAGATCCGCTTTTTTCAGGGTGCGCTGATAGAGCGGCCTGTCGGCGGGCGCCTGTGTCAGGGGAACGAAGATCTCCGCTTCGATCATCTTGCCGATGCGCAGCGCAAGCCAGCCGTCGCTGACGCAAAGCCCCCGGGAAAGCACGCGGTCGATCGCTTCGGCCTCGAAAAATTCCTGCGGCAGCGTGTCGATCACATCCAGCAGGAAGCCGTCGTAAAACGAATCATCCACACCCTGAACACGCCCGTTTACAACAGCGCGCAGGCAGCTTTCGCTTTGGCAAAGTGCATGCCATTGTTCGGCGTAATGGCAGAGCATGCGCTCGGAAAAGGGCACGGCCAGCGGCGCAAAGGATGCCCAAAGCCCCGGCGCCACGCCGCCCCAGCCGGGGTTTGGTTCTGCGACGCCCCATGCATTTTCGATATAGGCGGGCTGATGCACCGCCGAAACCCCGCCGTGCGAAGAAAGCGCTTCGATCTCTGCGCACAGGCGCAGCAGGCCGCAGGCTTCATCGGGGGAATCCGAATACCAGATGCGCACGCTTTCGCCGGCTTCGATGCGCCGCAGCAGCGCGCCGAGATCGTCCTGTGCCTTTTCCAGTATCGGCGCAAATTTTGCCTCCTGACCCGGCCATACGGAAAGCGACTGCAAAAAGGCAAGGCGTTCGCTGCCGTACATCCCGTTTTCAAGCGGGCCGTAATTCGGAAAATCAGCGATGCAGTATACATCCTGCCGGCAGCCGCCGAGCGAAGCGCTGCGCTGCTGTGCGCGCCGGGTATATCCCTGTGCGGCCCTGCGGGCGTCCTGCACGGATTCGCCCTCCTCTGCAATGAATCCGATCTCTTTTAAAGATGATGCTTCGCCGATCACGGAATCGGCACAGTGCTGGGCAAGCAGGATGCTGCCTTTTGCACTTTCCGAAAAAACAACCTCCAGCATGGAAATCCTTCCTTCCATTTTGATTTTAAGGTAAATATAGCACGTTTTCCGGCTTGAAACAAGGCGTTTCGTTGACATTCGACTGGGATCGGGGGTATACTGATAGCATCGTGTATCTCGGGGATTATGACAGAAAGAGTGTGGAGGAAACAATATGAACGAGAAAAAAGGAAACCCTGCGGCACTTTTGCCGATCGGAGTTTTTCTTGTGCTTTTTATCGGGACGGGCATCCTGTTCCGGGATTTTTATACGATGCCGATCGTCATCGCGTTTATGGGCGCGATCCTGGTCGCCTGTGTGCAGAACCGCAGTCTGAGCCTTGACGAAAAATTCCGCGTCATGGGTGAAGGCGTCGGGGACAAAAACATCATCACGATGCTGCTGATCTTCCTGCTGGCGGGTGCATTTGTCGGCGTTGTGGGGCGTTCCAGTGCGCAGAGCGTCGCGTATTTCATGCTTTCGCTGATCCCTGCGCGCTTTGCGGTGCTGGTGATTTTCGTGGTGGCGTGCTTTGTCTCCACCGCCATGGGCACAAGCGTCGGCACGATCACGCTTCTGACGCCGATCGCCGTGGAAGTGGCGGCGGCTTCGGGCTTTTCCCCCGCGCTGTGCGTGGGTTCGGTGGTCGGCGGCGCCATGTTCGGGGATAACCTTTCCTTTATTTCGGATACCACCATTGCCGCGTGCAACGGGCAGGGTGTGCCGATGAAGGATAAATTCCGTGAAAACTTCTGGATCACGCTGCCGGCGGCCATTGCCACACTGGTGATCATTGCGGTGCTCAGCTTCCGCACGCCCGTGGCGGGCACGGTGGATATGCCGTACAATCTGGTGCAGATCATCCCGTATGTCCTGGTGATGATCGGCGGCATCATCGGCATCAACGTCTTTGTCGTGCTGCTCATCGGCGTCGGCTCGGGTGCTGTCATCATGCTGGCAACGGGGCAGGCCGCTGCGGCGGATATCATCGCCCACATGGGCGAAGGTGCAAAGGGCATGTTTGAAACAAGCATGGTCGCGATCCTGGTTTCGGCTATGTGCGCGCTGATCCGCGTGCACGGCGGCTTCGATGCGCTGCTGGGCTTTATCCGGCGCGTGTTCAAGGGCAGACGCGGCGGTCAGCTGGGCATGGGGCTTCTGGTCGGCGCAATGGATATCGCGACGGCAAACAACACGGTCGCCATTGTCATGGCAAACCCGATCGCAAAGGAAATGAGCGATGAATACGGCATTTCCCCGCGCAAGGCGGCGTCGCTGCTGGATACGTTTTCGTGCATTTCGCAGGGCATCATCCCCTACGGCGCCCAGATGCTGGTGGCTGTCTCCACGGCGGTGGATCTTGGCTGCACGCTGACGGCGTTCGACGTCATGGCAAACCTGTTCTATCCGTACATGCTGCTGCTCAGCTCGCTTGCGTTTATTTTCCTCATCCCCGAAGGAAAGAAAAAAGAACAATGATGAAAAGGCGGTCTGTGCCCTTTGGCATAGGCCGCTTTTTGCGTAAAGGCACATGTGCGGCGCGCGGGGCTTTTCGGACGGGCGGATTTGTGGTATCCTTAACAGTACACGCGCTGAAAAACAGGAAACGGAGGAAACGACGCATGCAGAAAAAATATGAACTGCTCAAAGAGGTGTTCGGCTACGACGGCTTTCGCATCGGGCAGGAGCCGCTTGTGGATGCGCTCGTTTCGGGGCGGGACGCCATGGGCATCATGCCCACGGGTGCGGGCAAGTCGATCTGCTATCAGCTGCCCGCGCTGATGCTGCCGGGCATCACGCTTGTGATTTCGCCGCTCATCAGCCTGATGAAGGATCAGGTGAGCGCACTGGTGCAAAGCGGGGTGCGCGCAGCGTATCTCAATTCCTCGCTGACCGAAGGGCAGACGGCAAAGGCGATCGCCAACGCCGTGGACGGGGTGTATAAGATCATCTATGTCGCGCCGGAACGCCTGTTCACGCCGCGCTTTCAGTATTTTGCAGCAAGGGCGCAGATCAGCATGGTGTGCGTGGACGAAGCGCACTGCGTATCGCAGTGGGGGCAGGATTTCCGCCCGAGCTATCTGGAAATTGCGCGGTTTGTGGAAAGCCTGCCCGTGCGCCCGGTGGTGGGTGCGTTCACCGCGACGGCAACGGACACGGTGCGCCGCGATATCGTGGAGCTTTTGAAGCTGAACGATCCGGTGCGCGTGGTGACGGGCTTTGACCGCCCGAACCTGTATTTCGGCGTAAAGGAGCCGCGCGATAAATATGCGGCGGTGACGGACTACCTTTGCGCACATCCGGATGCTTCGGGCGTTATCTACTGCCTGACGCGCAAAACGGTGGAAGAGGTGCACGCGCGTCTGTGCGCGGACGGCTACCGCGCGGCGCGCTACCACGCGGGGCTTTCGCCGGAAGAACGCCGCAGCAGTCAGGATGCGTTTTTGTTTGACGATGTGCGCATCATGGTGGCGACGAATGCGTTCGGCATGGGCATCGACAAATCGAATGTCAGCTTTGTACTGCATTACAATATGCCGAAAAATCTGGAAAGCTATTATCAGGAGGCCGGGCGCGCGGGGCGCGACGGACAGCCCGCGGACTGTATTTTGCTGTATGGAAAGCGGGATGTTGCCACAAACCGCTTTTTCATCGAGCAGGATCAGGAAAACGACGCGCTGGACGAAGAAACGCGCCGCGCCGTGCGCCTGAAAGAGGAAGAGCGGCTGCGGCAGATGACGTTTTACTGCCGTTCGCAGCGCTGTCTGCGTGCGTTTATGCTGGAATATTTCGGCGAACAGGCGCCGCCGCGCTGCGGGAACTGTTCGGTCTGCCGCGGGAAAACGGAAAAGGTCGAGATCACGCGGGAGGCGCGCATCACATTTCTGTTTGTGCGCGACCTGCGCTACCCCGTGGGCGCGGCGGCAGTGTGCGATGCGCTGCGCGGGGTGGAATCGGAGGGCGTCGTGCGCCATAAGCTTGACGGTATGCGCGGGTTCGGGCTTTTGCGCAGCGTGCCGGCGGCGCGCATGCGTGAGATCATGGATCACCTGATCGCATCGGGATACCTTGTGCGCAGCGCGGGCAAATACCCGACGCTGACGCTTGGCGCACCGGCGTATGAAGTGTTGGAATACGGCGGCACGATCGTGCTGTATACGGCAAAATCCGGCACAGAGCAGGAAAAGACGTCCGCGCGCGGCACGCGCAGGCTGCGCAGCTGTTTGAACAGCTGCGCAGCCTGCGCGCAAAGCTTGCAAAAAGTGTCGGCATCCCTGCGTTCGTCATTTTCACCGATGCAACGCTGCACGCCATGAGCGCGCAGAAGCCGCATACCATGGCGGAATTTCTGCGTGTGCCGGGCGTCGGCAGCAAAAAGGCGGAACAGTACGGGCGGGATTTCCTGCGCCTGATTGCCGCATATGAAAAAGACTAGGCGCAAACCGCCCGTAAAAACAAAAAAGCAGCCGGTGTGATGCTTCACACCGGCTGCTTGCTTATATGAAAAAACGAAAGATCAAAGAGAGAAAGAGACAAGTTCCTCTTCCGGCGGCTGTGCCGGAGTGACACGGGCGTCTTTCAGCCACGGGCCTTCGCCGTTGTAGATCTCGTGCTCGCCGCGGTCAACGACGGCCTCCACCGTCACCCACGAACGGTGCGGGAAATCGGCGGCGTTCGGACATTCGCAGGCGACGCCGAAATAGGTGACGTCGTCGGCGCAGCAGATCATCGCAAAGCGTCCTGCCGCAAAGCAGTTCTTCGGCAGGCGGGGCGTCTGGCATACATAGCCCAAAAAGCGCACGGTCTTGCCGATATAGCGATCCAGATTTTCCATGGCGTCGATATACCACAGGCCGAAGTCGCGGTCGTCGATTTCGATGACCGGCGCATCCAGATCGAACGGCAGGGGCAGCTTGACCTCCTCGTTGTCGATCGTGCCGTCGATGCGTTCGTATACGACATTGGTAAAGCGGTTTACCATGCGCACGGGGCGGAGCAGCTCCGTCTTATCGGTGGATGCCGAAATACGGTTGAAAATCACCACTTCAGGATCCTGCAGCTTATCGACTACCAGCTGGCGCATGTTGGCAAGATAAACCGGGAATGTGGAGGCATCGGCGATCAGGATGATCTGATAGACCTGCCAGCGCTTGGGCATTGCGTTGTAAAGGGACGAAAGCTGCCACATGCCGTTGTATTCGATGATGATGCGCTTTGCGTGCGTTTCTTTCTGGCACTGATTGAGGAAATCCGTTGTCAGATCGGATTCCTGCTCCACCGTCCGGAACTGCACGTTGGGGCCGGCCATCTGATCGGCTGCATATTCTTCTTCGCCTTCTTCACAAAGCAGAACAAGGGTCTTTTCCGCTGCGCCGAAATCGGGATCATTAAGCGCACGCTGGATATAGGAGGTTTTGCCGGCATCCAGAAAACCGGTGATAAGATAGACGGGGATACTCATATGCGATCCTTTCAGTTAAAAAGTGATTCCAGCGCTGCCTCATCCAGCTTGGAGCCGATGACGCAGAAACGTCCGGTGTAATCGGCACTGCCCGTGCGGATGTTCTTTTCGCCGGGAACATAGTCGAAATGCAGCCATTCGCTGCCGTCTGCGCTGGGAACGATGCCCTTTGCGCGCAGCACGATGCCGTAGCGTTCGCTGTCCAGTGCATCCAGAATGGCGGAAATGTCGCTTTCCGAGAAGCGGCGCGGCGATTCCTTGCCCCAGCTGGTGAACACTTCGTCGGCATGGTGATGATGATGACCGTGCTCGTGGTCATGGCTGCAGCTTTCGCAGGTGCAGCCTTCCTCATGGTCATGATGATGATGCTCATGCTC
>JAHHSL010000040.1 GCA_020025235.1 Ruthenibacterium sp.
CCTTTCCCACGCTGTTTTCAGCGTGGGATTTTTTGTTTTGCCGCTGGAAACAAGTTAATAAGGACGGTTCTTTCATTACCGCACTGTTGTCCCAATGCTTTTTGTTGTACACAAATCAAAGAAGAAGGCTGCTTTGCGGCCTGAAAATTTTTCGGGGCTCCCTTTTTGGGGAAAACCCCGATTTTTTATTGCGCGATCATTTCTTTTTGACAGGCTATGCACATGATCTGTACGATTTTGGCTGTTCGTACACTGCTGTTGCAGCAAGGGCACATATATTTCCTTGTATGTCCGTTTTTTGCCGTCGGCGTGGTTCCGCTTGGTGCTGCTGTTCTGCAGGTGCAAAGTACGCGCCGGTAAAACGAAACGCCCGACATCAGAACACCGTCCGGCCGGGATACAAAATTTTATTGACTTGAACGTTTGCTTCATGGTATAGTGCAGACAGAAACAAATCCATGCATAAACAACCGGGCAGGAGGGGAAAAGGTGAAAACACAGATGAAACAAAAGAGAAAAACAGCAGCTGTGCTGGCGCTTATTCTGCTGTGCGTCTTTCTTTTTTCGGCGTGCGGAATGGATCCGAAGCATAAAAAGGCGTATGAGGAGCTGCAGGAAAAGCTGCTGGAAGAAGTCGGCGAAGAAAACTGGAAGCTCACCGGTGAGGCCTGCGGCTGGGGCATGGAATCGGTAAACGAGTACAACCGCTATTATTTTTACATCGACGAAAACCTGTATCACAAATACAAGGATTACTGGCTGGAGGATGTTCCCACGGAAGCGTATCGCGAGGGCATGAACAGCAGCCTTGGGGAAGCAGGCGATAAGGTGCAGCACTGCATCAACGTTTACATGCTGCGGTATGAAAGCGATATCGACTACGGCGGCGTAGCCGTGAAAAAGAATACGGATTATTTCCTGGTGCATGTTTACGACCATGCGGTCTATTATATGGACGTCGGGCGCACGCTGGGCAAGGGTGCACGCATGATCGAAACCAAGTTCAATATTGATGAAAGCAGCCTAAGCCGCAAAATGCTGTGCCACAAAAGATTCGGCAGATGGATCATGGAGGATATCCCGAAAGAAAACTGGGGCTGATGCGCCCGATCACGGGGCGCCGCGTGCGCGGCAAGCCGTTCCGCAAGGAATCAGCGCCGCGTGCATTTGGTTCCGTACAGCTTGAAGAAAAAGAAAACGGAGTGTGCCATGCGGCGCGCTCCGTTTCTTGTTATGCAGCTGCCCGGTAAATCGGGATGAGGCGGCTTTTTTAAGAGTATCCGTTCCTTGATTCTGCGGTTATTTTACCGATGCACGGACGGTGACGCCGTTTTATAGAAGATAGGAGGTCGACGCCCCGATTTCCAGCCGATGCATCGGGAATACTATAAAACGCACCCTGCTGTTCATATCCGTTTGCCGCACGAACACAGGCAATCGCACCATTTGCCGCTGCAGGTGCAATGAGCGCATCGTGATGAACCCTCTTGTTCGTTATTCCCTGTGCTTCTTGCGGGGATTTTCCGTTCATTTGGATTTTCCCTTCTGCACGGCTTTTCAGCGTCAGCTTTACGGGCGTACCGTTTTTTGTTACAAAGGAAGTGCGGCTGTTAGAAGCTGACGCCCGAAGCCTTTGGAAAATACGTTCCGATCCGGCTATGCAAAGAACATGCTCCGTTTCAGCCGTCTGCTTTTTTGGATGACACGGCGCTGCGCTTGTCGGCGTCCGGTGTAAAAAGCGGCGGACACCCGCGCGCAGGCGGTGCGTTATTCCGCTTCGCGGATCATGCGCACGATCTGTTCGGCGCACACGCGGGAGCCTTCCTCGGTAAGGTGCAGCGTATCTTCACATTTATACAGATCGTCCCGCTGCAGCATGCGGGTGTACAGGTCGTTCACCTCGACATTTTCTGCGGCCATGACCTCCAGCGCCGCCTTGTTGTACGCCAGCACGGAATCGTTGCCGTAGGAGTGCATTTCCGTCGGGCCGGTGACGGGGAGCGTTGTAGCGAAGATCAGCCTGTCGCAGTTTGCGCGGCACAGCCTGATGATGCGGCGCAGATTGTGCTGATATTCGCCGATCGGCGTAAGCGGCTCGTTCATGGGCGGTTCGGCGTTCATATCCCAATAGCCGTTGTTCCAGTGCACCACGTCAAAGTGGCCGTAATGCCAGAAAAACTGGTTCGCCTGCCACAGGGTATAGAAGCTGAAGCGTCCGTTGTCGGTGTCGTCATAATAAACCTGATAGTCCCCGTCAAGCATTTCCTTTACGATGCTGTCGTATCCCATGCGGATGGAATCGCCCAGAAGCAAAACTTTTTTCATACAGATCCCCTTTTCCCAAAATTGTCATGTACCTGTTATTGTACACGCGGATCTGCAAAAAGCAAGGAAAAGTGTATTGTTTTTTTCTATGGGAATACAAAATTTTGTGGATTTTTTCGATTTTCCTTTTCCGGACACACATGCTATACTGAACGCAGAACAAAAAGCAGGGAGGCGCAGAGCATGGAAGAGATCCGACTGACCCAAATGGTCAAAAGTGCCGGCTGAGCGGCAAAGCTGGGGCCGGGTGCCCTGAATGATATTTTGAACGGTCTGCCGCGCACGGGATGCGGCGCGCTGATCGTGGGATACGAAAGCTGCGACGATGCGTGTGCGTACCGTCTTGCGGACGGGCGCGTGATGCTGCAGACGGTGGATTTTTTTCCGCCTATGGTGGATGATCCCTTTGCGTTCGGGCAGATCGCAGCAGCAAACGCGCTGAGCGATATTTATGCCATGGGCGCGCATCCAAGCCTTGCCATGAACCTGCTGTGCGTGCCGGAAACGCTGCCGCCGCAGGCGGTGCAGGCGATTTTGGCGGGCGGCACGGATAAAGTGCGCGAAGCGGGCGCCGTGCTGGCAGGCGGGCATACGATCCGCGACAGTGAGCCGAAATACGGCCTTTGCGTCACGGGCTTTGCCGAGGATGAAACGCAGATCTGGCAGAACGGCGGCACGCAGGAGGGCGATGTGCTGATCCTGACAAAGCCGATCGGCAGCGGCGTGCTGAGCACGGCGCACCGGCGCGGGATGCTGGACAAAGCACAGGTGCAGCGCCTGACGCAGGAAATGGCGATGCTGAACCGCACGGCGTGCGATACCGCACGGGCGGTGGGCGGCGTGCATGCGTGCACGGATATCACGGGCTTCGGCCTTGCGGGGCACGGGTGCGAAACGGCGCAGGCAAGCGGCGTCACGCTGCACATTGCGGTAAAGGACGTGCCGCTGATGCCGCACGCAAAAGAGCTTTGCGCGGCGGGCATTCTGCCGGGCGGCGCAAAGCGCAACCGGGAGTATCTTGCAGATAAGGTAAGGCTGCAGTGCCCGGACGCCGAAGCGCAGCAGACGCTGCTGTTTGACCCGCAGACGTCCGGCGGGCTGCTGTTGAGTGTCAGCGAAGGCAGGGCGCAGGCGATGCTGCGCGCGCTTTCGGACGTTCTGCCGTGCGCCGCCGTGATCGGCTGGGCCGGAAAAAAGCAGGATGCGGAGCTGATCGCAGAATAGCAGAAGCCGCATGCCGCAGACCGGAAAGAAAACGAAAAAGGCAGAGCCGTGCGGCTCTGCCTTTTTTTCATGGCGGGAACGTGTGGGAATCGAACCCACCTAAGCGGCTGTTCACCGCTAGCACCGGTTTTGAAGACCGGAAGGCACACCAGCACCCATCCGCTCCCATGAATTATTATAAAGCATAGCATGGATTTCGTCAGGATGCAACGGTTCGGCCCGTTTTTTTGTAAAAAACAGGAAACCGTTATAGACTTTTTCTATAAGCATTGCGCCGCCGCGGGATTTTGATTATTCTTATATAGAGAAAACATCTAAAAAAACAAATAAAAAGTGAATATTTTGGATGAAGATGACGGAAGAGACTGCAAAAAGCGGCACCGACGGAATAAAGGGGATGTGCGCAACACATCCTGCTGAAGATCTCAGGTAAAAGGACCGTCATCCGACAAAACTCTGGAAAGCGAAAGCACCGAAGGAGCAATTCCGCACAAAGCGGAAGAATCTCTCAGGTTTCAGACAGAGCGAACTGCAGCGGATGCGGTTCGCTCTTTTTTATTTTCGTGTGGAAAGGGGGCGCGGGATGCGCGTATTCACGAACAATCCGCTTGTGCGGCAAAAGCTTGCCGGCACATGCGAGGTGTGCTATTTTGACGTTTCGTTTCTGCAGCTGCTGACAAAGGTGCGCGATGAAGTGCACAAGGGCTGCCGGCTTTTGACGCATCCGCTTTCGGGCAGCGTGAAGCCGAACGAAACCCCGTATAAATCCGTGATGCTCACACGAGCGCAGGGCGCAGTCGATCTGCAGTCGCTGGAATTGATCGAAGCCGGCATCCGTGCGGCGGAAAAATTCCCCGTGCGGTATCCGCAGATGCCCGATTCCGTGCGTGCGGATTTCCAGCTCATCGACTGGACGCTTTTGCAAAGTGCGTTGTAAGCCGCGCGAAAAAACGGCGGCTTTTCATGGCTGTTTTTCCCGTTTACATTCAAAGGAGGTGATCGGATTGAAATTGGAATTGGGATACATCGATATCCGCGATATTCAATTTTCAACAGAATCAAAAGTCGAAAACGGCGTGCTCTATGTCAATAAACAGGAGATCGAAGCGGTGGCGCTGGGCCAGCCGCACATCAAATCGGCCGAAGCGTTTCTGGCGCGCCCGGGCGAAAGCGTGCGCATCACGCCCGTGAAGGACGTCATTGAACCGCGCGTCAAGGTCGAAGGCCCCGGCGGCGTGTTCCCGGGCGTGATCTCCAAGGTGACGACGGTCGGTTCGGGCAGAACGAACGTGCTGCGCGGCGCGGCGGTCGTCACAACGGGGCGCGTGGTCGGCTTCCAGGAGGGCATTATCGATATGTCCGGCCCGGGCGCAGAGTACACCCCGTTTTCAAAGCTGTACAATCTGGTGCTGAAAATGGAGCCGGAGGACGGCCTGCCCCAGCACGAGCACGAATACGCCCTGCGCATGGCGGGGCTGAAGGCCGCGGCGTATCTGGGCGAGCTTGCCCGCGCGGTGCAGCCGGACGAAACCCGCGTGTTCGAGACGTATTCGATCCCCGAGGGCATGAAGAAAATGCCGGATCTGCCGCGCGTTGCCTATGTGATGATGCTGCAGAGCCAGGGGCTGATGCACGACACCTATGTGTACGGCGTCGATGCAAAGCGGACGCTTTCCACGCTCATCAACCCGACGGAGGTATTCGACGGCGCGATCTTGAGCGGCAACTGCGTTTCCGCATGCGACAAAAACACGACGTATCATCACCTGAACAATCCCGTCATCATGGATCTGTTCGACCGCCACGGCAGGGATCTGAACTTTGTCACCGTCATCATCACGAACGAAAACGTCTATCTTGCAGATAAGGAGCGTTCTTCCGATTGGGCGGCAAAGCTTGCCGAGCTGCTGGGCGTGGACGGCGTGATCATCTCGCAGGAGGGCTTCGGCAATCCGGATACCGACCTTATCATGAACTGCAAAAAGATCGAAAGCAAAAACATCCCCACCGTCATCATCACGGATGAATACGCGGGGCGCGACGGCGCTTCGCAGTCGCTGGCGGATGCAAGCCCCCTTGCAACGGCAGTTGTCACGGGCGGCAACGCGAACGAAGTGATCGTGCTTCCGCCGCTGGATACCGTCATCGGCGACCTTGCCTATGTCGAACGCATTGCGGGCGGCTTCAACGGCAATATCGCACCCGACGGCAGCATCACGGTGGAGCTGCAGGCCATTACGGGCGCAACAAATGAAATGGGCTTCAACCGCCTGAGCGCGCGCTGAAGCCGGAAAGGAGGAACCGTCTATGGCTCAAGTAAGGATCGTTCATTACATCAACCAGTTCTTCGGGCAGATCGGCGGCGAGGAAAAAGCGGATTTCCGCCCCGAACTGCGCGAAGGCCCCGTCGGCCCCGGCCTTGCCTTTGCACAGGCGCTCGGCGATGAAGCCGAGATCGCGGCCACCGTCATCTGCGGCGATTCGTATTTCAACGAAAATATCGAAAGCGCAAAGAAAGAGATCATCGAAATGATCCGCGGCTGCAAGCCCGACGCACTGCTTGCCGGCCCCGCGTTCAATGCGGGACGCTACGGCGTTGCGTGCGGCGCGATCTGCGAAGCCGTGAAAAAAGAGCTGGGCATCCCCGTGCTGACGGGCATGTACGAAGAAAACCCCGGCGCGGATATGTACAAAAGCGCCGTGTACATCGTGCCGACGAAGAATAACGCCGCGGGCATGCGCTCGGCCGTCAAGACCATGGCGCCGCTGCTTTTGAAGCTGGCGCGCCATGAAAAGATCGGCGCATCCGCACAGGAGGGCTATATGCCCAACGGCATCCGCGTCAACTTCTTTGAGGAGGAGCGCGGCTCGAAGCGCGCGGTGGATATGCTGCTGCGCAAAATGGCGGGCAAACCCTTTACGACGGAATTTCCGATGCCGGATTTCGACCGTGTGGAACCCGCCCCGGCCGTGAAGGATCTTTCCAAAGCGCGCATCGCGCTTGTCACGTCCGGCGGCATCGTGCCGAAAGGCAACCCCGACCACATCGAATCCTCCAGCGCATCGAAGTACGGGTGCTATGATATCACCGGCGTCACCGATCTGACAAGCGAAACGTTCGAGACGGCGCACGGCGGCTATGACCCCGTTTATGCCAACGAGGACGCCGACCGCGTGCTGCCGGTGGATGTGCTGCGCGAATTTGCCGCCGAAGGGAAAATCGGCGGGCTGTACGAAAAATTCTATACGACGGTCGGCAACGGAACCGCCGTAAAGAGTGCGAAAAAATTTGCCGAGGAAATCGCCGCCGATCTTCGCCATGCGAATATTGATGCGATCGTCCTCACCTCCACATGAGGGACCTGTACACGTTGCGGTGCAACGATGGTAAAAGAGCTGGAACGCACAGGCATTCCGGTCGTGCATGTATGCACGGTGACGCCGATCTCCATGACGGTCGGCGCAAACCGCATTGTTCCTGCGGTGGCGATCCCGCATCCTCTGGGCAACCCCGCCCTGACGCGGGATGAAGAAAAGGACGTGCGCAGAAAGATCGTCGCGACGGCGCTGCGCGCGCTGACAACGCCGGTTACGGAACAGACGATTTTTGAAGTACAGTAAGCGCCCTTGCCCGCCGGCGGCCTGCCGGCGGGCAAAGGCAGTGAAAAGGGGCGTAAGGTGATACCCATGGAAAACAAAATTTATGACGTCATCATCATCGGCGCGGGGCCTGCGGGGCTTGCCGCCGGAACGTATGCCGGACGTGCGCGTCTGGATACGCTGATCGTCGAACAGGAAAAGGACGGCGGACAGATCGTCATTACCGCCGAGATCGAAAACTATCCCGGCGGCGTGGAGGGCGAAACCGGCCCCTCGCTTGTAAAGCGCATGTCCGAACAGGCTGCGGGCTTCGGCGCGCAGAAGGTGAAGGATACGATCGTCGATGTGGAGCTGGAGGGTGACGTAAAGCACCTGATCGGCCGCAGCGCCGATTATTACGCAAGGACGGTCATCATCGCAACGGGCGCAAATCCGCGTCCGATCGGCTGCCCCGGCGAACGGGAGCTGACGGGCAAGGGCGTTTCGTACTGCGCGACCTGCGACGCGGCATTTTTTGAAGATTTTGATATCTATGTCGTGGGCGGGGGCGACAGCGCGGTGGAAGAGGCGCTGTATCTTGCCAAATTCGGCCGCAGGGTGACGATCATCCACCGGCGCGATGCGCTGCGCGCCGCAAGATCCATTCAGGAAAAGGCGTTTGCGTGCGATAAGATCGAATTCATGTGGAACAGCAGGGTCGCGGAGCTTTCCGGCGACGGCATACTGGAACGCATGGTGATCGAAAACACCGTGACGGGCGAGCGCACCACGATCGAAGCGCCCGAGGAGGACGGCACGTTCGGCGTGTTCGTGTTCATCGGCTTTGACCCGCACGCGCAGCTGTTTGAGGGAAAGCTTTCCATGGAAAACGGCTACATCCTGACGGACGAGGATATGCGCACGAGCATCCCGGGCGTTTTTGCCGCGGGGGATGTGCGCAAAAAAAGCCTGCGTCAGGTCGTTACGGCGGCGGCGGACGGCGCGATCGCCGCAAGCATGGCAAACAAATATCTGGAAGGGCTGGACGGCTGAACGCCGCGGCCCGCAAGGAAGGAGAGGATCCCCATGATCGAACTGGATAAAACCACATTCGAGGACGAAGTGCTCAAAGCAGAGGGCTGTGTCTTTGTTGATTTTTACGGCGACGGCTGCGTACCGTGCGCAGCGCTGATGCCCTTTGTGCACGCATGTGCCGAAAAGTACGGCGATAAGCTGAAATTCACCGCACTGAACACCACGAAGGCGCGCCGTCTGGCAATCGGCCAGAAGGTGCTGGGTCTGCCCGCAATGGCCATTTACAAGGATGGCGCAAAGGTGGAGGAAGTTGTGAAGGACGAAGCCACCGAAGCGAACATCGAGGCAATGATCCAAAAATATCTGTAAGCAGCGCCCGGGCGGCAAGCGCCGCCTGTACGTATTCCGTAAGAAAGGAGGACCACTATGAGCATCCTGAAAGGCAAAAAGGTCGTCATCATCGGGGACCGTGACGGTGTCCCGGGGCCTGCCATTGAAGCTTGCGTAAGTTCTGCCGGCGCGGAAGCGATTTTCTCCGCAACGGAGTGCTTCGTCTGAACAGCGGCAGGGGCAATGGATCTGGAAAACCAAAAAAGGGTCAAAGAAGCTGCGGAGCAGTACGGCCCCGAGAATGTAGTTGTCATTCTCGGCGCTGCGGAGGGTGAGGCATCCGGCCTTGCCGCCGAAACTGTCACAGCCGGTGACCCGACGTTTGCCGGACCGTTGACCGGAGTCCAGTTGGGACTGAGTGTGTATCACATCTGCGAAGAGGAAATCAAAGCAGAAGTCGATCCTGATGTGTATGATGAACAGGTCAGCATGATGGAAATGGTCTTGGATGTGGATGATATTGCATCCGAAATGTCCGAGATCCGCAGCCAGTATTGCAAATATTGAGATCATACCGAACGGGTGACAGGGTGAGGCTTCGCCCTGCCGCCCGTTTTTTTTGATACAGGGCAGCCCGCGCGGTGCGGCTGCATCCACCCCTTTAAAAATAAAAGCCGGAAAGGCGGAAACTGCAATGAACAGTGTAATCAAGGGCACAAGCTATGTGCTGGTGCATACGCCGGATCTTGTGATGCAAAGCGGCACGACGCAGACGACTGAACGCATCGTAAATCCCGATTCCGAATATCTGAAAGAGCTGCCGGGGCATCTGCGCAGCTATGAACAGGCGGTGGGCTATCTGCCCAACCAGACCTACATCGGCAATATGACGCCCGAACAGCTGGGCGCGGTGCCGCAGCCGTGGTACGAAGCCCCCGCACAGGGCGGCCGCGAAGGGCGCTTCGGCGAGATCATGCCGGAGGATGAATTTTACCTTCTGATGCAGGCGTGCGACGTGTTCGATCTGATGTTTTTGGAAAAGGGCTTTGTCGAAGCGGTAAAGCCGAAGCTGGAGCGTCACCCGCTTGTGACGCAGGAATTGCTCGGGCGCATCCGCGCAGGCGTGGAACAGGCGGAAATCGGGCATTTCGTGAACGAAGAGCACGCCGAGCCGATCGTGTGCGAAGGGCGCACCGTGGGCTACATCAAGCGCGCACATGACGTGGACGTCAACCTTTCGGCGCACGTCATGCTCGAAAACATCGTTTCCAAGGCGACCAGTGTGCTTTCGCTTTTGCATCTTGTGAAAAACGCGGGCGTGGAAAAGGAAAGCATCGAATACGTCATCGACTGCTGCGAAGAAGCGTGCGGCGATATGAACCAGCGCGGCGGCGGCAACTTTGCCAAGGCCGCGGCAGAGATCGCCGGCCTTTCCGGCGCATCCGGCTGCGACGTGCGCGGCTTCTGCGCGGGGCCGGCACACGCCATGATCACCGCTGCGTCGCTCGTCAAAGCGGGCACATACAAAAGCGTTGCCGTGACGGCGGGTGGCTGCACGGCAAAGCTGGGCATGAACGGCAAGGATCATGTGCGCAAGGGCATGCCCATTCTGGAGGATATGCTCGGCGGTTTTTCGGTGCTCATCACGGCAAACGACGGCGTCAGCCCGGAAATCGACACCAACGTCTGCGGACGCCACACCGTCGGCACGGGTGCGTCGCCGCAGGCAGTCATTACGTCGCTGGTGCTCGATCCGCTGCAAAAGGCGGGGCTGAAGATCCCGGACGTGGACCGCTACGCCGTGGAAATGCAGAACCCCGATATCACAAAGCCGGCGGGCGCGGGCGACGTTCCGCTTGCAAACTATAAGATGATCGGCGCGCTTGCCGTGAAAAACGGCGACCTTGACCGCAAGGATCTGGCCGATTTCGTCAGCGGGCACGGCATGTGCGGCTGGGCGCCCACACAGGGGCACATCCCCTCCGGCGTGCCGTACCTCGGCTTCTGCTGCGACGACATCCTGGCGGGGCGTATCCGCCGCGCAATGATCGTCGGCAAGGGCAGCTTGTTCCTCGGCCGCATGACGAATCTTTTCGACGGCGTTTCGTTCCTTGTGCACGAAAACAGCGCCGCCGGGGCGGAAAGCGGCATTTCCGAAGAGCAGGTGCGCAGGCTGATCGCACAGGCACTGCGCGAATTTGCAGGAACGCTTTCGGGCGAAAAGGCGGGGGAAGAAGCATGAACGAGAGTGCAGTCCGGAATATGATCGCGGATACCTTTCTGGATATGGCGCGCGCGCTGGAAACCGGCAGCTGCACGCGCAGGCCGTGCATTGCACTGGCCGGCACGGACAGCGAACACGGCGAAGCGGAGGTGCTGCGCGCGGCAAAGCAGGCGGCGAAAAGCGGCGTGGAGGTTTTGTACATCGGCACGCTGCAGGATGACGAAGTGGAAACGGTGTATGCCGAAAACGCCGACGAAGCGCACCGGCAGATGCAAAAGCTGCTGGAAACGGGGCGCGCGGACGGCGCGGTGACGATGCATTACCCGTTCCCGATCGGCACGGCGACCGTCGGGCGCGCGGTGACGCCCGGGCGCGGGAAGGAAATGTTCCTTGCCACAACGACGGGCGCGGCGTCCGCAGACCGCGTGCAGGCCATGGTGCGCAACGCCGTCAGCGGCATCATTGCAGCCAAGGCGTGCGGCGTGGCAGAGCCGACGGTCGGTATCCTGAATGTCGAGGGCGCGCGCAAAGCGGAAAGCGCGCTGCGCCGCCTTGCGGCAAACGGATATCCGATCACGTTTGCCGAATCCGCCCGCGCGGACGGCGGCTGCGTGATGCGCGGCAACGACCTGCTTGCCGGTTCGTGCGACGTCATGGTGACGGATTCCCTGACGGGCAATCTGCTGATGAAGATGCTTTCGGCATTTACGACAGGCGGCAGCTATGAAGCCGCGGGCAGCGGCTACGGGCCGGGCATCGGCGGCGGGCAGAAAGAGCTTGTGCTGATCGTATCGCGCGCGTCGGGCGCGCCGGTGATCGCAAACGCTGTGCGCTATGCCGCACAGCTGGTGCAGAATGATTACCGTGCAGTGGAAAAAGCGGAACTTGCCGCGGCAAATGCAGCGGGGCTTTGCGAAATACTGGAAAGCTGCCGCCCCGCGCCTGCGGCGGAAAAGCCGAAGGCGGCCGCCGCACCGCCGAAGGAAGTGGTGACCTTTGCCTTTGCGGGCATCGACGTCATGGATCTGGAGGACGCGGTGCAGTGCCTATGGGCACAGGGCGTGTATGCCGAAAGCGGCATGGGCTGCACCGGGCCGGTGGTACTGGTAAGCGAAGCGAACCGCGAACGCGCAAAAGCGCTGCTGACGGCGGGCGGCTGGCTCGGCTGATTGCAGGGTATACAAAAAAGTAAGGGGCGTTTTGTGCGCCTGTACAAAAAGGATGCCGCACCGGCTTTACCGGTGCGGCATCCTGTGTTTTCGGTGGATTTTCAGGGGCGTTTATATTATACTGAAAGACAATAGATTTTTTCTATAAGGATTCCGGAACAAAGCATCCCGGAACGGGGAGGAGCGGACAAAATGCCGGTTGAAAAAAATTTGCTGCGCGGCATCCCGAAGGTGGATGACGTGCTGGCGCAGCCCGCCGTGCAGGCGCTGGAAGAAAAAGCGCCGCACACACTGGTGCTTTCGGCGGTGCGCGCGGCACTGGACGGCCTGCGCGCGGAAATTCTGGCGGGCAAAAGAACCGAAGCGCCCACGGCGGCACAGGCGGCGGCGCTTGCCGAAGCGGAGCTTGCACGCGCACTGCGCCCGAGCCTGCGGCGCGTTATCAACGCGACGGGCGTTGTGCTGCACACAAACCTTGGGCGTGCGCGGATGTGCCCTGCGGCGGCGCAGGCGGCTTACCGCGCGGCGTGCGGGTATTCCACACTGGAATATAACGCCGGGGAAGGCTGCCGCGGCAGCCGGTACGACCATGTGGAAAAGCTGCTGTGCACGCTGACGGGCGCGGAAAGCGCGATCGTCGTCAACAACAACGCGGCGGCGGTGATGCTGGTGCTCAACGAACTCGTGCGCGGGCGCGAAGCCGTCGTTTCACGCGGGGAGCTTGTGGAGATCGGCGGTTCGTTCCGCGTGCCGGAGATCATGGAACAAAGCGGCGGCATCCTGCGGGAGGTGGGCACCACAAACAAAACGCATCTGCGCGATTATGCTGCGGCGATCGACCCCGAACGCACGGGCGCGCTGCTGAAGGTGCACACCAGCAATTATAAAATCGTCGGCTTTACCGAGGATGTCCCGCTGGAAGATCTGGTACGGCTTGGAAACGAGCGCGGCGTGCCGGTCCTGTATGATCTTGGCAGCGGTGCGATGATCGATTTTTCCAAATACGGTCTGCCGAAGGAGCCCACCGTGCCGGAAAGCGTGCGCGCGGGCGCGGACGTCGTGTGCTTCAGCGGGGATAAGCTGCTGGGCGGGCCGCAGGCGGGCATCCTTGCGGGCAAAAAGGAAATTCTGGACCGCGTGCGGAAAAACCCGCTCACCCGTGCGCTGCGCGTCGATAAAATGACGCTTGCGGCACTGGAGGCAACACTGGCTGTCTACCGCGACGAAGCCGCCGCCGTGCGCGAGATCCCGACGCTTTCGATGCTGCTGCTTTCGCGGGAAGAGCTTTCTGCCCGCGCGCAGACGCTGTGTGCGCTTTTGCAAAAGGCAGTGCCGCAGCTTTCGCCGCAGACGGTGCACGAAACCGAACAGGTGGGCGGCGGTTCGATGCCCGCACAGCTTTTGGAGGGCTATGCCGTAAGCCTTGTGCCGCAGGATTCCGCCGCGGCGCTTGAAGCGCGCATGCGCTGTGCGTGCGAAACACCGCTTGTGGGGCGCATTGCGCATGACCGCGTGCTTTTGGATGTGCGCACGATCGACCCCGGCGAATTTGAACAGACCGCGGCGATTTTGAAACAATGCGTATAAAAAGGGGCGGCGAACATGAAAAACAGTATCATCGGAACGGCAGGCCATGTCGATCACGGCAAGACCATGCTGATCAAGGCGCTGACGGGCATTGACGCCGACCGTCTGCGCGAAGAAAAAAAGCGCGGCATCACGATCGAACTGGGCTTTGCGTGGCTGGAACTGCCCGACGGCGGCCGCGCGGGTATCGTGGATGTGCCCGGACATGAAAAATTCGTCAAAAACATGCTGGCGGGCGTCGGGGGCATCGACATCGTGCTTTTGGTGGTTGCGGCGGACGAGGGCTTTATGCCGCAGACGCGCGAGCATCTGGATATCCTTTCCGTGCTGGGCATGAAGCGCGGCATCATCGTGCTGACAAAGACGGATCTTGTGGATGCGGAATGGCTCGAAGCCGTGAAGGACGAAGTGCGCAGTGAAGTGAAGGGCAGCTTTCTGGAGGATGCGCCGATGCTGGGCGTATCGTCATACACGGGCGAAGGCATCGAGGAGCTGCGGCAGATGATCTTTGCACAGCTGCGCGAAGCCGAGGGCAAAAACGAAGCGGCGCCGGTGCGCATCCCCGTAGACCGCGTGTTTTCCGTGGACGGCTTCGGCACCGTCATCACCGGCACGCTTTCGGAGGGCACGCTCTGCGAAGGGGACGAGATCATGCTCTACCCCGCCGAACTTTCCGCCAAGGTGCGCGGCATCCAGGTACATACGCAGCCGGTGCGCCGTGCGTATGCGGGACAGCGCGTTGCGGTGAACCTTGCGGGCGTGAAAAAAGAAAAGGTGCAGCGCGGGGACTGGGCGGCGCAGCCGGGCTCGCTTTCCGGTTCGCTGATGCTGGATGTGCGGATCCAGGCGCTGGCACACACAAAACGCACGCTCGTAAACGGTTCGCGGCTGCATTTTCATCACGGGGCGGGCTGTCAGCTTGCAAAGCTTGTACTGCTGGACCGCGACGTTTTGCAGCCCGGCGAACAGGCGTTCGCACAGCTGCGCTTTACCGAACCCGTCACCGTCAAGCCGGAGGATCGCTTCGTCGTGCGCTTTTATTCCCCGATCGAAACCGTGGGCGGCGGCGTGGTGCTGGACGCGCACCCCGCGCGCCACAAGCGCCATGATGAAAGCGTGCTGGCGGGGCTTGCCGTCAAGGCGGAAGGCTCTGCCGAAAGCCGTGTGCTGCAGAAATTCCGCGAAATGGGCATGCAGCTGCCGAGCATGCAGGAAGTGTGCGAAGCGGTCGGCTGCCCCAAGGCAGAGTTTGACGAGATCGTGCAGCGGGCGTGCGCTTCGGGCGAACTGATCGAAATTTCGGCAAAGTGCAAAATGCACTGCGATGTTTTTGCGGCACTGTGCCGAAAAGCGCAGGAAATGCTGACGGAATACCACGAAAAAAATCCGCTGCAGGCGGGCATCCGGCGCGAAGAACTGCGCAGCCGTCTGCTGCCCGGGCGCAGCCCCGCGCTGTGCGACAGTGTGCTGGCACAGATGACGGCGCGCGGCGTACTGGAAGAAGCGGGCGCGCGGCTTTGCAAAAGCGGCTTTGCCGTGCAGTACACCCCCGCGCAGAAGGCGCTTGCCGGTGCGATCGAAGCGCAGTTTTTGGAAAGCGGCTTTGAGCCGCCCGCACTGGATGAACTGGAAAAGCAGTATGCAAAGAACCGGGACGCAAGGGCGGTGCTGACGGCGCTTTTGGATGCGGGCATTTTGATCCCGCTGACGCCGCAGCTTGCCATGCACCGCACGGTGTGCGAAAAAGGGCTAGGGCTGCTGCGCGCGCACTGCGAACAGAACGGCAGCATCACGCTGGCGCAGTTCCGGGATGCGATCGGCACTTCGCGCAAATACGCACTGGCGCTGCTGGAATCTTTCGATCGGCAGGGCGTGACGCGCAAGGAGGGCGACGCCCGCGTGCTGCGCCGCACACAGGCGTAAGGAAAGAGGGAGCATCATGGATCTGAAACAGCTGGAGGTCTTTCTGGCGGTGGCGCAGCAGAACTCGTTTTCCAAAGCGGCAAAGCAGATGTTCCTGACGCAGCCGACCGTCAGCGCGCACATCCGCGCGCTGGAAAAAGAGCTGGGCACGCAGCTGATCGTCCGTGCGCCGAAAGGGGTGTTCCTTACCGAGGACGGCGCCGTGCTGATCGAATACGCGCGCGATATGCTCGCCCTGCGCGACAGCGCGCAGACGTGGTTCAAAAATAAAAAAGAAAACGAAAAAAGCACGGTGCGCATTGCCGCATCCACCGTGCCCGCGCAGTATCTGCTGCCGCACGCCATGGCGGCGCTGTGCCGCGACGATCCCGGCGCAAGGTTTGAGATCCTGCGCTGCGACAGCATCGGCGTTGTGAAAAACGTGCTTTCGCGCAAGGCGGAATTCGGCCTTGCCGGAACGCGCACGGACGATGCGCGCTGCCGGTTTGAAGAACTGTGCCGGGACAGGCTTGTCATCATCACGCCGGATACCGAACATTACCGGCAGCTCAAGGCACACGGCGCGCCCGCGCAGGAGCTTTGCCGCGAACCGTTCCTTGTGCGGGAAAAGGGTTCGGGCACGCAGCGCGAAGCGGAACGCTTTCTGCAGCAGCTGGGCGTGGATGCCGAACATATGCATGTGGTGGCGCAGCTGAACGACCCGGAATCCATTAAGCAGGCCGTCAGTCAGGGGTTGGGCGTCGCGGTGGTGTCGGAACTCGGCGTGCGCGATTACGAACGCTTCGGCATGGTGCAGGTGCTGCGCTTTGATACGAACGCGTCGGTGCGCAGGCTGTATCTTGTGATGAACGACGAACACCGCCTTTCCCCCGAAGCGGAAAAGCTGTGCGTTCTGCTGCGCGCCGCCGCCCGCAGCAGAACGCCGTAACGGCAGGGAACTTTCGTTTTGCTAGGGGCCGGTGCATTTGCACCGGCCTAGTTTCCGCTGAAAAATGCGGCGCTCGTTTCGGTGTGCGCAGAGAATGCGGCGCACGGCTTGACAAAGCACCGGCGGCGTGCGTATGATGAAAAAAATTGATGCTTTCGGAGGTTCACTATGGAAAAGTTTTTATCGGATCTTCTTAAAACGGCGTCTGTCACGGGCTGCGAAAATGCGGCGGGGGACGCTGTGCTGGATTATGCGCGGGAAAACGGCCTTGCGTCGTACCGCGCGAGCATCGGCTATGTCGCCGTGGGGGATGTGGAGGCACGCGGCGGCGTGCTGCTTGCGGCGCATATGGATGAGATCGGGCTTATGGTCAGCTGTATCATGCCGGACGGCATGCTGCACGTCTGCTCGGTGGGCGGCATCTACATCCCGATGTACTTCGGACATGCCGTGCGCATCCACACAAAAAACGGCGTGGTCTACGGTAGCGTTTCGGCAAGCCGTGAACTGTTCCGCAAGGAGCAGAAGGCGACGGATATCATTGTCGATATCGGCGCGCGCAGCGGCGAGGAAGCGGCGCAGTGGGTCGAAGCCGGGGATATCGTCACATTCGATTCCGATTACCGGCAGCTGAAAAATAACCGCCTTGCCGGGCGCGCACTGGATGATAAAACCGGGGTGTATGTCGTTATGGAAGCGCTGCGCCGTGCAAAGGCGGCGGGTGTGCGCACCCCCGCGGCGGCATGTGCGACCGTCGGGGAAGAGACGGTGAAAAACGGCGCGTATGCCGCGGCGTCCCGTCTGCGCCCGAAGCTGGCGGTCGTGGTGGACGTGACGTATGCAACGGATTATGCGCACAGCGTATCCGAGGCGGAATGTGGGAAGATCACGCTCGGCGGCGGGCCTGCCATTGCGATCAACCCGATCTGCAGCCGCGCACGGATCGGCGTGCTGCGCCGCGCTGCCGAAGGATGCGGCATCACCCTTCAGTACGAAACCTCCGGCGCGCGCACATGCACGGACGCCGACTGCATCCACCAGACGGGCGAAGGCGTGGAAACGCTGATCGTTTCGATCCCGATGCGCTATATGCATTCCGCGTGCGAAACGGTCGATCTGCAGGACGTGGAGGACTGCATCGAGCTGATCGCGGCATACCTGAAAGCCTGCGAAGAGGAGTTTTAAGAAACACGGG
>JAHHSL010000041.1 GCA_020025235.1 Ruthenibacterium sp.
ATCCTGTCCCGCCCTTTGTTCGGGGCAGGGATCTTCAAATGCGGCAAAGATGCCGTCCCACCTGCTTTGCGCTGCGGACAATGCCGCAAAGCGGAAATCCGCCTGTGCGTTATCCTTTGCAGCGCCGACGGCAAGCACCTTCATGCCCGCCGCCTTGCCTGCCTGAACGCCCGTTGCGGCGTCTTCCACAACAAGACATTCTTCCGGCCGGACGCCTGCGCGCTGTCCCGCTTTGCAGAACACTTCCGGATGCGGTTTGGAATGTGTGATATCCAGCCCGCTGACCACTGTATCCATTGAAGCGGCAAGCTGCGTGCGTTCCAGGATCTCCGGCGCATTTTTGCTGGAAGATCCAACCGCCAGCACAACGCCCCGCTGTGCCAGCATGGCAAGCGTATCGCGCACGCCTTCCAATACATCGTCGGGGCCAAGGCCCGACAGCATGCTGCGGTACAGCTCGTTCTTTTCCTGCGCAAGCGCCAGTTTTTCTTGTTCCGTAAAGCTACGGCTGCTTTTTTCCAGTACGACCTCCAGCGATTCCATCCGGCTGACGCCGCGCTGGCGCATATTGTCGCTGCGATCGAACGGGACACCCAGCTGATCGGCAATCGCCTTCCATGCCTGATAGTGCAGCTCGTCCGTGGAGACAAGCACGCCGTCCAAATCAAAAATAACACATTTCAGCATTTTATAAAAGCCCCTTTTTATTTTCCGTCGATGCGGTCCGCTTTTTGCCGCAGCACCAGTACACCACGGGAGCCTTTCCGCTTTCCTGCACAACACTCACGCCGTCATGCGTCACGGTAATGGCAAGGTCTGCACCGTGCCAGCGGATATGATAGGCAACGCGCGACCACTGCTCCGGCAGATGCGGCACAAACGAAAGCTCGCCGTCCGCTGTGGTCGTCATGCCGCAGTAGCCCAGCGTCACGCACTGCCATGTGCCGCCCGCCGACGCCGCATGGATGCCTTCACGCGTATTGTGCTGGTTGTTTGTGATGTCCACAAAGGCCGAACGGCACAGATATTCATATGCGTGCCGGCTTTCCCCGACGCGCAGCCCCATAAGGCAGTGGATGCTCGGGCTGAGCGACGAACGGTGCAGCGTGCGTTTTTCATAATAATCAAAGTTGATGCGCTGCGTCTCGGAGCTGAATTCATGTTCCATAAGATACATCAGCATCACAACGTCCGCCTGCTTGAGGATGCAGCGCTGCTCTCTGGGTACATTTTTCAGTGCCTTCGGCCACAGCGGCATATTGTTTTCGTCCCAGCTGTCGATCACCGCATCCGTCAGCTTGAAATATCCCTCAAACTGCTCTATGACGCTTGACGTGTCCGGCAGATAGATCTTATCCGCATGTGCGATCCAGTCGTCCGTTTCGCTCCGGGTAATGCCCAGCTTTCCGGTGACAGCCGCATAAACCTCCGGCTTTTCCGCTTTGTATTTTTCAAGATATTCTGCGGCCTTGCGGATATTCCAGCGCGCAAGATAGTTCGTGTATGCGTTGTTATCCACCGGCTCGTGCCATTCATCCGGCCCGGTGACCTTTCGGATCTCGTAACGATCCTTTTCTTTGTTATACTCAAGACGCGATACCCAAAAGCGCGCCGTCTCGCACAGGATCTCCATACCGTGATTTTCAAAGAAATCATCGTCGCCCGTCAGCTCATAATAATGCACGCCGCCGTATGCGACCGCCGCCGTGACGTGATGCTCGTAATCTGCCACATAGCAGCGATAGCACGATCCGTCCGGCTCGATCGTCCACTGCGGGCACTCCTCGTCGCCCGTATCCGCCGATTCCCACGGATACTTTGCGCCCGAATAGCCGTTTTTCTTTGCGTTTTCGCGCGCTTTATCCAGCAGCAGATAGCGGTAATCCACCAGATTCCGCGCAACCTCCGGGAATACATAGTCAAAGAAGGGCAGCAAAAACAGTTCGGTATCCCAGAACGCATGGCCGCCGTATTCTTCGCCGTGGATCAGCTTTGCGCCGATGTTCGTGCGGTTATCCGTCTGGCTCGGTGTGGACATCAGGTGGAAAATATTAAAGCGAACTGCTTTCTGCAGCGGGGCGTCGCCCGTGATCTCCAGATCTGCACGCTTCCACAGGCGCGCATATTCCGCAGTGTGTGCGCGCAGCTCCGCATCAAAGCCTGTTTCCGTAAATTCGCGCAGGCGGCGCTCGGTTTCGCGGCGCACCTGATCGTTTGCCGTATCGCGGCCCGTGCACAGCGCGGCATATTTTTCGACGCAGATCGTCTCGCCCTCTTTGCAGTAAGCATCGACAAATTCACATGCCGTTTCCCCATAGGGGCGGAAGGCGCGGCTTTTGAGGATATCGCCGCCCGCTGTATTCTTGATGCGCACGCTTGCAGCCGTTCCGACCGGGAGCTTGAAATCGCGCGTTTCGCTTTCCACATAGCAGCCGCCCCCGTCAATGGCATCCACGCACTTCGTATGCATGTGCTTGACGCGGAAACGCGGGAAATCAATGAAGTTTGTCACCGTCGCATCGATTATGTTTTCAAACTCCAGCAGGCCGCCGTAGTTCAGCGGCGTGATCCACACCTTGAACGCGCCGCACCAGCCGTGTGCGCGGCTGACATATTTCAGGATCTCCACCTGTGTGCGGCGTCCGTCATCGGCCTGTGTGATATAGTGCTTTGCCACAAGGCCGTGCTTCATATCCAGAACGCGGATATAATCCTCCGGCTCATCCCCTTCTTCGGGCGCGATCGGCTCGCACTGATAATACATTTTCAGCTTGCACCAATCCGGCGTGTTGGCAAGCTCCCTTTGAAATGCTTCGGATCGGTCGAACACACCGTGCACATAGTTTGCCGGCAGTGTGCGGCGGCAAAAGCCTTCTTCCGCGCTGGCGCGGCTGCCCATGTAGCCGCTTGCCAGCCCGAAAATGCTCTCGTAAACGATCTGTTCGCGCGGGTGGTAGCCCTCCTCGGCCACCAGCCATTCATCTTCCGCCAGCAGCTCCCTGATCGAAGCAGAAAATCGGTCTTTCCACATTTCGGTTTCTCCTTTCATATCCTGTCAGTCGTCCAGCCTTCCGTTCAAAGGCAGCTCATGGCACGGCGGCCGGCTTCGGCAGCCGTTTCTTCGCTGCGCAGCGGCACGAACGCCATTTTCCATGCGTAATGCACCGGGAACGCCTTGTACTGTGCCAGTGCAGCCGGGCCGCAGCTTCCGCTGCCAAGGCCGGAATTGCGGTAATCCAGCTGCAGATACAGCCGGTCTTCCGGCACAAGGTCGCAGCTGTGCTGCGTTTTGCGCAGCTGGTCGTCGCTGTACGCGCGCACGGCAAAATCGATCGGCCTGTCGGCGGCAACTGCAAAGCCCGCGCCGTTTTCATCCGAAAGCACAGCCCAGCGCACGCCGGTGCGGTTTGCATTTTCCTGCGGGCAGGAATAAGCAAAGCCCATTTCCGCGGCATCCTGCTGCCAGATGTTATCCGACTGCGCCTGCCGGCTGTCGCAATAACATTCACCCGGCCCGAATCCGCGCCATACGACGCGGTGCAAAGAGGCGGGGATATGGCTTTCCGTGCCGATTTTCGGCAGCTCCCTCGGGATCTTCGGCGTTTCGCGCGGCGCCATGGTCGTATAAAAATCGCCCGTAAAGGCCGCCGTCAGCGCGCCGTCCTCCTGCACACGGTATTCGATCGAAACATCGGTGCCCCAATCCAGTGCCGCCGGCGAAAATTTCCCCTTCACCGTGATGACAAGCGCATCCTTTTGCGTCTGCCAGTCGATGCTTTCCACACACATCTGCATCGAATGAAGATGCTTTTCATCCCACATCGCCTTGTTGCGCATATCGTTATCGGTATATGCGCGGTTATAGTTCAGGATCGGGCCGTCTTCGATGATCTGCACGCCGTTTGCGCGGTAATCGCGCACGCGCCCGTACACCGGATCGAGCACGAAGGAAAAATCCCGGCCCGAAACCTTCAGCGTATAATCCGTCTGTTCGCATTGTGCAGGGCCTGCCGGCTGTTTTTCCGCCGCCTTTTCCTCGCGCAGCACACACGATGCACTGCCGCCCATGCGCGGCGGCACGCACTGCGTATCCTCAAAGCGCAGATTCAGCACCACCAGCGCGCCGTCCTGGCATCCCTGCGCAAGCCCCTGCGGCAGCTGCACTTCGGCTGTGGCGTGCGGCGCGACCGCCGGCAGCGCCACCGGGCACTCCCGCACCGTTTTTCCGTCACAGGTGACGGCTGCCGTGCACGCAAAGCCGGAAAGATCCAAAAAGTCAAAGCGGTTTTTCAGCGTGAAGGTGTTCTTTTTCAGATCGAAGCGTTCAACATGGATCGGCTGCGCCACGCGGGAATATTCCCAAAAGCCCGGCGTCGGCACACCGTCCGAACGGACAAGGCCATCCATGCAGAAATTACCGTTGTGGAATGCTTCGCCGTATTCGCCGCCGAACCGGTACAGCTCCGTGCCGTCAGCTCTTTTTTCATAGATCCCGTGATCCTTAAATTCCCACACGAAAATACCCTGGATCCGGTTGGAATGTTCGCAGATATCGAAATATTCCTTCAGGCTGCCCGGGCCGTTGCCCATTGCATGCGCAAATTCACAGTGAATGTGCGGGCGCTTGGGTTCCAGCTGCAGATCCAGTTCCGCCAGCTCCCCGATCGTCGAATACATCGTGCTGGAAACATCCACCGCCTCGTTTTTGAAATCGCCCTCATAATGCACCGGACGGCTCGGCTCGTTCCGCTTGCACCAATCATACATGGCTTTGAAGTTCGGGCCGTATGCCGATTCGTTGCCCAGCGACCAGATCACAACGCAGGCGCGGTTGCGGTCACGGCCGACCATGCGGATCACGCGGTCCAGATATACCTCTTTCCATTCGGCGTCGCTGTTCAGCTCTTTATCGCGTCCCAGCGGTTCCAGCCCGTGGGATTCCAGATCACATTCATCAATGACATAAAGCCCCAGTTCATCGCAGATATCATAGAAGAACGGATTGTTGGGATAATGCGAACAGCGGATCGCATTGAGCCCCGCATCCTTGATCAGGCGCAGCTCCTGTTCTGTCTGTTCTTTTGTGATGGCGCGGCCTGTTTTCGCATTGAATTCGTGCCGGTTCACTCCGCGCATGAAAATGGGGCTTTCGTTCACCAGCAGAACGCCATCCCGGATTTCAATATGACGGAAGCCGACCTTCTGCGGCACCGCCTCGGTCAGCTGCCCTGCGGCATCGTAAACCGAAACGATCACGGTATACAGATGCGGCGTTTCCGCCGTCCACGCCGATACGCCTTTCACGCGCACTTCGCTCTCGCCGTTTTCCGCCCTTGCCAGGATTTTTCCTGTTTCGCCGCGCACTTCCAGCACCGTGTGTCCGCCTTCTTCGGAAACCGGCAGGACCGGGCGCAGGATGCCTTCGCCGGTTTCGGTGTCATAATCGGGGTCAAGCACACAGTTTACAAGGCGGCAGGCCGGGCGGTGCAAAAGCAGCACGTCGCGCGTGATCCCGCCCAGCCACCACATATCCTGGTCTTCCAGATACGAACCGTCGCTGTACTGATACACTTCCACCGTCAGCAGATTTTCGCCCTTGCGGCAAAGTTCGGTGATATCAAACTCGCTGGGCATCCGGCTGCCCTGTGAATAGCCCGCCGCTTTGCCGTTTACAAATACATGAAATGCGCTTTCCACGCCCTCGAAGCGCAGCATCACACGCCCGTCGTCCGGGTCTTCCACCCGAAACGCGCGGCGGTACACGCCGGTTTCATTGTGCGCCGGCACATGCGGGGGCATCGTGGGGAATGGGTACAAAAGGTCGGTATAATGATTTTTGCCGTACCCGGCAAACTGCCAGTTCAGCGGAACGGCAATGGACGGTGCCTTCGGATCATACGGCTTTGAAAGCAGCTGTTCTGGCACCTTCAGCGGGGAGGAAAACCAGCTGAAGTTCCATTCGCCGTTCAGGCTCTGTGCACGGGAGGTTTCGCCGCCCTGTGCCGCAAGCTCTGCGTCTTCATACGGGTAAAAATGCACCCGGGGCGCAAGGCGTCCGCGCTCGAGTACCTTCTGATTGTTCCAGTCGAATTGACCCAAATTCATCATAATGTCTGCTCCTTCTCTTTTTGTCTGCCAAGTATCGGTGCAATAAAAATCATAAACAACACCGCAGCGCAGAGCATAAGCCCTGCCGCAGCGGCAAAAACAAGGCCGATCTTCCCGCGTCCCAGCAAAAAGCCGGACAGCAGCGCCGCCAAAGCGCCCACCGCGCCTTTTGTCAGTGAACGCGCACCCGCATAAATATCCTTCTGCCGGTCGTCCAGCATCAGATAGGTGACCGAATCGATCATGTTTTTAAGCATGGTCTCCGCGCCCGCGCGCAACAGGAACAGCAGCACGAATACTGCCGTGCCGGTGCAGAAGGTCATGCCGAGGCTGATGCAGATCAGCACCGCATAGCCCGCCAGATACACACCCGGACGATACATGCGTCTGCGCTGTATTTTCGGCGTATACAGCGCAAAAAGGAAAATGCATACCGAACTGCAGGTCATCAGCGTCGAAATCCGCCCGTCCTGCCAGTCAAGCCGGTATTTTAAAATCAGGTTTGCAAACGGGCCGATCAGATTCCCGAGTGCACCGTGCAGCGCGATCACAGCAAGAAAGGAAAAGAAACGGCGGTCTGCCACTTTTCGCAGCGGTATTTTCGCCGCCTGTTTTTCGCCCGTTTCCTGCTGTTTCCTGCGGTCGTTTTCCAGCAGCGTCATGCGCATTGTGCCAACCGCAAGTGTAATGCCGCCCGAAAGCGCAAGCGTCCCGCGGTAGCCGATATACTGCGGCAGACGCCCCGCAAGGAACGTGCCTGCCGCGGCGCACAGCGCAAACACCGCAAAGGATACGCTGTACGCCGTCACCCGTTCGGCGTCCCTTTCGCAGGACTGATACATCACCTGCACTTCCGACACTTCCACCATGGTCATGCCGATGGCAACAAGGATCATCGGCACAGCAATCGTCCCGGTCGTGCTTACCGCATACAGAACTTCGCCCGCTCCGATCGTCAAAACGCCCGCCGCATACAGATTGCGGCGGCCGGTTTTCTGTGCAAGAAAGCCCAGCGGCAGTGCACAGGCGCCCATAATGACGATGCCGGCGCTTGTCAGCCCGCCGATAGACGCCGCATCCATGCCGAGCGAAAGGAAGAACAGGTTCAGGATGAATCCGTAGATCCCCATCGAAACACCGTAAACCGCTTCCGTGCCGATATAGATCCGGGCCTGTCTGCTGACGATCCCTGTGTACATAGCGCTTTCTCCTTTCCGGAATTTCCGCAGCTTACACTTTATCTATGTATTCCTGTGCCAGCTCTGCGATCCTCTGCTCCAGCTTTGCCGCGGTCGGCGGAGAACACAGATCGACAAAATTCCGCGCGGGGTAGCTTAAAAACAGCGATTGTCCCATGCGCTCGATTTTGCTTTCATCGAACCGCGGGTCGTTTTTCTTCCTGTCTGCGATCATCTCATCGCGGATGATCCTGCCCGCTTCGCGCAGCTGCGCGTCGGCCAGCAGGTGGCGCACCGCAACATTCTGATCGAGCACCGCGTGTTCGTAATCGCCGGTTTTTACGTTTACTTCCACCGCTGCGCGGATATCGCGGCTGTGGTGCGCCGCTTCAAAGCGATACACACCGTCCTGCACGAAAAAGCGGTTTTCCTTTTCCGACCACACGGCAAGATCCTGCGCGGTGACGGCAAACGAAACCTGCGCGCTTTCGCCCGGTGCAAGCTCGATGCTTTCAAAGCTTTTGAGCTGGCGCACATAGCCCCAGCGCCCCGATTCCTGCGAAACGTAAAGCTGCACTACCTCGCGCCCTGCCCTGCTGCCTGTGTTGCGCACAGTGACAGTCAGGTTCAGCACTTCATCCGCGGCAAGCGTTTTTCTGCAGGCGCGCATATCTTCATAGGCAAAGGCCGTGTAACCTTCGCCCTGTCCGAACGCAAAAAGCGGTTCGATCTTTCGTTTATCATACCAGCGGTATCCCACATAGATGCCCTCGGCGTAATCGACGGTATCCCCATCGCCGGGGAAATTCCCGAAGGACGGCGTATCCTCCAGACGTGCCGGAAACGTTTCCGCAAGCCGTCCGGTCGGTTCCGCTTCACCCGAAAGCACCTTTGCCAGTGCCGAACCCGCCGCCTGTCCGGGGAGATAGGCCATGAGGATGCTTTTGACGTCCTTTGCCCACGGCATTGCAACCGCAGACCCCGCAAACAGCACGACGA
Source organism: Ruthenibacterium sp. (assembly GCA_020025235.1). GTDB lineage: Bacteria > Bacillota > Clostridia > Oscillospirales > Ruminococcaceae > Ruthenibacterium. The sequence continues at coordinate 8,286 of JAHHSL010000041.1, forward strand.
CCGTGTTCGGGTTTTGCCGCGCAACGCGCCGGATCAGTTCGTTGTGCACGTCCGGCAGCTCCAAATCGGCGCGGTCAAAACATTCTTCCTCAAAGCTGTCCGGCAGTCCGGCAAACACAACGGCCATCTGTGCTTGTGCCGCCGCCTGTTCCGCCTGCGCCAAAAGCGCCTCGTTCCGGGTTCCGTCCAGCGTATAGCCCTCGCTGTACGTCATGGCAGGGAACGTCTTTTGCAGGAAATCCAGCGGGATCTCCAGCCCCTGCGGGCTGACATGGGCACTGCCGCCGCCCTGATACCGCGGCTGCTCTGCAAAAGCGCCGATCACCGCGATTTCGGTCTGCGGCGCTGCCGGCAGCAGCGAGCCTTCGTTTTTCAAAAGCACCATGGCGCGCGCCGCGATTTCCGATGCAAGCGCCCGATGCGCCCCGGCGTCGAACGGCACGGGGGTCTTTCGCTTTTCAAGGCGCCGCTGCACCAGCTGCAGCTGACGCAGCACACAGGCGTCCAGCTCCTGTTCCGTCAGCGCGCCGCCGGCAAGTGCATCGTATACTTCTTTGTCAAAGCGTCCGTGCGAATCGGGCATTTCCAGATCCACACCCATGCGCACACCGCCTGCCCGGCTGTTCACCGAGCCCCAGTCGCTGATGACAGCACCCTGAAAGCCCCACTGCCCGCGCAGTATATCGCGGATCATCGGATGTTCGGACATCTGGATCCCGTTCACTCGGTTATACGCGCTCATCACGGTTTCCGGCTGCGCTGTGCGCACCGTCTTTTCAAAGCTTTTGAGATAAATTTCATGCAGTGCACGGCCGCCTACCCGCGCGTTCACCGTCATGCGGCAGTATTCCTGATTGTTGACGGCAAAATGCTTCAGGCATGCACCCGTTCCGTTTTCCTGCAGGCTTTGCACATAGGCGCACGCCATTTCCGACGCAAGGTACGGATCTTCCGAAAGATATTCAAAATTTCTTCCGCACAGCGGGCTGCGCTTGATGTTCACACCCGGCCCAAGCAGAAGATCCAGTGAAGCCGCGCGGCATTCTTCTGCAAGTGCCTGTGCCAGACGGCGCGCAAGGCTTGTGTCCCATGTGGAGGCAAGCGCCGCCATTGCGGGATAGCAGATTGCCGGAATGCTGTCGCGTGTGCGGTTATCCGTTTCGATCCGCAGGCCGTTCGGCCCGTCCGCCATTGAAATTGCCGGAACCGGCGGCTGCTGCATTTGCTTTGTATGCCAGTCCCCCTCGCCGGAAAGATATTCCACCTTCTGACGAAGCGTCATTTTGCTGATGATTTTTGAAGGGGTCATCGGGTTCCTCCTTCCTTTCTGCCAAAATCTCCTTTTGCCGCTTTGCGCCGCTGTGTTTTTGCAGCCGTCTGCACATCTTTTCATACAAAAAGCGGCCCTTCTGCACAGGAGGGCCGCTTGCATGCCGTTGTATCTGCCGACTGCGGATTTACTCTTTCACGCCGCCCAGCGCAATGCCCTGAATAAACGTTTTCTGGAACAGGAGATATACAATAAGCACAGGGACAACCGAGATCGTGATGCCCGCAAACATCGGGCCGTAGTTTGCAACGAACTGTCCTGTCGTCATGGCAAGACCGATCGGCAGCGTATATTTCTTCATGTCGCTGAGCATCAGATACGGCCACAGGTAGTTATCCCACTCCCAAAGGAACGTAAAGATCGCCAGCGCGCCGATTGCATTGAGCATCATCGGAAGAACGATGCGGTGGAAGATTTTCAGTTCGCCCGCGCCGTCCAGACGTCCGGCTTCGATCAGCGAATCCGGGATCGAAAACGCGAACTGACGCATCATAAACACACCGAATGCACTTGTCAGCGAGGTGTACAGAATGGAAATATCGGTATCCAGCCAGTTGAACCAGACCATCATCTGATAACTTGGGATCAGGGTCGCCGGCCACGGGATCATCATGGTGGAAAGGATCATGATGAATACAAACCGGTTGCCCCGGAACTGGAACTTTGCCAGCACATAGCCGATGATCGCGGAAACATACAGAACGATCAGCGTTTTGATCACCGCATATTTCAGGCTGTTCATAAAGAAGATGCCGAAATTGTATTTATCCAGCACTTCGGTGAAGTTCTTTACATACGTCCAGTTTTCCGGAAAAAACGCCGGCGGGATCCGTGTGATTTCCGCTGTTGTTTTCAGGCTGCAAAGCAGCATCCACAGGAACGGGAACAGCATTGCGCATACGTTCAGGATCAAAAACGCATGACAGAACACATGACTCCAGCGAATCGGCTTACGTTTTTTGTTTATATTCATAACGGCAGCCTCCTCAGCTTTCCTTGTCGAAGCGCATCTGCACCAGCGACAACACAAAAATTATGGCAAACAGCAGGAATGATACCGCAGACGCAAAACCGAAGTTGTAATATGTAAACGCCTGTTCAAAAATGTAAAAGGACATCGTCCAGGTATCCTTGCCCGGGCCGCCCTGCGTAATGAACTTGACCGGAGTATAAACCTGCATGTAATCAATCAGCTTTGTAATGATCAGGATCGTCATGGTGTTGCGGATCAAAGGCATCGTGATGCTGAAAAACTGCCGCGGCTTGCTTGCGCCGTCGATATCCGCGCTTTCATAAATGGAAACATCGATATTGTTGATGCCCGCAAGGATCAAAACCAGCGCATAGCCGATATCCTTCCATGCTTCCACAACGATGAGCACCGTCAGCGAAATTTTGGAATTCTGCAGCCATGGCACCTTGCCCAGACCCAGCTGCATCAGGATCGAGTTGAACACGCCGTCATCATAGCTGAACATGAATTTCCACAGCATGGAAGTGGCAACCATAGAGCTGATCACCGGCAGGAAAAACATGCCGCGGTAAAAGCCGGTTCCCTTTTTCACCGCCTGCATCATTGCGGCAAGCAGCAGGCTGAAGCCCACTGTCAGCAGCATGCTGCCGATTGTAAAAACAACGGTGTTTTTCAGTGACGTCCAGAATTCAGGGCTTTCGATCACATAGCTGTAATTGCCCAGTCCCACAAATTCAAACTGATTCTGGAAGGGATTCCAGTTAAAAAAGCTTGTACAAAATCCGTACAGGATCGGGAAAAACACAAACAGGCTGTATACTACGATGACAAAGCCTATCGTTCCGCCGATCATCATCCTTCTGCCGGGCTGACGCATGGCAGAACCTTTTGATGCCTTTGATTTCACATTGTTCACCTCAAACTGGTTCTTCTGTACCGAAAGCGTTAAAGCCTCCGACAGCCTTCTCTTTTCTCCATTCTTACAAAACAGGCCGCCGCACTTTCATGCAGCGGCCCTCTCGCAATCGATCACCTGATGCTGTTAATCGTGCAATTTGTCATATCCCTCAAATTCAGGTTCAACCGATTTGAACACCACGTTGTTCTTTTCGGCATCACGTGCAAGCTGATCCAGCGTTGCCTTGATCACTTCATGCGGGTCTTTGCCGTTGATGAAAATATCGCTGCCGGCTGCGCGCACCGCTTTGTTGCGTGCTTCCTGCATCGGGTTGATGCCAAGGAATACAAGCTTATCGCTCACTTCTGCGATCGTTTTGATGTTGGGCAGTGCATCGAACTTTGCATCGTTGACAAGCGCCTTGTTGCAGCATACCATGCCAAGACGTGCACAGTGATCCAGATAAGTGTTCTGTTCGCAGAGATAGTACTTCAGGATATCGAATGCAACGGCGCGCTTTGCTTCATCGGTTGCAGAAACGCACAGCGTCCACTCCATCATGGTCTGGTCATAGGCAACAGCGGGTTCGCCGTCTTCCGTCGGGCAAAGGAAGAAGCCCCAGTCAACATCGGGGAATTCATCGTTCCAATAACCGCCGACCCACATCCAGTGACCGCACATCGCAACCTGCTCGTGGCCGAATTCATCCTCGGCGTCGCCGTCGGAATACATCATGAAGTCGTCCTTCCATTTTGCGATGCGTGCAAGGTTTTTGTAGGTGGTTTCGCTGTCCAGATTGTATGTGAACAGATCGTCACGGAACATCTTCTGGCCGGAAGAATAGTTCATCGTATCGATAAAGCCTTCAAACGCATGGTCGATCGAGAAGCCGTACTGCGTGATGTTGCCCTTATCGTCCTTTTTAACGAGCTTTCTGCCCACTTTTTCAAATTCATCCCACGTTTTGGGGATATCGGCTTCGGTCAGCCCGGCTTCCGCCCACATCTTTTTGTTGTAGTAAACGCCTGCGCCGGTGGACATGCCAAGCGGCACCGAATACAGCTTGCCGTTGTATTCACAACCCTCCACCATAGAGAAATCCTCGTTCAGCTGATCGCGCGGGAAGATATCTTCGGGCAGCTCATATGTATAATTTTCAGTGTTGTTGATATAGCCTGCATGTCCGCGGTAAAGGTCCGGCCCGCGCTTTGCATCCATGGCAAGCGGAAGCTTTTTCCAGTAATCGCTCCAAGGCTGCGCCATAACGTTGATCGTAACATTTTCGTGCACCGCATGATATTTTTCCGCCAGATCCCGGTAGAACGGTTCAACTTCCGGGTCTGTCCACAGCGAGATCTCGATATCTTCGCCGTTGTTGACCGGGACGCTTGTGTCATACTTGAGCGTTCTGCCCAGGATCTCTCCTTTTGCCGCGGGTGCGGATGTGTTTTCCGCTTCCGGCTTTGACGATGTGCCCGATGTTCCGGATTCCGTGCCGCATGCCGCAAGGGACAGCGTCATAACGCCTGTCAGCACAAGTGCCAGCATTTTCTTACACAAGTTCATCTGTTTTTCCTCCATTGTCTGATTTTATAATTTCGAGCGGAATTTCTTCCGCCAAATATACTGTGTTGTTCGGCAGGGCAGCGGCTCTTTTCATCTTTTACAAAACACTTGCACTATTTTTAGTAAATTATGCACAAAAAGCCGCTGCGAAACCTGTAAATTTCTATCGTTTGTTTCTGTAATCAGAATAACATCTGCTTTCCTGCCTGTAAAGTTCAAAACAGTGATTTTTTATAAAAAATCGACATTATCTACATTTTTACAATATTTTGCCATTTTGAAAAGAAGTCAAATACCCGTGAGGTTCTGCGGTTTTTTATAATTTTTGCCCTTTTGAAAAAAGAAAAGATTCCGTGTTGCAGATCCTGCACACACGAAATCCCTCTTTGCTTTTCTTCTGTTTCAGTTTGTTTCGGCTTCTTCCTGCATCAGGCACAAAAGCTCGCCGCGCAGTGCATCGGCGGTTTTCCCTTCATACTTTTTCATCACGCTGCAAAAATAATTTTCGGTGCTGAACCCGACCATTTCCGCAATATCCGCAACGCTCAGATCGGTTTCGAGCAGCAGCGTCTTTGCCTTGTGCAGACGATAGCGGTTGACAAATTCCACAAGCCGCGAGCCGGTTTCCTTTTTGAACACTTTGCTGGCATATTCGGTATTCAGCCCGGTTTCCGCGCAAAGCTCCGCAACGCTCAGCTTGCGGTAATAATTATGCTCCACCGCCTGCCGGATCTGATGCACCACATGGGAATGTGCCGATACTTTGGAGTGCGCGGCGTTGGTCTTGTCCAGGATCATCATAAAAATCTCAAAGAAATGCTGTTTGGTCGTCATTTCCCAGTGGGGCGTCTGCTGATTGTATTCCCTTTGGATGAGATAAAACTGATGCTCCATTTCGGAAGAACCTTCAAACACCAGCTTTTCGGGCAGCTGATACCCGCCCTCAAACACCGGGTTTTCGCGGATATGCTCCGGTTCCGGCAAACGCGGGCCAAACAGCCGGACATAGGGCGCGCCTTTATAGAAATCCGTGATCCACTGTCTGTCCTCGTAATAGAAAAAATCACAGTGGAACCAATAGAGCTCGCCTTCTTCATCCTCCTCCACCCAGAAGCGGTGCGGCGTATTCGGCGGTATGATGACAAGATGCCCCGGTGTTACCCGAAAGGTCCGATCCTCAATACAGAAATTGGCAGTCCCTTTAAAACAGTAAAAAAACTGATGATCGTAAATGCGCCGCGCAAAGCTTTTCCACGAATCGCGCCGCTGCATCCCTGCATCCCGAATATACGGACACAGCTCATCAAACTTTCGTTCCATTCGTGCATGCATCCCTTTCCGCAAACTATATTTTTACGGTATCATTTTTTTGTTTTTCCGTCAAGCGCCGATGCCTTCGCCGCATTTTTGCCGTATCGGTGAACGGATATATCCGAAAAAACGCTCTTGCAATCGCACACAGTCGGGGCTTATACTGAAAAAAACGCCCTGCCCCGTGCGCAGGGCAACTGAAACGGAGGTTTTTTTATGCGCTGGCAGATCCGGGATAACGGGATCTTTTGGGATGCGAAAGGAAGCGCGCACACCGATTCCATTGAAATGTCCGGACGCGGATGCAGTGTGGTCGTGCGTTACGGCACCGATGAAAACGGCAGGCTGATCCTGGAACGCCGTGCCGTATTTCCGACACTGCGTCTTTCCCCGAATGTGACGGAAGCAACCTTTATCTGCGATCTTCCCGCAGAAAGTGCGCTGTCCGTTGACGCGGCGCCGGAATATGCGGAAAGCTTTTTCTATGACGGGGTTTTGACGGTCACGAGCCGCTGCGGCGATCTTCAGCTGCGGCGGACGTTCTTTCCCGATTCCTCTGCGCTCGGCTTTTGGGAAACACTGCACATCACAAACCACGGCAGCCTTCCTGCCGCCGTCACACCCTGCCCGGGCGGCACGCCGAAGCCCTGCTACGGGCGCGGCGCATACGGCATATACGAAGTGGAGACAACACTTGAGGATGCCCGGCCGGTCGTGCTTGCCCCCGGCGGGCACACCGTACTGCGGGCGCACACTTCAGGCGGCATCCTGCACCGCCCGCGTTCGCAGTCCCTTGGCTGCCAAGCGGAGCTTTCCGCCCGCCGCACCCGCATAAAAGCGCTGACCGGACAATCGGTGCTGAAAACAGGCAATCCGGTGCTGGACACCCTGTACCGTTTGTGCCAGATCCACGCAGGCGAAAGTATTTTCGACACCCTTGCCGGCCCGCTTCACAGCCCCGGCGGCTGTGAATATTACGCCGCCTCCTGGACAAACGATCAGCTGGAATACGCCGGCCCGTGGTTCGCCTTTGCCGGCGATCCCCTTGCAAAGGAAGCGTCGGTCAACGCATACCGCCAATATGTTCCCTTTATGGGGCCGCAGTACACGCCGATCCCGACGTCCGTCATCGCACAGGGGCAGGATATCTGGGAGGGCGCGGGCGACCGCGGCGACGCCGCCATGTTTTTGTACGGATGCAGCCGCTATGTGCTGACGTGCGGCGACAGCGCGCTGGCTGCGGAATTTACACAGCCGCTTTTGTGGTGCGCTGAATACTGCCGCAGAAAGACATCCGCACAGGGCGTTGTCCTTTCCGACAGTGACGAACTGGAGGGTCGTTTCCCGTCCGGGTGCGCCAATCTTTCCACCAACTGCCTGTGCTATGCCGGTCTTGCCACGGCGGCCGCCGTTGTGCGGCAGGCGGGGCTTTTGCAGGACGCCGAACGCCTTGAAGCACAGCGTGAGGCTCTGGGCCGCGCGATCGAAGCCTATTTCGGCGCAAACTTAAACGGCCTGCACACATACCGTTATTACGAAAACTGCGATGTACTGCGTTCGTGGATCTGCTGGCCGCTTGTCGCGGGCTTTTCCGAGCGTGCACAGGATACCGTCGAAGCCCTGTTTTCCCCCGCATTGTGGAGCGTGGAAGGGATGCTCTGCGCGCAGGGTGACAGCACCTACTGGGACCGCGGCGCGCTTTACGCCATGCGCGGCGCATTCCTGCAGGGGCAGACAGAGCGGGTCTGGCCGGAGCTTCTTCGCTATGCCGAAAACCGGCTTTTGGGCGAACGCGTTCCGCTGCCGATCGAAGCGTGGCCGGAAGGCGGCATGCGCCACCTAAGCGCAGAAAGCGCACTGTTCTGCCGCATTGTATCCGAAGGTCTGCTCGGCTTTGAACCGCTGGGCATCCGGCGTTTTTCGCTGACGCCGCGCACGCTGCCGAATATTCCGCACTGGCAGCTTTCTGATATCCGCGCATGCGGGGCTTCGTTTGACATCACGATCAATGACGATACCTGCTTTGTCCGCACCGAAACACAGACCCTGACGCTGCCGGTCAATACGCGCAGCATCGTACAGCTGTAACCGAACCGCAAAAGGAGGCTTCCTTTGGAACGACCCAGATTTACCATCGACACCGAATACACCCGACATTCCATCACCGAAATGTGGCGGGTACAATACCGCAAAAAATTTATTTTCTTTCAGATCGTCGGGATCGTGCTGCTGTTTTTTTGCAGCTTTGTCATCCTCGGCAGCCTGCTCGGCTTTTTCAGCATTGCATTCTCGACACTGCTCCTTACCGCACTGTTCGGGCTGATCGGCGCACTTTCCGCCTTCTGCCCGCATTATCTGATGCTGTTTCTCAACCGCCGCAGGATCGAACGCCACATCGGCAAACGTCATGCGGAACTGTACGATGACGCCCTGCTTACAACCGCACGCAACGGCAAAGAAACACGCAAGCCGTGGGTGCTGCTGAAAAACCTTTCGGAAAGCAGGGAGTATTACTTCCTTGATTTCGGCAGCTTTTTTTCGATCCTGTCAAAAGAGGATTTTTCCGGTCAGGACGCTGACGCCCTGCACGATTTTCTGTATGCACGAAAGCCGCCGAAAAAAAGACATGTTTTTTCCCAGCGGCAGTAAGCAGAAAAGGCGTATGAAACCGAAACGGCTGCTCTGCGCGCTTGTCGGATACATGCTCTTCGGCGCACGCCGCTGACACTTTCACCCAGACAGGCAAAAAGCCGGACGAGGGAAGCTTCCCCCCGTCCGGCTTTTCTTTGCCCCGTGTTTCTTAAAACTCCTCTTCGCAGGCTTTCAGGTATGCCGCGATCAGCTC
>JAHHSL010000042.1 GCA_020025235.1 Ruthenibacterium sp.
CGCAGAGGACGCCGCTCCCGCAGAGGATGCCGCTTCCGCAGAGGACGCCGCTCCCACAGAGGATGCCGCTCCCGCAGAGGACGCCGCTCCCGCAGAGGACGCCGCTCCTGCAGAGGACGCCGCTCCCACAGAGGATGCCGCTCCCGCTGAGGACGCCGCTCCTGCAGAGGATGCCGCTCCCGCAGAGGATGCCGCTCCCGCAGAGGAAACTTTGTCCGATGATGAGACTGTTTCTGACGAGGACGCTGTGCCCGGCGAGGAGATGACTGCCGCAGCCGCAGAAACCGGAACTGTGGAAGTCACCTCCGCCGAACAGCTGCTGAACGGCGTTCCTGCCGGCAGCACCTATATTCTGACGCAGGATATCACCATGGGCGCCGGTCAGATGATCCCGAGTGTGGACGGCATCCTGGACGGGCAGGGGCATACCATTACCCTGACAAGCCGCACGCTTGCCAACACCGTGACGGGCACCATTCAAAACCTGATCGTTACCTCTCAAAAGCCGGTTACCGGTACGAACGTCAACTGGGCTACCTGCAGCGGCAGCTTTGCCGTGACGCTGAACGGCGGCAAGCTGTACAACTGCCTTTCCACCGCGATCGTATCCGGCCCCTTGGGCGGTTACTGCGGCGGCCTTGCTTACACAGCTAACAATGGCGCAGAGATCCGCAACAGCATCTTTGCCGGCACTTTTGTCGGCAGCGCCAAGGCCGGCCTTACTTACAGCGCCTGGCTCGAGGGCAATCCCCTCACCGTTTCCAACAGCTTTTACAATACCGATGGCGGCAAGGTGAAAAAGGCCATCAATTCCGGCTCCGAAGGCAGCGACTACAAGCCGGAAGGCACGGTCGCCGGCAAGAGCATGGACGAAATGTACGGCGACAGCCTGATTGCCGTACTCAATCAGCAGGATCTCGGCACCGGCTGCATCTGGCAAGCCGTGAACGGCGCACTTCCCAAGCTGGTTGCCGCATCCGCAGTTCCCAAGCCCGAACCCGAGCCTGCGCCGGAACCTTCCAATGCCGTGAAAGTCACTTCTGCCGATCAGCTGCTGGGAGGCATTCCCGCTGACCAGACCTATATTCTGACGCAGGATATCACCATGGGCGCCGGTCAGATGATCCCGAGTGTGGACGGCATCCTGGACGGGCAGGGGCATACCATTACCCTGACAAGCCGCACGCTTGCCAACACCGTGACGGGCACCATTCAAAACCTGATCGTTACCTCTCAAAAGCCGGTTACCGGTACGAACGTCAACTGGGCTACCTGCAGCGGCAGCTTTGCCGTGACGCTGAACGGCGGCAAGCTGTACAACTGCCTTTCCACCGCGATCGTATCCGGCCCCTTGGGCGGTTACTGCGGCGGCCTTGCTTACACAGCTAACAATGGCGCAGAGATCCGCAACAGCATCTTTGCCGGCACTTTTGTCGGCAGCGCCAAGGCCGGCCTTACTTACAGCGCCTGGCTCGAGGGCAATCCCCTCACCGTTTCCAACAGCTTTTACAATACCGATGGCGGTAAGGTGAAAAAGGCCATCAATTCCGGCTCCCAAGGCAGTGACTACAAACTGGAAGGCACAGTCATCGGCAAGAGCACGGATGAAATGTACGGCGACAGCCTGATTGCCGTACTCAATCAGCAGAATCTCGGCACCGGCTACATCTGGCAAGCCGTAAACGGTGCACTGCCCAAGCTGGTTGCCGGCGGCGGCTCTATTGAGCACGCCAATCTGGATAAGCTGAATGCTGCCATTCAGGATGCAGAAAGCAAAGTACAGAACGATTACACGGCAGAAAGCTGGGATGCCATGCAGGCTGCTTTGGAACAAGCCAAGACCGCAGCCGGCACAGTGGGCATCAGCCAGAAGGATGCCGATGCCGCAGCAGCAGCCCTTGAAAAAGCCGTGGCTGCTCTCAAAGAAAAAGAACGCGTTCCGTTCCCTGTCAAACAGCCCACAGAGGGCGTCATCCTCATTTCCAGCGCAGACGATTTCAAGCGCATGGACAGCACGGATGCCTCCAAATTCTTCAAGCTCACTGCGGACATCACCATAGAAGGCAGCTTTATGAACCGCAGCCTGGCCGGTGTCTTTGACGGTGACGGACATACCATCACACTGAAAACCGGCGATTACGCCGGCAACCCCCTCTTTGACCGCATCCTGCCCACCGGTGTGGTGCAGAACCTGCATGTAAAGGTAGAGGGCGCCTTCCCCAACCGCAGCAACTTTGCGCCCTTTGCATCCGAACTGAGCGGCGGCATGATCGTCAACTGCGTAAGCCATGTGACGGGCCAGCATTCTGCGGGCTTTGTCCTGAAAATGAGCGACGGCATCATGGCCAACTGCCTGACCTTGGGGCACAACCGCCGGGGTGCACTGGTTCATTATCAAAGATCCACCGACCATCAGAATACCGATGGCTATAAGGGAGGCAAGTTCTTCAACTGCTACTGGGCTGCCTCCAACCTTGCGGAAAACATCATGGCCACTGCTCCCGACAGCCTGATCGACTCCCGGCCCGTGGGCGATGATGAACTCCGCAGTGCAGAGTTTATCCGGCTGCTCAACAGCAAAAAGGGCGACTTTGGCACTCTGTGGGCCCGGGATGCCGAGGGCTACCCCTATCTGGGTGCCGATCAGGGCGAACCGAAGCCCATGGAATCCAAATATCCCGTGGAATTTGTGTGGCATGACGGCGACGTGCTCCTCATTGAAAACGGCAGACTGGAGCTTTCCCCCCAGCTGACCGACCACGACCGTCTTGCCGGCACATTCCGTCTGCAGAACGTTCCCGCCGACAGCACGATCAGCTGGTCGTGCGAGGACAGAGCGAACCGCGAAGTCATCGCCCTGTATGAGCCGAGCAAACTGTATGTATATCATGACGGCGGCGCCGTTATCAAAGCCACCGTGCACAATGCGGACGGCACGCAGGAACAAGCTGCCGAGATCCGGGTCGTTTCCGCGTCCCGCAGAATCGAACAGCTGCAGCTGGTGCTGGACGGTCAGGTCGTGGGCAGCGAGATCGTTGTTCAGGGCTCTGAAAACAAGACGCTGGACATTCAGGCAAAATACGAGGGAAGCCCGGAATTCCGGAGCCTGCCCCCCTATCTTGCCAAGATGACGCCGGACGACCGCAGCCACATTTTCACCTCCTACAATTCTTCTACCTTCCACTGTCATCATCCCGGCACCAGCAAGCTGACCGTTGTCACCAAAAGCGGGGAAGCATCCGTGTCTGTGGATATCACCTCCCGGTATGTGCCGGTGGTAAGCGTCACACCCGAAATCAGCGGGATCGCTGCGATCCACAGCCGGAACTCCATGGGCAGCGGCCAGTACAATGACATCCCCACCGGCATCGGCGTACAGCCCGAAAACGCCAGCTACCGTGAAAATATCACCATGGAAAGCAGCGATCGGGACATCGCCGTGTGCGGGGCAGGCTCTGTCGTTCCCTTCAAGGCCGGCACGGTCACCTTTACCGCCAAGCTGACGGATAACGGAACCACAACGCAGGGCAGCAGTGACGTCACGTTCGTTTATGCCAACCCTCTGGTAAGCGTTACCGCCGCTTCTTCGGAACTTACCGCCGAACTGGGCAAAAATCAGAAGCTGGATCTGACATTTACCGGCAGGGACAGCAGCTACGCCGCCGTTTCCGAAACGGAACTGGTATGGTCTTACAGCCAGACCGGCATTGTCAACATCAGCCGCCCCAAGCCCCTGATGCAGATCCGCGTCAATGGCAAAAAGGATTCCGGCGACTGGGTGGCCTCCACCGAGTATGAGCTGAAGCCTTTGAAGCCCGGCACCGTAACGGTAACCGGCACCCCTGTGGATCAGACCGCAGGCGCCCAGCCTGTGACCTTCACGGTAACGGTCACCGGCGACGAAGCCAATATCCCCGTATTTGATATTTCCAAATTCATTGCCGATGGCAAGGCAGCTGCCACGAAGCATCTGACTGCCAAGAACGACTACTCCTTCGGTCAGGAATGGAACATCTTCGCACTGATGCGGGCCGGACAGGAGCTGCCGAAAGACAAGCTGGAAAGCTACTGCACCAGTGTCGCCGCCACCGTCAAAAGCTGGAAGCCCGGCATTCAGGCTACCGAAATCGAGCGCACCATTCTGGCCTTGAGTATTCTGGGCAGGGACATCACCAACGTGGATGGCGTCGATCTTGTAAACATGCTCTGCAATCATCCCAACCTTACGATGCAGGGCAGCAACGCGCTGTCCTGGGGACTGATCGCTCTGGATCTGAACAACACCCCCATTCCCGCCGACGCCAAATGGTCGAGAGAACGCATGGTACAGGAACTGCTGACTTACCAGAACCCCAACGGCGGGTTCGGTCTGGACAAAAACGGCGGCTCCAGCCTGGATATTACCGCCATGTCCCTGCAGGCTCTTGCCTTCTATCAGCAAATGGACGGCGTGCACGAAGCCGTTGAACGCGGCATGACATTCCTTGCCAACGCCGCAAAAAAGAATCTGGATTACGGCAATGCCGAATCCATTTCGCAGGTCATCATCACCATGGCCGTTCTTGGCAGAGATCTGACCGCCGAGCCCGGCTTCGGTGATACGGCAGATAACCTGATGTCCGCACTGTCCCAGTACATGGTAAACGGCGAGGGCTTCGCCCATGCCAAGGGGCAGGATATCAACACCATGGCTACCGTACAGGTCATGCAGGCCCTGTGCGCCTACGAGCGCTTTATGAAAGGCCAGAGCAGCTACTGGGATCTGGCCGGCAACCGACCCGCATTTGATCCGGTTGCCAATGTGATCGAACGGATCAACAACCTGCCCGAAACCATCACCCTGAACGACATTGCCGCTGTCCGTGCCGCCCGCAAGGCATTTGACGCCCTGCGCCCCGAACAGCAGAAGGATGTCACCAATATCGACAAGCTGCTCAAGGCAGAGGAAGCCGTAAACAGCCTGTCCGCAGACGAAAAGAAGGCACTGGAGGTGATCGATCAGATCGCCGCCCTGCCGGATATCCCCTCTCTTAAGGACGCCCCGCAGGTCCATGCCGCCCGCAAGACTTATAACGAACTGACCGCCGCACAGCAGCAGAAGGTCCTCAATATCGGCAAGCTGCTGGCTGCGGAAAAGGCCATTGCCGATCTGGAAGCGGCGCAGAGCGTGATCGACGCGATCCACAAGTTCCCGAAACCCATTACTGTCGAAGCCAAGGACGCGATCGAAGCCGCCCGCAAGGCTTACAACAGCCTGACGGATGCGCAGAAGGAACTGGTTGTAAACCGCTACATGCTGGATAAGGCCGAACTGGAGCTTTCCGGCGCACTGGCTGTCAAAGAGGTGGAGGACGCCATTGATTCCCTGCCCGAAACGATCACAAAAGAGGACAGCGCCGCAATCAAGGCTGCACGCGCTGCCTACAATCAGCTGAACGATGAGCTGAAAGCTCAGGTCACCAATCTGGATAAGCTGGCCCGTGCCGAAAAGGCGCTGCGTGCTCTTCGCAAGCCCACCGGCAAACCCGGCGGAAAGCCCAACGGCAAGCCTGCCGTCCTAACCGCCGAAAGCAACACCGTCAACGCCGTTGTAAAAGACGGCTTTGTATCCGCAGAACAGCTTGCGGATATTCAGGGTAAGGACAAGATCCTGCGTATTGCGCGCCAAATGGAAACCGGCGAGGATTATGTGCTTTCCATCCACGGCAAGGACATCACCGGCGCGGCAGACCTGAATGTAACAATGCTGCGCAGAGGGCGCTTTGAAACGGAGATCAATCTGCTGGCCGAATCGCCTGAGATCTTCCGCTTTGAACAGGAGGGTGCTTTCCCCTGCCCCATGCTGGTTGAAATCACAACCGAACTGGCAAACGGCAAATATCTGCTGCTGCGGTACGACCCCGAACAGCAGCGCGCTGTCCTTGTAAGCAGCGTGGAAGCCAAGGACGGCAAGGTCCAGTTTATCACAGCGGAAGGCGGCGAATACTTCCTTGCAGACAAGGCAAGCGCCAAGTCCGTTCCCGAACTGGAGGATAAACCCGAACCGGATGCATCGTCCCACGAGCAGGATGACGCCCTTGAAGCAAGCGGAGCCGAACCCGCAGCCACGGAACGTGAAAACGGCGGTTCGGGCACATGGATCTGGATCGTTCTTGCCGCCGCAGCTGCCGGCTGCATTGTTTTCTTCCTTATATCGGCTCTGAAAAAACGAAAGGAGCATCATGGTGAATAAAATCATCTCCCTGCTGCTTTGCCTGACCCTGCTTTTTGGGCTTACGGCATGCGGCGCACAGACCATAGACCAAGCCGGCGGACAGCCCGTCTCGCAGCCGGAGCAGAGCGCAGGCTCTGCCCCGGCCGCAGAGTCGGATGCGCCCGCTTCTGCCGATCCTGTACCGGTAAACGAGAACGACGAGTTTACGCTTGAGGATGCGCCCGAAGAGACGCAGGATTTTTCCAAATATCAGGAAGTTGTCGAATATAAGTACAACACCGATCCGGTTCCCGACGGCAAGCAGGCCCCCGTGGAGCCCGGTGACGTACCCATTGATAAAGGAAACCAGAAAACCTGCTTCCTTTCCATTTCCTGCGAAACGATCTTAAACAACATGGGCGATCTTGCCGACGGCAAAGAGGTGCTTGTCCCGTCTGACGGCATCATCCTGCCGCGCACCGAGGTCGTGTTCTATGACGGCGAATCCGTTTTTGACGTTCTGCAAAGAGAGACCAAAAACCGCATGATCCACATGGAATCCACCTTCACGCCCATGTACAACAGCGCCTACATCAAAGGCATCGGAAATCTTTATGAATTTGACTGCGGCAGCGAATCCGGCTGGCAGTACAGCGTGAACGGCTGGTACCCCAACTACGGCGTAAGCCGCTATGTGCTTCAGGCGGGCGATGACGTGGCATTCCGCTATACCTGCGATCTGGGCCGCGACCTTGGCGCAGACTGGATGGGCTAAGGAATGAGAAAGGACGTTTTCTCCTCTTACCACCCCGCTGTAAACTTTTTCTATTTTGTTCTTGTGATCGGATGCTCCATGTTTATGATGCATCCGATCTTTCTTCTTTTTTCCTGCATGGGCGCCATGGCCTATTATCTGTATCTGAAAAAGTGGAAAGCGGTGAAAACCACACTGCGGATGATGCTTCCGGTCTTTCTTCTTTCCGCGATCCTCAACCCCCTGTTTCATCACGAGGGCGTCACCCTGCTTTTATATCTGCCAAACGGCAACCCTCTGACGCTGGAATCCATTCTCTACGGCCTTGCCGCCGGTGTGATGCTCGTCAGCGTCCTCAACTGGTTTTCCTGTTACCAATCCGTCATGACTTCGGATAAATTCATCTATCTTTTCGGCAGGGCGATCCCCGCCATGTCCCTGATCCTTTCCATGGTATTCCGCTTTGTGCCAAAATTTCAGGCGCAGATCGAAAGGGTCTCCAATGCGCAGAAATGCATCGGACGGGATGTTTCAAACGGCGGTGTGCTTGATAAGGCGCACCACGGCATCAAGATCCTTTCGGTGATGACGACATGGGCACTGGAAAACTCCGTGGAAACCGCGGATTCCATGAAGTCCCGCGGATACGGCCTGCGGGGCAGAACGAATTTTTCCATTTATCGGTTCGACACCCGCGACCGGATCCTGACCGCTTTGATGAGCGTCATGGCATTGGTGGTACTGGGCGGCATCGTTACCAAAAGCGTTTACTTCCGGTATTACCCCATGATCGCAATGAACAAGGCGCATCCCGGCGCAATCGCAGTGTACCTGTGCTACGGGGCCCTGTGCCTGCTCCCCGTGGTCATCAATATAGCAGAGGATATAAAATGGCATTATTTGAAATCGAAGATTTGACATTCACATACAGCGGCGCAGAGCGCCCCGCTCTGGAGCACGTCAGCTTTTCCATAGAGCCGGGCGAATTTGTGGTGATCTGCGGCAAATCCGGCTGCGGCAAAACCACCCTTCTGCGGCATTTCAAAACCGTGCTCACCCCCTACGGCAGGCGCGAAGGCAAAATACGCTTCTGCGGACAGGAGCTTGAGCAGGTCCCCATGCGCGAGCAGGCGGGCGGGATCGGCTATGTGCTGCAAAACCCGGATAACCAGATCGTCACCGATAAAGTCTGGCACGAACTGGCGTTCGGGCTTGAAAATCTGGGCTGCGACCGTCACACCATCCGCCTGCGTGTGGCGGAAATGGCAAGCTTTTTCGGCATCCAGAACTGGTTTTACAAAAATGTGGAGGAGCTTTCCGGCGGGCAGAAGCAGCTGTTGAATCTGGCCGGTGTCATGGCGATGCAGCCCAAGGTCCTTGTACTGGATGAACCCACCTCTCAGCTTGACCCCATTGCCGCCGGTGACTTTCTTTCCACCATCCGCAAGATCAATCTGGATCTGGGCGTCACGGTCATTCTGATCGAGCATCGGCTGGAAGAAGTCTTTCCTATGGCGGATAAGGTTCTGGTTCTGGAGGACGGAAAGCGGATCTTCTATGACACACCCCGAAACGTGGGCAGGGCGCTTGCCGATAACGATCTGTTCCTTGCAATGCCCACCCCGGTGCAGATCTACAACGCCGCCGGGCAGCCCGGTGTCTGCCCCCTGACCGTGTGCGAAGGCCGCAGCTGGCTTGAAGCTTATTTCAGCCCGCAGCCGGAGTTTTCAGCTGAAGCAGTGCCGGAAAAGACACCCAAGGCCGATGTGGTGGTGGAAGCAAAGGAGCTTTGGTTCCGCTATGAAAAAGAAGGCCGGGACATTGTAAAAGACCTTTCCATGCAGGTGCACAAGGGCGAATTTTTCTGCGTGCTGGGCGGCAACGGCACCGGCAAAAGCACTGCGATGAAGCTGCTGTGCGGCATCCACAAACCGTATCGCGGCAAAATCCGTCTCGGCGGGCGGGATATCCGCAAAATCAGCAGCAAAGAGCTTTTTCATCACTTTCTGGGCGTGCTGCCCCAGAATCCCCAGACCCTTTTTGTAGGAAACACCGTGGAGGAAGATCTGCACGAAATGCTGACGGACTGTTCCCGCGAGGAAAAACAGCGCCGCCTTGCCGTTATGGACGGGGTGATCGAGGATACCGAGATCCGGCATCTGCTGCACATGCACCCTTATGATTTGAGCGGCGGCGAACAGCAGCGCGCAGCCCTTGCCAAGGTGCTGCTGCTGGAACCGCAGATCCTGCTGCTGGATGAACCGACAAAGGGCATGGACGGCTTTTACAAGCACAAGCTCGCCGGGATCTTCAGCCGGCTCAAGGAACGGGGCATCACCATTCTTATGGTCTCTCACGATGTGGAATTCTGCGCGGCCTATGCAGATACCTGTGCCATGTTCTTTGACGGCGGCATCGTGACTTCCTGCCCCGCAAGAGAGTTCTTTACCGGCAACTGTTTTTATACCACCATGGCAAACCGCATGGCGCGGAACCTATACCCGCAGGCGGTGACCGGAAAGGATGTGATCGACGCATGCAGAAAAAACAGGCGCAGGGACTCGACACCCGAATGATGCTGCCGGTCTACGCCGGGATCTTCTGCATCATCTGCCAATGGCTGCTGCCATGGATCTCCCTTCCCGTACTGCGCTATTCCAAGCTTCCCACCGTTTATCGGCTTTCCGGGATGAAGCAGTGCATTGAAAGCATCCAGCTTTGCACCCGGTCCGGCGGAAAGCTTCGGATGCCGCCGCTCACTGCGGAGGAAATCGCCTTGTTAAAGCCTTTTATCCTGGGGCTGCAGTGGGCAGGCGTTCTGACATGCGTGCTGCTGGCCGCCTGCTGCGCTGCGGTCATCGTCAAAAAATCCCGTGGTAAAAAAGCAGTATACGCCGCATTTTCCGTTCATCTGACTGTGACGGTTTCGCAGGCGGTGCTGCTGATGCTGGGCAATGTGTGGCTCAATAACCGTCTTGGCAGGCAAAACAGCTTTATCAACCTATCCGTTCACAGCTACATGCAGCTGACCTCGTGGGTCTATGCGCAGATTCTGGTATGCATCGTCATTCTTTCCTTTACCCACCGGCTTTTGAGCCTGCGGGATGACGCCCCCGCACTCTATGTGGAACGCACCAGCAGGGAAGATCGGCGCATCGGGCGCAGGACATTAACGACCGTTGTGCTCATCCTGGCCGCCATTCCTCTGGTGATCTTCTTCGGTATTTTCTTTTTGAACGACCGGAGCAGCGTGTTTATCGGCCTGTGCATCATCTGTCTTGCAATGCTGCCCTTTGCCATGGTGTTTGAGGATCGCCGTCCGCAGGCACGGGAGCTGCTGCTGATCGCCGTCATGTCCGGCATTGCCGTGGCAGGCCGAATGGCATTTTTCATGCTGCCGCAGTTTAAGCCCGTCACCGCCGTGGTCATCATCACGGGCATCGGCCTTGGGGCGGAAGCCGGTTTCCTTACCGGGGCAGTCAGCGGTTTTGTTTCAAACTTTTTCTTCGGGCAGGGGCCGTGGACGCCGTGGCAGATGTTCGCCTACGGCATCATCGGCTTTCTGGCAGGGCTGCTGTTCCACCGGAACCGGAAGCTTGCCAAGGCCGGGGAACGCATGCGTCTGGCGGCAGAGTGCGCCTATGGCGCACTTGCCACTCTTGTGATCTACGGGCTGGTGATGGACGCTTCCTCCGTGCTGAATTTCAGTTCCGGCATTTCCTGGGAGCTGCTGGTGGCAAAAATCGCAAGCGGGCTTCCCTTTAACCTGATCCACGCCTTTTCCACCGTGGTTTTCCTTTGGGTCATGGCACGCCCTATGGAAAAAAAGCTGGATCGCGTCAAGAAAAAATACGGTATCATGGAAGTGTAAGATCCGCCGCAGCCGCACAGGCGGGCAGACTTTTCTATGGTTTCCTCAGCAGCGCACAAGCGGCGGCAGGAGCTTTCCTGCCGCCGCTTTTTATGATCTGTGCAAGACATAAAACCCATATGCAAAGGATTCAGCGAAGCCTGCAGAAGAAATGTATGCACATTTATATTTCTACATCGTTGTAGAACTATTGACATTTCTACAACAGTGTAGTAGAATCAAGGCATCCCGGATAGACGTATCCCGGACAAGGAGGAACTACAATGGATCGATCCAAAAAACTTTCGGAAACTGAATACGAAATCATGGAGGTTCTGTGGAAAGCAGAAGTTCCGATGTCCGCAGCTCAACTGGCGTCCTACTTTGCAGAGCACCGCAGCAAGGAATGGAAAGCGTCTACCTTGGCAACCTTTCTTGCGCGGCTGACGCAAAAGGGGCTTATCAGCTCCGAGCGGGAAGGCAGAGTTCCCTATTATCACCCCATAAAATCGCAGAAAGAATACGAGCGGGACGGCGCCCAAGGGATATTGGATACACTGTATGACGGTTCGATCCGGAATTTCTTTGCCGCTTTGTACGGCGGGGCACAAATGTCCGAAGAAGATCGTGATTCCCTGCGGGAATGGCTGGACGATCAGGAATGACGGAGGAATCGGTATGGTCGCTTATCTGCTCAATACTCTGCTGTTTTTGAACCTGATCGCAAGCAGCGCATACCTGCTGTTGAAAGGGCTGCTTGCTTGGGCGAAGGGCCGCGTGGATGAGCGTTTTCGCTATATCGGGTGCATCGCGGTTATGCTGCTGTTCCTGATCCCGTTTTATCAAGTCCTGCCGGGTCGCTCCGCACAAAAAGATACGGTACTTCCGGCGGGGGAAAGCATCGCTGTTCCCAGGGACGATCATGCCCAAAGGGGGCTTTTGCCGGACGATGACGGCACCTTCCAAACAAGCGGGTTTCGCTTGGAACCGAAAACGCAGGACCGAATCTTCGCCGTCTGGTGCATGGGCACAGCCTTGCTTCTGGTTTGGTATCTTTTTACACTGCTGCGGTTTCGCAGGAAGCTGTCTTTGAAGCATACCGCCCCTGTTTCCCGTGAGCTGCAGCAAACGGCAGACCGCTGTGCAGACGCATATGGGATTCGGCAGACACCGATCCTGCGCACGCTGCCCGATGTGCAGGGACCTATGCTCATCGGCTTTTTCCGGCCGATCATCGCCGTGCCCGCCGACGGGCTGCCCGCTGAGGACGCCGGCATGATCCTGACACATGAGCTGGTGCATTTCAAACGCCGCGATTTATGGTGGAAACTGCTGTGTGTCCTATTGCAGTCTGTTCACTGGTTCAACCCTATTGTGTGGATGCTTTGCAGAGAATTGGAATTTTATGCGGAAACGTCCTGTGACGCCGAAGTTGTTAAAAGCTTCACCCATGACGAGCGCCGGCATTATGGTCACCTTTTGATTTCGTATGTGCAACCACAGCACGATTTGAAACCCGCGCCGGGGATTTCCTTCACATCCCCGCGCGAAAAACTGAAAAGGAGAATTTCTATTATGCTGAACGCAAACAAATCCCGCAAAGTGATCGCCGCCGCGATCGTTTGTGTGCTGGCGGCAAGCTGCTTGGCCGTATCCGCTTTTGCCGCCGAACACCATGAGGAAACACCCAGGACGATCGATGGAATTGTCGCTGAAAAGGATGCGGCAAATGTTTTTCCTGATAAAACACTTCCCGGCGAAGTTCAAAAGGACCTTCCTTTCGCTGAAAAAATCGATCCGGCTGATGGCTGGGATATCAAGGAAAAAAATTCGGAAAGCGGCAAAAGTTTTGATCCCGCGCAGATCAGCCTTCCCCCGCTGAATATCCCGGATGACTTTAAAGAGGCGGTTCTGCGCGGAGAAGTTGAACCTTTTGAACAGGGCGAAGGCGTAACTGTTTTTGCCGCCCGATGATCCCGCATCCGTAAGCCGGTCGAGCGATCTCATCTGTACGATCAGCCAGACACAAAACAAAAGAGCGCCTGTCTTTTAACCGGGACAGGCGCCCTTTTTTGACTGCATGATTTTCTACTGCGCCATGGAACAGCGCTTTGCCGTCTTATCCCTTTTTCCGCGTCATGCATGCGCCGGCGATCCCGCCGAGCACAAGAAACGGCGCCGCCCTTACAAACAGCCATTCGAGCGAATGAAGCCCGACGCCGATGACTGCAGTTTCCGGATCATCATAATTCCAGTTTTGGTAAGGACTGTTCCATACCATGAACACAGCCAAAAGGATCACCACAAACACACACAGCGCAAGAAAGCACCCGTGGAGTATTTTCCGTTTTGCCGCTTTCTTTCGCGCCAGCTGCAGATTGATGACCTCCAGCTTTTCGGCAATCGCTTTTACATCGTCTGCCGCCGGTTCTGTGATCGTTTTCCCCAGCAAGGTGCTGACAGGTGTTTCCAGTGCTTCGGATAGGGAAATCAGCAGATCGGAATCCGGAACCGACAGACCCTGCTCCCATTTGGAAATGGTTTGGCGAACCACATTCAGCTTGACCGCCAGTTCTTCCTGTGAAAGTCCTTTTGATTTTCTGATTGCTTTAATATTCTCATTCAGCATAGCATACACTCCTTTCCCGAGTGCCTGTATTGTAGCGTGAAACATCCCGTTGCCGCAAGCAACGCATATTAACATGCGGTAAAATGCACATGTGCGCGGACTTCAAATTTCTGACCCGCTTTTTTGCGTCATCGTGTGCAGGAAATCAAAGCACCTTTTTCTATGCTGCCGCATCAAGCCTTCCGATTTCGGCAATCCTTCCGTCTTTCAGAACAAGGACTGCATCGAAAGTGTCTTTAGCGTATCACAGCCTGCAGCCCAAATCAAGCGCCGCCCCCTGCTGCATTTCGGCAATGGCTTTTATGCGCCCGTTCCCTTGTGTTTTTTTGGGCGGTGCCCTCCCCCAAAACACGAATGTACCTCCAGCAGTTTTGCGGCGGGATGATGCTTTTATTTCATCCTCTTTTCAATTGTGTTAAAATATGTGTAACCTTCTTGCTCCAAACGGTGCTTATATGGGTGAAAGGAGTGAACAAACATGAATGATGAGCAGATCGTTGAAGCCTATCTCGCACGCAGCGAAGCCGCCATTGCCGAAACCCAAAGCAAATACGGCAGCCGTCTGCAGAATATTTCCTATCAAATCACAGCAGACCGGCCTGCTGCAGAAGAGTGTGAAAACGATACTTATCTGGAAGCGTGGAAAAGCATCCCGCCCCATGCGCCGAAAACATATCTGTTTGCATTTCTTGCCCGCATCATCCGTCACCTTTCGCTGAACTGCTGCCGCAGCCGCAGCCAACTGAAACGGCAGGCCTTTCTGTGCGAATTCAGCGCCGAAATGGAACAATGCATCCCCGCGCCCGATGACACCGCATGCCGTCTGGATGATCTTGCCTTCGCCGGGATGATGAACCGCTTTCTCGGCGGCCTGGATGAAAAAAAGCGCAATATTTTCCTGCGCCGGTACTGGTACTTCGATTCCGTCGCCGCCATTGCCGCGCGGTATTCGATCGGGGAAAGCGCCGTAAAAACGACGCTGTTCCGCACGCGAAAGCAGCTGCATGATTTTCTGGAAAAGGAGGGGTATCGTTTATGAACGGAAACGAATTTCTGGATAAAATGGAGCTTGTCGACGAAAAATACATCGAACAAGCCGATAAACCTGTCAAAAAGTCATCCGGCAGGATCCTGTTTCGGCTGTGTGCCATGGCCGCCTGCTGTGCTCTGGCGCTGACGCTTGGCATCCGCGCCCTGCTGCAAAACGACACCTTGCCGGTGCAGCCTGAAAGTCCTGCGCCGCCGGCGTCCGGTTCTGCCCCGGGATCTTCTCTGCCGCCTGCCCCGCCACAGCCGCCGAAGGAGCTGCCGTCATATCCGGAGCTTCTGGCTCTGCCTGCCGCAGATTCCCCCACGCCCGCACCCTTTGAATGGCCGGAACTTGCCTTCGGCGCTATGGGATATGAGGGATACTGGCTCAAAGACATCAGCGAACTGCAAACCGGCAATCCGTGGAAGCCGGAGATGAACTTCGGCACCTTGCCCGTTTATCGCAACGCTGTGCTTTACGACCGTGAGCAGCTGGCACAGAATGTGGATTTCGACGTCATGGAGGAGCTTTTGCTCGCCGTTGCCTCCCGCATGGGGCTGGATGCCGAAACAATCGAGATCCGGGATAACGCCGCCACGGAAGAACAAAAGCAGGAGATCCGCGCAAAGCATAAAGAATGTGGGCTGGACCCGCCGGATGAAGCTTCTTTTGCACCCACCTATGTGTACTGTGAAGCACAGGGCGTCCGCATCGAGGTACGCACCGATCACGATGTGCGCATCCAGTTTGAAACACCCCGTTCCTACCCGAAAGACGTCCTTTCCGCCGCACCGGGCTTGGAACTGCTGGAAAAGAAATCTGCCTATCTAATGGCGCAATATGCCGATTTACTGTGCATGGAGCAGCCCTCGCCTGCGGTGCATACCGAAGATTACAACAGTACGTCGGATCAGAATTACACCATGAACTTCTACGATGCAGCCGGAAGCGGCCTTGAAAAAATCCTGCGGTACAATTTTTATCCCGCAAGATTCTGCGATGATGATAACGGAGAACTGTTCCTGATCTGGCTCGATTTCCCCGATCTGACGAATCTTCTGGGCGATTATCCCGCCATTACGCCGCAGCAGGCACAGCAGGAGCTGCTGGCCGGACGCTATGTCACATCGGTTCCCTATGACGGCTTCACCGCCGAAGAAGTTGCCGCCGTGGAACTTGTGTACCGCGCTGAAAGCTATGACCCCGTGTATGTGCCGTATTACAAATTCTATGTGGATATCACCGACCAGCCGGAGCATTACACTGCCGACAGCATGAAAGGCATGCGGGAATACGGCGCATATTATGTGCCGGCGATCGCACCGGAATATCTTGCTTGTGCACCGCTTTGGGACGGACACATCAACTGAATTTCCGCTGTGTGCAGTCCTGTTCGCAGAATAGTCCGTACAACGATTCGTTTATCGGCGCCTGCGTCGGCTTGTCTTCTGCAAATGGAACCGAATGCCGCAAACCGTGTAAAGCTGACTGTGCCGCAGGGCAGCCTTCTTTCCTATAATACAGGCATTGCTGCTGACGGCGAAAACCTCTATCTGCTGCTTTTAGGCTATGATGCCGACGCAATGCAGACCACAAACACCGCTTTATGCCATACAAATGTCAGCAAAAACAAACTGGAACACTTATGCGATCTGGAAAAAGGAAACGAATGGAATATCATCGGTGTATATCCCGATGGGATCATTTTGCAGCGTTCGCATCTTCCTGCCGGATATGCGCATCAGGATATGCAGGAACAGCTCCCCTATCTGCAATATGAACTTCAGCT
>JAHHSL010000043.1 GCA_020025235.1 Ruthenibacterium sp.
TTTGTGCGGACGCGCTTTGCTGCGCGTCCGCTTTTTTATTGACGCCTTTGTGTATCATCAATATAATACACTGAACAGGGAGGGGGGGCTTTTTATGGATTTCTGCCGTAGTGCCGCTGTGTCTGCTTGCGCACCGTCCGCACCTGACGGCGCAAGCCGGCAGCGCCGGCACCCCGATGCTGAACGCCGTGACGCTTTCCGGCGGGGGCTTTGCCTTTCCGGCGGCGGGTTTTCCAAAAAATTCAGGGAAGGGGATTGACAACCTCGATATTCGAGATTATACTGAAGGCAGAAAACTCGATAATCGAGATTGGAGGTGCCGCCATGCCGCGCGAAAAATTCAAGACCCTGACCCAGCAGATGTTCTATGTGCTTTTATGCCTGACGAAAGAACGCTGCGGCATCGAGCTTCTGGAACGCATCCCGCAGCTGACTGAAGGCCGTGTCACCGTGGGCTCCGGTACATTGTACGACCTGCTGGAAGCCTTTCAGCAGGCGGGCATGATCCGCGAAACCAAGTGTGAAGGCCGCCGCCGCAGCTATGAGATCACGCCCGCAGGGCGCGAAAAACTGGCCGAAGAATATGAACGCATTGATCAGCAGGCGCGCGATTACCGCCGCCTGATCGAGGGGGATTCCTTATGAAACGCCGGATCTATCGCTATGAAAATTTCGCCTTTTTTGACCGCAGCGCGATCGAAGCGCACCTTGCCCGCATGGCGGAAAAAGGGCTGATGCTCGATCACATCGGCACGGTGCTGTGGCGCTACCGCCGCACCGAACCGAAAAAGCTGCGCTTTTCCGCCGTCTATTTTCCGGATTGCTCCGAATATGACCCGGAAATGAGCGAATCGGCGCAGAGCCGCATCGAATTCTGCGAGCACGACGGCTGGAAGCTGTGCGCCCAGTGGCGCGAAATGCTGATTTTCTGCAGTGAAAACGCGGATGCCGTGCCGATCGAAACCGATGCGGTGATGCAGCTTTCCGTGATCGAACGCACGATGCGCAAGAGCTTTTTCCCGCAGCAGGTGCTGCTGCTTTTGCTGGGCTTGTCGCAGTGCATCATTCAGCTGGGTTCGCTCCTTTCCGCTCCGCTCACCTTTTACACCAACGCGCTTTCGGTTGCCGTCCTGCCGTTCTGGCTGATTTTCACCCCGACGGCGCTGCTGGATGTGCTTCGTTCCCTGCTGTGGCTGCGCCGCGCGCGCAGCCTTGCCGAACAGGACGAACTGCCGGAATTCCGCCCGTGGCGCATCGTGCGCGTGCTCCAGTTTGCCGCACTGGGCATCCTGCTGGTTCTGGGCGCGTTTTCCGCCCAGTGGCGCAGGATCCTGCTGCCGATCATCGCGTTTGTGTTCGTCATCATCGCCGTCAGCACCGGGCTGAAAAACCTGCTGCGGCGCAAGGGCGTCAGCGCATCCGCAAACCGCACGATCAACGCCTTTGCCGTCTTTGTGCTGACGCTTTTGCTGCTTTTGTTCAGCACGCTGATGATCTTGCTTGGTTTTCACCGCAGCGACGCCGTCGGGCAATACCAGACGCACGGCATTTCGTATGACGTATATGCGGACGAACTGCCGATCGCACTGGAAGAGCTGTACGAGATCCCCGCCGAAATGCAGTGGTCGCGGCAGACGGAAATCAACCGCTCGCTGCTGGCGCTTGGCGCGGACTGCCGCCAGTGGCCGCTGACGGACGACCCGGATGCGCCGGAGCTTGCGTACCGGCTGTACTGCGCACGTTTTCCGTTCATTCTCGATACCTTCGAGCAGACGCTGCTGGACGAATCCGCCGGTTCCGTCGTTCTGGACGGCAAGACCATGTACCCGCAGTATGAGGAGATCCCCGCCGCGCCATGGGGCGCCGTGCGCGCCTACCGCCGCAGCGATTTCGATTCCCGCGATCATCTGCTTTTGCGATATGAAAAAACGATCCTTTCGATCGCGCTGCCCGAACCTGCCGACGACGCCCTTGCCGCACGCCTTGCCGCCGCGCTGGAAGTGCTGCCCGAACGTCTTTCGTTTTAAGCGCAGGGGAGTTTTGATTTTTTCCGGAAAGGAGTTTTCCCTTTGGAGCACACACCCTCTGCAAAAGCGCCGCGCCTTTTTGCGCCCGACGCCGTGCGCGTAACGGCAACGCTGTTCATCCTGCTGTTTCACTTCAATTATCTGACGGCGTCGCTTTCCGCCGCGCCCGCAGTCGGCTTTCTCACCTATGCAAACGGCAGCATGGGGCACATCGGCGTATCGCTGTTTTTCATTCTTTCGGGCTATACGCTCTTTCTGCGGTGGAACGGCCGGATGCAGCTTCGCCCTTATTTTCTCTCACGCATCCGGTCGGTTCTGCCGATGTACTGGATCGGCTATCTGGTGCTTTTTCTGTATACGGATATCCTGCACGGCGCATTCCCGCACGATATCCCGAAAAGCCGCCTTGTGCTGACCTTCCTCGGCATGGACGGATACCTTGCCGCCGTCCTTCCCACGTTTTATAAAATCGGGGAATGGTTCGTCGGCTGCATCCTGCTTTTGTATGCGGTGTTCCCGCTGCTGTTAAAGGCGCTCAACGCGCATCCGCGTATCCTGTTCTGCGCCGCCTGCGCCCTTTTTGCGGCGTGGGTGCTGCTGGATGTTTCCCCCGTGCCGATCGAGCACAGCTTCCTCACGCGGATCCCCGAATTTCTGGCGGGCATGTATTTTGCCCGATACCGCAGCCGGTTCGATCTGCGCCGGTACGGCTTTTTCTTCGCCCTGCCGCTGTGCGCGGTGCTGCTTGTGCCGCTGCCGTTCGGTCAGCCGCTTTGCACGCTTTTGACGGGCGTGTGCTGTTTTCCGGTTTTGTTTGCGCTGGCAGAATGCATCACCGCACCGCGCGTGCGCCGTGCCGTCAGCATATGCGCCCGGTACAGCTATGCGGTGTTTCTGGTGCACCATGTCACGCTCGATATCCTGTTCCGCCCGTTCCTTACGGGCAAAAGCCTGGATCATGCCGCCGTGCTGGGCGTGTTTGCGGTCTATCTGGCGGCTGTCTGCTGTGCGGGCGTGCTGCTTTCGGCAGCGCATACGCTGATCTGCCGCGGGCTGCATGCGGCACTTTCCCGCTTGCGCGCCGGACAAAATACATAATGGACGCAAAAATGCGGGCATCCCATGGGATGCCCGCATTTTTTCTGATGGATCGGTGCTTTGCTTACGGCATGATCGAATATGCGCCGTCCACGACAACGCTCTGGCCGGAGAAGAAGCAGCTGTCCGGCCCCGCAAGGAACGCGATGACCGGTGCGATATCGTTCTTTGCGTCGCCCATGCGCTTCATCGGCTGCTGCTGCAGGATCTCGGCATATTTTTCGGGGAATTTCTGCGCCCAGACCTTCGCCGCCGGGGATTCCGCACCGGGCAGCACAACGTTGACGCAGATGCCGTATTCGCCCCATTCCTTTGCCGCGATCTTCGTCAGGCCGCGGATCGCCTCTTTATTGCTGGCATAGGCAAGGTTGCCCTTATAGCCGAACATGCCCGTAGCCGATGCAAAGTTGATGACACGGCCTTCGCCCTGTGCCTTCATGTATGGGAAGCATTCCTGCATGAAGTTCAGCGAACCGATGCAGCCGGTGTTCCATGCAGCCAGCATCATATCATAGGTCACTTCCTCCACCGGTGCGCTGCCCGGCAGGCTCTGTGCGTTATTCACGATGACGTCCACCGTGCCGTATTTTTCCACGGCTGCCTGCACGATCTCATGCACGCGGGGACGGTCGGAGGTATCGCCGCTCATGGCAAAGGCTTCGCCGCCCTTTTCGCGGATCTCCTGCGCCGTTGCTTCGATCGGTTCCGGGCGGCGGCCCACGCACACCACTTTTACGCCGCGTTCTGCAAGGCACAATGCAATGCCCTTGCCGATGCCCTGACCGGCACCGGTGACGATTGCTACTTTTTCATTCAGCTGTTTCATGATCTTTTCTCCTTTTATGAAGGGACGCTCGCGCTTCCCTGTTATGCATACAAAAAACGGCTGCCGCACTGTTTGCCTGAATGCAGCCTTTGTGTCCTATCGTACGCGCCTGTTACAAAATTGTCAAGCGTTTCCGGCCTTTGCGCATGACGATCTTTTTTGTGCACTTTTTCACAGCGCAGGCGGCAGAATACGGCATAAAGCACAGCCCGCGCGATGCATCCGCGGGCAGGGCCGGCGCATCCTGCCGGCAGGCGGTGCCGGCGTGCGGTGCGCAAAGCAGGGCAAAGAAAAAAGGCAGGGGAAACCCCTGCCTTTTATTCTTATTTGCAGTGACTGCATCCGCAGCTTGCACAGTTTCCGGTGCATTTGCTGCTGCGTTTGCGGGATTTTCTCATGGAGTATACCGCCAGCGCGCATACACACACAAGAATGGAAATTACTACAATATCAGCGATCATACGACGGCCTCCTTTGATTTATCTAATTTTGCTTATTTATTATTTATGTGCAGCTTCCACAGAGCTCAGGTTGTGCACGCCTTCTTCTGCCTTATAGCCCTTGCGGAACAGCAGATAGATGATACCTGCCAGCAGAGCGATCGCAACGATCGTCCATACGCCGAAGGCAGCTTCGCCGGTAATAAGGCCGCCCAGCTGATACACGATCAGGGAAGTGACATATGCGAACAGCGTCATGTAGCCAACCGAAGCCCAAGTCCATTTGTGGTTGTTCATTTCGCGCTTGATTGCGCCGATTGCTGCAAAGCACGGTGCGCACAGCAGCTGGAAGATCATGAAGCTGTAAGCGGTAACAGCGCCGAAGTCCTTTGCCACCAGCGGCCAGATCTCGTCGCCTGCTTCGGAAAGTTCGCCTGCGTAGTTATACAGCGTACCGAAGGTTGCAACAACTTCTTCCTTTGCGATCAGGCCGGTGAAGGTTGCGACGGTTGCTTTCCATGCCATATCGCCGACCCAGCCAAGCGGTGCAAAGATCCATGCGATCGAATTGCCGATCGCTGCCAGCAGGGAGGTGTTGTTGTCTTCCACCGCCATGAACTGACCATCCACAAAGCCGTAGCCCTGCAGGAACCACAGAACAATCGAAGAAAGAAGGATGACGGTGCCGGCACGTTTGATGAACGACCAGCCGCGTTCCCACGTTGCACGCAGCACGTTGCTTGCGGAAGGAGCGTGATATGCGGGCAGCTCCATAACGAACGGAGCGGGTTCGCCTGCAAATGCCTTGAACTTTTTGAGCATGATGCCGCTGATGACAACGGCGCCGATGCCGATGAAGAATGCAGAGGTTGCCACCCACGGGGACTGACCGAAGATCGCGCCCGCGAACAGGCCGATGATCGGCATTTTAGCGCCGCAGGGGATGAAGCCCGTTGTCATAATGGTCATCTTGCGGTCACGATCCTGTTCGATCGTACGGGATGCCATGATGCCGGGCACGCCGCAGCCGGTTGCAACCAGCATCGGGATGAACGATTTGCCGGAAAGGCCGAAGCGGCGGAAGATACGGTCCATGATGAACGCGATACGCGCCATGTAGCCGACGTCTTCCAGAATGGCAAGCAGCAGGAACAGCACGAGCATCTGCGGCACAAAGCCCAGAACCGCGCCGACGCCGCCCACGATGCCGTCCATAACAAGGCCGTACAGCCAGTCGGAAACGCCAAGGCTCGTCAGGATGCTGTCAAACAGGCCCGGCACCCATTCGCCGAAGAGAACGTCGTTTGCCCAGTCGGTGCCAAGCGTACCGATCGAGAACAGTGCCGGTGCTTCCGTCCACGGGCCCATGGCGATCGCATACACAAGGAACATGATGCATGCAAAGATCGGCAGAGCCAGGATGCGGTTGGTGACGATGCGGTCGATCTTATCGGAAACGGAAAGGCTGTGCTTTGCGGCCTTTTTCTTGACGGCGCTGTCCACAACGCCGGAAATATAGGTATAACGCTGGTTTGTGATGATGCTTTCGGCGTCGTCGTCCAGCTCTTTCTCGCAGTCTTCGATGTGCTCTTCCAGGTGCTTTTTCAGGCTTTCGTCCAGCTTCAGCTGTTCCAGCACCTTTTCGTCGCGTTCAAACAGCTTGATCGCGAACCAGCGCAGGTTGCGTGCATCCACCTTGCCGGTAATGGATTCTTCAATGTGGGCGATCGCATGCTCCACACTGCCGGTAAACACATGGGGCAGTTCGCCGGGCTTGCGCTTTTCGGCTTTGGCAATTGCCTTTTCGGCTGCTGCCATGCCGCCTTCGCCCTTCAGTGCGCTGATTTCCACAACTTCGCAGCCCAGCTGTTCCGCCAGCTTTGCGGTGTCGATCTTATCGCCGTTCTTGCGGACAAGGTCGATCATGTTGACAGCCACAACGACCGGGATGCCCAGTTCGATGAGCTGGGTCGTCAGGTACAGGTTGCGTTCGATATTGGTGCCGTCCACGATGTTCAGGATCGCATCCGGCTTTTCGTTTACAAGATAGCTTCGTGCAACAACTTCTTCCAGCGTGTACGGGGAAAGCGAATAAATACCGGGAAGGTCCTGAATGATGACATCCTTGTGGCCTTTCAGACGGCCCTCTTTCTTTTCAACCGTAACGCCGGGCCAGTTGCCCACGTACTGATTAGAACCGGTCAGGGCATTGAACAATGTGGTTTTGCCGCAGTTTGGGTTGCCCGCCAGTGCGATTTTTAACTCCATGTCGGAATCTCCTCTCACATTTCAAAAAAGTTAGTTCGTTCTAACCATTCTGCAAAAAAACGAAGTCTTATTCGACCTCAATTTTTTCCGCATCCGCTTTGCGCAGCGAAAGCTCATAGCCGCGCACATTCAGTTCCATGGGGTCGCCCAAAGGTGCGATCTTGCGAACCAGGATCTCAACGCCCTTTGTGATGCCCATGTCCATGATACGGCGCTTGACGGCACCTTCGCCCGTAAGCTTTGTTACAACAGCGGTTTCGCCCACCTTGACGTCCTTCAGCGTCTTCATATCTTCTTCACTCCTCCCAAGATTAGAACATGATACGGTTCGCCATGCTTTTGTCAAGTGCGACACGGCTGTCCTTGACCTGCAGGATCATATTCCCCGCAACCTCGTTGACTACCGTGACTTTGCTTTCCACCACAAAGCCAAGCTCTGCCAAATGCTGCCGAACATCATCGCGCCCGGTAATTTTGCGGATCACAACCGTCTCCCCGGGTTTTGCCATTGAAAGCGGCATCAACGATACCATCCCCTTTCCAAAAGCAGGCATCCCAATGTGCCTTGAAAATACAGGTTAGACGCTTCTAACCCGTTTACAGAAATTATTTTACTTCTGCACCGGGCGTTTGTCAAGCTGTTTTGCCCTGTCTATGGGCAGTTTTGGCCAATTGTCCAGTTTCGCAGGGGCAAAGCTTTTAATTCTTATGAAGAATTGTTCCGATTTGCATTCTTTCGCATCCCACGCTACAATACAGATATCTTTTCCGCAGTTTCTGTAACAAAATGCCGCGCCGCGCGACAAATAGGGTGAAAGGAGGCCGAAGACGATGCAAAAGCTGCTGACCGAACTTTTTACGCGCTACCATGATGACGTCTACCGCTATTGCTACAGCCTTTGCCGCAGCGCCGCAAAAAGCGAAGAGCTTACCTCTGACGTCTTTTTTGAAGCCGTGTGCTGCATCCACCGCTTCCGCGGGGAATCCAGCGTCAAGACATGGCTGTTTTCGATCGCGCGGCACAAGTGGTATTCGCATCTGCGCCGGATCCGGGCTTTGCCGGATGCGGATGCCGATGCGCTTTCCGAGCTTCTGCCCGACAGCGCCCGTTCGCCGGAAGCCGTTCTGTGCGACCGCGCCGCCGCCGCGCGCATCGAAGCGCTGCTGGCTGCGGAAAGCAAGCGTGCACAGAACATCGTGCGCATGCGCATTTCCGGCTATTCGTTCCGCGAAATTGCCGAATGCGAAAAAATTTCGGAAAGCTCGGCGCGCGTCGTCGACTTCCGCACCCGAAAAAAAATACGCGAAATCCTGGAAAGTGAGGGATATACCGATGCGTGACATCAACTGTGAGATCTGTCTGGATCTGATCCCGCTGGTGCGCGACGGCGTCGCCGCCGAAGAAAGCAAGCGCGCCGTGCACGCGCACATCCAAACCTGCGAAAGCTGCCGGCGTGTCTGGCAGGGCGGGGAAGTGCCCGCGCCCGCCGAGGACGCCGCTTTGCAGAAAACATCCCGCCGCCTGCGCATGGTGTGGGGCTTTCTTTTGATGCTGTGCACCCTTGCAGGGCTGGAGCTGACGAACGGCAGCGGCGTCTTTTACAACACCTTAGTCATGCCGCTTGTGGGGATTCTTGCCTATCTGTTCTTCGGCCGCAGCGCCGCCGTAAACGTGCCGGCGCTGCTGCTCGTCACCCACGCCGTCACAACGCTGTTCCATGCAGTACGCGGGGAAGAGCATCTGGGTGTGTTCGACATGGTGTTTTATACGATCATTTACGCGCTGTTCGCGCTGCTGGGCGTCGGGCTTGCCGCGCTGGTGCATACCGTGCTGCGCCGCACCGAACCCGCACGCAGGCGCATCGGCGCCGGTGCCGGCGCGCTGTGCATCCTTGCATTCTTCGGCGTTTTTGCGTCGTCTCTGGTGGGCAACCCCGTTTCCCGCATGCTTGCCGAACACAGCGCGGAAGAATACGTTCAGGCGCATCACCCCGACTGCGCGGTGGATGACGTTTCGTACAGCTTCAAAACCGGCGGGTACGACGCGCGTGTTTCCAAATCCGGCAGCGTGGATCACACCTTTACCGTTTCGTTCGACGCCTTCGGCCGCTTTGTGTACAGCGCATACGAAAGCGAAGTTGCCGAGCATTTCAGCACATGGCGGCGTCTGGATGACGCCTACCGCAGCTTTGCAAAGCCCATTCTGCAAAGCCCCCTGATGCCGTTTGCCGCCGATTCCGCGGGCTGTTCGCTGCGCATGGCGTCGTATGAGGAAAACGGCGCGCTTTCGCCGGATTCCGACGGGCTGGATTACCGCGGCGCCCTTGAGACGGACGGCGTGTACAATGTATTGGAGCTTGCCGCGCAGTACGGGGAAATTTCCCTGTTTGTGGATGACCCCGACGTTTCGGTCGAAAACGCCGCCGACATTCTGCTGACACTGCGGCGCACCTGCGATGAAGCGGGCATCCCCGCCGCATATTTCACGCTTTCGCTGCATGCCCCGCGCGGCGAGGACGGGAACCGCGTTTCCTCCGATTTCGTCTTTGTGGATTCGTTCCCGTATGCGCAGGTGTATGAGCAGGAGCTTGCGCCGCGCCTTGCCGCTTTCATCGAGCAGAGCCTTGAAAACGCGGAGGAAAAGTAGCGCGCACCCCGCTGTGCGCTTTGTGCACCGAAAACACGGCGTTTTGCACGGCCGGACGCGCGGCTTTGGCACGCGCGCAGTTTGCCCGCCGCACACCGCCGAGGGCGGCTGCTGCCGCGCATCAAAACTCCATTGCGCTCTGCCGTGCCGCAGCACCGCTTCGCCGCTTTGCGTTTTTATACAAATCGTATTATATTTACAAATCTTTAAGATTCGTAATATTGCATCAAAAAAGCGCTGTGTCCTGCAAAAACCGCAGGATACAGCGCTTTTTTCCGTATTGTTCAGCCCCGGATATAAGGCAGGATCAGTTCCCCAAGGTAATACCCCGCGCCGACGTACACAAAATTCCAAATGGCGATCCCGAACAGGGAATAGAGCGTATAGCCCGAAAATTTCATGCGCAGAACGCCCGCCGGAATCGGGATCAGCGTGCGCAGCATCGGGATCAGCTTGCCCACAAACAACCCCCAGTAGCCGCGCTGCTGCACATAGTTCATCGCCTTTTCGATGACGGGCTTTTGCTTCGGGAATTTTTCCTGCCATTTTTCCAGCAGCGGCCCGCCGATGAAATAGCCCAGGAAATACGTCACCCAGCTGCCCGCAAGCCCCGCGATGATCGTGATGACCATGACCGTGAAAAAGCCGATTTCCCCATGGGACGCCCATACGCCCGCAAGCGGCATGATAACGCCCGCCGGAAAGCCCGGCAGATTCATGTATTCCAGAAATACGATCACCATAATGGCAACAGCGCCGTACGAGCGCAGATATTCCATAACCGTATTATAATCCATGCCGCATCCCCCCTTTGCCTGCATACTTTCCTATATATAGCATACCCGAAAAAGTGAAAACGCTCAAGTGATAATCTGTAAACATTATGTGTATGAAACTTCCTTTCGTGTGAAATCGTTGACGTAAGTCCGAAATCGTACTATAATGAGGGGCAGAGTATGATTTCGGACTTTGTGAAGAACAGGAGGCCCCCGTGGAATACCCGGATACGCTGAAGGAACTGAACACGCTTTATAAGGCACTGAATGATTTTTACCACAGCTATGCGCAGAGCTGCGGTGTTTCGGACAGCGTTTCGCTGATCTATTACGGCCTTTATATCCTTGGGGACGGCTGTTTGCAGCGGGATATCTGCAATCTGGGCTTTGTGCGCAAGCAGACGGTAAATTCCGCCGTGCAGAAGCTTGCCGCGCAGGGCTTTCTGGAGCTGCGCGCCGGGCGCGGGCGGGACATGCACCTGTTTCTTACCGAAAAGGGGCAATGCGAAATGCAGCGCGTTGCCGGCGCCAGCGCACTGATCGAACAGCGCGCGTTTGAATCGCTGGGCGATGAGGGCGGGCAGCAGCTGCTGCGCCTGACGCGGGCTTACATCTGCGCTTTGCGCGAAAACGCGCAGGATGCAGCTTTTCCGGCGCCGAATCAAATAAAAAGGAGTATTCCATGAAAATCCGCTTATCCGATCATTTTACCGCAGGGCGCCTGCTGCGCTTTACGTTCCCGACGATCCTGATGATGCTGTTCACGTCCATTTACGGCGTGATCGACGGCATTTTCGTCAGCAACTTTGTGGGCAAAACCGCCTTTGCCTCGATCAATCTGATTTTCCCCGTGGTTTCGATCCTGGCCTGTCCGTGCTTTATGCTGGCGGCGGGCGGCACGGCGCTTGTGGGGCGCACACTGGGCGAAGGCGACCGCAAGCGTGCCAATGAATATTTTTCGCTTGTGGTATACACGACGTTCGCCGTCGGCATCGCGCTTTCCGCCGCAGGGCTTATCATCCTGCGCCCGCTTGCCGTGCTGCTGGGCGCAAAGGGCGAAATGCTGGAAAACTGCCTGCTGTACGGCGGCATCCTCATTGCAACGCAGACGCTGTTCATGCTGCAGGTCATCTTCCAGTTCTTTCTGATCGCCGCCGAAAAGCCGCATCTGAACCTCGGCTTCACGCTCGCTTCGGGGCTGACGAACATCGTGCTGGATTTTCTCTTCGTGGGCATCCTGCGCTGGGGGCTTGCGGGCGCGGCATTTGCAACGGCGATCAGCCAGCTGGTCGGCGTGATCCCGATGCTGTATTTCGCCTTCCCGAACGGCAGCCTGCTGCGCCTGACGAAAGCGCCGCTCGATCTTGCCGCACTGGCGCAGACGTGCACCAACGGCGTATCGGAGCTTATGGGCAATATTTCCGCTTCGATCGTGACGGTGCTGTATAACTTCCAGCTTCTGCGTCTGGCGGGGGAGGACGGCATCGCCGCATACGGCGTCATCATGTATGTGATGTTCATTTTCCAGGCGATCTACATCGGCTACGGCTTCGGCGCATCCCCGATCATCAGCTATCATTTCGGCGCAAAAAACACGGGCGAACTGAAAAACCTGCTGGCGAAAAGCGTGCGCATCCTGACGCTTACGGGCATTGTGCTGACGCTGTCCGCCGAGCTGTTCGCCGGGACGCTTGCCGATATCTTTGTGGGCTACGATGCGGCGCTTGCCGCGCTTACAACGCGCGGGCTGCGGCTTTACGCGCTGTCGTTCCTTATCAACTGCTACAATTACTTCGGCTCGGCATTTTTCACCGCGCTGAACGACGGCTTTGTCTCGGCCGTGATCTCCTTCATGCGCACCTTTGTGTTCCAGATGCTTTCCATTCTGATCCTGCCGTTTGTGCTGGGAACGGACGGCATCTGGCTTGCGATCGTGTTTGCGGAATCCTTTGCCTTATGTGTGACGGTCTATTTCCTGCGAAAGAAAAAAGACGTCTACCATTATCTGTAACGAGAAAGGGGAGAGATTTGTGTCAAAACTTTCATTTGAACAGGCCGAAGCGCTGCTGACGCCCGAACAGCGCAGCGAGCTTGCGCACTGCCTGCTGGAAGATGCGCCGCTGCCGGAGCCTGTCTCCGATGCACAGCGCACGTTTTTCATGGGTTTGAGCGTATTGTGCGAATACGAACTGCGCAGCGACGTTGAAGCGTACCTTTTGTAAGGCGGCGCGCGCCCCTTTATCAAAAAACCGGACAGACCCTTTTGCATACACCAGATACGGATGTATTTTCTAAAAGGTCTTAGGAGTTCGCTCCTAACGATTGTACCATTTTACTTCCGAAGGAGTAAAAAAGGTATGCTCGTTAAGATGATGCAAAATACAGATTTGTTCAGATTATGCAGATATGCTAAGCCAACAGTTATATGTTAAATTTTAAGAGGTGTTGAATGGATAGAACAGAAATTGTAACCCTCACAAATATGTGTATGATTTATCAAGACAACCAAGTTTTGGTGCAAAATAAGGTTAATAGCGACTGGAATGGTATTACATTTCCTGGTGGTCATGTTGAAAAGAATGAATCTTTTGCTGATGCTGTCATTCGTGAGGTATATGAAGAAACCGGACTTACTATCCAATCACCGCAGTTGTGTGGTATCAAGAATTGGACAAAAGCTGACGGCTCCAGATACATGGTTTTCTTTTATAAGACTGATAAATTCAAGGGTGAATTGAAATCTTCTGATGAAGGAGAGGTTTTTTGGGTTCCATGGGACAAATTGTTAACTTCGGATCTTTCTCTTGATATGAGAGATATGCTGAAAGTGTTTTTGGATGATAATCTTAGTGAGTTTTATTATTATCTCAAAAACGGTGAGTGGACTTACGAGTTAAAATAATTTGGATGTTTCTAATAGATTATAAAGAAAGTGGAGTGTGTCAGATTTGCCACATTCCACTTTTCTTTTGGGTATTTCAGGAAAACTTCCTTATGGGGCGTACCCTTTGCGGTCTGTCCGGTTTTTATCCGTTTCTGCCGTCGGGCGGCTCGATTTTTGCAGGGTCCGGCTCGTACATCAGCTTTGCGTGGTTTTCCTTGATGCATTCGCGCGCGATGACATTTCCCGTGCGCACATCCACCGTTTCGCGCCAGATGCGCCCCAGCCGGTACACGCCGTCTGCCTCGCGCACAAAGCGCTCGCCCTCGGTTTTGATGTGATATTTGACGCAAAGCGGCTTTTCCGCGCGCAGCTCGCCGCACAGATAGGCGTCATCCGTCGATACGATCAGCTGAAAGGTGTTGTCCGTATCGTTGCGAAAGCGGTAATCAACGTAATTATAAAAGATGCTCGTGCCCGTGCCGAACGGGATCTGCCGGTTGTGATCGGGGAAAAGATCCACGCCGTCGTGGTGGTGATGTTCGGTGATCGTCAGCGGCGAATGAAGCACCAGCCAGTGGATCAGGTTCGTAAACTGGCACATCCCGCCGCCGATGCCCTTTCCCGGCACGCCCTTTGCGATGACAAGGCCGGTTTTATAGCCGTCCTGTTCGCGGCACGGGCCGACAAGACGCCAGAACGAAAACTCCTCGCCCGGGCGGATCAGCACGCCCGTCACCTTCGGCGCGGCAAGGCCAAGGTTCACCGCCTTGTTTTCCTGCAGGGCGGGGTCTACGTTCCCGAGCGTGCGGCGGATCAGGGATCTATTTTTGCAGATGACGACCGGCAGCCTTTCGCCGGAAAACGTTTCGGCAAAGCGCGTGCCGCGCAGGGCGTCCTGCATCCTGCGGACAAAACAGCACTTTGCGGCCGAAATGCGGTATGCCGCCGGGGAAAGCTCGCAGAAAAGCCTTCGGTTTTTCCTCATGCGAAAGTTCCTTTCTTTTGCGTTTTCGGCTTATTGTAGCACCGCTTTGTATCTGTCTTGTATCCCCCGGCAGCACGGCGCCTGCGCTCTGCCCGCACTCCAAACGGGGCAGATGTGCACAAAGGCGACGCCGGAAACTTCCGGCGCCGCCTTTTCTTTTATGCTGTCTGTGCGCACTTTACGCAGGCTGTTTTTGCTTGGAAGCCCGCGCTTTTACAGGCTTGCCGAACAGCTTTCGCAGTCGTCCGTTTCGCCGCATGCGCTGTTTTCGGTGCGCAGGGCTTCGGGGTGCAGGTTTGCAAGCTCGGGGTCGAGCGCTTCGGCAA
Organism: Ruthenibacterium sp.; assembly: GCA_020025235.1. Lineage (GTDB taxonomy): Bacteria > Bacillota > Clostridia > Oscillospirales > Ruminococcaceae > Ruthenibacterium. Next base: position 14,278 of record JAHHSL010000043.1, read on the forward strand.
CCTTGATCATCAGCGCACATTCGATGCGCTTGCGGAACACGCGGCAGCCGTATTCATATGTGCCGTGGATATCACCCGTTGCGTGCATGGCGTTTGCCGCGCAGCCGCCGGAACAGTACAGCTTTGCCCAGCAGTCCTTGCAGTCCGGGCGGGCATACACGTTGCACAGCTTGAATTCGTCGCGCAGCTCGGTGTTCGTCACGCCGTTCCACACATCGCCCAGCTTGTACTTTTCTTCGCCGACAAACTGGTGGCAGGGGTACAGATCGCCCCACGGGGTGACGGCCATGTATTCCGTGCCGGAGCCGCAGCCCGAAATGCGCTTGTAGACGCACGGCCCGTGCTCCAGGTCGATCATATAATGATAGAACGTAATGGGGCGGCCGGCCTTTTCGCGGCGCAGCATATCCTTTGCCAGCAGCTCGTACTGATTGAACAGCACGGGCAGATCGTCCTCCGTCAGGGCAGAGGGGCTTGCGGGGTCGGTGACGACAGGCTCCATGGAAAGTTCGGCAAAGCCCAGATCGTCCGCCATATGGAACAGATCGTTCGTGAAATCGGTGTTGTAATGCGTGAACGTGCCGCGCATGTAATAGCCCTTGCCGCCGCGCGCATCCACCAGCTTTTTGAACTTGGGCACGATGCGGTCATAGCTGCCGTTGCCGGAAATATCCTTGCGGAAGCGGTCGTTCACTTCCTTGCGGCCGTCAAGGCTCAGCACAACGTTGTGACATTCGCGGTTTGCCCATTCGATCACTTCATCCGTCAGGCCGATGCCGTTTGTCGTCAGCGTGAAGCGGAAATTCTTGCCCTTTTCCTTTTCGATGCTGCGGGCATAGGCGACAAGCTGCTTGCAGACGTCAAAGTTCATCAGCGGTTCGCCGCCGAAGAAGTCTACCTCCAGATTGCGCCGCGTGCCGGAATTTTCGATCAAAAAATCCAGTGCACGCTTGCCGGTTTCAAAGCTCATCAGGCCCGCCTTGCCGTGGAACTTGCCCTGTGCGGCAAAGCAGTAGCTGCAGTTGAGGTTGCAGGTGTGGGCCACATGCAGGCACAGCGCTTTGACGACCGTGCTGCGGTTTTTGAAATCGAACGCCTTGTCGGCATAATTATCCTCGGCAAAAAGGCGTCCTTCGGCGCGCAGCTCTTCGATCGCGGCAAGGCATCCTTCGATTTCCTGTGCCGTCACTTCGGGGTTGTGCGCATATTTTTCCAAAAGCGCGCGCGTGATCTCTTCGCTGCTGCTGCCTGCATCCACCATGGCAATGGCGTCGTAGGCCAGCTCGTCCACCGCGTGCACACTGCCGCTGTACACGTCGATGACGATATTATATCCGTTCAGCTGATACTGATGAATCATCTTATTCTCCTCTTAAAAAAACGCGCACGCCGTGTTCTTCGTCCGTACACGCATAAAAAATAGCCGGAACGCTTTACGCCCCGGCTAAAACGCAAATTCTTATTTGGCTTCCTTTTCGCAAGCCTGATTAGCGATACCGCAGCTGGTCTTGCAGGCGCTCTGGCAGGAAGTCTGGCATTCGCCGCAGCCGC
>JAHHSL010000044.1 GCA_020025235.1 Ruthenibacterium sp.
GGCTTTCCAGCTTTCGGTTTGTATATATGCCAGATGAGCTTCGTCACCTGCCTGCACTTTTCTGATCATATAACCCATATTGACACCACCACTCTGTAAACTCTGATCGATCGCTTTGCGCATAGCATCAGGTAAGGCTGTTCCGGTAAGCGTCAAATCCGCGGGCAACTTCCTCCTCGGGTTCGGCGGTCAGCAGCGATACGGCAACAACCAGGATGCAGTTGAACAGGAATGCGGGAAGCAGTTCATAGATCGCAAAGCTGCCGCCCAGAGGACGGATCAGAAATTTCCACACAAAAACCATGACGCCGCCGCCCAAAAGACCTGCGGTGATGCCCTGATGATTGCTGCGCTTCCAGAACAGTGAAAACAGGATCGCAGGCCCGAAGGTGGCGCCGAAGCCCGCCCATGCGAACGAGACAATGGCGAAAATGCTGCTTTCTGGATTCGATGCAAGGAAAACGGCGATCACTGCAATGGAAATGACGCTCAGGCGCGCCATAAGCATGGTCTGCTTTTGCGAAAGGCGGATGCCGAACACGTCGCGCAGAAGGTTTTCCGAAAAAGCGGAAGAAGCAGCAAGCAGCTGGGAATCTGCGGTGGACATTGTAGCGGCAAGGATGCCTGCAAGGATCATGCCTGCAACAATGGCAGAAAACGCACCATTTGATGCCAGCAGATCGGCGATGCGGATGATGACGGTTTCGGATTCTGCCCCTGTCAGCGGCTGGATTTTTCCGGCAGCCGAAACAGCATGACCGATCACGCCGATGAAAACGGCAATGCCCATGGAAATAACGACCCAGACCGAGGCGATGCGGCGGGAGAGCTTCAGCTCTTTTTCACTGCGGATTGCCATAAAGCGGACAAGGATGTGCGGCATGCCAAGGTAGCCAAGCCCCCATGCAATCATGGAAAGGATATTCATAAAATCATAAGGAGCAGCGGCGTTTTTGTCAGGGCTGTAGCTTTGCACAAGGCTCAGATAGCCTGGCAGTGCTTTTGCGTTTTCGGCAACGGCGGCAAAACCGCCCGCCTGATGAATACCGAAGCCCGTAATGACGACCAGTGCCGTCGACATGATAATGGACTGGATCAGATCCATGGTTGCAACAGCGGAAAAGCCGCCGACCGATGTGTAGCTGATGATGACGATCGCGCCGATGATGACGGCAAGCATGTAGTTCCAGCCGAACAGGCTGTGAAAAAGCTTGCCGATTGCGGCAAGACCGGATGCAACATAGGGAACAAAGAACACCAGGATAATCAGCGAAGAAAGGCACATGATGACAGGGCGCTTTTCCGCATAGCGCTTAGAGATGAACGACGGGATCGTAATGGCGTCCAACTGAACGCTGTAAAGACGGATGCGCTTTGAAATCAGCAGAAAGTTCAGATAAGTGCCGAGCGCAAGCCCGATCGCCGTCCAGCTGGCGTCTGCAAGCCCGGTAAGATAGGCAAGGCCGGGCAGCCCCATTAACAGCCACGAGGACATATCGCTTGCTTCGGCGCTCATCGCCGTGACAAGCGGCCCCATGTTCCGTCCGCCCAGATAGAATCCTTCAGAATTGCGCTTGGAACGGCGTCCGATTGCCACACCCACAAAAATGGTGAAGCAAAGATACAAAAGGATCACGGCGGTTAAAATGATTTGAGTATGGTTCATGACAACTCCACTCCTTTTCATGGCGCCGAAAAAAGGAAAAACGCCGCGAAGAGGAGTGGTTCGTGTGTCTTTGATTTGTCCGGTGCCGGAATATGTGTTTTTCCATTATAACGAAAACGCGGCAGCAAAGCAAGTAAAAATGCTATATAAATGCATAAAAAATCAAAAATCCTGCAATATTTTACCGAAATTGCAGAAGTGTATGCGGCAAACGGACAGAACGCGCCGAAATATGCAGAAAAAAGCTTTTAGGCCGCAAAAATCGCTGAAACTTGGGAACCGCACTGTACGGTATTGACGGTAAAACAACGGCGGGGGGCGGAGGGAATAGAAAGAAAATGCATCACCGTGCGGCAGAACGATTGAAAAAGCAGGATAAAAAGGATTGACAATAGTCCGAAACAGGACTATACTACCAATAGTCTTATTTCGGACTATTGTTTTCATCAACATTCTGGAAGATCAGGGGAGGAATTACAATGGCAGTAAAGACAAATGCAATGAGGATTCTGGATCGGGAAAAGTTTGAATATACCATTCGGGAATATCCGCTGAACGGCCCGGTTGCGGCAGTGGATGTGGCGCAATACTTCGGGCAGCCTGCAAACCGGCTGTTCAAAACACTTGTCACCACCGATAACAGCGGCGGGTACTATGTATTCTGCCTGCCGGGGGATCACGAGCTTGATCTTAAAAAAGGCGCCGCCGTTGTGGGCGCAAAGAAAATCGAAATGCTCAAGCAGAAGGATCTGCAAAAGCTCACCGGCTATGTGCACGGCGGCTGTTCGCCGATCGGTATGAAAAAGCTGTTCCCCACCGTGGTGGATACCAGCGCGCTTCAGTGGGATACCGTTTATGTATCCGGCGGCAAGATCGGTCTGCAGATCGAAATTGATCCGCGCATTCTGGAACCGTCCGTCGCGGCAAAATTTGCCGATATCACAAAATAAGCGCCGGAGCAAAACCGGCCCGAAAGAAAGGAAGCAAAGAGATGAATTTCAGTGAACTTGCAGAAAAACGGTATTCCTGCCGGAAATTTTCCGATCAAAAGGTGGACAGCGCTCTGCTTGACAAAATCGTGGAAACCGCAATAAAAGCGCCGACAGCTGTCAACCGGCAGGCGTACAAGATTTTCCGGTTCGATTCCGAACAGGCAAAGGAAAAGCTCCGCTCGGTAACGCGCTTCAGCTTCGGTGCAGATGCGTTCCTTGCCGTGGGCTATAAAGCGCAGGACGCTTGGGTGCGCAAATTCGACGGAATGAATTTTGCGGCGGTGGATGCATCCATTGTTGCGACCCATATAATGATGGAAATCTGCGATCTCGGCCTTGGCACGACATGGGTCGGGCATTTCGATGCACCGCGCCTGAAAGAGCTTTGCCCGGAAATGGAAGGCTATGAGATGATCGCGATTTTCCCGATCGGCTATGCGGCGGAAGATGATGTGCCCTCCGAACGTCATTTTGAACGCAAGGCAAAGGAAGAAATTCTGGAAGTGCTGTAACCGCAGATGACAAAACTGATGTCTTTGCATAATAAATTCAAAAGGACTTTATTATGAATACAGAATTATCACGATTCAATAAGCTTGTAAAAAAGCAGGATGAAATCTATCACCGCTGCGCCAAAAAGGCGGGCGTCACCGATACGCAGTTCTGGGTGCTGTATGCGCTTTGCGAAAAGGAAAAAGGACTGTGCCAGAACACATTCTGCGAAAACTGGTGTTTTTCCAAGCAGACGGTTCATACGGCGGTGGCAAATTTGGAAAAGCAGGGGCTCGTCTGTCTTGTTTACGCAGAGGGTTCGCATAAGCAAAAGGATATTTTGCTGACAGACGCGGGAAAGCAGTTCTGCGCACAGCACATCGAAAAGCTGGTGCAGGCAGAGCAGAGCGCCCTGCAAGCGCTGACGAAAGAGGAGCGCGATATGTTTTCCTCGATTCTGGAGCGTCTGATCCGGTGCATGGAAAACGAGCTTTTGTAACGGCAGGGGGCGGCCGGCTCTTTTTCCCTGCGGCGCTGTGCCGGAAGGGATATCGTTTAACCGAAAAGTAAGACAAAAGACCCGAAACCGGAAAGGCTTCGGGTCTTTTGGTAAGCAAAAGCCGCAACATCAACCACTGGTTGATAAAGCGGTGCATATGGCGTGCAAATCCATTGCAAAACATCGCCTGACGTGCTATATTAAGCTTGAAATTGAATGTGCAAAACACAGGAAGAATCAAATGAAATGGTTTTGCACAGCGAGGCGGATTGGATGTTTACGGCGAAAGAACTGGGAAACAATATACGGAATTACAGGATGAGACGCGGGCTTTCGCAGGGTGCGCTTGCAGAGCGGCTTTGCGTAACACCCCAGTCGGTATCGAAATGGGAGCGCGGCACTGCCGTGCCCAGTCTTGACAGCCTGTGTCTGCTGGCACAGACGCTGAATGTATCGGCGGATGCGCTGCTTGGAACACAGAACAGCACCGAACGCGTGATGATCGGAATTGATGGCGGCGGAACGAAAACGGAATTTGTGATGTTTACGGAAAGCTGGAAGATCCTCAAGCGTGTAGTGCTGGATTCCTGCAATCCGAACGCGATCGGCATTGAAGAAAGCGTCAGCGTGTTCTGCCGCGGGATCAATATGCTCACGGCGCAGAATCCCAATGTGTGCGGAATTTACATCGGGGCTTCCGGCTTCGGGCTTGGAAAAAGCGGCGAGCAGGTGCAGGCTCTTCTGGAAAAGCGGTATCCGGATATCAAAATCTGTTCGGGAAACGATATCCTGAACGTGATTGCATGCGCGACGGATGCCGACCGGTGCGTTGCCGTGATCTGCGGCACCGGTTCGATCGTTTTTGCAAAGGAAGGCGAAAAGCTGACGCGCCTGACAGGCTGGGGCTATCTGCTGAGCAAGCTCGGCAGCGGGTTCGATATCGGGCGGGACGTATTGTATGCAGCACTGCAGGATGCCGAAGGGCTTGGCAGCGCCACAAGCCTGACGCAGGCCGTGGAGCATAAGCTGGGCTGTACGGTGGCAGATGCGATTATGGATATCTATTCACACGACCAATCGTACATTGCATCGTTTGCACCGCTGGCGGTGGAAGCCTACGATGCAGGGGATGCCGTTGCGAAAGAGATCCTGTGTGCGAATGCAGATCGTCTGGCTGAAGTGATCAACCACGCGGCGCAGACATATGACTGCGGAAAGATTGTGGTGCTTTCTGGCGGCATGTTTACTTCGGCACGCTGTTTTACAGCACTGGTGCAGGAGCGGATTCGCCCGGAACTGGAAATGATCGTCCCGCAGAACCCGCAGGTATACGGTGCATGCCTTTTGTGTGCGCGCATGTGCGGGGCGGAAACGGAACACGCGAGTGAAAAATTCTGGAAGCAATATCAGAAACTGATTCAGAAATAAAAGGAAGAGGGAATCCTTATGCTGAAAACGGAAATGAGAAACGAACGCACGATGCACATTGATCAGATGAGCACGGCGGAAATGCTGAAAATCATCAGCGATGAAAACTTCAATGCAGTCAAAGCCGTGGAAGCGGCACTCGATCCGATCGGACAGGCGGTCGATGCGATCAGCGCGGCATTTGCAAACGGCGGGCGGCTGTTTTATCTGGGCGCCGGCACATCGGGTCGTCTGGGTGTGCTGGATGCTGCGGAATGTCCGCCCACATTCGGTGTATCCACGGAAAAGGTCGTGGGGCTTCTGGCAGGCGGCGCCACCGCAATGGAAGTGGGGCAGGAGGATTTTGAAGACAGCCGGGAAGCACCGGTCAATGATCTGAAAGCGCATAACCTGACAAAAGACGATATCGTGGTGGGCATCAGCGCAGCAGGCGGCGCAGCCTATGTGGTAAGCGGAATGGAGTACGCCCGGAAGATCGGATGCGTCACGATCGGCCTGACCTCGAATCCGGATACAGCCGTCAACCGTGCCGCCGATATTTCGATCGTAACGGATACCGGCGCAGAGGTCATCACAGGCTCCACCCGCATGAAAGCAGGCACGGCGCAGAAGCTTGTGCTGAATATGCTTTCCACCTGTGCGATGATCAAAAGCGGATACGTTTATGAAAATCTTATGGTCAACCTGCAGCCGAGCAACGTGAAGCTGCGGGACCGCATGGTCCGCATTGTGTGCGACATCAAAAATGTGGATCATGCATGTGCGGAACAGCTGCTGGAAAATGCAGACTGGAGCATCCGCAAAGCGGTTTCCGAAAACGAATGAACAGTTCTGAGGCAGAAAGCGGGAAATTTCGGCGTCTGCCGTTTGTATAAGGATAAGGTAGAATGGCAATGTTCAGAATTGGTATTTTAGGCTCGGAAAATTCTCACGCCAAAGCATTTACGGAAATTATCAATCAAACCTGTGCCGAACAGTATCCGGATCTGCGCATCACTGCGATTTACGGTGCAGACCGGGAAAAAAGCAAAGAGATCTTTGAACGGTTCGATCTGGAAATATTGGCGCAGAAGCCGAAAGATATGCTCGGGAAAGTGGATGCCGTTATGATCACCGCGCGTGATGGAAACCTGCATCCTGCTTTGGCACGCCCGTTTATCGAAGCGAACATCCCGGCGTTTATCGATAAGCCGTTTGCCTGCAGGACAAACGATGCGCTGGCGCTTGCACGTCTGGCAAAGCAGCGCGGCGTGCCGCTCTGCGGCGGTTCGGGCGTCAAGTATGCGTATGATGTGCTGATGATGCAGAATATCGTGAAGGCGGCAAAAAACGCAAACGAGCCGATCACCGGCGATGTGACGGCGCCGCTTGATATGCACAATGCATACGGCGGATTCAGCTTTTATGCATCGCATCTTGCGGAAATGATGCTGGCGGTTTTCGGCGGTGATCCGGTTTCCGTCACCGCTTCACGCAATGGCGATCATGTTACGGCAATCGTCCACTATGATGAATATGATGTGACGAATCATTTCCTGAACGGCAAACGGCAATATACGCTCACGCTCAACCGCAGCGAGCGTCCGGTTTTTATGGAAGTGGATATCAGCATGATCTACCGCCGCGAATGTGAAGTGTTTGCCAAGATGCTGCGCACGGGGGAAATGGAGCAAAGCTATGAAGCGCTGGTGCTTCCCGTGTGCTGCATCAATGCAGTGGAACGATCATACCTTACCGGAACAACATGCCGGATCGAAAAGCCGGTTTTATAATTTTAGTACAGCAAAAAGCCGCCGGAACATTTTCGTTCCGGCGGCTTTTTTGTTGCGATGTGTCTGCGCCCATAGCTTCGGGTAAAGTATGTGCAGCAGCGCCTTTTGCGGGGCTTTATACCTTTGTGATCGTTATATTGTGGGCTTTCAGCTCATCAAAGAACGCCTGCTCGTCGTCAAAGGCCATGAAAAATGAAAAATCTGCCATATCGCCGAACTGACCGTTGGTGAATCTGTATGCGATCCGGTTTTCAACCATGTTGATGTACTCGATGCGCTCGGTACGTCCGATGACGCGCACGAGCTTTGCAGCTTCCACTATTTCTACATGGTGGACGTTTTCATAAGCGATCTGATGCACCGTTACGTTGGCAGGCCATTTGGTGTTATAGAAATCATGGTAGCCGAACTGGATCCCGGAAGGCGTGGTGCACAGAAACGGACGGCGCATATAGCTGTACGGCTTGCCGATTACGCGGAACGCCTGGGTGCGGGTCACATACGCAAAACAGAACGGCAGAATGGCAAGAATAAAACCGGCAGTGATCAAAAGCACGACGGCGTCGATGTCGGGAACAGTGGGTTCAAGCGCCGAATGGATCCCAAAAATGATTGCGGCGGCACCGATCAGAATCAGCACCCAGTGAAGGACCATAAGGGGCTTCCATCCCTTTTTTGTTTTGCAGTACAGCTTGGCAAGCTGAAGAAACCGTTTGCCGTCTACTTTGTAATATCGTTCATCCATAAAATGTGCTCCCTTGTATGTTGCAAAAATCAGCGCCGTTCCACGCAGCAGTGCGGGCAGGGCGCTTTTTGTTTGGTAAATTGAATTGTTAAAAGTATATCACAGTTTTGGCAAAATACAAGATATGCATCGGCCGCGAAAAGCGGTTTTTTTCGGCGGCAGGGCTGAAAAAATAGATTTTTTTTGGGCAAACTGCCTTGCATTGTCTGGATTTTGTACAGGTGGGCAGAATTTGTCTGTATGATTGCCCACACAGGCATAGTATACTGGGCGCCAGAGCCGGCCGGGATGCATGCAGCCGGAAATGATGCAGAAGAACAGATGCAAAAGGGAGGCCTTGCCGTGACGAAGGAATGCAGGAACACGCAGCAAAAGCCCAAAAAGGAAAAAGCGAAGAAGCTCGGGCAGGCGGCAGTGCGCATCGCGGTGCTTGCGCTGGTGCTGTGGGCGGTGTTCCATAGAAATTTCCGCGGGGTGCTGCAAAGCCTTTGCAACGTGGGGATACGCGGCTTTTTCGTTCTGGCAGCAGCCGGCGGTGTATACTTCGCGCTGGATATCCTTGCGTTTTTCAAGCTGACGCAGCAGCGCATCCATAGCTTTTCATTCAGACAGGCGGCGCAGACCGTGGGGCTTGGTATTTTGGGCAGGGTGTGCACCTGTTCGGTGGGCTCGTTTCCGATGCAGGGCTGTTTTTTGTATCGCTGCGGGCTTGTGCCGGGGGAAAGCGGCGGGCTGATTGCGATTGCCTATGTGCTGCAAAAGGCGGCAACCCTGCTTTCCGCTGCCGGAATGGCGGCGCTGAATCACCGGTATCTGGTGCAGCAGTTCCCGGATCTGATCTGGCTTTTCCGTGCGGGCTTTGCGGTGGGGGCTGTGATCATTGCCGTGATGCTTCTGCTGTGCGCCAGCCGCAGATTTCATGCCCTGCTGCAAAAGCTGCTGGGCTGCATTCCGCAGAAGGGCAGCAGGGCAGCTTTGAAAAAGACGCTGCAGCACAATGCGGATTCACTCTACCGGCTTTCCTGCGTCCTGCTTGAAAACAAAGCCGCCCTGCTGCGGGTGTTTCTGATCCAGTGTGCAAAGATCCTCTGGCTGGAGCTGATCCCGTGGTTCTGCCTGAATCTGCTGGGCGAACAAACACCGGTGCAAACCGCTTTGCTGTATACGGCGTTTGCGCTGGTGCTTGCCGGGGCGTGCCCCAATGTGTCGGGGCTCGGCCCGACAGAAGCGGCGTTCCTGCTGCTGTTTTCACGTCTTGCCGAAAACGGCGCGGCAGCCACGGCGCTGCTTTTGTTCCGGTTTTCCTCGTACTTTTTCCCGTTCCTTGTCAGCCTTGCTTTTTCCGGCCCGGCTATGAAGGAATTGCGCGAAGAAGGGAAAATCATGCACGAAAAAACCTTGAAAAATTAGGCATTGTGGCGGGATTGTCTGAATTTTAGGCAAATGAAACCGGGTTGCCCATTTTGTTTTTATGGAAATGGGTGTAAAAAATAGATTGTGCAGATTTATCAGCGGGGAGGGAAAGCAGAAGCATAAATTTGCAGTGCAGCTTGCGGTACAGAAGAAAACGGAAAGCACAGGCCCTTGGCGCAGACTTGTTTTGTGTACCGTGAATCGCTTTTGCCGGATACAAAAGTGCTGTGCGTGCAGCTGCCGCCGGAAAGACAGCGCTGCGGCACTGCAGAAAACGGCAAAAGACGAAATCGAGAAATAAGGAGACAAGATGATGGCGTTTTCAAAAGCGATAGTCAAATTCAGGATCCCCATCCTGATCATAGCCCTGGTTTTGATGATCCCGGCTGTGCTGGGCATGGTGGGAACACGGATCAATTATGATATGCTGGATTACCTGCCGGACGATATGGATACGGTGCAGGGCCAGAATATCCTGCTGGAGGATTTCGGCAAAGGCGCTTTTTCCTTTGTTGTGGTAGAAAACATGCCCGCAGATGAAACAGCCGAACTCGCCGATAAGATCCGCGGGATCGATCATGTGGAAACCGTTCTCTGGTACGATTCCCTTGCCGATGTATCGGTTCCCATGGAACTTTTGCCGCAGAAGCTCTATGATGCCTTCAATGCGGGGGACGCAACCCTCATGGCGGTTTTCTTTGATTCCGCAACGTCTGCGGACGTAACAATGGATGCGATCCGCGAAATCCGCGCAGTTGCCGGACGCCAGTGCTTTGTGGCGGGTATGTCGGCGCTTGTAACCGACCTGAAGGATCTGTGCGAAAAAGAAGAGCCGGTTTATGTAGGCCTTGCCGTGCTGTGTGCATGTGTTGCCATGGTTGCATTTCTGGACAGCTGGCTGGTTCCGTTCGTGTTCCTTGCTTCGATCGGCATGATGATCCTTTTGAACCTCGGCACAAACTTCTTCTTCGGTGAAATTTCGTACATTACAAAAGCGCTTTCCGCGGTTCTGCAGCTTGCCGTTACCATGGACTATTCCATTTTCCTATGGCACAGCTACAACGAACAAAAGCAGCTGACGCAGGATAACAATGCGGCCATGGCACACGCGATTCAAAAGACACTCAGCTCGGTCATCGGCAGTTCGGTTACAACGGTGGCAGGCTTTGCAGCCCTTTGCTTTATGACCTTTACGCTCGGCCGTGACCTTGGCATCGTTATGGCAAAAGGCGTGCTGTTCGGTGTGGTGGGCTGCGTTACCGTACTGCCGGCCATGATCCTGGTGTTTGACAAGTGGCTGCAGAAAACAAAGCATCGTCCGCTGATCGGCGAAGTATCGGGCTTTTCCTCCAAAGTCGTCAAGGTGTTCCCGGTGTTCCTGGTGCTGTTTGTTGTGCTGGCGATCCCTTCCTATTACGGATATTCCAAAACAAACAAGGAAGTTTATTACGACATGGGCAGCTGCCTGCCGGAAGATATGGACTATGTCATCGCAAACGAAAAGCTGTCGGAAGAGTTTGACGTCGCTTCAACGCATATGATCCTTGTGAACGCCAACGTCCCGCAGGATTCCGTGCGCGAAATGATCGAAAAGATCGAAGACGTGGACGGCGTCAAGTATGTGCTGGGTCTGGAAAGCGTTCTGGGCAAGCGTGTGCCGAAGGAATTTCTGCCGGACAGCGTTTTGAGCGCACTGCAAAGCGAAAACTGGGAGCTGCTGCTCGTCAACTCCGAATATGACGTTGCAAGCGATGCTGTCAACGCACAGATTGCAGAAATCAACCGTATCCTGAAAACCTATGACGAAACGGGCATGCTCATCGGCGAAGCGCCGTGCATGAAAGATATGATCGAAACGACCGACCGCGACTTCCGCGTGGTAAACGCAGTATCCATTGTCGCAATCTTCATCATCATTGCACTGGTGCAGAAGAGCATTTCGATCCCGTTCATCCTGATTGCCGTCATCGAGCTTGCCATTTTCATGAACCTCGGCATTCCGCATTATCTGGGACAGTCGCTGCCGTTCATCGCGCCGATCTGCATCAGCACGATCCAGCTGGGCGCAACGGTGGACTACGCGATCCTGATGACGACGCGCTATAAATCGGAACGCATCGAGGGACGCAGCAAGAAGCAGGCGGTCATCACATCGCTGACAACTTCGTTCCCCTCGGTTGTCGTAAGCGGAATGGGGCTTTTTGCGGCAACGTTCGGCGTGGCAGTTTATTCGGATATTGATATCATCAGCTCCATGTGCATGCTCATGGCACGCGGCGCGGTAATCAGTATCCTGTGTGTCCTTTTCATCCTGCCGGCACTGTTCATGCTGTGTGACGGGCTGATCTGTGCCACGACCTGCGGCATGAAGCATATCGGAAAACGAAAAATCTCAACGGAGGAATAAGCCATGAACTTCAAGTATAAAAAATGGATCGCTACTGTGACCTGTATGGCAGTGCTGGCCGGTGCTGCAACCATCGGCGCCAGCGCGGCAAAAAGCACCGTAACGGCGAATCAGCCCAAAGCAGAAGAAACAAAGCCGCAGGTGACCCAGACCGCCGCAGACGAAGAAAAAGACGAGACGGTCTATGTGTTTGCGGCAGCAGACGGCAGTGTGGAAAAGGTCGTGGCAAGCGACCGGCTGAAAACTGCGGATGGCGTTGCCTACACCAAAAAAACGGCGGATGAAACGCTGCCGGTTTTGATGCATGTCACCTATACGCTCGACGGTCAGAAGATTGCTCCCAAGGATCTGGCAGGAAAAAGCGGCCTGCTGACCGTGCGCTATGAGTTTGAAAATAAGCAGAGTGCAGCAGTGAAGGTGGACGGCGTGGAAAAATCGGTCAAGGTCCCGTTTGCCGTGCTCACGGGCATCATACTGGATAACGAAGTGTTTTCCAACGTGGATGTCGTCGGCGGCAGGCTGATCGATGACGGCGACCGCTCTCTGGTGGTGGGCGTTACCGTGCCCGGCCTTTCCGAAAATCTGGATGTTTCCAAGGATAAGCTTGATCTGCCCGAATATGTGCAGATCACCGCACAGGTGCGCGATTTCAAAATGATGAATACGATGACGTTCGTCACCAATGAATTTTTCCGCGAGCTGGATGTGGATAAACTCAACGATCTGGATGAGCTGACAAATGCAGTCGATAAGCTTTCCGACGCGATGAAACAGCTGATCGACGGTTCCGGCAAGCTGGAATCCGGCCTTGCCACGCTGCAGGAAAAATCCGGCCAGCTGGCAGGCGGCGCAACCCAGCTTGCGGACGGCGCAGGCAAGCTTGCGGGCGGCGCAGCAGCGCTCGATCAGGGCGTGGATTCGCTCGTCGGCGGCGCAGGTCAGCTTTCGTCCGGTCTTACTACGCTTTCCCAGAACAGCGCAGCGCTGAATGCGGGCGCAGGGCAGGTGTTCGATCTTCTTCTGGGTGAAGCCAATAATCAGCTTGCCGCTTCCGGCTTGAGCCTGCCCGGCCTTACAAGAGATAATTACGCACAGGTGCTCAATGGCGCGATCGATTCTTTGGGCGAAGGCCCCGTGCGCCAGCAGGCAGAAGCCGTGGCAAGGGAAAAGGTAACGGCGGCAGTCAACGGAAATAAAGATGCGATCACCGCAGCGGTAACTGCCGGTGTACAGCAGAAAGTGGAAGAAGAAGCCCCGAAAAAGGTGCGCGAGGGCGTTTTTGCACAGGTGCTTGCAAGCCAGCAGCTGAAGCCCGAAGATTACGAACAGCTTCCCGATGAAGTAAAAGCCCAGATCAATGCAGCCGTCGATGCACAAATGGAAACCGAACCGGTAAAGGCAATGATCGCACAGGCAGTTCAGGCTGCCATGGCTTCGGAAGAAACACAGAACATGATCGCCCAGATGACACAGCAGAAAATCGAAGAAATCATCGAGCAGAAGATGAATTCTCCGGAGGTGCAGGATCAGATCACGGCGGCACTGCAGCAGGCAAATGCCGGTGCAGCTGCCATCAGCGCACTGAAAGGCCAGCTTGATAGTTTCAATCAGTTCTATCAGGGCGTTGTCACCTATACCGCAGGCGTCGATTCCGCAGCAGGCGGTGCAGCAAAGCTTGCAGCAGGTGCGGGCGAACTGAAAAAGGGCAGCGCGGCTCTGCGCTCCGGCAGTGCAGATCTCAGCGCCGGTGCGGCAGCACTCAAGAACAATGTTCCCGCACTGATCGATGGCGTGACCCAGCTGCACAACGGCAGCAAGGCTCTGTCGGAAGGCATCAATCAGTTCAATCGGGAAGGCATCCAGAAACTGGTGGACGCAGTGGACGGCGATCTGGATCAGCTTGTCAGCAAGCTGCGCGCTTCGGTGGATGCAGCCGGAACGTATACCGGCTTTGCTGAAACTTCCGGCCCGGATGACTGCGTAAAGTTCATTTTCCGCACAAGCGCGATCGAGTAATAGGCTTTGTTCACAGAAAAACCGAACGGTTCTGCCGAAAGGCTGCCGTTCGGTTTTCTTTATCTGAAAAAGGTTGTCTGCGACAGTGGACTTTTCAGGACAGCTGTGATATATTATGTGCAATCAAATTTTGCTGTTGACCCAACAGACAGCTGCCGGTGGGATCGTTCAAATGGCAGCGGATAAAAAAATAAAGTCTGGTATGGGATATTATGAATTAGGGCTTATTTAGAAAAAGATAAATTTTCGGTTTTTCAATCGGCCCACGGGTAATTGCTTATGAAAATTCTGGTTTGCGGGCCGAAAGAGCGGTATGAGCGCTATCGGCCGGATTTTGCGTCGGAACTGGACGCACAGCTGGTGTTTGTGCCTTTGGGGGAATCTTTGCTGCGGGCGGCAGAGGAAAATCCCGATGCGCAGATGATTTTTGCGGACCCTATTTTTGAAATCACGCAGGAGATACTCGAACGTCTGCCGCAGCTGGAGCTGATCCAATCCGAAGGGGTGGCGTTTCACAGGTTCGATCTGCAGGCGGCGCGGCAAAGGGGCGTGTATGTCTGCAATAACAAGGGCTGCAATGCTTCCTCGGTGGCGGAACACACCGTGATGCTGATGCTCATGTCGCTTCGGTTCGGCATCACAGGTGATGAAGCCGTGCGCGGCGGCAGACAGATTCAGATGAAAGAGCGCGTCATGGCGTCCGGTGCGCCGGAGCTTGCGGACTGCGCGGTCGGGCTGATCGGCTTCGGTGATATCGCACAGGCGGCGGCAAGGCGGCTTTCTGCATTTGGCTGCCGGCTGTTCTATTACAGCCTGCACCGCCGCGCACCGGAAACGGAAGCGGAGTTCAAAATCACTTATCTTCCGTTGGAAGAACTGGTGCATACCTGCGATATCGTTTCGCTGCATTGTGCCGTCAATGATGAAACACGCAATCTTGTCGATGAACGTCTGCTGCGGCACTTTAAGCCCGGCGCGATCCTTGTCAATACCGCGCGCGGGGATCTGATCGATAACGCGGCAGTCCGCACGGCGCTGCTGGAAGGCAGGCTTGGCAGAATTGCAATGGACACGCTTTCGCCCGAACCCACTCCGGCGGAGCATCCGCTGGTAGATCTGCCGCAGGAAGTGCGTGAACGGGCGATTTACAGCCCGCACCTCGGCGGCAATACAGGCAGCTCTTTCCGTCGCGCACATACGGTCATGTGGAATAACGCGCGGCTTGTCCGTGCAGGGAAACGACCCGATTTCATCGTAAATGAAATGTAGAAATCTTTTTACTCTGTGTGTGGAAGAACTGTGCGGCTC
>JAHHSL010000045.1 GCA_020025235.1 Ruthenibacterium sp.
GATTTGAACCTACGACCTTCGGGTTATGAGCCCGACGAGCTACCGAGCTGCTCCATCCCGCGATATTTCATTGGAGCGCTCTTATGAGTGCTTATTTAGTATACAATACCGGCATGGGATTGTCAAGGGATTTCTGAAAATTTTTTAAAAATCCGGATCGGTGAAAACAGAATATTTCCGGCGCAAAACGCATAAAATCAGAATAATACAAAATACGGTACGGGAGATGGAGCACGGTGATTTTCAGCACGGTGATCAAGGCGGTTTTGATTATTGCGATTCCCATTACGCTGGTGGTGTACGCCTGCCTTTATGTCGGCGCCCGCTGCGACGACGCGCCGCCGCAGGAACCGCACCACTGCCGCCGGCAGTAACCGGACGCCGCACGGTGCAACGTCCGGTTTGCCTTGCTGTGGTATTTCACTTTGCACTGAACTGCATTTCCCCCAAAGGCAGAGCCACAGGGGGATTATTTTACCGGATAGCTTCTTGCGCCGAAGATCGCGGTGCCCACGCGCACGATGTTTGCGCCTTCGGCGATCGCGTCCTCGAAATCGCCGCTCATACCCATGGAAAGATACTCCATTTGCACATTCGGCAGGCTGCGGCAGCGTGCGTCGTCAAACAGACAGCGCATGCGGGCAAAATACGGGCGTGCGGCGCCCGGTGCTTCGGCTGCGGGCGGGATCGCCATAAGCCCGCGCACCCGGACAGAGCCGCATGCGGCGGCACGCTCCAGCATAGCGTTCAGCGCTTCGGGCGCGATGCCGCTTTTGCTTGCTTCACCGCCGATATTGATTTCGATCAGGATATCCTGACAAATGCCCTGCTTTGCGGCTTCGGCGGCAATGCAGTCCAGCAGATGCTCCGAACCGACCGATTCGATCAGCACAGCGCGTCCGACGACCTGCTTTACCTTATTCGTCTGCAAATGCCCGATAAAGTGCAGCGGCTTTGCGCCGTAGGCACAGGCTTCGTGCTTTTGGCACAATTCCTGCACACGGTTTTCACCGAAAAGGTCGATATCCAGCTCGGCGGCTTCGCGCACGGTGTCGGCATCCTGCGTTTTGCTTGCCGCGCACAGCAGAACCTCTTTGGGGTCGCGCCCGGCGGCAAGGCAGGCGTTCGCCATGCGGGCACGCACGGCGGCAACATTGTTTTTCAAAAATTCCGTTTTTTCCGGGTTCATCAGCGGGGCACCTCCAGATCGTCCGTCCGGTAGACGGCCCGGCTGCCGCCGATGTATTTCGGGCGCGTGCGGGCGCAGATGAGCGTTGCACTGCCGATGTGCGAAAGGCTGACGCGCACGGGCACCGCCACGGGGCGCAGATGCATGCCGATCAGCGTGCCGCCGATATCCATGCCCGCGCCCGCGCGAATGGATTCGACAGCGACGGGGTCTTTCATATCCTGATAGGCGGTGACGGCGAACGAGCCGCCCGCATGCGGCTGCGGGATGACGTTGACGATCTCCGTCCACGGGGCAAGCGCGCTTTTTTCCACGATCAGCGCACGGTTGAGATGTTCGCAGCACTGGGCGGCAAGAAACAGCCCGTTTTCGCGCAGCACCGGCATAATGCCGGAATAGACCGCCTGCGCCGCTTCCAGGCTGGAGCCGCGGCCGATGCGCTCGCCGAGGATCTCACTGGAAGAGCAGCCCACCACAAAAATATCGCCGCGCTGCAGATGTGCGGCCTGCAGAAGTTCGCGCACAGCCGTTTCGGCCTGTGTGCGGATCTGTTCGGTATCCATAAATGTTTTCGCCTCATTTCCTTGTCTGCGCCGCGGTATGCCGCGGCACAGCGTTTCGGTGTTTCGGATGTTTATTTCTATTGTAACGCAAGGGCGGGGCTTTCGGCAAGCATCCGCACGCGATTTTGAGATTTCCATGAATTTTGCGTAAAATGCGAGACGGCGCACAAAAGCTGTGCTACAATAAGGGCAAGACAGGCGGGCAGACACAACGCTGTCCGCTGCGCAGGAGGAGACGTTATGAAAGTTACTTTTATTGGCGCCACACACGAAGTAACCGGTTCCTGCTCACTGATTGAAGTCGGGAACACGGCATTCCTTGTCGACTGCGGCATGGAACAGGGCGAAAACCGATTTGAAAACGCACCGCTGCCGGTTGCGCCTTCGGCGCTTGCCGCCGTGGTGCTCACGCATGCGCACATCGATCATTCCGGCTATCTGCCGCTGCTTTATAAGCAGGGCTTTTGCGGAAAGGTGTACACGACGGAATCCACGACCAGCCTGTGTCAGATCATGCTGCGCGACAGCGCCCACATTCAGGAATCCGAAGCGGAATGGAAGACCCGCAAGGCCGTGCGCGCCGGACGCCCGGAGGTGGAGCCGCTGTATACTGTTGCCGATGCGGAGGGTGTGTTGGAGCATTTCCGCCCGTGCCCGTACGATCAGGTCATCCGCATTGCCGAAAACGCCGCGGTGCGCTTTACGGATATCGGGCATCTGCTCGGTTCGGCGGCGGCGGAGCTGTGGCTGACGGAGGACGGCGTCACGAAAAAAATCGTGTTCAGCGGCGACGTCGGCAACACGAATCAGCCGATCATCAACGATCCCAAACCCGTGCAGCAGGCCGATTATCTGGTGATCGAATCCACCTACGGCAACCGCCTGCACGCCGAACGTCCGGATTATGTGGGCGAGCTGACGCAGATTTTGCAGCAGACATTCGACCGCGGCGGCACGGTGGTGATCCCGTCATTTGCCGTCGGGCGCACGCAGGAAATGCTGTATTTCATCCGTGAGATCAAAGAGAAAAATCTGGTGCACGGGCACGACGGCTTCCCGGTCTATGTGGACAGTCCGCTTGCGAACGAGGCAACGGGCATCTTTCTGCAATGCCCGACGGAAAATCTGGATGAAGAAGCGCGGGAACTGGTGGATCGGGGCGTCAACCCGCTGTGGTTCGACGGCCTGCGCACAAGCGTGACGAAAGAGGATTCGCAGGCGATTAACGCGAACGCCGAGCCGAAGGTCATCATTTCGGCAAGCGGCATGTGCGATGCGGGGCGCATCCGGCATCATCTCAAGCACAACCTGTGGCATGCGGCAAGCACGGTGCTGTTTGTGGGCTATCAGGCGGGCGGAACGCTGGGCCGCGCGCTGGTGGACGGCGCGCAGAAGGTGCGTATTTTTGATGAGGAGATCGCCGTCAACGCCGAGATCCGCGTCATGGCGGGCATCAGCGGACACGCGGATAAAAACGGGCTGCTGCACTGGCTGCAGTGCTTTGATGCGCACCCGCAGCAGGTGTTTGTGAACCACGGCGACGATGATTCCTGCACGGATTTCACAAACTGCCTGCGGGAGGAATACGGCTACAATGCCTATGCTCCGTACAGCGGCACCTGCTATGATCTGCTGCACGGCGAATTTATCGCAAAGCCGGAGGGCGTGCTGATCGTCCGCAAAGAGGGCGGAACAGAGGCCGGAACGGCGCGCGACCCGCGTGCGCTGGCGGCATTCAGCGCGCTGCAGCGTGCGGTGCGTCAGCTGGCGGCCGTGGCACAGGCTGCGGCAGGGCGTCCGAACAAGGAGCTTAAGCGCATGACAGCGCAGCTGGAAGAGCTGTGCCGTGCATGGAATAAATAAACAATAAGTAAATCCTCAAAGAAAAAATACAAAACGGAGAAAAGCCGCGCGGCACATTCCGAAATCCGGAGTGCATCGTGCGGCTTTTGTCTTTTCGGGGGAAATTTCAGTCGGATAAAAAGTCGATCGCGGCAAGGGGGCAGCAATCGCGGGCGGCGGCAGCGGCGGGCAGAAAGGCTTCGTCCAGATCCACGGGCAGGGCGTGGGCCGTGCCGTTCTGCACGGTGAACAGTGCGGGACAAAGCTGTGCGCACAGCCCGCATCCGGTGCAGTCGCTTTGAACAACAGCGTACACAAAAGCATCTCCTTTCCGGTTGGCGTCGATACAGAAAGGATTGCCCGCCTGCGGCGGTTTATGCACGCTGCGGGATGTAAAAAAACGCGTCCGCTGCCGGGTATGCCGGAACAGGGGACGCGTTTTTCATGCGTTATACGGTCAGTTCTGCCACAGCCGTGCGGCAGGATTCGCCGATCAGGTACACCGTGATGCGGGTGCCGGACGGCAGAGTTTCAGTATCCAGCAGCACATTGCCGGATTCGGATACATCGGTATAGTAAAAACGCTTGTGCGCAGCGGTTGCATAGGCGTGTTCATCGCGGATCGTATAGCATACGGTCCCGGTGCAGCGCCCGTCTTTTTCACAGAGATCGACCGGAAGGCTCAGCCGTTCCCCGCGCAGGTACAGCGCGTATTCCCCGGGAAGCTCGGTATGGCGAAGCTCGGCGGCAACGCGTTCGGGCGGGGCGACGACATGCGCCTGCACCTTGCCGTGCACAAGGCACGCTTCGCCGTGCCATGCTTCGTCGAACTGATCCAGACGATAGCGGCGCTCGGCTTCGCTGTCATCGGAACAGTGCGGATCATTGACGATCACATATTCCGTGCCGTCGGCATCCGTTTCAAAGCCGCGCACTACGACAAATCGTCCGTCGGCACAGTCGATGCTGCCTTCCAGCAGCGGCAGACCCGTTTCAGCGGATGTTTCCGGCGTATCGGCACAGGAAAGGCGCACCCCGCAGGCAAAGCCCGCCTTGATCTCTTTTTTCAGTGCGGCAATGTCGGCAAAAACGCAGTAGCTTTCGTATCCGAAGCTGCCCGCAACGGCGGGAATGAAGCAGCGGTTGTGATAACCGGCGGCAAAATCGTACTGTGCGTGCGCCACTTCCTCCGGGATCAGGTCTTCGCCCCAGCGATTCATCAGCATCGTGATCGTAACGGCGCTGCAAAGCTCGCCGCAGATGCGCGGATCGCGGTTCATCTGGGCATAGGCGGGCACCGGCACACAGCGGTGATACAGTGCATCACCGGATGTGCGTTCCGTATTGATCGGATCGACCGATGCGCTGAACAGATGCACGAAAGGCGTGCTGTAAATATCGTCCGTTGCAAGGCAGATGCGAAGCTGGAAGCGATCGGCGCCCGCGGGCGCATTGACATGCACGATATCACCCGAAAGCATGGCAAAATCCGTTTCGCATCCCTGCTGCGGCAGCGATTCGCGGCGGCGGAAGGTGCTCCATGTGCCGAAGGACATCCATTCCGACCAGCGTTCGCCGGCTCCGACGCGCACCTCAAGCCCGACAGAAGTATCGGGCGGGGTTGCGGCATTCCAGGAGCCGAGCAGGGAACGGAATGCAGGGGCGGGGATCTCCGGTGTGGTATAGCTGCCGGAAAGCATATAGCAGCCGGCATACTGCGCAAGACGGAACGCGCCGTCTGCATATTCCGCGTTTTCAAACGTTCCGACACCGGCATTAGGTTCGCTTTTGCATACGAACACTTGATTCGACATAGAATTGCTCCTTACACAAAATCGCCGAAAGACGCTTGATTCAAACGGTTTCGGCGATAAAACATGCTGTTATACAATATCCCATAATAATGCATGGCGTCTGAAAAGTCAAGGATAAAAGAACTTTCCGCCCGATACGGCGAACGGCGGGTCAAAAAAATGAGCGCATGCGCCGCAAAAAAACAAAAAACCTGTCCGAAACAGCTTTGATTCCGGACAGGTCAAAATGCGGGCGGTCGTGCCGTTACCGCTTGGTGCCAAGATAGAACAGGGCGATCGTGCCGGGGCCGGAATGGCTGCCGATGACAGGCCCGATCGTGTGGATGCGGATATCCTTTGTGCCGCATTCGCTGCGGACCAGCTCCGCCACAAATTCCGCATCGGCAAGGCAGTCGCCGTGGCTGATGAACACCGTCTGTTCGGCGGGGTTTACGGCATCGGCCTTCATGCGGGCAACCAGCGCCGTCAGGCTTGCTTTGCGCCCGCGCACCTTTTCCATGGGAACCAGATGTCCTTCGTCGTCGGTGTGCAGCACGGGCTTGATGTTGAGCACCGTGCCGAAAAATGCCGCCGCGCCCGAAAGACGGCCGCCGCGCTTGAGGTGGTTGAGGTCATCGACCGTGAACCAATGTGCAAGGTGCAGGCGATTATCCAAAAGCCACTGTGCAGTTTCCTCAATGGTGCTGCCGCCCTGCTGCAGCTTTGCGGCATGGTAGACAAGCAGACCTTCGCCCATGGATGCCGCAAGGCTGTCCACGGCGATGAACTTGTGTTCGGGGTATTCTTCGCGCAGTTCCTCAAAGGCAAGGCGTGCGGAATTGTACGTTCCGGAAAGGCCGGAGGAAAAGGCGATGTACAGAACATCGAAGCCCTCGCGCGCCAGCCTGCCGGCTTCGTCCTTGAAGGTTTCGATGTTGATCTGGCTGGTGGTGGAAAGCTTTCCGGCACGGAGCATTTCATAAAAATCATGTGCAGAAAGCTCGTGCTCGTCCGGGTCGTTGTGGTACGACTTTCCGTCGATCGTATAGGTCATCGGAAGGACGGTGATATCAAGTTCGGCGATGATCTCCAAAGGGAGATCGGTCGTGGAATCAGTTAAAATCCGATAAGGATGCATTTTGGGTCACTCCTTTTTTGCGCGATAGGCTGTGGGTTAAAAAAGTTCTATACATGTACAGTATAGCACAAATAGAACTGCAAAAAAAGAGAGAAATCATGCTTCTGCGTATTTTTTACCGGGTAAAGCCGTTCCACTCCTCCAGCGTGATGCCCTTGCTCATGATGCTGCGTGCGGCCTGTCTGCCGACAAAACGGTAATGCCACGGTTCGTACACAACGCCCGTGATGTCCTGCCCGCCCTTCGGATAGCGCAGGATAAAGCCGTATTCGGCACAGTGCGCCATAAGCCATTCAAATTCGGGCGTGTTTTCAAATTCGGCGGTCAGGTCGTCGTGATGTGCATACCAGTCGGCGGAAACGATGTCCGCCGCAAGGCCGGTGTTGTGCTCCGAAGTGCCCGGGCGCGCGACCCACAGCGCGGCCTGACGCTCGGCTTCCTCCCGCGGGAGCCCTTCGGCAAGAAACGAATTGGTCTTGCGCGAAAACAGAGCCGTCTGCCGCTTGACGCTGCGGTACGCCGATACAAGATACAGCTTGCAGCCCGCCTTTTCGGCGTCGTCCAGCATGGCCTGCAGCATCGGTGCGGCGCGGCGGTCGAACAGCCGTTCGTCATAGCCGCGGATCGCCGCCGTCTCCACGGTGAAATCCTCGGGCAGCGGATGCTCGGCATTGACGAGCCGTGTCATCCATTCGGCAGAAGGATCGGCCGAGGCTGTCTGTGCGGGATCGGATGATGCGGCGCCTGGCTCGGGGCAGGGGGCGTCCGGTTCGCGCTGCACGGCAGAGGATGCGCCCGCGCGCGGTGCGGCGCTTTCGTCCGGTGCGCGTCCGGGGGGATCGATCATGGTGCTGTCGTCCGGCTGGCGGGCACAGCCGCCGAGCATGGGCGCGCAGAGCGCAAGGGCAAGAAAAAAGGCAAGGATTCGTTTCGGCAAGATACAAACTCCCTTCGGCCGCCGTTTTGCGGCACAGGCCGAAAGCAGCGGATCACTGTAAATTGCCGGTAAGGGTCATCACGGCGGCAAGCGCCGCCGCCGGGGCGGTTTCGCACCGGAGGATGCGCGGGCCAAGGCCGATTGCAATGCAGCCCGCGTTTCGGGCGGCTTCGGCCTCCTGTTCGGAAAAACCGCCCTCGCTGCCCGTGATGATGCCGATATCTTCGGCATCCCCGAGCCGGCTATGTAGGGAGTCCCCGCCCGCTTCATAACAGAAGAAAGCGGCGTCGTTTTTTGCGGCGTCCGCCAGCATCTGCGCATAGGTCATCGGCATTTCCACGGTGGGGATCACGCCGCGCCCGCACTGCTTTGCCGCTTCAAACGCAATGCGGTTGTAGCGCACGTTTTTCTGTTCCTCTTTTTTGGGGGCGGCAACGCAGTATCGGCTGAAAAACGGCACGATGCGCACCGCGCCCAGCTCCACGGACTTCTGGATAATGGTCTCAAGCTTATCCTGCTTCGGGTATCCTGCATATACTGTTACACGGACGCTCGGCTCCGATACGCTCGGGGCAGAGGAAATGATATCCAGCGCCACGCGCTCGCCGTCACATTCAGCGACGGTGCACGCATAATCCGTGCCGTGTCCGTCGCACAGGATGACGTCATCGCCCGCCTTTGCCCGCATGACGCGCGCTAAGTGATGCGCGTCCGCGCCGGTCAGCTCCGCGGTGCTGCCGTGGATATTTTCGGTAAAATAACGATGCGGCATGGTTCCTCCTCAGGCTTTGGCATGGCCGCAGACCAGCGCGACCCAGCCGTTCTTTTCCTTTACTTCGCGCAGCACAAGCCCCGTCTTTTTCACGGCTTCGATCACTTCATCCTTGCGGGTGTCGATGATGCCGCTGGCAAGGAAGGTGCCGTTTTCGGCAAGCAGAGCGGGCACATCCGGCACAAGATGAATGATGGCGTTTGCCACGATATTGGCACAGATGACGTCATATTTGCCGGTGGCTTTGTCGGAAAGATCACCGATCAGCACCTTGAAATCCTTCGTCACGCCGTTGAGCGCGGCGTTTTCCCCGGCGGTGCGCACGCACATCGGGTCGATATCCACGCCTTCGGCCTCGGCGGCGCCCAGTTTGAGCGAAGCGATCGCAAGGATGCCGCTGCCGGTGCCGATATCCAGCACGCGCTCGCCGCCGGAAATCAGGCTGTCGAGCGTTTCCAGGCACAGGGCGGTCGTCTCATGCGTGCCGGTGCCGAACGCCATGCCGGGGTCAAGCGTGATGACGGTGCGGTCGGTTTCGTATTCCTCCCAGCTCGGCACGATCGCAAGGCGGCTGCCGATATCCATGGCGTGATAATAGGCCTTCCAGCCGGTTTCCCAGTCCTCCTGCCGCACGCCGACAAATTCCATTTTGTACGGCACTTCGGCGCGCTGCAGGCGATCCTTCAGCAGATCGGCAATTTCCGCAAAGTTTTCGTCGGGCGCGATATACAGGTGAACGATCACCTCATTGCGGTCTTTTTCCAGAAGCTCCTGTTCGATCAGGTCAACGTGGGCGATCTGCTCCACCTGCTGCTCCAGATCACGGTAATCTTCAATGTAAATGCCGCCGCCGGAAATGCCCGTGGCGATGTCCTCTGCCGTCTGCGCATGTTCCGCAGATACGGTCGTTTTGATATCAGTCCATTCCATAAACGGTTCTCCTTTATTAAATAACGTTTTTTCCCGTGCACCCCGCAAAGGGGGCTTTTCTTACTATTATACACAAAAATGCAAAGAAGCAAAATGCCCTGCGCAGGGAAAAACAAAACACATCGGCATAAAAAACACCGGCGGCATCCCGTTTTGGTGTTTTGCACAAAAAAGGATTGTTAAAATAATAACATTCGGCGTCTTGTACATTGATAAACTTTTAACATAATGATATGATATAGGCAAGGCAAAAAAGCCGAAACGAAACCAGGCAGCATCTTTCCGTATGATTTGAGGAGGAAAAACCGATGGCTGATAAAAAGAAAAACACGGCACCCGAAGTGGAAAACGTGCAGGAAAATTCCGTTGGCGATATGATCAACGGCCTTGTGGAAAAAGCACAGGTTGCACTGCATGAATTCCTGGCGCTGGATCAGGAAGCAATTGATAACATCGTGCACGCAATGGCACTGGCAGGTCTGGATAAGCACCAGGAGCTTGCCCGCATGGCGGTTGAAGAAACCGGCCGCGGCGTATATGAAGATAAGGTCATCAAGAATATGTTCGCTACCGAATATATCTGGCATGACATCAAGAAGGAAAAGACAGTCGGCATCCTGGACGAAAACGAAATGGAAGGCTATGTTGAAGTGGCAGAGCCTGTGGGCGTTATCGCGGGCGTTACCCCGACGACGAACCCGACTTCCACCACGCTGTTCAAGAGCCTGATCGCCGTCAAGACGCGCAACCCGATCATCTTCGGCTTCCACCCGTCTGCACAGAAGTGCTCGGCAGAAGCAGCGCGCATCGTATACGAAGCAGCCGTCAAGGCTGGCGCACCGGAAAACTGCATCCAGTGGATCGACAAGCCCTCCATTGAAGCAACGGGCGCTCTGATGAACCACCCCGGCGTTGCAACCATTCTGGCAACCGGCGGCCCCGGCATGGTAAAGGCTGCATACAGCTGCGGCAAGCCGGCACTGGGCGTAGGCCCGGGCAACGTGCCGTGCTACATTGAAAAAACCTGCGATCTGCACCGCGCATGCACCGACCTTATGATGTCCAAGACGTTCGATAACGGCATGATCTGCGCATCCGAGCAGGCAGTTATCGTTGACGCAGAGGTTTCGGCAGAGTTCGAGCGCTATATGTCGGCAAACAACTGCTATTTCCTGAATCCGGCAGAAACCGAAAAGCTGACGAAGTATATGTTCCCGGATCCCAACAAGGGCGTTTTCGCACCGCTGGTCGGCAAATCCGCATGCTGGATCGCCGAACAGGCAGGCCTGAAGGTCCCCGCAAAGACCAAGATCCTGATCGCTCCGCTGGATAAGCCGGACGGATCTCACCCGCTCGCAAAGGAAAAGCTTTCCCCGGTTCTGGCCTACTTCAAGGTCAACAGCACAAAGCAGGGCTTTGAATATGCAAACCGCATGCTCGAGCTGGGCGGCCTTGGCCATTCCGCTGTTATCCACACCGGCGACATGAAGATCGCGGATGAATACGGCATTGCAATGCGCGTAGGCCGTATCATCGTAAACAGCCCGTCCTCTCAGGGTGCAATCGGTGATATCTACAACACCAACACCCCGTCCCTGACGCTGGGCTGCGGTTCTTACGGCAAGAACAGCGTTTCCCAGAACGTCACCACCGTGAACCTCATCAACAAAAAGCGCATCGCAAAGAGGAGAGTCAATATGCAGTGGTTCAAGGTGCCGCCCCGTATCTACTTTGAAGAAGATTCGATCCAGTACCTGGAAAAAATGGAAGGCATCAGCCGTGCATTCATCGTCACCGACCCTGTCATGGTCAAGCTGGGCAACGTGGATAAGATCCTGTACTACCTGCGCAAGCGCACCGAATACTGCCACAGCCTGATTTATTCGGACGTGGAAAGCGATCCGTCCGTTGAATGTGTCATGCGCGGCGTGGAAGCAATGAATGCGTTCCAGCCGGACGTCATCATTGCAATCGGCGGCGGCAGCGCGATCGACGCAGCAAAGGGTATGTGGCTGTTCTACGAGCATCCCGAAACCAGCTTTGACGGCGTGCGTCAGCGCTTCCTCGATATCCGTAAGCGTGCATTCAAGTTCCCCGAACTTGGCAGAAGAGCAAAAATGGTCTGCATCCCGACCACTTCCGGCACGGGCAGCGAGGTCACGAGCTTTGCGGTTATCACCGATAAGAAAAACGACAACACCAAATATCCGCTGGCTGACTACAGCCTGACGCCGGACGTTGCGATCATCGACCCGCAGTTCACTCGTTCGATGCCGCGCAGCATCGTTGCCGATACCGGCCTTGACGTTCTGACGCATGCGATCGAAGCATACGTTTCCGTCATGGCAAACGATTACACCGACGGTCTTGCTCTGCATGCGATCGAACTGGTGTTTGAAAACCTGGAAAAATCCTACAACGGCGACCCGACCGCACGCGAAAAGATGCACAACGCATCCTGCATTGCCGGTATGGCGTTCACCAATGCATTCCTCGGCCTGAACCATTCCATGGCTCATAAGCTGGGCGCAGAATGCCACATCCCGCACGGCCGCGCAAACGCGATCCTGCTGCCGTACGTCATCAAGTACAATGCAACCAAGCCGACCAAGTTCCCGCCGTTCCCGAAATACAAGGAATATGTTGCGGATGAGCGCTATGCAAAGATCGCATTCCGCATCGGCCTGTGCAGCAAGAACACTCCGGTCAACGAAGCAGTGGATCTGCTGATCGAAGCAGTGCGCGACCTGATGAAGAAGACCGAGCGTCCCTGCTGCATCAAAGACTGCGGCATCGACGAAGCAAGCTTCATGGCAAATGTCGACGAGCTTTCCTACAAGGCATTTGAAGACCAGTGCACCACGGCAAACCCCGTGTATCCCCTGGTTTCTGAAATCAAAGACCTGTACAAGAAGGCATACTACGGCGAAAACAAATAATCCGGACTGCGGTTCGGCTGCAAAAGACGGCGCTTTTCAAAGCGCCGTCTTTTTTTGCGCCGCAGCGGGCATGAACAGGGAATTAAAAAAAACAGCAGATGTCGGTGTATCCGGCATCTGCTGCTTGTTTTTGTATGTTTTTGTAAGGAAACCCAGACGACCGTGCCGTTTGGATCACCGGATCGTAATTTCGGGGTTTCCGTTTGTTCGCATTGCGTAGATCGTTTCCAGTTCTTCCAGTACATCCGCTTTTTTGCGGATCAAGCCCTTGAAATGGCTGACGAGCAGAAAAGAGGCGCTTAAATTTTGCAGCACCTCGATCTCCTCTTTTAACAGCTGTGCATTATATACATAGCTGTTGTTCTTGGCTTTGCAGTATAGGGCATCCCCTACAAACGCATACGTTCCATCCACTTCCAGCCCCAGGCAGCCTTTTGCGTGACTGGAGGGCAAGGGGAAAATATGCAGATTTCCGATCCTGACCGGTTCGGCAACAATGTGGACGCGGCAGGCTGCAAGCGTTTCTTTGGGAATGTGGTCGCAGGTTTTCTTCGATAGATAAAGGTTTTGGGCGTGGATCCTGCTTATATTGCCGATATGATCCGGATGAAAATGGGATAAAACAACATGGCAGCTTCCGTTCAGCCCACGGATCGGGGCGTCTCCGTTGCCGACATCATAGAGCCAGCAGGCATTTTCATCTTTTATAATGCCGATATCTGCCGAAAGAGGGGAATCGGCCTTTTCGATGTAACTGATTTTTTCATTGATCGCGATTTCGGTCGGCGGCATAGTTCAACTTCCTTTCTTATTCATTCCG
>JAHHSL010000046.1 GCA_020025235.1 Ruthenibacterium sp.
ATTGATCGCGATTTCGGTCGGCGGCATAGTTCAACTTCCTTTCTTATTCATTCCGGCGGGGCAGACTGTTCGGTTGATTCTGATTTGAAATACTCAATTATTAGATACCGCTGGGGTTTCATAAAATCCTCTAAAGCCGTTGCAAACAAAGGGGTTTTGCAAACAGCCCACCGTTTTTTTATACGGCTTCACCCCTTGTTCAGCTTTTCTTGAAGGCATATAAGGGCAAGTACAAGGGAAGAAAAAATCCTATCAAAAGTTAATGACAGAGTTGTGGTGATCGGCAGATGAGCGGCATCTGTGTGAATATATTATACTGAACGATTTTAGAATGGACAAGTACGAATACAATCAGCCGGGCGGCATGTGGTACAAGTTGAGGGTGACGATTACCCGCCTGACCCTACCGGAGAGTGAGAACATTTTGCCTTTTTTCTCCGTGTAAAGAAACGTTTTCCCAGCCGGCGTAATTTTTCCGGAAGTTGGTATCTGAAAATTAGTAAGCAGACGCATAAAGGTCATATGGCGCGGCACCATTTGCACCCGATAATTCATAAAAAGCCCTGTCCTGTGCAGAAATAAAGCACTCTCCACGCGAGGATATGGCGAGGACAGAATCTTCAAGTTTTAATAGACGGAATACCGAGTTTGTGATATAGTTATAGCAACATAAGCCGCAGAGGTGGAAGTTAGAATATTGCTGTGCATAGCTGAGGTATGAGATATTGCTGGAGCCTGAATTAGTCCGGTAATGTTCTGAATAAAACAGATTGGTGTGCTTATAGAATTTGGAGGAATGAACAATGAAAAAAACTTTAGTCTGCATTCTCGTGCTCTGCCTGATGCTGAGCGTAACTGCCTGCGGCAAGGGCGGCACGGATGCGACAGAAAAAAACGAATCGGAAGCAG
Organism: Ruthenibacterium sp.; assembly: GCA_020025235.1. GTDB lineage: Bacteria > Bacillota > Clostridia > Oscillospirales > Ruminococcaceae > Ruthenibacterium. The sequence goes on from JAHHSL010000046.1 coordinate 910, forward strand.
CGGTTTCCTCGCAGAATGAATCTGCCGAGACATCGAGCGAAACCGAAAAACCTGCTTCTACAGGTTCTGTCACTCTGGAAGATGTCATGGATCACCCGGTTACTCCCGTTGAGGATTTTGAGTATGAAGAGGATGAAGAAACCGGTGGCATTGGTATCACGAACTACAAGGGCAATGATGATATCGTTGTAATCCCCGATACCATTGACGGAAAGCCCGTGACTCTGGTTGAAAAGTATTCCTTTGATCTCGGTTCCACGATCAAAGGCATTCGCCTCTCCGACAATGTTAAGGTGGTGGATGAAGGTGCTTTCGGTCTGAACGACAGTGTGGAGATTGTTGTATTCGGCGCCGGTGTAACCAAAGTGGGGGCATCTGCATTTCAGGACTGTGTGAAGCTGCATACCATGATCCTGAACGATGGCCTGACTACCATTGATAATTTGGCTTTTTCCGGTTGCGAGGCACTCAAAGAGCTGGAAATCCCTGACAGCGTAACAGAGATGATCAACAGCCCCTTCTTTGGTTTGGACGATGACTTTACGGTAATTGGCAAGGCTGGTTCTATAGCCGAAGAGACCGCAGCGAGCAATCAAGTTTCCTTCCGGGCAAAATAATTCAGTTCGAGGGTCTGTGTCAGGTATGAAAGTTCGATCCCTCTATCATAGACAGTGAAATAAAACACCGATCATGGAGGGAACATCAAGAAAATATCTTCTTTGTCATCCATGACTGAAATCCTCTATTGCATTGCTCAACTCCCATTTTGAATATTGATAGAATACAGTATTTTCAACTTTTTATTTGCTTTGCAATATGTATCCGCCGTGTATGGTTTTGCGCCGTACACGGCGGTTTTTTGTCTAAGTCATCACTCTCTGTCAAAGGACTTTTCCGAGCGTGTTTTTGTTCGCCCTATCGCTGAAGCTGCCGGAGTTTTTCTCTGACGCGTTCCCTTTCAGGAGGGCTGCGGGCAGAGCGTCACAGCGGCGGCACAGCTTCTGCGCGGCAGGCCGCGGGGAAGTGAGCGGTGCGTCACTGCAAAGGTGCGGCAGTTCATGTTCCGTGCGTTCTTTCTGCGCTATAAACAGCACCCTTTCGGCGTGGGGCCGCTGCGCATAATAATACAGCAGAAGGCCGTCTTTTGCAAGACGGCCTTCTGCTTTTGGAGATAGAGTATTTGAATTTTTGCTGGGCTGCGGAAACGTATGTTCCGGTGTTGCAGACGATAAGCGCTAATTATCGCTGAACACGGCCGGAACCGTCGCCGCCCGCAAGCTTTTCAACTTCAGCAACCGTAGCGAAGTTGTAGTCGCCCTCGATGGAGTGCTTCAGAGCGGAAGCAGCAACTGCGAACTCGACTGCTTCCTGCGTGTTTTTGCCGGAAAGCAGAGAGTAGATCAGGCCGCCGCCGAAGCTGTCGCCGCCGCCGATACGGTCGATGATGTGAAGGTGATAGAGTTTGGAGAAGCAGTACTCGTCGTTTTTGACGTTGTACAGCATTGCGCTCCAGTCGTTATCGAAAGCGGATTTGCTTTCACGCAGGGTGATAGCAACCATTTCGAAGTTGAATTTGTCAGCCAGCTGCTTTGCAACGCTCTTGTAGCCTTCCTTGTTCAGCTCGCCGCCGGTGATATCGGTGTTTTCTGCTTCGATGCCGAAAACGTCCTTTGCGTCTTCCTCGTTGGAAATGCACACGTCAACATACTGGCACAGGTCGGTCATGGCAGCGCGTGCTTCGTCGCGCGTCCACAGCTTGCCGCGGTAGTTCAAATCGCAGCTGATCTTTACGCCGTGTGCCTTTGCAGCCTTGCAGGCTTCGCGGCAGATTTCCACAACGTTTGCGCCCAGAGCCGGGGTGATGCCGGTGAAGTGGAACCAATCCACGCCCTCGAAGATTGCGTCCCAGTCGAAATCAGCCGTGGAAGCTTCGCTGATTGCGGAGTGAGCACGGTCGTAGATGCAGACGCTCGGACGCTGGGAAGCGCCCTTTTCGTTGAAGTAGATGCCCACACGGTCGCCGCCGCGGGTGATCTTCGTGGTATCAACACCGTAACGGCGCAGGCTGTTCACAGCGCACTGGCCGATCGCGTGTGCGGGCAGCTTCGTGACAAAAGCTGCGTCCATGCCGTAGTTGGCAAGGCTGACTGCGACGTTGGCTTCGCCGCCGCCGAAGGTGAACTCCAGGTGATCTGCCTGAACGAAGCGCTCGTAGTTATAGGGCTGCAGGCGAATCATCAGTTCGCCGAAGGTGACAACTTTCTTTGCCATAATGTAGTTTCTCCTGTTCTTGTTTTAGTGTAAATCAAAAAACGCGGCACATGGTGCAGACGCTTATTTCTGTACAAGGTGGATCGCGAAGCCGCCGACTTCATCTGCAAGGTAGCAGGCGATGTTCTTGCCGTTCTTGTTGACCATGCTGCTCATGTCGAACTTCACGCCGCGGCGGCCCAGATGATAGACGGCACGGTCGATGTTGTTGCACTTGACAGCGATGTGGCCCAGTCTGCCGCGGCCCTTGGACTTCATGATCTCGAATTCCTTATTGCCGACGAAGATGCTGGAATTGCCCACGGCGACCTTCTTGTTCAGCAGGGTGCCCAGCAGGTTTGCGGTTGCCAGTGCTTCGTCTTCGTTTTCGCAGTTGATGCCGATGTGGCCGATCTCAAGGCCGAGCATCACGTCAACGGCTTCCTTGCTCATCTCGGTGATCTTTGCCCAGTCGCCCGCCTTGATGACGTCGGATTTGCACATCCAGGTGCCGCCGACTGCGATGATCTGGTCATAGCCGAGGTAATCGTTCACGTTCTTTGCGTTGACGCCGCCGGTGCACATCCACTTTGCGGATTTCAGTGCAGCGCCGATGTTCTTGAGCATGGCAACGCCGCCGTTTGCCTCTGCCGGGAAGAACTTGAGCGTATCGCAGCCAAGGTTCATAGCCTGCTGCATTTCGCCTGCGGTGGCGGTGCCGGGCATTGCAATGCCGCCCTTGCTGATGACATGCTCGACAACATTGGGGTCAAAGCCCGGGGCAACGATAAAGGATGCGCCGGCAGCCATTGCGCGGTCTGCCTGATCTTTCGTCAGAACAGTACCTGCGCCCAGCAGCATTTCGGGCATTTCCTCGTGGATCTTGCGGATGCACTCTTCGGCACATGCGGTGCGGAAGGTGACCTCTGCTGCGGGCAGGCCGCCGTCTGCAAGGGCTTTGCAAAGGGGCAGTGCCTCATCCACGCTGTTGAAAGCGATAACCGGGATGATGCCGATTTCGTAAACTTTCTGGAGTACTTCGTTCATTCTGATCTTCTCCTTTATCTGTGTAAAATATCGTTTTAACAGATTCCGTATAGTGGAACGCATGATCGTTCCCTTTTCGGTTTCATTATAAACAAACAGGCAGTAATGTCAATGCGTTTCTTGCGTTTTTTGCTGAAACGTCCTTAATTTTGCCAATATTTGCGTATTGCGGCTTGCAGGAATGAAAAAAACAGGGTACAATGCAAACAGAAAGGCGTTTCACTCAGCGGAACGCCGAGAGCGGAAAAGGGGATGGATCCATGGAAAACGGCGGCGGGGTGCAGAGCGTTGAACGCATTTTTGCCCTGATCGAGGTGCTGTGTGCGCATCCGAAGGGCGCGTCGCTGCAGACGATCAGCGCGCAGGCGGGGCTTGCAAAAAGCACGGCGCACCGTCTGCTGGCAAGCCTGGTGTCGCTGGGCTATGCCGCGCAGGATACCTTTACATCGCATTATCGGCTTACGATGAAGATGTTTGAGCTTTCCAGCGGCATCATCAATGATATGGATATCATGTCCGTTGCAAAGCCGCATCTGGATAAGCTTTCGCGGCGCACGGGCGAAGCGGTGCATCTTGTCATTCAGGACGGCGTCGATATCGTGTACATCTATAAGGCCGAAGCGGAAGCGGATTCCACCAGCGTGCATATGTCAAGCCATGTGGGGCTGCGCATCCCGATGTACTGCACCGGCGTGGGCAAGGCGATCCTTGCAACACAAAGCTACGGCGAAGCCGAGCGCGTGTGGCACAAAAGCCGCATCCGTCCGCTGACGAACCGGACGATCACGGATTTTCCCGCATTTGTGGAAGAATTAAAGCGCGTGCGCATGACGGGCTATGCCGTGGACGACGAGGAAAATGAGCCGGGGATCCGCTGCGTTGCACTGGCGGTGCCGGGGATGAACGGGCGCGCGGAAGCGGCGTTCAGCATTTCGGGCTATGCGGCGCAGATGACGAACGACAGGCTGGAATCGCTCGCGCGCATCGGGCTTGCCACGCGGCAGGACATCCTGCGTGATCTGGGCTGGAAATAAACTAATGCAGAAAAAAGGAAAAGGCGTGTGTACCGAAGGGTGCACACGCCTTTTTAATGCAGCGCAAAAGAAAAGCACAGGCGGGGAAAATGCGGGAACGGGGGGATGCGGGGAAAGAAGCACGGAAAAGGCAAACGCCGCGCATCCCGGTGCGCAGCCCGCCCGCGCTGTGCCGCGGTTCCGGCAAAAATGACGCAGTGCCGCCGCTACGCAGCTTTGCCGCACAATGAACGAACCGCGGGCAATCCCGTCCGCACCTGTGTTCGCGGCCGAAGCGGCAACGCTTCGCTTTGCACCTGCTGCCCGCTTTGCACCTGCTGCCCGCTTTGCACCTGCTGCCCGCTTCGCACCTGCCGACCGCTTCGCACCTGCCGACCGATGCAGAAAACGGCAAAAAAACAGACAGGCTTTGGGAAAAGCCTGTCTGTCGGATAAGCAGATCTTATTTTGCGTAATCGACTGCGCGGGATTCGCGGATGACATTGACCTTGATCTGGCCGGGATAATCCAGCGATTCCTCGATCTTCTGGGAGATGCCATGCGCCAGAATGACCAGCTCGTCGTCGTTGATCGCATCGGGCTTGACCATGATGCGCACTTCGCGGCCTGCCTGAATGGCGAAGCTGCGTTCCACGCCCTCAAAGCTGTTTGCAATTTCTTCAAGGCTTTCCAGACGCTTGATATAGCTTTCCAGGTTTTCGCGGCGTGCGCCGGGACGTGCGGCAGAGATCGCGTCAGCCGCCATAACAATGAAGGCAAGCGGCGTCTTTGCTTCCACGTCGCCGTGATGCGCTTCGATCGCATGGATGATCGCGGGATTTTCTTTGTACTTTTTGGCGATATCGACGCCGATGCTGATATGGCTGCCTTCGATTTCGTGGTCGAGCGCCTTGCCGATATCATGCAGAAGACCGGCGCGGCGTGCCTGTGTGACATTGACGCCCAGCTCTGCGGCAAGGATGCCGGAAAGATATGCCACTTCCATGGAGTGATTCAGCACGTTCTGGCCGTAGCTTGTGCGAAAGCGCAGACGGCCCAGCAGCTTGACGATATCGGGGTGGATGCCGTGGATGCCGATATCCATAACGGCCTTTTCGCCTTCGCGCTTCATGGTCAGTTCCAGTTCGCGGCGGCATTTTTCAACGGTTTCTTCAATGCGCGCGGGGTGGATGCGTCCGTCGCAGATCAGCTTTTCAAGCGTCATGCGGGCCACTTCGCGGCGCACGGGGTCAAAGCTGGAAAGCGTGATCGCCTCCGGCGTATCGTCGATGATGAGATCGACGCCGGTTGCGGTTTCCAGCGCGCGGATGTTGCGGCCTTCGCGTCCGATGATGCGGCCCTTCATTTCATCGCTGGGCAGCGGCACGACGGAGACGGTGGCTTCGCTGGAATGATCGGCTGCGCAGCGTGCGACAGCCTGACTGATCAGGTCGCGTGCGATGGTATCGCATTCGTCCTTGGTCTGCGTTTCAAATGCGGCAATGTGCATTGCCTTTTCGTGGGTGAGCGTTTCATCCAGACGGTGCAAAAGCAGCTGCTTTGCGTCTTCGGCAGTCAGGCCGGCGATCGTCTCCATTTTGTCCAGCTCGCGGATCTTGATCTGTTCGATCTCGTCCAGACGGGCTTCAACAAGGTCGGAACGCTTTGCAAGATCGGCTTCCTTCTGTTCGATGACAGCGGTTTTGCGGTCGATCGCTTCTTCCTTCTGATCGAGACGGCGTTCCTGACGGCTCAGCTCGGAGCGGCGCTCCTTGATTTCCTTGTCGGCTTCTGCTTTCAGCTGGAAGGCTTCGTCTTTGGCTTCAACAAGCGCTTCCTTGCGTTTTTGCTGTGCTGCTTTCATCGCATCGTTGAGCAGGCGCTTGGCTTCTTCTTCGGCACTGCCGATTTTAGCTTCGGCAGTTTTGCGCCGGTACGAAAAACCGGCAAAAAAAGCAGCCAGTGCGGCCAGTACGCCCACGACAACGGCGATCACAGCGGTGATGCCCCATGATACCATTGAGGGTTCAACTCCTATTCAAAATTAGTATGAATGAAAAGTAATCTGTTTGGGACGGATGCCGCAGGCGGATACTCGGATTTATTAACAAAAAAGGCAGGCGGCACAAGTGTCCGCCCCTCAAAATTACATTAAATCATTGTTTATATTGTAAAGCGAAGCAAAGCCAATGTCAAGAATTTGTATCCATCTGATGAATAAAACATCGGTTGACAGGTAAAGTTTATGCATATTTTCAAGATGCGCCGTATTTTATCTGCGGATACTTGACTTTTAAAACGCGGCGTTGTAAGATAACGGTGTAAACCATCCCGCAAAAGCGTTGATGCGGATACAGTGTGCTTCCCGCAGGCAAAAGAGAAGGCCGCCGCTGCGTTTTCTGTAACGGAAATGCCGTGTGCTGAAAGCGGCCGTGTGCTGCAGCTGTATGCTACCACCGCAGAGTGCAAAGGGGAAAAGCGCCGAAGGCGCCTGCAACCTTTGACGGGTACGGCCCGTTACAGCCGGCAGAGAGTGACGCACTGCGGTGCGTAATTCGGGTGGAACCATGGGCATTGACCGCTCATCCCGTAGGTATGTTACGGGGTGGGCTTTTTTTTATTTCCCCGAAACCCGGGGGCAATGCGCCGGATACCGGCACAAGGAGGATATTATGATTAACGTAACACTGAAAGGCGGCGTCGTCAAGGAATTTGAAGCCGGCGTATCGGCTGCCGACGTCGCAAAAAGCATCGGCATGGGTCTTTACAAAAGTGCATGTGTTGCAAAGGTGGACGGCGAAACCGTCGATCTGCGCACCCCGCTGGAAAAGGACTGCGAACTGGAGATCCTGACGTTCGATTCCCCGGAAGGCAAGCACGCTTTCTGGCACACCGGCGCGCACATCATGGCACAGGCGATCCAGCACCTGTTCCCCGAAGCACAGTTCGGCATCGGCCCGGCGCTGGAGGACAGCTGGTACTATGATATCGGCGGCACCGAACCGTTCACGCCCGATCAGTTCGAGGCGATCGAAGCCGAGATGAAGAAGATCGTCAAGGCAAACCTGCCGATCGAAAAGCGCTTCATCACCGTGGAGGAAGGCCGCGAGATCTTCAAGGGCCAGAGCTACAAGCTGGAACTGCTGGAAGAATATGCCGAAAAGGGCTGGCAGCTTTCCGTTTACCAGCAGGGCGATTTCACCGACCTGTGCGCAGGCCCGCACCTGATGAGCACCGGCGCAGTGAAAGCCGTCAAGATCCTGAGCACCGCAAGCGCATACTGGCGCGGCGACGCCGAGCGCGACAGCCTGTGCCGCGTGTACGGCACGGCATATCCGAAGGCAAGCGATCTGGAAGCATACCTGACGATGCTGGAGGAAGCGAAAAAGCGCGATCACCGCAAGCTGGGCAAGGAGCTTGGCCTGTTCACGATTCTGGAGGAAGGCCCGGGCTTCCCGTTCTTCCTGCCCAAGGGCATGATCCTGAAAAACACGCTGATCGATTACTGGCGTGAGATCCATAAGCGCGCCGGCTATCAGGAAATCAGCACCCCGATCATCCTTTCGCGCGCACTGTGGGAGCGCAGCGGCCACTGGGATCATTACAAGGATAACATGTACACCACCAAGATCGACGACGAAGATTTCTCGATCAAGCCGATGAACTGCCCGGGCGGCATGCTCGTTTACAAAACGCAGCCGCACAGCTACCGCGATCTGCCGCTGCGCATGGGCGAGCTGGGCCTTGTGCACCGCCACGAGCTTTCCGGCGCGCTGCACGGCCTGATGCGCGTGCGCTGCTTCACGCAGGATGATGCGCACATCTTTATGACGCCCGAACAGGTGAAGGACGAGATCAAGGGCGTTGTCAAGCTGATCGACGAAGTATATTCTCTGTTCGGCTTTGAATATCACATCGAGCTTTCCACCATGCCGGAGGATCACATCGGCGAGCTTTCCGATTGGGAGACGGCAACCGACGCTCTGCGCGAGGCGATCGAGGAACTGGGCCGCACCTATGAGATCAACGAAGGCGACGGCGCATTCTACGGCCCGAAGCTGGACTTCCACCTTGTGGACGCGATCGGCCGTACCTGGCAGTGCGGCACCATTCAGCTGGATATGCAGATGCCCGAACGCTTTGAACTGGAATACACCGGCGCAGACGGAAACAAGCATCGTCCTGTCATGATCCACCGCGTTGTGTTCGGCAGCATCGAACGCTTCATCGGCATCCTGATCGAGCACTTTGCCGGTGCGTTCCCCACATGGCTTGCTCCGGTGCAGGCACGCGTCATCCCCATCAGCGAAGCGCATCACGAATACGCAAAGCAGGTGGAACAGCAGCTGCGTGATGCGGGCATCCGCATCGAAGGCGACTACCGTGCCGAAAAAATGGGCTACAAGATCCGCGAAGCACAGCTTCAGAAGATCCCGTATATGCTGGTCGTCGGCGCACAGGAAATGGAAAACGGCACCGTCAGCGTGCGCGCCCGCAAAGAGGAAAAGGGCGGCACCAAATCGGTGGAAGAATTCAAACAGCAGATCCTTGCCGAAATCGCAAGCCGCGAAAATTAAACAACAGATGGGAAGCGCCGCGGAATCTTCCGCGGCGCTTTTGCTTTTTAAAACCGCTGGATATGTAAAATAAATCAGCAATCCTGCAAAATGAATTGACTTGTGCATAAGGATACGATATTCTATATTAGATGTATAGACAGATTTTACGGCTTAGGCGAAAAGGAGAACAAAATGGCAAAAGTCAGCGTGATCATTGCGGCGTATAACCAAGAAAAAACCATAGCGGAATGCATCGAAAGCGTGCTTGCGCAGACTTTGGAGGATATCGAAGCTGTCGTTGTGAGCGATGCTTCTACCGATGCAACCCTTGAAATTGCAGAAAAACTGCAGAAGCTGGATCCGCGTGTGAAAATCGTGGAGCAGAAGGAAAATCAGGGAATGCTCCGCTCGCGAAAAAATGGTTTTGCAGCCAGCACAGGCGAATATATTCTGTATCTGGATGCAGACGATGTGTTGGAAAGCGATGCCTGCGAAACGGCCTATGACACCATTGTGAAATCGGGCACAGACGTTGTGCAGTTCGACGTTGAAGTGACAGACGACGAGCCGGAAAAACACAAGGAACAAATCGAAGAAATGAAACGCAGAGTGTTCCCGTTCATCCCGCATAAGGTCGTAACCGTCAATAAGGACGGACTCATGGGGGGCGTGGATCCGGGCAAAGGAAGGATCTCTTTGGCCTGCTGCAACAAAATCTATAAAAGGGACGTGGTAGCCCGTACGCAGGAGATCCTGCCGGACATCTATATGGGGAAGGCAGGGGAACAGCTGTTTTCGTTTGTGCTGCTGACGCTGAGCCGGTCTTACAACTATATTGATGAAACACTGTACTGCTGCCATCCCAACAGGGCGTTCGGGTCGGAAGATTTGATTTCGCGCCGGCAGTGCGAAGAATATGCAAAATCCTATTTTGCCTATACATGGCTGGATGAATGGACAAAAAAGCGCGGCTGCGGCAAAGAGTGCAAAAAAAATCTGGAAATCCTGCGCGAAAGCCTGCTGGAAAACATCATCCTGAACATGGTAAACTTCTGCCCAAAAGAGGATCGCGCATATTTTATGGAAAAGATCCTGGAATTGGTGCCGCAGGAAGATTTTCTGGCGCAGCTTTCCGTGATGATGTATGCGGACAACAGTGTTGATCCGGCACAGACGGCGGTGATGTTTGAGGATTTACCCGTCTTTGCATCGAAGAGGAAAGAGATCCGCACGGTAGGCACTTATTATTTCCGCGCCTACAACGGCGGCATCGAAAACGTGCTCAGCCGTCTGACGGATATCTGGGTGAAAAGCGGATATGACGTCGTGCTGTTTACGGACGAAAAGCCGAACGAAAAGGATTATCCGCTGAATCCGAAAATCCGCCGCGTTGTGATTCCTTCGGCAGAAGACAAGGATTTTCAGTCGTCCTATAAAAGGATCTTGCAGTGGAGAGAAAAAATTGAGGAATACCATGTCGACACGATCGTGTACCATGCATGGATTCACCCGCAGCTTGTCAGCGACGAACTGGCGATCAAGAGCACCGGCGCTTCGTTTATCGTGCACACACACAATATGTTTGGGCTGGAATTGGATGTGTACAGCTATGTGAACGCATATGCCAACGCACAGCTCAGCCGTACATACCGGCTGGCAGATCAGGTGGTTGCCCTGACGGACGTGGACAAAGCCTGGTGGGACAGCTGTGGGCTGCCGTGCACAAAGACGGTAAACCCGATCAGCATGAGCCTTTCTGTGGAGCCTTCCGCACTGAACGGACACAATTTGCTGTATGCAGGCCGCATTTCCCACGAAAAGCAGGTGATCGACATTCTGAAGATCGTGCGGCTCGTGCGGGAAAGCGTGCCCGACGTGCGGCTGACGATTGTGGGCGAAGCGGACGACCGGGAATATGGCAAAAAAATCAAAAAGTTCATTAAGGAAAACAAAATGGAAGATGCGGTCATAATGGCCGGATATCAGAAAAACGTACTGCCGTATTATCAGAACAGTGATGTGATGCTGTGCGCAAGCAAATTCGAGGGCTTTTGCCTGATGATTGCGGAAAGCAAGATCTGCGGCCTGCCGCTTGTGACGTATGAACTGCCGAACCTTGATTTCATCCGCGATCAGGAGGGCATGTTCATTGTGGAACAGAATGATGTGATCAAAGCGGCGGAATGTGTGACGCAGCTGCTGAAGGATGACGAGCTTCGCCGCAAAATGGGCCGCGAAGCAAGGGAAAGCGCCGAAAAAATGTTCGGACTGGATCTTGCCGCGCACTGGAAAGCCATTTTTGAACGCACACTGGAACCGAAAAAGAAAATGAAGATGCTGTGCGAACGCACACCGCTGGAAACGGCAGTCGGCCTTTCCATTGACTATACAGCGCGCGGCATCTGCCGCCGCGCCGCCATGGGCGGGGGCGCAAACGCCTACGAACTGCTGCATTACAAGCTGCAGTGCAACGCGCTGGATGCAACAATTAAGGAGATCCGTTCCTCCACATCCTACCGCATCGGCAGGGCTATTACCGCACTTCCGGGCGTGTTCGTCAATCTGTTCCGCAGATTGTTCGGAAAAAAGAAACAGGAAGAGCAATAAGCAAAGGGCGCAGGAAGCTGCGCCCTTTTGTTCTGCCGCAT
>JAHHSL010000047.1 GCA_020025235.1 Ruthenibacterium sp.
CCGCCGCCGGTTCCACGCGCACCGCATCGCCGTTTTTCCTGTACGCTGTGTATCCTGTGCGCCTCATGCGAAAAATCCGTGCTCTGCACAAAGCAGGGCACGGATCATTTTCAACCGTTTTCTTCTTTTTGTGGAAAACCCGTCACTCGTCCAGCGTCGGCATAAAGCCTTCCCCGAACACTTCGCTTGCTTCGGTGATCATCACAAACGCATTGGGGTCGATTTCATACGCCGCCACGCGCACCTTGGTGATCTCCGTTTTGCCGCACGCACACAGCACCATATCGCGCTCATCGCCCGAATATGCGCCCTTGGCCTTGACGAGCGTTGCGCCGCGCTTTGTTTCACGGTCGATCAGGTCTGCCGTCGCCTTGCCGTCAGTGGTGATGATCAGCGCCAGCTTGCTGCTGCCCGCGCCGTACAGGATCTTATCGATCACCAGCGAGGTGACATAGGTACTGATCACGCCGTACAGAACGGCGTCGATATCCCCGTACACAAGCCCGCCGATGCCGATGATGACAAGATCCGTCATCATCACGATCTGCCCCATGGAAAAATGCGGGCACAGCTTGCGGATCGTCACGTTCAGGAAGTCCGAACCGCCCGTGGAGGAACCGCGCATATAAATAAGCGCAAGCCCTGCGCCCATAAATACACCCATAAACACCGCCGAAAGCAGGCGGCTTCCGGTGTATTCCGGCGTATACGGGAACACGCCGTCGATCAGCAGAGTGGAGATGAGCATGGTCTGGAAGCTTTTCAGCAGGAACTTGCGTCCCAGCACCTTATAGCTCAAAATCACGACCGGTATGTTGATGATCAGCGTCGAAATACCGATCGGCATCTGCCAGAGCCGGTTGAAGATCAGCGCAAGACCGCTTACGCCACCCGGCGCAAATTCACCCGATTTTGCAAATGTGTAAAGGCCGATCGAATACAAAATGCCGCCGATCACATCGTACAGCGTATCGACCGCCCACACCGCCAGTCTGGAATGGTGCTGTTTTCCGCCTGTTTGTTTCAACCCTTTTTTCATTGCTCCGACATCTCCTTTTCTGTGCTGTGCTTTTGCTTTTTGTTTTGCCGGATATCCGGCTCCATGCCGAAAATGCGCGTCTGCTTTTCGGCGGGCATTTTATGCGCCGCAGCAAAGCCGAACCGCATCCGCGCCCGTGGTTTGTCTTTTTTTCGGGAATGAAAACAGGCGATACCAAGGGTTCGCCTCGATATCGCCTGTCCTGCTCATATTTGCCGCCCTGCCGGGCGGGCTTTTCCGGTGCATCCCGGCTGGAATGCACTGGACGCCCGCCCGAAACAGGGACGTCTTACCCATAAAAGTGCGAAACGGGCTTATTCGTACAGCTTTGCCAGCTTGCCCAGATACTCGTAACGATCCTTGGAAGCTGCTGCCGCTTTGTCGAACAGCTCTTCTGCACGTTCGGGGAACGCACGCTGCAGACGGCTGTAACGCGTCTCGCTTTCGATGAACTCGCGGTAATCCGCAGTCGGCGCCTTGCTGTCGATGGTGAACGGGTTCTTGCCCTCTGCCTTCTTGCGCGGGTCGAAACGGAACATGTTCCAGTAGCCTGCGTCAACAGCACGCTTCATCTCGTTCTGGCAGTTCGTCATGCCGCCCTTGACACCATGCATTTCGCACGGAGCGTAGCCGATGATGAGGGACGGGCCATGATAGCTTTCTGCCTCGGCAATCGCCTTGATCGTCTGATTCTTATCTGCGCCCATTGCGATCTGTGCAACGTAGACATAGCCGTAGCTCATGGCAATTTCTGCAAGGTTCTTCTTGCCGATCGCCTTGCCGGCTGCTGCAAACTGTGCAACCTGACCCAGCTGGCTTGCCTTGGATGCCTGTCCGCCGGTGTTGGAGTAGACCTCGGTATCAAAGACCATAACGTTGACGTCCTCGCCGGATGCCAGAACGTGATCCAGACCGCCGAAGCCGATATCATATGCCCAGCCGTCGCCGCCGAAGATCCACACGGACTTCTTGGCAAGATACTGCTTGCTTTCCAGGATCTTCGCTGCAAGCGGCAGATCCTTGTGTGCTTCCAGAGCCGCAACCAGCTTATCGGTTGCCGCGCCGTTCAGCTTGCCGTCTTCCTTGGTATCGTTCCATTCCTTTGCAGCTTCTGCGATATCTGCCGGTGCGTCTGCTGCCAGCTCATCCAAAAGCTTTGCTGCGTTTTCGCGCAGGGTCTTCTGGCCCAGATACATACCGAAGCCGTGCTCTGCGTTATCCTCGAACAGGCTGTTTGCCCATGCGGGGCCCTTGCCGGACAGACGGTTGCGGGTGTACGGAGACGTTGCTGCCGGGCCGCCCCAAATGGAGGAGCATCCCGTTGCGTTGGAAATATACATGCGTTCGCCGAACAGCTGGGTGACCAGACGTGCATAGCTTGTTTCGGCACAGCCTGCGCACGAGCCGGAGAACTCAAGCAGCGGCTGGTTGAACTGCGAACCCTTTACGGTGGTTTCTGCCATCATGCCGGGCTTCTTGGTGACGTTGTCCACAGCATAGTTGAACACTTCCTGCTGCGGCAGCTGGCTTTCCTGCGGAACCATGGTCAGTGCGCCAACCGGGCAGACGCCTGCGCACACGCCGCAGCCCATGCAGTCCAGCGGGCTGATTGCCATGGTGAACTGATATTCCTCGCAGCCCTTGCCGGTCATCTTCTTTGCCTTCAGCGCATCCGGGGCAGCGGCAGCTTCCTCTGCGGAAAGTGCATACGGACGGATGGTTGCGTGCGGGCAGACGAACGAGCACTGGTTGCACTGGATGCACTTGTTGACGTCCCATTCCGGAACGCTGACGGCTACGCCGCGCTTTTCGTAAGCGGAAGCGCCCTGCTCGAACTGGCCGTCCACATGATCCATAAATGCGGAAACCGGCAGGCTGTCGCCGTCCATTTTGTCGATCGGGGTCAGGATATTGCGAACCATCTTCACGGTTGCGGGGTTGCCCTTCAGCTCGGTTTCATCCGCAGCGTCAGCGGCGTTTGCCCAGTCTGCCGGCACATCGATCTTCACGAATGCGTCAAAGCCGGCGTCGATAGCAGCCCAGTTCATCTCGACGATCTTCTGGCCCTTCTTTGCGAAGGATTTTTCTGCAGCCTGCTTCATGAAGCGGATCGCATCCTCTTTGGGCAGAACGCCTGCCAGTGCAAAGAATGCCGACTGCAGAATGGTGTTGGTGCGCTTGCCAAGGCCGATTTCGATCGCCTTGTCGATTGCGTTGATGGTGTACAGCTGAATGTTGTTTGCCGCGATATAGCGCTTTGCCTCTGCCGGCATATGGGTATTCAGCTCTTCCGGCGTCCACTGGCAGTTGATCATGAACACGCCGCCGGGCTTAACGTCCTGGACCATCTTGTAGCCCTTGATGACGTAAGAGGGGTTGTGGCATGCAACAAAGTCTGCCTTGTTGATGTAGTACGGTGCGCGGATGGGCTTGTCGCCGAAGCGCAGATGGCTGACGGTGATGCCGCCGGTCTTCTTGGAGTCGTACTGGAAGTATGCCTGGATATACTTATCGGTGTGGTCGCCGATGATCTTAATGGAGTTCTTGTTTGCACCGACGGTGCCGTCGCCGCCAAGACCCCAGAACTTGCATTCCACGGTGCCTTCGGCTGCGGTGTTGGGCGCGGGCTTTTCTTCCAGCGACAGATATGTGACGTCGTCGTTGATGCCCAGGGTGAAGCGCTCCTTCGGCTCATCCTTTGCCAGTTCTTCATAAACGGCAAATACGCTTGCCGGCGGGGTATCCTTGCTGCCCAGACCGTAACGGCCGCCGATGATCGTGCCTTCGCGGCCCGCTTCACGGAATGCAGCCATAACGTCAAGGTGGAGCGGCTCTGCCAGAGCGCCCGGCTCCTTGGTGCGGTCCAGAACGGCGATCTTCTTCGCGGTTGCCGGGATCGCGGCCAGCAGCTTATCCGCTGCGAACGGACGGTACAGGCGGACCTTGACAAGGCCGACCTTTTCGCCCTTTGCGGTCAGGTAATCAATAACTTCCTCTGCAACGTCGCAGATCGAGCCCATGGCGACGATGACGCGGTCTGCGTCCGGTGCGCCGTAATACTCGAACAGCTGATAGTTCGTGCCGAGCTTTGCATTGATCTTGCCCATATATTTTTCCACGATGCCGGGAACGGCGTCATAGAACTTGTTGCAGGCTTCACGATGCTGGAAGAACACGTCGCCGTTTTCGTGCGAACCGCGCATTGCCGGATTTTCCGGGTTCAGCGCATGGGCACGGAACGCCTTGACGGCATCCATATCGAGCATTTCCTTCAGGTCTTCGTAATCCCAGACTTCGATCTTCTGGATCTCGTGGCTGGTGCGGAAGCCGTCGAAGAAGTTGATGAACGGCACGCGGCCTTCGATTGCGGCAAGATGTGCCACCGGAGCAAGGTCCATGACCTCCTGCGGGTTGGATTCAGCCAGCATTGCAAAGCCGGTCTGACGGCATGCGTAAACGTCGGAATGATCGCCGAAGATGTTCAGCGCGTGGCTTGCGACGGTACGTGCGGAAACATGGAACACGCACGGCAGCAGCTCGCCCGCGATCTTGTACATATTCGGGATCATCAGCAGCAGGCCCTGCGAAGCGGTGAACGTGGTTGTCAGCGCACCGGCTGCCAGAGAGCCGTGCACGGTACCGGATGCACCGGCTTCAGACTGCATTTCAACAACTTTAACTTCCGTACCGAAGACGTTTTTCTGATGCAGGGCAGACCACTGGTCGACCTGATCCGCCATCGGGCTGGACGGGGTAATGGGGTAGATGCCGGCAACTTCGGTATACGCATAGGCTACATGAGCTGCAGCGGTGTTGCCGTCCATAGATTTTTTAGATCTTGGCATTTTTCTTCCTCCGGTTCTTTCTTTTATTTCTCTGCCCGGAATAAGCGGTGCAGAGGGGTATTGAGCGGGCCTTCGTTTTATGCCGCGAAGAAGCCCGCGCTCAGCTCGTTCTTATTGTAGCAAAAAAACTCAGGAAAGTAAACAACGCGCTCTCCGTTTTTACCAGAATTTCTCTCCATGTTTTCAAATTTTTTCTTTTTAGCATAAAAATCCATGCAAATTTACATTTTATTAACACCTTTGATTTGACACACAGCCCAAAACCCGCTATATTATAAGGTAAATATAAAAGGTGAAGTGCGCTTTTAACGCTGTAACGCCCCGCCTTTTGCCAGAAAGAAGGAGTTTTTTTCTCATGGACCCCGATGGTCTTAGTACAACGCTCATTTGCATTTCAGTTGTCTGCGCATGTTTTGCGGCCTTTCGCGCAGGCACGGTTTCCGCAAACGAACCCGAACGGCAGCAGGACGGCATCCTCGGCTTTTCCGACCGGATGGCGGGCATCTGCTGCGTATTTGTGTTTGTGTGCGGTTTTTTTGTTTACGGCTGTCTGCGGATGTTTGCAGCCGCCCCCGCATGGACGATTTTGTGCCTTGCGCTGCTGCTGCCCGTGTGCATCCTGCTGTTCAGCTTCGGCCGGGCGAAAGGGCATCTGAAAAACAAGGACGCCTTTACCGCCGCTTCGGTGTTCGGCATCCCGTTCTGCTTTCCCGCAAAGCTTGTGCTGCGCAGCGCGGGCATTTCGGCACAGGCCGACGTCACGGCCGAGGATGTGCTTTCCCTTGTAGATGACGTCGAAGAGCACGAGCTGATCGACGAAAGCCAGCGCGAAATGATCAACAATATCTTCGAGCTGGACGATCTGACCGCCGGCGACGTTATGACGCACCGCACCGAGATCATCAGCCTGCAGCAGGATACCCCCGCCGCCCAGGCGATCCGCATTTCGCTTGCAAACGGCTTTTCGCGCCTGCCGGTCTACTGCAAATCGCTCGATGACATCGTCGGCATTTTGTATGTGAAGGATCTGTTTGCCTTGTGGGATTCGCCGGAGCTTGCCGATGAGCCTGTAAAACGCTTCATGCGCACGGCGATGTTCGTTCCGGAAGCCTGCCGCGCGCGGGAGCTTTTGATCGATTTCAAGCGCAAGCACACGCAGATCGCCGTGGTGGTGGACGAATACGGCGGCACCAGCGGCCTTGCCACCATGGAGGATGTGCTCGAGGAGATCGTCGGCAACATTCAGGATGAATTTGATAACGAGGAAGAAGTTCTGGTTTCCACCGACGATGGCTTCATCGCGGACGGCAGCGCAGAGCTTGAGGATATCTTCGACGCATTCTCGCTGGATATGCCCGATGAGGATGAGGACGGCGAGGCCGATTTCGACACCGTCGGCGGCCTGATCACCGACCGCATCGGCCGTATCCCCGCGCAGGATGAGGATATCAGCATTTCGTACGGCGGGCTTTTGTTCACGGTGCTTGCCGTGGAAGACCGCCGCGTGGGCAAGGTCAAGTGCGTGCGTCTGCCGGATGCAGACGGCATCGGCAGAGAGGAAGAGGACAAATGAAGCATTACGAAAAACAGCTTTCGAGCGAAACCGTCTTTGAAGGGCGCGTCATCCGTGTGACGCTGGACCGCGTGGAGCTGGAAAACGGACGCACCAGCACGCGTGAAGTCGTGCATCACCACGGCGGCGCAGCCGTTGCCGCGCTGAACGAAAAGGACGAAATTTTTCTGGTCCGCCAGTACCGTTACGCTTTGCAGCGTGAATTGATCGAGCTGCCTGCGGGCAAGCTGGAAAAGGAGGAAGACCCGTTCTGCGCCGCAAAGCGCGAACTGGGCGAAGAAACCGGCTTCACCGCCGCTGATTTCACCGATCTCGGTGCGATCATCCCCACCTGCGGCTATGACAGTGAAGTGATTTACCTTTACGCCGCAAAGAATCTTACCCCCGTCGGGCAGCATCTGGACCCTGACGAATTTCTTTCCGTATTCACGATGCCGCTTTCCGAAGCGGTGGAAAAGGTGCTTTCGGGCGAAATTTCCGACGGCAAAACCGTTGCAGGCATCCTGAAGCTGAAAGCGCTGCGAGACGCGGGACGCTTTTAAGCGGCAGCCTCCCGGCGCAGATGTGCGCTTTTGCCCGTCAGACGGTTTTTCAAGCCGAAAAAAGCAGTGATTTTTTGTGCGTTATGCGCAGGATCACTGCTTTTTGCACAGCAGAATGACGAAACAGCGTGCAGCGAAGGCGCCAACCTGCGTGTATTTCGGCACATCTGCCGCTTTATTTTCCCATTCGTTTATTTTGTTTCAGTTTATACTTTTTGTATTTTCCCCATGTTTCGCATATCCCTGCTTTTTCTGCGCGGATGCGCATTATTCCCGGCCTGCGCAGGCAGTGCCGGTTTCGGAGGATTTTTATGAATATTCTGATTGTCGGATGCGGCCGCGTGGGCCGTAAACTGGTACATTCCCTCGAACTTCTGGGCCACGACGTTTCCGTTCTGGACGAGGATGCATCCAATCTTTCGCTTTTGCAGGAGCTTGACCCGCCCTTTTCCGGTATGGCAGTAGCGGGCGTACCCATTGACGGCGATGTGCTGCGCAGCGCGGGCATCGAAGCCTGCGACGCCGTGGTTGCCGTCACGCACGATGACAACATCAACCTTATGGTCGCACAGATCGCTTCGCAGCTGTTCGGCGTAAAAAACGTCCTGACGCGCGTTGCCGAGCCTTCGCACAAGGAGATGTATACCGAGCGCTTCGGCCTGCGCATCCTGTGCAGCACGAACCTCACCGCGCAGGGGCTGCTGGCCGGCCTGCTGCACGAAAACATCACCGAGGATCAGCGGCTTTTGTTCGGCTCCTCCACCACGAATTTCACTGCGCTGGAAGTGCCGCCCGAACTCATCAACAAGCCCCTGACGGACGTTGTGCCGCCGCGCAAAACGATGATGGTGTTCGGCGTTCTGCACGCAAACGGCACAGCGGTGCTTGTCAATAAAGAGCCGGTGCTGCACGTCGGGGACAAGATCCTTTTTGCCGAGATTGCAGACTGATCCTGTGCGGATCTTCACATCATAAGGAGATGCTATCATGCGTATATGTATTGTAGGCGGCGGCAAGGTCGGCTATTATCTTGCCAAAACATTTTTAGAGCACGGCCACACGCCCGTGCTGATCGAGGACGATCCCCACATGTGCCAAAAGGTGGCGGACAGTCTGGATATGACAGTTGTGTGCGGCGACGGCACTTTTGTGGAAGTGCAGGAAAGCGCGGGCGTCAAAAACTGCAGCGCCATGGTCGCCGTTACCGGACGCGACGAGCAGAACCTCATCATCTGCCAGCTTGCCAAAAAGGTGTTCAATGTGCAGCGCACGGTCGCGCGCGTCAACAACCCCAAAAACGCCGCCGTTCTGAAGGCGCTGGGCGTTGATATCGCCGTCAGCGCAACCGATAACCTGACACATATGATCGAGCGCGAAGTGGAAACCGCCGCGATCCAGCAGCTTTTGAGCCTTGCTTCCGGCACTGCTTCGCTGACGGAGGTGCAGGTTCCCGAAGGCTTTGCCTTTGCAGGCAAGACACTGGCGGAGCTTGTCATCCCGAAGGACGCCGTCGTTATTTCGATCACGCGCGACGGCGAACTCATCATCCCGCGCGGCAACACACAGATCCTTGTGGGCGATAAGGTGATGCTGCTTGCCAAAAACACGGCATTTCACGAACTTGCACAAAACTGGAACCTGACGGACGTGCGCTGAACACCCGTCTTTCCGGTTCAGGGAAGGGAGGAGCCATGGAATTTTCCGTTGACCGGCGGGGCGCCGCGATCGTAAGCAGCTGGTTTGCGGCAGCGGGCATCCTGATCTGTCTGCCGTTTTTAAGCCTGTTTGTCATTCCGCCGCTTGCGGCCCTTGCGATATGGCTTTTTCTCTGCTTCGGGGTCTTGGCGCCGCGCCTTGCTTCCGGCACCATACGCGTCGGGGGCAATCATCTCACCATACGACGCGGGCTTTTTTTCCCGCTGACGCGCCGCATCCCGCTGCGCTTTCTTTCCGGCTGCCATATCCTGCAGTCTCCGCTGCAGCGCATGACAGGCACCTGTATTTTCATTCTGTATTCTTCCGGCTGCACCACGGTCGCCGCCGGGCTGCGCAAGGCCGACGCCGAACTGCTGAGTG
The DNA here is from genome assembly GCA_020025235.1 of Ruthenibacterium sp. GTDB lineage: Bacteria > Bacillota > Clostridia > Oscillospirales > Ruminococcaceae > Ruthenibacterium. Next base: position 9,076 of record JAHHSL010000047.1, read on the forward strand.
CAAAGCTGACGCACGGAGGAAAGCTGCTTTGAATAAAAAAAGACGTTTTCACATCGTATTCACGCTGCATTATGTGCGGTACGGTCTGGTGCTGTGCCTTGTTCCCATGCTGGACGCCCTGCTGCGCTTCGATCTGGAAAGCCTTTTGTCCGCCCTGATGCAGGACGCCGCGATCCTGCTTGCAAGCGCAGCGGCGGCACTGATCCTGTGGCGCGCGGCCTCGTTCTGCGCGCAGGATGATATGCTGTGCGTGGAACAGGGCGTATTTTTCAAAAGCTCGTTCCGGTGCAGCCGCAGCAGCATTGCCGTGGTGGAGATCGTGCGCCCGCTGTACTGCCGCCTGCTCGGCGCAAGCCGCGTGACGATCTATTTCAAAACCAATGCAAACCGCCGCGCGTTCACGCTGTACCTTAGCAAAAAGGATGCGGCCGAGGTTGCCGACCTTTTGATGCCGGTGCGCACGGATACCGCACTGTTCGCCCCTACGGGGTTCGAGCGCCTTGCGTTCGTGATGCTCAGTGCAAACATCATCACCAGCACGCTGTTCGGGCTGTGGGGCCTTAAGCAGCTGGACGAAGTGCTTGGGCAGAATATCCAGCAGATCGCCATTGATACGTTTTATGAAGCGGAGCTGTTTGCCGCGCGCTGGATGCCCGCCGGGCTTGCGTTCCTTGTCACACTTGGGTTTGCCCTTATGGGCTTTTCCATGCTGTATTCTTTGCTGCAGACGGCGCGCTTCACGGTCTGCCGCGCAGGCGGCGTCATCCTCAGCAAGGGCGGGCTGATCCGCCATACCGAACGGCGCATCCTGGTTTCCTGCGTGTCGGCGTGCGATATCTGCACCACGCTGCCCGCACGTCTTTTGCGCCGGTATCCGGTGTATCTTTCTGCCGGCAGCTTCCGGGGATTCGATCTTCCGGTGCTCGTCATCAAAAAAGGGCAGGAAAAAAACGTCGAAATGCTTCTGCCGAATTTCAGCATGCCGGACGGCGAACTGTGCAGCCCCGCGCGCAAAAGCCCGGTGCAGTATCTGTGGCGGCCAGGCGCTGTGCTGGTCTTTTCACTGGCGCTGTGCGGTGTGGCTTCGTATGTGATGCCGCCGATTTTGCCGATGCTGTTTGTTCCGGTGGTGCTGTCACTGGTCTGTCTGGGCGTTTCGGCAGAGGGATTTTTCCGCGAAGGGCTGTGCAAAAATAAAAACCGTACGCTTTCCGCGTGCTATGTGCGCTTTTTTACGCGCCATGACCTGTGCGTTTTTACGCAGGATCTTGCGTATACGATACGGGAAAATCCGTTTTCCGTCAGCCGCGGGCGCTGCGATGTGCAGGTGCATCTGCCGTGCGCCTTGCATTTTACGGTGCGCGGCGTGTTAAAATATCTTGCACAGGAGATCCCTTTTACCTTATAATAGAAAACAGCCGCTTATGCGGGATCAAAACGGCGCACTGCGCCGTTTTTTTATTTTTCTTCAACTGAAAAAGGACGTGACTTGTTTTGTACAAAGCTGTTATTTTTGATCTGGACGGCACCCTGCTCGATACGATCGGCGATCTTGCCAACGCCGCAAACCATGCGCTTTCCTGCATGGGCTGTCCGACGTTTTCGGTCGCGGAATACTGCTACATGGTGGGCAACGGCATCCCGAAGCTGCTGGAGCGCTGCCTGCCGGAAGACCGCCGCACTCCGGAGGATACCGCCCGCATTGCGGAGCTTTTTTTCCCGTATTATGATGAACATAAACAGGACACCACAAAGCCGTACTGCGGCATCCCGGAACTGCTGGGCGCGCTCAAACAGCGCGGCGTGAAGCTGGGCGTTGTCTCCAATAAAGAAAACACGCTGACAAAAAGCATCGTCGCGCACTATTTCCCGGATACATTCGACGCCGTTTCGGGGCATGTTCCCGGCACACCGACAAAGCCCGATCCGCATCTTGTCAACGCCATGCGCGGCGGGTTCGGGCTTTCGTGTGAAGAAGTGCTGTTTGTCGGTGACAGCAATGTGGATATCCTCACGGCGCACAACGCTTCGCTTGCCGGCTGCGGCGTGCTGTGGGGCTTTCGCACCAAGCAGGAACTGCAGAGCGCCGGTGCGGATTTCCTTGCCGCAGACACAGCCCAGCTTTCCGCTGTCATCTGCGGGGAATCGACCGCATCTGCATTGTAAAAGGCGCTGTGCAAAGGGCAGGGGAGCCGAACGGCGATGCCCGTAAAGTTCCGGCGCACGAAACAATGCCTCCGGAAAAATGTACCGGAACGGCAGGCT
>JAHHSL010000048.1 GCA_020025235.1 Ruthenibacterium sp.
CCCGTTGCAAAACGGGTACAGCCGCAAGTGCGGCGCTTTGGGGTTATTATACCATATTACAAGCCGGTGAAACAACCGGCTGCAGATGGAATCTGCGGTTTTCCTTTGCTTTTTGCGCCGCATCGTTCCGCATAAAGAGAACCTCCCGACGCCGCTTCCCGCGTCAGGAGGTTCTTTTCTTTTGTTGTGCGGGCGTTCCGTCTGCCCGAGACATCTGTTCTTCGTTCAGCCGGACGCCTTTCTCGGTTTATTTTTTCACGCTTTCTTCGGTGTTTTCCTCCACAAAATCGCGCGGGCTCATCCCGAATGTGCGCTGGAACGCACGCTTGAAGGAATACTCATTATCATAGCCCACTTCGCCTGCGATCTCACTCGGGCAGTACCCGCGCAGATTCAAAAGTTCCTTAGCGCGCTCCATACGCTTGTTCGTGATGTAGTTGTAGAAGTTTTCGCCCGCCGCTTTTTTGAAAATACGGGAAATGCTTGCATTGGAAACGCCAAACCGATCACTCAGCAGATTGAGCGACAAATCCGGATCGAACACATTTTCATCCACATACCGCACCAGAGAGCGATCCACATTGGACGCCGCCTCCTGCTTTTTCTGCTTGATCTCGCTGCAAAGCTTCTGCATTGAAACATCCGCATCCTGGAACACCTTTTCCAGATTCTGCGCATAGCCGGGTTCGTTGATTTCCACCAGGATCTGCGGCGGGATCTTGGCATCCATAACAATGCGGCGCATGGTCTCATACAGCATGGTTTCGATGCGCTGCACCATGGCGCGCCCCGGATTGATCCGCTTGTTTTCCTCGTACAGCTGATGCAGGATCGTACCCGCCTGCTTTTCGTTTCCTTCGCGGATCGCCCGCGTCAGCTGGCTTTCCCAGTCCAGCGGATAGAAATATTCTGCCGCAGGGCTTGCACAGATCACAGCGCTTGCCCCGCCGCTCGTGTTCATGGCTTCGATTGCCGACTGATAGGATGCGCTGATCCCGATCAGGCCCTTTCGGGGACAGCCGATGTAGATGCGGCATTCGATATCCTGCTTCTGCAGTGCTTCATACAGGGCTTCTGCCAGCTCCATGCCCACATCTTTTTCCGGCATTTTCATAAATTCGACGATGATCGCCGTATTGTTTTCGATGTTTTCCACGATTTCGCAGTGGCTCTGCCCCAGCTGCACCTTCTGCACCTGCTGGCGCAGTGTCAGCAGGAAGCGCAGCTGATCTTTTGCCTTTTCTGCCGCTCCCAGCTGCTCGTCATCCTCGCGCTGGACAACAAATACGGTATACGCATAATCGCACAGGAACGGGATATCCCCGACATTCAGCATTTCGGACATATCATCGGAAAAATATCCTTTCAGCAAACGAATATTCATCTGCTCACGCATGTCGATCTGATAGGTTTCGATCGCGCGTTCCAGCGTTTCCTTGCTTTCGCACAGCTGCTCGATGCCTTCTTCAATGGCCTCCATGCTCGTCTCCCCGTTCTGCGGCTCTTTGGTGTGCTTTTTCAGGGCGCTTGCCACACGGTAAATGGGGCGGTACTGGATATTCGCCACCGCATAGGACAAAAATGCCCCCAGTGTCGCCAGCAGCAAAAGCAGCAGATAGCCGCCCACGCTGTGCAGCAGATCCGCATATTCCGGTTCATATTCCATTTCATAAGTAAACAGCGAATTTCGGCTTTCATAAACGGATTTGACCGTCGATCTGTCCGCGCTGCGCATCGTTTCCGAAAGGCATACGTTTCCGTAGCTGTCCAGCAGCTTCACCGAAACGACCTGCTCGCTGCTCACCTGTGCAAGCGTCTGGCAGATCTTGTTCTTATCAATATACACCACCGCAAAGGCACGCGGCGAATCCAGAAGATCAAGCGGGCGGGAATACACGATGCATCCGCCGCTTTCCATGGTAACATCCTCGATCAGGCCTGTCATGCTTTCGCCCGTCTGCCCAAGCAGATCACGCCGGACAAACAGCTCTGACATATTGCCCAGCTGCGAAATATAATTCTGGTACGCATCCAGCGTAAACCAGCCCTTCGGGGTGATCGCCGTATCCTTTCTGCCGTACAAAACCGCGATATCCCGGATCATCTCGTTCGACGCACAGATCGTATTGAGCCCCTGCGAAATTTCCCGGCGCTTGAGCACATCGAATTCTTCATCAAAAACATCGGTATCGGATTTATACTTCTGCACCCATACGGCGTCATCCAGGAAATTTACGACACGGTCTGCGGTTTCCCACACACCGTCCATCAGTTCCACGATTTTTTCTCCCTGTGCATCCTGCTTTTCCGCTTCTGCAAGCTGACGTTCCTTCTGGGTCGTCCGTGCAATGATGATCGTTCCCACCATGAGCGTACCAACAAAAAGAAGAAGGTACGAAAAGAAATAACGCTGAAACCCTCTATCGTGCAAAAAGGTAAAATTCTGACGCATTTTGCTTTTCACTTTTTCACCTTGCCTTATCTCCACTTAACTTAAGACGCGATCTTTTCCAGATAGCGTTCATATCTCGCCTGCGTGATCGCAAGAAGCTCCTCCAGCCCCAAGCGATCCAGCTTTTCCACTTCATTGTCAAATTCAGACATCGGGACAATGCCGCTGACAAGCTTCAGCGCCAGTTCCTTGGATGCGATTTCCAGATTGTTCTGCAGTTCATTGATCCGCACTGCCTCCTCCTGTGTCGGCACTGCAAGATAATTTTCGATCTGATCGGGATACTTTTTATCGTAACCGATCATCATGGATGCAACCTTGCTTCGCCGTTCGGTCAGCGGGTCTGCCGACGATCTGCTTTCGACGTCCACATCCTGTATGCGCGGCAGCACGCCGTTCCAAAGGATCGCGCCCTCTGCACTGCGTTCTTCTTTCAGCTTTTCAAATGTAAGACCCGGGATCAGCTTGATCTTCCCGTTTTCATCGCGCGTATAGTTGACGCCCTCCTGCCCGTAAGCGGTCAACAGCTTGTACTCATCGGAAAAAACAAGGTCTAAAAGACGCGCGACCGCCTGCGGATTTTTGCAGTCCTTCGTCACCACGAAGCGTTCCCACAGAAAATTTCCCGGCTCGCTCATAACCGCAGGCTTCACGCCTTCCAATGCATCAAGCGGCATCAGCGGCATGTAAAACGCATTCGGCTCGATCGCCTGCACGGCAGTATCGTTCCACGATACGTCCGGATAATCCCAGATCGCCGCGACCCTGTTTTCCCTGCGCAGCTGATCCAGAAGATCGTAATTGCCCGATACGCCGATGCTGATGATCCCCTCCTGCACAAGCTGGTTCAGATATGTAAAATACTCTTTCACATGCGGCTGTTTCCACGGAGAAACCGCCTTTTTGTTCTGCGGGTCGATCGCCAGTGTCCCGGTGCCGAGATCGAACCACTGCGCAATCGCCGTGCGGAAAGAGCTGCAGTCAACAAACAGGATCTCATCCTTCTCTCCGTTCCCGTTTGCATCCTGTTCCCGGAACGCGCGCAGCATCTGCGTAAATTCCTCCAGCGTTTTCGGTTCTTCGATCCCAAGGCGGTCGGCCCAATCCTTGCGGTACTGGATGGTGAAGCTTCCGTCGCAGTTATCCTGACCCTTATACCTTTTTTTCTGCACATTGCAGAACCAATAGATGTTTCCATCCTCGGCTGTTGTCAGCGGCCGGATCAGCGGATATGTATGATCGAACGCCTCCCGCGCCGGGCCTTCGGAATATTGTTCCACGATTTCGTTGATCGGAACAATGATGCCCCGCTGCGCCAGCAGCATCAGCGTGGAATCATCCATGCCGTTCGCCTTTATGATATCCGGCAGCTTGCGGTTTCCGGAAAGCCGCGTCTGCAAAAGCATCTGATACTTGTCCGCCGGCACGACTTCCCACTCGATCGCAAGATTTTTATCCTCCAACATTTTTTTCAGCTGCTGGAATGAGCCGTACTGTTCCACCTCGCTCCAATCGTTGCAGGGTGCCCAGCCCTCTGTGCCGAGAATCGTCAGCCTGTCGCCGTGCGTCTGATCACTGCCCTGTTTTTCGTTTGCCCCGCATCCGGCAAACATCAGCAAGATCAAACAGACTGACAGCATCCATGCCGCAGCACTCTTTTTTTTCATATAGATTCCTCCCAAAGAACATCTGCTCATGTTTTTCGAAAGCCTTGTATCTTTTTAAGTATATCTGTTATTTTGCATAAAATCAACTTTTGCTCATACAAAATATGTGCACATCGTTGAACATAATTTTCACAATACACAATATTTTCATTCTGTTGACTTTGCTTTCCCCCATTTTATAATTTAGAGTGAATATGTTTGGCAAAACGCCGAGGAGGAGTTTCAATGTCCGTTTCTATTGCTGTTCTTACAAGGGACGAAAGCGATGTGTTATCGCTTCTGAAAAGCTGCAGCGACGTATCAGTTACCGTATTCGATTTCCAGTCGCTTACCACAGGCTGTCTCGATCCTTTCGACTGCGCCTGCATTCTCGGCGGCACACGAAAAGAGCCTCTTGCCTTATCTGCCAAGAACCGTACGATCGTGGAAGATTTTGCGGCTTCCGGCAAAAAAGTGCTGTTTGAATATGCGATCAGTTTCTGCGAAAATTACTGCAAGAATCCGGAATCCACGCGTTTCCTGCGCCTTGTCTGCGCCGACAGCGAGCTGTCCGGCCTGCCCGAAGGCACGCTTCTGGATGACCAGTGCAATCTCCGCGCGGCTCCGTACTATCACAGCCGCTTGGCAAAGCCCATTTTAATGTATAAAAAAGGTCTTTCCGAACACTCGAACCAGGCGCTTTCCGAAGAAGACCGCGCCGATTTCGGCCAGTACGGCATCTGGCTGGAAACGCCCCGCACGGCGGTGTGCTCGTTCTGCCTTTCCAATTTTATCCGCGCCCGTTTTTCGCCGGTCCACGCATGGCGCAAGGTCATCACTTCCCTTTTCAGCTGGCTGTGCGACACCCCGCTTTCCTTCGAGGGCAAATTCCCCGATTACTACACCTGCAACCGGGAATCCACGCTTCGTGAAACCGCCGATGCCGCCGTGCGCTGGTTCGAGCGTTCCGGCATGCTGATCGACGATGGCGCCGAGGGCGTTCTGGAAGGACTTGCAACCGAGATCATGCCGGACGGCAGCCAGAAGCTTGCCGATCCGATCCGCACCGACTGCGCGGGTGAAGCGGCAATGGCGTACTTCTTCCATTATCTTGCCTCCAACGATCCGCAGAGCCTGCGCCGCGCCAATGCACTGGAAGCCTTTGTCTATGACCGCATGCAGATCAAATCCGGCCGCTTTGCAGGCATGCTGCGCTGGACGAACGTCGCGTGGGGCGTGTGCTATCAGGATGATATGGCGCGCGCCATGTTTGTTACGCTGTTCAAAGCACTGTACGGCAAGGGACGCGAATATCTGCCCCAGTGCCGTGCGGCGCTCGGCTTCTTAATGGATACCACCGGCCCGGACGGTCTGCGTCCTGCCCGCACGGATAACCTGAACATGACGGACGAGGACTACCGTGCCCTTTCCGAAAAGGACGGTGCCTTCCCGTGTGCCCATTACAATGCATTTTATCTTGCATGTCTGCTTTTGTATGGTAAAATGGAACACGATGAGCGCTGCCTTGCCGTTGGCGAACGGGGCATGCGTTCCCTGATGAAAACTTATCCGAAAACCATTCGCGAACAGAGCGAAACCGAAGAGTTGTGCCGTCTGCTCCTGCCGCTTTCCTGGCTGTATTACGCCACCGGCAAGGAAGAAGACCGCGAAATGCTGTATACGGTCGTGCGCGATCTGGAAAAAATGCGTGATCCCTCCGGCGCTTATCTGGAATGGGACAGCGATTATTCCGCCGCCTGCAGCAAGCAGGAGGACGGCGAATGCTCCCTGCTGAGCCGCAACGGCGACCCGGTCGTCGATCTTCTTTACAGCAACAACTGGGTCCCGCTTGGAATGCTGCAGGCGTATTTTGTCACCGGAGATCCGGCACTGTATGAAAAATTTGAAGAGCACGCCCGCTTCATTTCCCGCGCACAGATCCACAGTGATGACCCGCACATCGACGGTGCATGGGCACGCGGCTTCGACACCCAGCTTATGGAGGTTTACGGCCTTCCCAATGACGTTGGCTGGGGTCCCTGGGCAATTGAAAGCGGATGGACAGTTGCAGAAATCATCGCCGGCCTTTACAGCGGCGTTTTGAAAAATGAATTGAAAGGGTTTTACAAATGAAACACATTGCTGTTTTCCCGCGCGAACTGCCGGAGGAGCTGACCGCCGGCTTCGCAGAAATGGTATCGCATGAAGGCTTTACCATCGCCCCCGACGGCATTCCCGTCACGGCCTGCAAAGGCGAAACGTATTCGGTTCGCCGCAGCGCAGACGGCCTTGCCGTCTCCTATCAGACGCCGGTCCAGTTTTTCCGTGCGCTCTCTTACTTAAAGGAAGGCGATCTTACCCCCTGTGAAATTGACCGCCAGCCCGTTTTCAAGCGCAACGGCATCATGCTGGACTGCTCGCGCAACGCCGTTCCCACTCTGGATACGATCCGTTCCATTCTGCGCAAAATGGCGCTTATGGGGCTGAATACAGCCATGCTGTATACGGAGGATACCTATGAGATCCCCACCCGCCCGTATTTCGGCTATCTGCGCGGCCGCTACTCTCTGGAGGATATCCGCGCACTGGACGATTACGCGGCAGATCTCGGCATCGAGCTGGTTCCCTGCATCCAGACCCTTGCGCATCTGGAGCGTGCGCTCCACTGGCCGCAGGTTGATCCGGATATCCGCGATACAAACGATATCATGATGGTCGGCGAGGAGAAGGTCTACCAGTTCATCGACGAAATGCTCGACGCTGTCACCAAGGCGTTCCGCACCAAGCGCATCCATATCGGCATGGATGAAGCATGGTCGCTCGGCCTTGGGAACTATCGCTTCAAGCACGGCTTTGTTCCCGCCCCGCAGCTGATGAAAGAACATCTTGCCAAGGTGTGCGAACTGGTGCATAAGCACGGGCTGGAACCGATGATCTGGAGCGATATGTATCTGCGCATGTGCTCGCCCACAGGCGGATATTACGATGCGCCCGACGTGCTGCCCCAGGATGTGCTGGACGCCGCCCGCGACGACGTCGGCCTTGTGTACTGGGATTATTACCACAGCGATCCGGCCGAGTATCAGCGCCTGATGAAAATTCACGAACAGCTAAATCCCGACTTTATTTTCGCCGGCGGCCTTTGGACATGGACCGGCCCTGTTCCCAACCCCCAGAAGATCCGCAGCACCTCCATTCCCGCGCTCAAGGAATGTGAAGCGCACGGCATCCGCGAGGTCCTTTCGACGGCATGGGGCGACAACGGCGCCGAAGCTTCCCTGCTGACCGCTTTGTACGGAATGCAGCTGTACGCCGAATACGATTACACCGGCCGCACGGATGAAGAAAGCCTTGCCGAACGCTTTGCCGCCTGCACCGGTGAACATGCCGATGCATTCTTCCGCATGGACGAATTCAACATGCTGCCGGGGATCACGCCGCACTGCGAAGACCCCGTCAATGCATCGAAATTCCTGCTGTATGAAGATCCGCTCCTTCCGCTGTTTAGTGCAGATACAGCCGGACTTTCCTTTACCGATCATTACCGTGCACTTGCGGAATCCTACACTTCCTACACAAGCGAAGATCCCGCCTTTGAAGCACTGTATCGTTTTTATCAGTCCCTTGCCGAGCTTCTTTCGCTCAAATGCCTCTGGCGCGAACAGGCTGCCGAGGTTCAGCGCTCGAACGCCGCGCAGGCTGTCCAGCTTGCGGAAAAATGTGCCAAGAGCTGCGATGCATGCAAGCTTGCGTGGTATACGCTCTGGAAAAAGACCAACCGTCCCTATGGCTTTGAAGTCATCGACGTGCGCCTTTCCGGCCTGAAGGGCCGCTTTGAAACCGCCGCACGCGAAATGCTTGCTCTGCAGAACGGGGAAATCGAATCTATCGAAACGCTTTCTGCCGAAAAGCTGCGCTATATCACGGATGAGGAAGGACGCTTCAACGGCTGCTATGCCTGGAGCGACTGCATCTCTGCGTGCCGCATCTAAAGGAGGATACTATGTCTGTTACTGCTTCCAAGCGATTCACCGACCCCGCACCGCAGGAGTACGAGCTTCATAACCATGAGCTTGCACGCCGCGCTGCGCGTGACGGCATCGTTCTGCTGAAAAATGAAGATCACACCCTTCCGCTTGCAGCGGGCTGCCGTGTTGCACTTTACGGCATGGGCGCACTTCACACCGTCAAAGGCGGCACGGGTTCCGGCGACGTCAACGTGCGCGCAACCGTGAATATCTGCGACGGTATGCGCACAGCCGGATTCACGATTGCAAATGAAGATTATCTGAAAGAGTGTGAGGAAATTTATCAGGCAAAGCGCTCCGAGTGGCGCGACCTTGTCTGGAAACGCTTCGACAACAAGGAATATCCCTATTTCTTTGCCGCGTATGTCAACACACCGTTCATGACGCCCGCCTGCCCGGAAATCGCCCCCTGCGACTGCGACGCTGTTTTTTACGTCATCAGCCGCAATGCCGGTGAAGGTGCAGACCGCACGCTTGAAAAGGGCGACTATCTGCTTTCCGAAGCTGAACACAGCGATATTTCCCGTCTGTGCTCGCTGTATCCCTCTGTAACGCTGGTCATCAACTCCGGCGGCATCATCGACCTTTCCATTCTGGACGAATATCCGCAGATCAAGGCCGTACTGCTGCTTTCGCAGGCCGGCATCGAAAGCGGAAACGCTTTTGCCGATATCGTTTCGGGACGCTCTTGCCCCTGCGGCAAGCTGACGGACAGCTGGCCCATTGCAGTGGACGATCATCTGTGCATGCAGCCGAAAAACCGGGAATGTGTAGATAACCGCGAGGTCTATTACCACGAAGGCATCTATGTCGGCTACCGCTACTTCGACACCTTCGGCGTTCCGGTTCGCTATTCGTTCGGACACGGCCTTTCCTACACGGATTTTTCGATCAAAACGACCGGCATCCATGTATCGTATGAACCGGCTGCCTGTGTGAATATCACGCTTTCGGTTTTCAACACCGGCACACAGTATTCCGGACGCGAAGTCGTCCAGATCTACGCTACCTGTCCGCTCGGCGGCCTGCACAAGGAAAACCGCCGTCTGGTCGGGTTTGCAAAAACCGCAGTGATCGCCCCGCGCGAAACGCAGGAGCTGACGGTTTCGATACCGTTTGACCGTTTTGTTTCCTACGACAAATGCTGCCAGGTCCTCAGCATGGGGAAATACTACCTCTGGGCCGGAAATTCCCTTTCCAACGCGCACCCGATCGGCACCCTTACGCTTGATTCCAACATCACGATCGAGGAAAACAAGCGTCTGTGGGCGAAATTTGACGGCGTGGACACGCTTTTCCCCGATCCGGGCCAGTGCACGGCGCTGCGCATGTCTTTGGAGCGCTATGTCCTGATGCAGCAGCTGCCCACCGTCGCTTTGGACGCTGAACTGGTTGCAAAGCATCTGCCTGCACCCCATGCTGCACCCGCTGAACCGGATCTGCGCAAACGCGCTGCGGATATTGCCGGAAAGCTTTCTGTGGAACAGCTGATCCGCACCTGTGTCGGCCACTGGGCGCACGTTGAGGAAAGCCAGCTCGGCTCCGCCGGCGTCAGCGTTCCCGGTTCGGCAGGCGAAACGACCGATATCCTGATTCCCGAAGGCGTCCGGCCCATGGTTCTGGCGGATGGTCCTGCCGGTCTGCGCCTGAAGCCGTACTATTTTGAAAAGGATGGCACGCTGCTGACAGGTTCCGTTGAGCACTGCTTTGAAAACGGCTATCTGGCACGGGAGGAGTTCAATCCCGGCGGAACCCGCTGCTATCAGTACTGCACGGCCTTCCCTATCGGCACCTTGCTTGCCCAGACATGGGATTCCGAACTTCTGAAGGAAGTCGGCAGAGCCGTTGCCGACGAAATGCATGTCTTCGGCGTGAGCCTGTGGCTTGCCCCGGGCATGAATATCCACCGTGACCCGCTGTGCGGCCGCAACTTCGAGTATTTCTCCGAAGATCCCCTCGTCAGCGGTCTTGCCGCTTCTGCAATCACGGCCGGTGTGCAGTCGGTTCCGGGCTGCGGCGTCACGATCAAGCATTTTGCCTGCAACAATGCCGAACATTTCCGTCTGGAATCCAACAGCATCGTGAGCGAGCGCGCACTGCGTGAAATTTATCTGCGCGGCTTTGAAATCGCGGTAAAGGATTCTCAGCCGACTGCCGTAATGACAAGCTACAACCTTGTAAACGGCGAACATGCAGCAAATTCCGCGCGTCTGTGCACGAGCATCCTGCGCGATGAATGGGGCTTTGACGGCCTTGTTATGACAGACTGGGGCACCACCGGATCATCCCGCTGCACCCCGTTCGGATGCATCCACGCCGGCAATGACCTGCTGATGCCGGGCTGCCGCATGGAATGTGAGGATCTGTTTGAAGCGCTCAACGCCGGCAAAATCTCTCACGATGAACTGGTGCGCTGTGCTGCAAACATCATTTATATTTCACTGCGTCTGGTTCCGGAAACGGAAAAACAGGCCGAAAACTGATTTCACCCTCTTTGAATAACAAAACAGGCGGGCGGGACGAAGCAATGCTTTAGTCCCGCCCGCCTGTTCTGTTGATGTATTGCTGTTTTCTGTGTATAAAGGGCTTTCCCCTCTCAATTGCTTTTCAGGTTTCCGCTTGCAAAAAAGCCGGTTCGTCAGGCCGACTGTATGCAAAACAGACATTGCTTTCCGCTTTTGCCTGTATTATAATAGCAGCAAAGAACGCATTCGATTGATGCAGGAGGTGTTTTGATGAAAAACGATTTAAAGGGCATCACACTGGTGCTTTTCGGTATTCTGCTCTGCTGCGCCGAACAGGGCGTAAACCACACGGTCCTGTCCAGCTTCAATGATTTTCCATTTTCTTTCTTCGGCATACTGGTCGGCCTTTTCGGGCTGTACCTTACGTTCCGAAAAGAAAAAATCGAATAATCAAGCGCGGTTTTCCACCTGCACCGCACAAAAAAGACGGATCGTATCAGATGATACGATCCGTCTTTTACTGTTTTGCAAATTGGTCTGCGGATGCTTTTGCATCCTGCACGACTGATTCTCTCTGCTTACTTCAGACCGGAAGTGGTCGAAATACCGCCGAGGATCTGCTTCTGCGC
>JAHHSL010000049.1 GCA_020025235.1 Ruthenibacterium sp.
GGCACAGCAGCTTTTGCAAAAACTGCAGCCGGGGCGGGCATATGCGGAAAAAACGCTGCCGCCGGAAAAGGCACAGCCGGAAGAACTGCATACAGAAAAAACGGAGCAGCCGCGGGAAATACCGCAGGATACCGCAGCAAAGAACCAACCGGAAGAACCGCGGCCGAGCTGTGAAAACACAAAAACGGCGGCGGTGAGCGCGCGGCACACCGCACCGGTACGGCACAGAAAAAACGCGCCGCACCGTCAGAATATGCTGTTCAAAACCATTCAGATCTTTTTCAAAAAATAAAGCCGTCGCTTTTTGTGTCGAAAAAAGACGGATCCTGCACCGCACGCTCCGCGGAAAAAAGTCCGGCATGTTCCGGACGCTTTGTGCATAAGGATTGAAGGCAGGGAAAAATTCCTGCAATCAAGGATGATAAGGTGCGTGACGTCGGTGTGGGAAAAAGAAGATGGCTTTACGGATTTTGCAGCGGTATTGCAGGAAGATCCGCCGGAGGAACCGGATACTTTCGGCGGGGATGATTTTCTGCACGGCGGAAAACAGGCGCAAAAGCATGGCAGCGCCCCGCGGAAAGGGGAAGAACTGCATCCGCATGCAGCGAAAAAAACTGCCGATGCAAAAGAAAACCGAAGAAAAGAAGCCGCAGAGGGCACGGCAGACAAAGCAAACGCAGAAAGCATGGAAAATGCGGCAGCTGCGGCGCAGTTCCCTAAACGGGAAAAGCGGCAGGAACAGGAGCGAAAGGCGGCGGAAGGCGACAGTCATCTGCTGTTCGTGCAGGTGATCCTGTGCGCGCTGATCACCGGCTTTGTGCTGTTTGCCAAAAGCACCGGTGCGCCGTTTCTGGATGATCTGCGCGCCGGATACAGCCGGATGCTCACAGAAGGTGTCGATTTTTCCGCCGAAAACAGCTTTGCGCGGTTTGCGCAGAGCACGGTGCATGATCTGCGCATAGGAGTACAGAACCTTGTAAATACGCTGGACGCCGCACCGGAAAGCGACGCAAGGGGCGGTTCCTGGGCGGTGACCGATACCAAAAAACCACCCGTCGGTGCAACGTTTGAAAAGCTGCCGCTCGGGCAGAAGCTGCGTCTTCCGGTGCAGGGAAATGTCACGTCCGGCTACGGCTTTCGCAAAAATCCCGTGACAGGCGGGCAGGATTTCCATGCCGGGGTCGACATTGCGGCAGCGGAGGGTACACCGGTATATGCGGCGCAGGACGGACAGGTCGTGCGCGCCGGATATAACCGGCTGCGCGGTTCCTTTGTGGTGATCCGGCACGAGCACGGCGTAAAGACGCTCTATCAGCATCTTTCGTACAGCTTTGTGCGCGGCGGCGAAATGATCCGACAGGGACAGTGCATTGCGCAGGTGGGCAGCACCGGAATGGTGACAGGGCCGCATCTGCATCTGGAGGTGCTGGTGGACGGCGTGTGCACCGACCCGATGTACGCTTTCCCGCAGCTGGCACAATGAGCGGAAGATATGCGTCGGTGCAGCCGGTGCTGCTGTGCGCGTGCCTTGCGGGCGGGCTGCTGTTCGACCCCATGGGCTTTCTGCGCATGGCTCTTGTGTGCGCCGTGCTGCATGAATGTGCCCATGTGCTGGCGTTTGTGCTGTGTGCGCACCGCCTGCCGAAGCTGCGCTTTGAACTCGGCGGGATCTGCCTGTGGGGAACGCAGCGCCTTTCACGCACGGCAGAGCTGATGATTCTGGCAGCGGGGCCGACCGCAAACTTTTTGTTTTCGGCGGTGCTGCTGGCCATGGCGGAAAAAAAGGCGCAGTACGGGCTTTATTTTCTGGCGGCTGTCAGCCTGTGCACGGGGCTTTACAATCTGCTGCCGTTCGGGGTACTGGACGGCGCGCGGATCCTGCAGAATCTGGTTCCGGCAGAAAAGATCGGCACGCTGTACCGGGTGCAGCGTGCGGCACTGTATCTTTTCTGCACAGCTGCGGCGGGGCTGGCGCTCGCTTCGCCCATGCCCGCTTCGGCGCGTGCGGCGGCGGTGCTCGGGCCGTGCTATCTGATCCTGAAAGAGAAAACGGAACGCTGATCCGGCGCTCTGCACGCGGAAAACAATGCGTGCAGAGCTTTTTTGTTTGCAATATTTCCGGAAATACAGTAAAATAATGTAGCATGAAAAACCCAAGGGAAAGGATGTTTAGGCTTGGATGAAAAGCTGAAACAGGCGCTTGCCGCCGTGCAGAAGCCGGGACGCTATACAGGCGGCGAACCGGGCTGCGTCTATAAGGAAAAGGAAAAAATGGATCTGCGTTTCGCGTTCTGCTTCCCGGATACCTACGAAGTGGGCATGTCGTTCCTCGGCATGAAGATTTTGTATGAGATCCTCAATAAGCGCGAAAACATGTGGTGTGAACGTGTGTTCATGCCGTGGGTCGATATGAAAGAGCAGATGGAAAAGCTGGATATCCCGCTGTACGCGCTGGAAAGCAAAAGCCCGCTGCGGGAATTTGACGTCGTGGGCTTCACGCTGCAGTACGAGCTTTCCTACACCAATATCCTGGCAATGCTCGATCTTGCGCACATCCCGTTTTATACGAAAGACCGCGGCGAGGATGATCCTTTCATCGTTGCGGGCGGCCCGTGCGTGTGCAACGCCGAACCGCTTGCGGATTTCTTTGATCTGATGATGCTGGGCGAGGGCGAAGTGCAGCTGCCCCAGGTGTGCGATATTATTATAAGCGGCCGCAAGCAGGGGCTGACGAAAAAAGAAATCTTAAAGCAGCTGTGCCATGTGGAAGGCGTTTATGTGCCGCAGTTCTATGAGGTCGCCTATAAAGAGGACGGACGTGTTGCGTCGATCACGGCAACCGAAGGCGCGCCCGAAGTCGTCCGCAAAGCGATCATCCGGGATATGAACACCCAGCCGCTGCCGGAAAACTTTGTCGTGCCAATGATCGGTGCGGTGCATGACCGCGCGCAGATCGAAGTGCTGCGCGGCTGCGTGCGCGGCTGCCGCTTCTGTCAGGCGGGCTTTATCTACCGCCCGATGCGCGAACGCGATGCGGATATGCTTTCCAAAGCGGGGCGCAATCTGTGCGAAAATACCGGTTATGATGAAATTTCACTCACTTCGCTTTCCACAAGCGACCACAGCCAGTTGGAAAATCTGCTGGACGATATGCTGGAATGGACGCCGAAGGAACATGTCAGCATGTCGCTGCCCTCGCTGCGCGTGGATAATTTTTCGCAGTCGCTTCTGCAGAAAACCTCCAAGGTGCGCAAAAGCGGCCTGACGTTCGCGGCAGAGGCCGGCACCCAGCGTCTGCGCAACGTCATCAACAAGAACGTATCGGAAGAGGAGATCATGCGCACATGCAATCTTGCGTTTGATGCCGGCTACACGAGCGTAAAGCTTTATTTTATGCTGGGGCTTCCGACCGAAACGCTCGAGGATATCGAGGGCATTGCCGATACGGCGCAGCGCATTGTCGATCTTTATTATAAAAATGAAAACAAGCCCAAGGGACGCGGCGTTCAGGTGACGATCAGCGTTGCATGCTTTGTGCCAAAGCCCATGACGCCGTTCCAGTTTGTGGGGCAGGATACCGAAGAAATGCTGCGCGTAAAGCAGCAGCATTTGCTGCGCAGCGTCAAAAGCCGCAAGATCACCGTGCATTACCATGACAGCCACACAAGCTTTCTGGAAGCGGTGTTCGCAAAGGGCGACCGCCGTCTTTCCCGCGTTTTGGTGGAAGCATACCGCCGCGGCTGCTATTTTGACGGCTGGGACGAATACTTCAAATATGATACATGGCTTGAAATCTTCCGCGATCTCGGCGTTGATCCTGCTTTTTATGCAAACCGCACGATCGGCCTGGACGAGCTTGTTCCGTGGAGCCATTTGGACTACTGCGTAACCAAAGAATACCTTGTGCGCGAATACAAAAAGGCGCTTGAGGCAAAAACGACGCCGCCGTGCAACCGTGCATGCAGCGGCTGCGGTGCAAATTCACTTCTGGGAGGTCCGTGCTTTGACTACCATTAGAGTGTGGTTCACCAAAACAGGTGAAGCTTCCTATATTTCCCTTTTGGATCTTCAGCGCGTGATGCAGCGTGCACTCAAGCGCTCCGGTCTGCCGGTGTGGTATACACTGGGCTTTAACCCGCATATTTATATGACGTTTGCCGCGCCGCTTTCCCTTGGACAGGAAAGCATTGCGGAAACCGTTGATTTTAAGACAGAAGCCGAAAATTACGACTGGGAGGCGGCCTGTGCCGTGCTGACGGAATGTCTGCCGCGCGGCGTGGACGTCGTGCGCATGGGGCCGGCCGATCTGGATGCAAACGATATCGCCTATTCGGTTTACGAGGTGCGCTACTGCGCGGAAAATGCCGCGGCGGCGCGTGCGGCATGGCAGGCGTATAACGATGCGGATTCTGCCGAGGTGATCAAAGAGGGCAAGCGCGGCAAAAAGAAAACGATCGAGCTGAAAACACATCTTGCGGCAGCACAGCTGACGGAAGAAAACGGCGCGCTGTGCGTTCATATGAACCTGCCCACCGGCAATACGCTGAATATCAATCCGATGCTGCTTATGGGCTGGATCGAAGAGACGCAGGGGCTGCCCGCTGCAGCGGGAAATATCCTGCGCACGGGCGTTTATACGAAAAACAATGAAAAATTTGCCTGAAGCCCTTGCATTCAGCCGCTGTTTGTGGTATTATACTAAGGCGTTATATCCACTGTGCCAACAGCGGGGTTAATGGCAGAACATTAAACGGACAGTCCTCTGTCGGCTTTTTCGGCCGGGTATGAATGTCTAATAAAACATGGAGGATTGTAAATCATGGACGCAATGAAAATCATTACCGAAGGCATGATCAAAGAGAACCGTCCCGAATTCAACGTCGGCGATACCGTTCGCGTTTCCGTTCGTATCAAGGAAGGCGACCGCGAGCGTATCCAGATGTTCGAGGGTACTGTTATTGCAAAGCGCCACGGCGGTGTTGCTGAAACCTTCACCGTTCGCCGTGCTTCTTACGGCGTAGGCGTGGAACGTGTGTTCCCCGTAAACTCTCCGTTCGTTGAAAAGGTAGAGGTCGTACGCAAGGGCCGCGTTCGCCGTGCAAAGCTTTACTACCTGCGTGAACGCACCGGTAAGGCAGCAAAGGTCAAGGAACAGCTTCGATAAGATACAAAAAGGGACAATGTATATTGTCCCTTTTTTGCATATTGAAACAAATTTTATAAGCCGCGTGCGTCCGCGCAAAAGGAGGCGCGCGGCTTGTTTTTTTAAAAAGGAAACGGAGGCAAAGAAATGAAGCAGCGCAGTTCAAAAGCACAGGTTGTCTTTGACTGGTATGATTCGCTCGTCTTTGCACTGGCTGTTGTGATGATCGTTCTGGTATTCGGGGTGCGCATCACTGAGGTGTTCGGTCATTCCATGGAACCCACACTGCAGTGGGGGGATCGTGTCGCCGTGCAGATCCTGGGCTATAAGCCGGAACGCGGCGACATCGTGGTGACGGACAGCCTTACAAAATACGGCGAAACCCTCATCAAGCGCATTATCGCAACCGAGGGGGATACCGTGGATATTGATTTTGAAAGCGGTGCGGTCACGGTAAACGGGCAGCAGCTGGAGGAACCGTATATTTCCGGTCCGACTTATCTGCGGTACGACGTCGAATTTCCGGTCACCGTTCCGGAAGGCTGCGTGTTTGTCATGGGGGATAACCGCTCCTATTCGCTGGACAGCCGAAGCACGGATGTCGGGTTTATTGATGAAAAAGCAATTTTTGGAAAGGTTCTGCTGCGGCTGGCGCCCCTCGGCAGTTTTGGTAAGGTATTATGAATGAAAGCTTGAATTCCCGCCCCATTCAGTGGTTCCCGGGACATATGACAAAGACGCTGCGCGTTATGGAAAAGGAGATCCGCAACGTGGATGTTGTGCTGCAGCTTTTGGATGCACGCATCCCGCACAGCAGCCTGAATCCGGAAATCATGCGCATCACACGCGGGAAACCGCATCTGTATGTGCTGAATAAATCCGATCTTGCCGATCCGGATGTAACGGCACAGTGGGTGGCGCATTTCCGCAGGGACGGCGACGGATGCCTTGCGATTTCCAGCAAAAACCGCGGCGGCGTGCAGAACGTGAAGCACGCCATTGATGCGGAACTTGCTGATCTTCTGGAGCGCCGTGCGGTCAAGGGCATGGCGGGCGCAAAGATCCGCGTGATGATCGTCGGCATCCCGAACGTCGGCAAATCGACGTTTATCAACAGCTTTGCCGGTTCGGTGCGCGCAAAGGCGGCGGATAAGCCTGGCGTGACGCGCGGCAAGCAGTGGGTGACGGTCGGCAATTACGACCTGTTGGATATGCCCGGTGTGCTGTGGAAAAAATTCGATACGCTGGAAACCGCAAGCAATCTTGCGTTCATTGGTTCGATCAAGGATGATATTCTGGATATCGAAGCGCTTGCAACCGGCCTTTTGGGTGAGATGCAGAAGATGTATCCCGAACGTCTGGCCGAGCGCTATCATCTTTCCGAAGAGGATCTGCAGCAGGATGCCTATGACCTTCTGGAGACGGTCGGACGCAAGCGCGGCATGCTGATGTCGGGCGGCGTTGTCAACACCGAGCGTGCGGCGATCATGTTGGTGGATGAATTCAGGGGCGCAAAAATGGGACGCCTGTCACTGGAAAGGCCGGAATGATATGACACAGGAAATGTATGCATTTGACGCCCAGTACCGCGCAAAGGGGACAGTGTGCGGCGTGGACGAAGCAGGGCGCGGCCCCTTGTGCGGGCCGGTGTGCGTTGCGGCTGTCGTGCTCGACCCGGAAAACCCGATCGAGGGCGTGAACGATTCCAAAAAGCTTTCGGAAAAAAAGCGGGAAGCGCTGTATGAAGAAATCGTACAGAAAGCACTTGCATATAATATTGTCATGGTCGGACCCGAGACGATCGACGAACTCAATATCCTTGGCGCGACGATGCTCGGGATGAAAAATGCGGTGGAAGGGCTTGCAGTAAAGCCGCAGCTTGCACTCATCGATGGAAACCGCTGCCCGCAGATGGAAACACCGGCGCAGAGCGTGGTAAAGGGTGATGCAAAGTCTGCCTGCATTGCGGCGGCGTCGATTTTGGCAAAGGTGACGCGTGACCGCTATATGGAGCAGCTTGCGCTGGAATATCCCGAATACAGGCTGGAAAAGCACAAGGGCTATCCGACCAAGGAGCATTACGCGCTGCTCGATCAATACGGGATACAGCCGTTTTACCGGAAATCTTTTTTGAAAAAGCGCGGCTATGTTTAAGCGGAAAACCGCCGATTCCGGCGCAGCGGGGGAAAAGCTTGCCGCAAAATGGTACCGAAAAAACGGCTGCTGTATTCTGGAGCAGAATTTCCGGACACGGCAGGGGGAAATCGACCTGATCGTCCGCAGCGGGGATCTGCTGATTTTTGTGGAAGTGAAAACCCGCGCGGAAGATGCGATCGCCGACCCGTGCGAGTTTGTGACGCCGGCAAAGCAAAGGCGTCTGATCCTTGCGGCACAGGGATATCTGATGAAAAACCCGGAAGCGGAAAACAGCCGGATCCGCTTTGATGTAGTGGAAGTGGTGCTGCCGGAAAACGGCAGGCCGAAGCTGAACTGCATCGAAAATGCATTTACCTTATAGTGTTTACTGTTTTGAGAAAAGAGGGCTCAAGCATGGATTTTTTTGATCTGCACTGTGATACGGCACATCGCCTTGCCGAAGGGGAAAGCCTTGCAAACGGCAATGCGCAGGTAACGCTGGACAAAGCGCGCGAAATTGGGCGCTGGGTGCAGCTGTTTGCCATGTTTGTACAGGATAACAAGCCCGGGACGGACAGTGCATACGAGGAATACTGCGGGCTGATCGCGGCTGCTTCGGCACAGATCCGCGAACACGGGGACAGGATCGCCCAGTGCCGCACGATGCAGGAAATGGATGCGGCGCTTGAAAGCGGCAGGCGCGCCGCGGTGTTTTCGGTGGAAAACGGCGCAGTGCTGGGCGGGCGCATCGAACGTCTGGAACAGCTGCAGCGCGACGGCGTGCGCTTTCTGACGCTGACATGGTTTGGAGAAAACGAACTCGGGGGCGGCAGCTCCGTGGGCGGAAGGCTCACCCCGTTCGGACGCAGTGTGGTGCAGGAACTGCCGCGGTACGGCATCGTGCCGGACATTTCGCACCTTTCCGATGAGGGTGTCGCCGATGTGTTTGAGCTGTACGACGGCCCGCTTGCGGCCACCCATTCCAATGTGCGCAGCGTGACGGGGCATCACCGCAACCTGACGCGGCGGCAGATCGAAGAAATCGTGCGCCGCAGGGGCATCATCGGGATCAATCTGTACCGCTCGTTCCTCAACGGCGAACCGAGCCGTGCTTCACGCGATGACGTTTATCGTCATCTGGATGCGTTCCTCTCGCTGGGCGCGCAGGATACCGTGTGCTTCGGCACGGATTTCGACGGTGCAGACGTACCGGACGACATCCGGGATATTTCCGGCATCCCCGGCGTGTATGAATATCTGCTCGGACGCGGGCTGTCCGAGACGCTTTTACAGAAAGTCTTTTTTGAAAACGCCTGTGCATTCTGCAGACGTGTATTGTGAAAGGAAGGGAAATCATGCGGTATAAAAGCACGCGCGGCGATACGGTCGTCAGCGCATCACAAGCAATCTTTGCGGGCATTGCCCCGGACGGCGGCCTTTTTGTGCCGCAGGAGTTTCCGCAGGTGAATCCGGAGGATTTTTACGGACTGACGTATCCGGAAACGGCAAAAAAGGTGCTGAGTCTTTACCTGACGGACTATGATCCGGAATTTCTTCTGCGTGCGGCGCAGGAGGTTTACGGTGAAAATTTCGGGGGCAAAGCGGGATACGTCCGCAAGGTGCGCGGCAATACCTATGCGCTGGAGCTTTGGCACGGGCCGACATGCGCCTTTAAGGATTACGCTTTGCAGCTGATGCCGCGCCTTCTTGTAAAGGCGAAGGAAAATCTCGGCGTCACCGGCACGACCAAAATCCTCACCGCAACATCGGGGGATACCGGCAAGGCGGCGCTGGCAGGCTATGCAGGGCTTGAGGGGATCCGCATCGCCGTGTTTTATCCAGAGGCCGGCACCAGCGAGGTGCAGCGCCTGCAAATGGCGACGCAGCGCGGCGATAATGTGCAGGTATATGCGGTGCAGGGCAATTTCGACGACGCGCAGACGGCTGTCAAGCGCGCCTTTGCCGACCGGGACTTGGCGCGGCAGCTTGCGGAAAAGAACGAGACGCTCTCCAGTGCAAACTCGATCAACTGGGGACGCCTTGCACCGCAGATCGTCTATTATTTCTATGCATATTCCCAGCTTGCTGCATCGGGCGCCGTGCGCTCGGGCGAGCGCGTCAGCTTCTGTGTGCCGACGGGTAATTTCGGCGACATCCTTGCGGGCTATTACGCCATGCGCATGGGGCTTCCCATCAAAAAGCTGATCTGCGCATCGAATGAAAACAATGTGCTGACGGACTTTATCCGTACCGGTGTGTACGACGCCCGCCGCGCGTTTTACCGGACAAGCTCGCCGTCCATGGACATTCTGGTGTCCTCCAATCTGGAACGGCTTTTGTATCATGTGTCCGGGGACAGTGCGCTCACGGCGCAGTGGATGCGGGAACTTTCGGAAAAAGGCGTCTATCAGGTCCCGGCAGACGTCCTTGCCAAAATTCAGGCAGTGTTCGGCTGCGGGTGTGCGGATGACGCCGAAACGCGGGAGGAGATCCGCATGAGCTGGCAAGAGGACGGATATCTCTGCGATACACACACGGCGGTGGC
This sequence comes from Ruthenibacterium sp., assembly GCA_020025235.1. Classification (GTDB taxonomy): domain Bacteria; phylum Bacillota; class Clostridia; order Oscillospirales; family Ruminococcaceae; genus Ruthenibacterium. Next base: position 9,825 of record JAHHSL010000049.1, read on the forward strand.
AATGCGCACGGCGCGCAGCGCAGCGGCCGATAACGAGCTGTGCGTGGTGCTTTCCACGGCGGACGCCTATAAATTCCCGCGCGCGGTGCTGCAGGCCATTGCCGGCAGTGCACCGGAGGATGAGTTTGAAGCCATGCGTCTGCTGCATGAAAAAACGGGCGCGCCGATCCCGCAGAGCCTTGCATGCCTGCGGGAACAGCCGGTGCGCTTTCAGGATGTGATCCAAAAGGAGGACGTGCGTGCGGCGGCGCTTTCGCTGTAAGTAAAAGCGGCCTGTGGGGCAGACCGCCGTGCCGGAAGCCGGAACAAGCCGCAAAGGCTTTGCGTCAGGCTTCCTCGAAGGTTTCGCACATGGTCTCTTCGCCAAGAACGGCCATGCGGTTTTTGACATGGACCTCCTGTGCGGTGCAGCAGCAGCTGCCGTTGTTGTATACGCAGTTTTCTACATCACAGTGGACGCCTTTCAGGACATTTTCATCATGCATATCATTCAAACCTCCTATTCATTAAAAGCGCCGGAAAGCGGCGTTTGAAATCTAGTATGGCCGCAAGCCGGCCGTTTAGTCAGGTGATGCTATGGCAATATTTACAATCGGAGATCTGCATCTTTCACTCGGCGGGGAAAAGCCTATGGATATTTTCCGCGGGTGGGAAAACTACGTGGAACGGCTGCGGGAAAACTGGCTTGCCGCCATTGGTGAAAACGATACCGTGCTTTTGGCAGGGGATACGTCGTGGGCGATGAAGCTTGCCGACTGCACGGCGGATTTTACATTTTTGCAGCAGCTGCCGGGGAAAAAGATCCTTATTAAGGGAAACCATGATTACTGGTGGACGACCCTTTCCAAGATGAACCGGTATCTTGCGGAAAACCATTTCACAACTCTTTCGTTCCTGCACAATGATTGTGCATTTGTGGAGGGCAAGGCGCTGTGCGGGACGCGCAGCTGGCTTTTTGATATCGGCGAGCCGCACGACGAAAAGGTGATGAACCGCGAATGCGGACGCCTGCGCGCGTCGCTCAGCGCGGCAGGGGATGCGGAAAAAATCGCGTTCCTGCATTACCCGCCGGTATACCCGAACGCCGATGCAAAGGAGATCGTGGAGATCCTGCACGAGTTCGGCGTAAAGCGGTGTTTTTACGGTCACCTGCACGGCCCTTCGATCCCGCGCGCGGTGCAGGGAAACATCGATGGGATCGAATATCGGCTGATCAGTGCCGATGCACTGCGCTTTTTTCCGTATAAAATTTGAAATTCTGC
>JAHHSL010000005.1 GCA_020025235.1 Ruthenibacterium sp.
AGCATCCGGAAGCACTGCGCATTGTGGGCGTTGCAGACCCGGACCCCATTCGCCGCAAAAAGACGGCAGAGTTCTTCGGCTTTGGCGAGGATATGTGCTTTGAAAGCGCCGAGGCGCTGGCAGAACTGCCCAAGTGCGCCGACGCGATCATCAACGGCACCATGGATACCCAGCATGTGCCGACAGCGATCCCGCTGCTGCGCCGCGGCTATGATATGCTGCTGGAAAAGCCCTTTGCAGTATCCGAGGATGAAATGTGGGAGCTGCAGCGGGTGGTGCAGGAGACAGGCCGCAAGGTCATGATCTGCCACGTCCTGCGCTATGCGCCGTTCTATGTTGCCGTAAAGGAACGCCTGTTGAGCGGCGAGATCGGTGACATCATCAACATTCAGGCAACCGAGCACGTCACCTATCATCATCTGGCTGTTGCATTCGTGCGCGGCAAATGGGGCAACGAGAATGTCTGCGGCGCACCGATGCTGCTTGCAAAGTGCTGCCATGATTTGGACCTTCTGATGTGGCTCAAGAGCGGTGTGGCTCCGCGCAGCATCGCAAGCTTCGGCAGCGACTTCCAGTTCGATCCTTCCAAAAAGCCCGCAGGCTCCGGCAAGCGCTGCATGGTGGATTGCGAAATCGAGGATCAGTGCCTGTATTCCGCAAAGAAGCATTACATCGATCATCCGAACCGCTGGGGCTTCTATGTATGGAACTGCCTGGAGCACATCGACAATCCCACGATCGAGGATAAGATCGAATCCCTGAAAACCGACAACATCCACGGCCGCTGCATGTGGGACTGCGACCATTCCAACGTGGATCACCAGTCCGTGCTCGTCAACTTTGCAGACGGCGCAACGGCAACGCTGAACATGATCGGCGGCGCCGCAAAGCCGGAACGCAACCTGCATATCATCGGCACCAAGGGCGAGATCAAGGGTCTGTTCGACGATTCGGTCTTTACCGTGCGCACCATTGATACCGCCAGCGAAACAGGCTGGAAGGAAGAAGTGGTCGATCTGAATATCGGCGGCGACAAGAGCGGTTTGACCGGCTCCCACGGCGGCGGAGACCTGCGCCTTGTGGAAGACTTCGTGCATGTGCTGCAGGGCGAAGAACCGTCCATTTCCTGCACCAGCATCAACGATTCGATCAACGGCCACCTTGCAGTGTTCCGCGCAGAAAAGGCAAGAACCACCGGCACGGTTGTCGAAATGCCGTCCCTGTGATCCGGCGGCTGTGCGAAAACAAAAAGAAACCAAAACACCCCCCGCGGCAGAAGTTTTCTGCTGCGGGGGGTGTTTTTCTGCAAAAGGGGGCGGCAAGGCGGGCGCTTACCTTATTATAATAGAGGAGCACCGCATTACAGGCCGGCCGGGTGCTCTTTGCCGGCTGCGGGCAGGGATTCGCCTGCGGCTGCAGCCTCGGAAGGAGACATGCCGGTGTATTTTTTGAACACCTTGCTGAAATAGTGCGGATTATCGAAGCCCAGACGTTCGCTGACCTGACAGACCTTGAGATGCTCCTGCAAAAGGAGCGTTTTTGCGGTGCTGATCTTCAGGCTTACGACAAAATCGTTGAAGCCAAGCTCGCTGTACTGGCGGAACAGACTGCTTAAGTAGTTCTGGCTGATGCCAATGGCCGCCGCGACCTCCCCAAGGGAAAGTCGGTCGCAGATATGGGTGCGGATGTACTCCTTCGCGTCTGCAACAAGGTGATATTTCGGGTCGGTGCTGCGGATGTTCATAGCGGAAATCACCATTGCGCGCAGCACATCGTGATATTCTACCAGTTCAGTGCCGGATGTGCAGGCATACAGCGAGCGGTAGCTCTGCGGATAGCCGGAAAAGGCATCCGTAAGCAGCTGCCTGCTGTTATCAAGACATGTGAGCACGACATGCAGCACGCAGGAGGTAAGCGCAACGGCGAACGAAAGCGGTTCGCACAAGGCCGCGCGCGCCAGACTGTCCATAATATGGTTGAACTGTGCGATATCGCTGTGTTCGATCGCATCAATAACGGCGCGTTCCAGGCGTGTGAACTGCTGTTCGGCCACGATCTGCTCATCCGAAATCTGATTTTCGCTGGTGTGCCAGTGCACGGTGCCGTCCGGTGCATTGTGCGAAGCAGACTGTGCGCAGGTGAAATCCGCCGACAGGTGGATCAGATGTTCGGTGGGACGGCTTGCGCCGCAGGCAATGCGGATGCCGAAATACTGCTCACACAGGCGGTCGGTTTCCTGCACGGCACATTCGCAGATGTGCGCGGCGTCGTCGTCGCGGCCGAGCATCAGCACAAAGGCGATGCGCTCAAAATGACTTGCCGCCACAAAGCACGGCGCGTACAGGCTGACAGTCGATTTCACAAGATCCATAACACGCAGATACAGGTTGTACTGCTGCATGTAGTTGGCTTTGACGGAATCCGGATATTTCACCTGTGCGCACACGGCAAGATACCGTTCGGCCTGGATGTGAAGATTGAAGTTGTGCGCAATGTCCAGAATCTCGCTTTCGGAATGATAGCCGCCGATCAGGATATTGTTGTAAAAGCGGTTGATGAACACATTGCCGATCGAGGATGCGTTCTGCGCGGGCAGTGAGTTCTGCCGTGCGCGCACGTCGTTGATCGCGCGGTGCAGCGCTTCGGAAAGCTTTTCGGCGGAAAGCTCCATTTTCAGAAGATAGGCGCTTGCCGAAAAGCGCAGCGCCTGCCGTGCGTAGGAAAAATCCTCGTAGCTTGTCAGCAGAATAAAGGCGGGCGCGGGGCGGAAATGCTCGCAGGCGAACTCCAGAAGCTCCAGCCCGCTCATCACCGGCATGCGGATATCCGTGATGACAATATCGGGCATCGTCTCCTGCATCAGTTCCAGCGCGGCCTGCCCGTTGGCGGCGCTGCCGGAAACTTCGACGTCAAGCCCGCAGCCGGAAAGCATGGCGGAAAGCCCCATGCGCGCCAGCGGTTCGTCATCGACAATCAAAATCTTATACATACTCTTCCTCCGAAGCCTTTTCCGGTTCCGTTTCTTCAAACGGTACGCGGACGGTGATCTGCGTATAATGCCCGACCACGCTGCGCATCGAAATGCCGTAGCCGCTGCCGTATTCCATGGTGAGCCGTTCGTGGATATTGTGCAGCGCGATGCCGCTTGCGCCGCCGGTGCGCTGGGAGCGGTATGCGTTTTTGCGCAGCTGCTCGAGTGTTTCGGGCGGGATGCCCACACCGTTGTCGGTTACGGCAAGCAGCAGGTCGTCCCCTTCGCGGTAGGCGTGAATGTCGATCAGCACCGTGCCGCCCGCAGGGTCGATGCCGTAAAACATCGCGTTTTCGACAAGCGGCTGCAGGATGAACTTGATGATCTTGGCATTCATCAGGGCTTCATCGGTGCGGTAGCGAATGGAAAAGCCGCTGCCGTAGCGGTAGGTCTGGATAATCTCGTAATCGTGCACGAAGGCAAGCTCTTCGCGCAGGGTGCAGGAATCGGTTTCGATGCGGGTGATGTGGCGCAGCATACGCATCAGCGCGGTCGTCATTTCGCTCATGCCGGGCACGCCGTTCATTTCGCCCAGCCAGCGGATCGAATTTAATGTATTATAAAGGAAGTGCGGCGTGATCTGCCCCTGAAGCGCGCGGAAGGAAAGCTGATTGCGCTTTTTTTCATCCTCCAGCTGGGTTTTCATCAGCTGCACGAACGCGCCGGACATTTCGGTGATATCCGAGCTGATCGCCCCGAATTCATCATCGGAGGAAAGCGGCCTGCGCTCGGAAAAATCCCCCAGTGTCAGCGCATGCAGCTGGCTTTGGATGTACGCGACGGGGCGCGCGACGATGTGATTGAGCACCAGATACACGACCAGCACGCACGCGGCGGCGAACAGCAGCACCAGCGGCAGAACAGCGGCAAAATACTGCGGCAGCTGCATGTGATAGGCGGGAACCGGCAGAAACAGCGTCCAGCCGAGCAGATCGAGGGAATACCCAACCATGCCGATGCCGTCGATCGCATCGACCGGCCCTGTTGTGAACGCGCCGTTCTGGTATACTTCGTCGGCCGCTGCGCCGAGCGGCTCAAACAGATCGGAACGTTCGGCAAAGCCGTGGGGAGACATTTCCCATACGGTTTCGTCCGAACGGATGTAAACAAGCTGCCCGCCCTCTTTAAAATAGGTGGAAAACTGATCCTGCAGGATCCGGCTTCCCATGGCGATATACGCGGTGCCGATCGGGGTTTTGCCGTCCAGATAATACACGGGCTCGGCAAACGGGATAATGTACCGGTCGTTTGTCTGGTACGCGTAGAAAAACGGAGAAGGAAGGATGCGGGGAGAATCCGGCACGCCGATTTCGGGGCAAAGCTCGTGGAAAATGGCAAGATCCGAAGAATGGCCGGACACCGAGCCGACGCTGATGTATTGGGGGTGGCGTGCGGAAACGAGCATCAGCTTGGAAAGGTAATCGTTGATGTTTGCGCTGTAAATCAGCGTGTTGACGTCGCTGAGCGCGCCCACCAGAGAGCTGCCGTATGAGGTGGAGCCGAACGGGTCGTTCTGCAGATAGCGGCGTATCCGGCTGTCGTTGGAGATCAGCTGGGGAACGCGCATGATGCGGATGATGCTGCGCTCCAGATTGCCGGCTGCCGAACTGAGCTGGATGCCCAGCGAACGCGGGATGTCGGTGCGGTAGGATGCTTCGGCGCTGTGGAACATCATTGTGCCGAATACGAACAGAATGATCACGGCAATCAGAAACACGACGCAAAGCAGCTTGAAGCGCAGACTTTTTTGGAATTTCATTGTGGCGTACCCCTCTGCCGGCGGGGTCCTTTGCAGGACGAATCTCCGGAATTATTACAAAATATATACAATACGCATAAAGTGTTTCACCAAATGAAGAAAACTTTATGCAAGGTGTTGTGCGGCGGGTGTAAGATTTTATCCACCGACTGGAATATATTATACGCCTTTGCCGCGAAAAGTTCAAACTCAGGAAAATTACACTATTCACAATAAAATATTACATTGAAGAAAAACTTTGTGCAATCTATAATAAAGGCATCAAAAACAAACCGCCGCCGCGTGCAGCATGACGGGCGGCACAAATGAAAACGGAGGAAACTATGAAAAAGGTATTGGCAATTGTCCTTTCAATGGTTATGGCGCTCGGCCTTTTGGCCGGCTGCGGCTCATCTTCCTCTTCCGCATCGGCAGAAGCTCCCGATGGTTCTTCCAAGGCGGAAACCGAAAGCAAGAGCGACGGCGACGTCAGCATCCGCGTCATTCTGTGGGACTATTCAAACGTAAGCTACTTCAAAGAGATCTTTGCCGCATTTGAGGAATCGCACCCCGGCATGAAGGTCGACGTTGTGGAAGCATCCGCAGCCGAATATGACGACCTGATCCAGGTGAAGCTTTCCTCGAAGGAAAATTACGACGTGGTGTTCACCAAAGGCACGCCGGCACTGAGCGCACTGATCGCAAAGGGCCATATGATGCCGCTGGATGACTTCATCAGCAGCGACCCGGATTTTGATAAGACCAAGTATGCAGGCCTTGTCGATCAGCTTTCGCTGGACGGCAAAGTTTACGGCATCCCGTTCCGCAAGGATAACCACCTGCTGTATTACAACAAAGACCTGTTCGACGCACAGAAGGTGGAATATCCGAAGGACGGCATGACCATGGATGAATTCTATGAGCTGGCCAAGAAGATGACCTACGGCGAAGGCGCAGACAAGGTTTACGGCGCGCACTATCATGTATGGCCGGGCATCGTTTCCAACCCTGCAAAGCGCACGGGCGTGTATTCCACGCTGGACGATACCGTCGATTCCCTCAAGCCGTATTATGAAACCGTTCTGAAGATGCAGGACGAAGGCCTTATCATGGACTACGGCGAACTGAAAGCAACCAACACGCATTATTCCGGCGTTTTCTACAACCAGCAGGTTGCGATGATGCCGATCGGCACATGGTACATCAACATGCTGCTTGAGCATGCCGATTTCAACTGGGGCGTCTGCTCGCTGCCCAGTGTGGAGGGTTTGCCCAATGAAGCAGCTGCAATCGGCGGCGTAACGCCTGTCAGCATCGGCGCATATGCCGCACACCCGCAGGAAGCATGGGAACTCATCAAGTTCCTTACCGGTGAAGAAGGCGCGAAGATCCTTGCAAACTGCGGCATCCTGCCCGGCTATTCCTGCGACGCCGTCAACGAAATTTTTGACAGCCTTGCATCCAAGAAGCCCGGCGTGCCGGAAAACCTTTCCAAGTACATCAACATTGAAAAGCACATCGTTGAAGAGCCGATGAGCCCGACCGGCCGCGAAGTCAGCAAGATCAACGATGAAGAACACAGCCTGATCATGACGAACTCCATTAGTCTGGAGGATGGTCTGAAAGAGTGGGACGAACGTCTTGCAGAGCTGAAGAAATAATCTGCAGTCTTTAAATGATGCCCCGGCCTCACGGGGCATCATTTTTTAAAAAGGAGGAAATGCAATGGCCGAAAAAGCAGTGAAAAGCCGCAAAAAGCCGAAAATGAAATATTCCCTCAAGCAGAACCTGATTGCCTATTCGTTTATCCTGCCGAACTTTATCGGCTTTCTGTGCCTGACATTCGTCCCGATCTTATTTTCGTTTATCCTGAGCGTGTGCGAATGGGACGCAGGCAACGCATCGGCAATTACGTTTGTCGGGCTTGATAACTTCCGTGCAATGGCGGATGACCCCACATTCAAAATCGCGACGAAAAACACCTTTATCTATACGCTCGGCGTCGTGCCGGCAACCATGATCCTTTCGCTGCTGATCGCAATGCTGCTCAACTGCAACATCAAAGGCCGCACTTTCTTCCGCTCCGTGGTATTCTTCCCGTATGTTGCCTCTCTGGTGGCGGTGGGCGTTGTGTGGAACGCGCTGTTCCACCCCAGCAACGGCCCGGTCAACCAGCTTCTGGCGGCGCTGGGCGTGGAAAACCTTCCGCGCTGGGCGGCTTCCACAACGTGGGCCATGCCGACCCTGATCCTGCTTACGATCTGGAAAAACGTCGGCTATTACACTATTGTTTATCTGGCGGCACTGCAGGGCGTGCCCAAGGAACTGTACGAAGCTTCGCGCATTGACGGCGCAAGCCCGTGGCAGCGCTTCAAAAACATCACATGGCCCATGGTCACGCCGACAACGTTCTTCGTGGTCGTTATGCTGACGATCTTCACTTTCAAGGTGTTCGATATCATGTACATCACAACGCAGGGCGGCCCGGGACGCAGCACACAGGTGCTTGTGTACCACATCTACAACAAGGCGTTCATCAGTCAGGAATACGGTTATGCAAGTGCGCTGGCCATGATTCTGTTTGTGATCGTGCTGGTTGTGACGCTTGTTCAGTTCCGCGTTGAAAAGAAGTTTACGGATTATTTATAAAAACGGGAGGAAAGCGATATGGAATCATCAAAACTGCTTCGGAAACGCAACCCCGTGCTGTATTGGATAACCCGTGTTCTTCTGTACGGCGCGCTGCTGTTTGCGGCCGCGATCATGCTGCTGCCGTTTTTGTGGATGCTTTCCGCATCGGTGAAGCTGCAGCAGGACGTCTTTGAATTCCCGATCCGTTGGATCCCGAAGGAATTTCAATGGGAAAACTATTCGATCATCTGGAAACAGATCCCGCTGCTTACCTATTTTAAAAACACGGCATTCCTGACCATCGTTATCACGATCATCCAGCTCATCACCTCCAGCTTTGCCGCCTATGCATTTGCAAAAATGCAGTTCAAGGGCCGCGATACGCTGTTCCTGATGTACGTTACCACGATCGCGATCCCCTGGCAGGTATACATGGTGCCGCAGTACATCATGATGGGCAAGTTCGGTCTGACGGACTCGCTGTTCGGCATGATCCTGATGCACTCGTTCACGGCATTCGGCGTGTTTTTGATCCGTCAGTTCTACATCGGCATCCCGAACGAACTGCTGGAAGCCGCGCGCATCGACGGCCTTTCCGAATACGGCATCTGGATGCGCATTATGCTGCCGCTTTCCAAGCCGGCGATCGCAACGCTGTGCATCACAACGTTCGTCACCGAATGGAACGACTTCATGGGCCCGCTGATCTATCTGTCCACCGACAGCAAAAAGACACTGCAGCTTGGCCTGCGCCTGTTCATCGGCATGTATTCCGCCGATTATCAGCTGGTTATGGCGGCCTCCGTCGTATCGCTGATCCCGGTGTTCATCATGTTCGTATGTTTGCAGCGCTTCTTCGTGGAAGGCATTGCAACAAGCGGCCTGAAGGGCTGATGCAAAGGCGGCAAAAACAGAAAAGCTTTATCAAAAAAAGAGCTGTGAGAATTTTCTCACAGCTCTTTTTGCGTCAATTGTAAGGCGGCGCTGCGGTGCGCCGCGGCGGAAAGCGCGGCAGCCGGAAAGCGCCGCACCCGCAAGCGCAAGGGGGGCATCACCCGCCCGCGCAAAACGCCCGCCTGTGTGTTATTCTTTCATCGAAAGATAAAAGCGCTTTGTCTTGCAGTCGCAGGGGGCTTCGTCCGGCAGATCGGAGGTGGAAAGCCCGATGCGCATCAGCTCGTCGCCGCCGATGACAAGGCCGGACGGCTGTACGAGATAATCGGCGTCGGGGTCAAGCCCGCGCAGGCGTACGCGCGTGAATTTTCCGCTTGCGGGCTGACGGAAGCGGTACCAGCCCACCACGGCTTCGCGGGCATCGGGCGATACGGTCATCCAAGCTGCTTCGGCACATTCAAACGGGCTGCGCAGCCGGTAAAAATCACCGAACTGCATCAGGGCGCGGTGCTGCTTCATCCACGCGACCTGTTCGGCAATTTCGCAAAGTTCTTCCTGCGGCAGCTTTGTCAGATCCAGTTCGTACCCGAACGTGCCGAACACCGCGACGTCCGCCCGCGCCGAAAGGCTGCTGCGGCGCTGCAGCTGATGATTGGGTGAAGCCGATACATGTGCGCCCATGGACGAAACCGGATACACAAACGAGGTGCCGTACTGGATCTCCACACGCTGCATGGCGTCGGTGTTGTCGCTTGTCCAGCCCTGCGGCGCATAGTACAGCATGCCCGGGTCAAAGCGGGAGCCGCCGGACGCGCAGCTTTCAAACAGCACATTGGGAAATTCGCGCGTCAGCCGTTCGTACAGCGAATATACGCCCAGGATATAGCGGTGATAAACAGTACCCTGTTCATCGGGCGGCAGTGCGGTGCTGAAACATTCGGTAATGGAGCGGTTCATATCCCATTTAATGTAGGTGGCTTTGCTTTCGCGCAGCGCGGCAGCGATCAGATCCCCGATGTACGCAACGACTTCCGGGCGGGAATAATCGAGCACATACTGATTGCGGGTAAGACTGGGAAAACGGTCGGGATCGCGGATGATCCAATCCGGATGCGCGCGGTAAAGCTCGCTGTCGGCGTTCACCATTTCCGGCTCGATCCAAAAGCCGAAGTCCAGTCCCAGCTCTTTCAGACGGCGCGCAAAGCCGCCCAGCCCATTGGGAAAGCGCTCTTTGTTGTACCACCAGTCACCGAGGCCTGCGCAGTCGTTTGTGCGCGCACCGAACCACCCGTCATCCAGAACGAACAGCTCGATGCCGACGTCGGCGGCTCTGCGGGCAAGGTCCATCAGCTTTTCTTCGTCGAAATCGAAATAGGCGGCCTCCCAGCTGTTGATGAGGATCGGCCGCGGACGGTCGCGCCATGTGCCGCGCGCAAGACGCGAACGGTACAGATGATGAAACACGCCGCTCATGCCGGAAAGCCCGCTGTCGGAATAGACGGCCACGGCTTCGGGCGTGGTGAAGCTTTCGCCCGGGCGCAGCGGCCACGAAAAGCCGTCCGGATGAATACCGAGCATCACGCGGCTGACGTCGAAGGCGTCCACCTCGGTCTGCGCAAGGAAATTGCCGCTGTAAACAAGGCTGAAGCCATAGGCTTCGCCGGAATATTCGGTCGTTTCAGGGCGCACCAGTGCAAGGAACGGATTGTGCACAGCGCTCGAGCAGCCGCGGCGGCTGTAAATGCGCTGGATGCCGCCCGAAAGTGCGGTGCGCTGCACGGCGCGTTCACGCGCCCATGTGCCGGAAAGGCGGATCATTTCAAAGTCCTTATCGGGGAAATCAATGGATGCGCTCATCGCACGTTCCAGTACCAGTGTCTGCGTGCCGTGGTTTTCAAACCGCACGCTGCGGGCAACGGCGTCAAAATCGCGGAAGATCGTGTAAGTAAGCGTGAGCGACGCCTGCGTTTTTTCGTCGAACAGCTCCAGCTCCAGCGTGTCGGCTTCGTCGTCCGATTCCGTGTAGGTGGCGGGCAGGCCGGGCAGCTTCGGCTTTCCCCGGGAAATGCGGTGCGAGCGGCAGCGGAATTCGGAAACCGTGCTGCCGGTTTCGCGGCGCACCGAATACGCAGGCTCGCGCAGATCGCCGTGGCCGAAATTCGGGTATTCCTGCCGCAGCTGATCCATGGAAAACGAGGGGCGGTCGGGAAAGCAGTAGGGCGACATCACGCGGCAGCTGTATTCGATAAGATGCGCAAACGAAGCGCGGTCGCGCACTGCCTTGCCGAAATAGATGTGACCGGGTTCGCCGTTATCCAGAATGGATAGGATATAGCTGATCCTGCCGTTCGTCAAATGAAATTCGCGGCTTTCTTCATGGTAAAAAACAGACATGGGATTCATCCTCCTGCCGATATGCAAAGGGCCGCCGGAACAGTGTCCGGCGGCTTTTTGTACGGATGTTCGGGCTGCGGTGCGGGGGTCAGCCCTTCATGGCCTTGACAAGACGGCTTGTGCCCAGACGGTCGGCGCCAAGACGCAGGAAGTCCTCGGCGTCTTCAAAACCGGCGATGCCGCCCGCAGCCTTGATCTTGACGTCGGGGCCGACGTGGCGGGCAAACAGGGCAACGTCCTCACGCGTTGCGCCCGCGCCGCCGAAGCCGGTGGAGGTCTTGATGTAATCGGCGCCGGATGCGGTGACGATTTCGCACATCTTGACCTTTTCTTCTTCCGTCAGCAGGCAGGTTTCGATGATGACCTTCAGCAGCTTGCCGCCGCAGGCGTCCTTTATGGCCTTGATCTCGTCGAGCACAGCGTCCCATTTGCCGTCCTTTACCCAGCCGAGGTTGATGACCATATCGATTTCCTCTGCGCCGTTTTTTACGGCGTCCTGCGTCATAAAGCATTTTGCGGCAGTGGTGTCATAGCCGTTGGGAAAGCCGATCACCGTGCAGATCGGCAGCCTGCCGTTCACATATTCGGCGGCCTGCTTCACATAGCTTGCGGGGATGCAGGCGCTGGCGCAGTGGTATTCCATGGCGTCGTCGCAGGTCTTGCGGATCTCCTCCCACGTTGCGGTCTGGCTCAGCAGGGTGTGATCGACTTTGTTCAAAATTTCAAATTTATCCATAATTCCAATTCCTTTCAGTTGCGGTCAAAGCATTTGCAGCAGCGAAGTGCCGATGCAGTTTTCCGGCATGGCGACGTCGAAGTTATCTGCGATCGTTGCGCCGATGACGGCAAAGGTCTCCTGTTCGGGCAGTGCGCCGCCCTGACGCATCGAGGGCGACCATGCAAGGAAGGGCACCTTTTCGCGGGTGTGGTCGGTGCCGGTATAGGTGGGGTCGTTGCCGTGGTCGGCCGTCAGGATCAGCAGATCGTCCGCATGCAGCGCGGGCATCAGTTCGCCCAGCTTTACGTCAAAGCGTTCGATCTCATCCGCATAGCCCTGCACGTTGCGGCGGTGTCCCCAAAGGGCGTCGAAATCGACAAGGTTTGTAAAGCACAGACCCTTGAAATCGGATTTCGCCAGTTCGATCGTCTGTTCCATGCCGTGCACGGAGGACTTCGATTTGTTGGAAGCCGTCAGCCCTTCGCCGTCAAAGATATCATAGATCTTGCCTACGGAGATCACGTCCAGCCCGCTGTCCTTCAGCGCGTTGAGCACCGTGCGGCCGTAAGGCTTGAGCGCGTAATCGTGGCGGTTTGCCGTGCGGACAAATTCGCCCTTCTTTTTGCCGGTGTACGGGCGTGCGATCACGCGGCCTACCTTCCATTCGTCGCGCATCGTAAGTTCGCGCGCGATCTCGCAGTAATGATACAGATTTTCAAGCCCCATGGTCTCCTCATTGCCGCAGATCTGCAGAACGGAATCGGCAGAGGTGTAAACGATCAGATGACCCGTTGCGATCTCTTCTTCGGCAAGCTCGTCCAAAATCTCGGTGCCGCTGGCGCTTTTGTTGCCGATGATGACGCGCCCCGTCCGGCGGGAAAGCTCGTCGATCAGCTCCTGCGGGAAGCCCGTTTCCGTAAAGGTCTGGAACGGGGTGGTGATGTGAAGACCCATCATCTCCCAGTGGCCGGTCATGGTATCCTTGCCGCGGCTTTTTTCGCACAGGGCGGCATATTTTGCAAGCGGCTTTTCCGCCGGGGCAACGCCGCACAGTTCTTTCAGGTTGCCGATGCCGAGCTTGTGCAGATTCGGGATGTTCAGATTTTTGGCGTGCTGCGCGATATGCCCGAGGGTATCCACGCCGACGTCGCCGTACTGTTCGGAATCCGCCATGGCGCCGATGCCAAGGGAATCCAGAACGACTACAAAGATTCGTTTATATTTTTTCATAGCATTTTCCTTTACTTGCGGTCAGCTGCGATCAGTTTGCGCAGTGCGCCCACGGCGACCCTGATCGCGGCTTCGGTATCGTGTACGATCGGGTTTTCCAGCCCCGCAGCCTGACGCTCCTGATTGCCGACAACCAGAAAATCAGAACCGCAGCGCACCCGCAAATGGCTTGCCGCAATGAACAGCGCGGCGGATTCCATTTCGGACGCCTTGCAGCCAAGGCGCTTCCATGCCTCCCATTTATTCAGCAGCTCATAGCTCACGGGCATGCGCTCGGGCTCGTGCTGGCCGTAAAAGGCGTCTTTACATTCCACAACGCCGGCATGGCAGGTGTAGCCAAGCTCTCTGCCCGAAGCGACCAGTGCGTTCGTCACGTCAAGATCCGCCACGGCAGGAAATTCGATCGGGGCGTATTCCTTGCTGGTGCCCTCCATGCGGATCGCGCCGGTGGCAATGACGATATCGCCGCCCTTGACGTCCAGCTCCATGCCGCCGCAGGTGCCCACGCGGATGAAGGTATCTGCGCCGCACCGGACAAGCTCTTCCATGGCGATCGAAGCAGAAGGCCCGCCGATGCCCGTGGACGTGACGCTTACCTTTTCGCCGTCCAGATAGCCGGTATAGGTGACGTATTCGCGGCTGTCCGCAACAAGCTGTGCGTTATCAAAATGTTCTGCGATTTTTTTGCAGCGCTTGGGGTCGCCGGGCAAAAGCACATAGCGCCCGACGTCGCCTTTGCGGATCTGCAGATGATACTGTAACCCGATTTCTCCGGAATAGTTTTGCATATTTCATCGCTCCTTTATACTTGTACAGCGTGTATTTTATACCTGTATATATTTTACACGCCGATCGCCCGGATTTCAAGATTCAACTTATACAAAAAACAAAACCGGCTTCTGGATAAAAATTCGGAAAAAGCCCTTGAAACTGCGTATTTGCGCATATTCGGCATATGGTGCGCCCTGGCTTTACAGCCGCCGTCTGCGCAAAAGGCTGTGCGCTTATTTGGAAAGGGAAATTTCCATTTTGAAGCGGTCGATCGGGATATAGTGCTTGGATGCGGCAAGCACGGTGCCGCCTTCGGTGCGGATCGTCTCCTGGATCAGGATAAAGGACGAGGATTCCGAAATCGTATACTGGGCGGCGGTGAAATTGCCGGCAGAGGAATGGGAAAAGGTGCACTCGGTCGCGATGCGGCGGGTGTAGATGCCTTCCTCCAGAAAATCCAGCAGGCTTTCGGGGCAGCCAAGGTCGATGCCTTCCTTGCCGATGACCTCAATGGGCACAAAGCTCAGCGAATAGGCGCACGGCTTTGCGGCGTGGCGGTACCAGCGGTCGACAATGACAACGGCGGCAGATTTCTGCGCGATCGCCTTGGTGATCGCGCCGGTGGGCGGTTCGATGCGCAGGGCGATCTCCACATCGTCCAGCGTTTCCATGCAGCATTTGCGCACGGGATGCCCGATCGTTTCCATGCCGGAGGATGGCACGTTTGCGTTTTCTTCGTTGACAAAGCTGCCGATGCCCGAACGGTTGGTGATGAGGTTATCCTCCTGCAGAAGGGCAAGCGCCTTGCGCAGCGTCATGCGGCTGACGTCCATTTGCTCGGCAAGATCCGTTTCCGAGGGAAGCTGGCTTCCCGGCGGGTACGTCCGATTCTGGATCATCTCGTAAAGCCGGTCATAGACCCGGATATATTTTAGCTTTTTTTCCTTGATGTTATTCGTCTGCGTGCTCATGCAAGGCTCTCCTTCATTCCCGGCCGGGCGTGTCGATCGGTGCGGCCGTTCGCCTTCATTATACAACGGATCGCCGAAATCCGCCACCCAAAAACCGCGCGGGCAGAAAACATGCACCGCGCGGTTTGGAATACTGCTGCAGAAAAGCGTCTGCGTCAGACATTGCAGGCAGAGACACAGTCGCTCCACGAAACACAGATATTAAATTTGCCCTCTTCATCGGAAAGGCAGCGCAGCTTCGGGCAGAAAAGCGTTTCCAGTGTGTTCGCTTCGCCGCGCGCAAACTTTTGCATCTGCCGTGCGGCAGTTTCAAAGCGTCCGGCAAGGGCAGACATGCGCATATCCAGTACCTCGAAGCCGTAGGGCTTGTTGGTGGACGTCCACAGGGTTTCCCATGCGGTTTTGAGCGCGCGTGTCTCGTCGGCGCACTGTGCGGCAAGCGCGGCAAAGGCTTCGGCGTTTTCCGGCACGGCGGCGGGGGCCTGTTCGTGCCAGCGGCATTTTACGGCAAGCAGACGCGCCAGCTGTTCATAAAAACGGTACATCGCCTCAAAGCAGGGACATTCGCTGGTGTCTTTGGCGTAAAATTCGGCAAGTGCTTCATAATGGCCCGAAAGGGTGAGCTGTGCGGTATCCTTTGCAAAAAGGGGCACAAGCGGGTCCTGATACAGCAGGAATTTGGCACTGTTTGCGGGATAGGGCGGGGTTTTGCACGCGGTGACGCCCGGAACCGTGTTGAAAGCATCCAGTGTCGCAAATGCGGCGGGGTCTTCGCCCGTGCAGGCGGCAAAGCGTTCGGCAAGCCATGCTTCGTCCATGCTTCCGGTGTAATCGTATTCGGCATACAGCTGCATGCCGTACAGCGCGGCAAGGACGTTGGTTTCCCCGCCGTTATCGCCCCATGCGGTGGCAAGGACGGAACGGATGCCGTTTTCTTCGCACGCGCGCAGTGCGCTGGCAGAGGCGGTGCGCATCTTGGAATAGCAGGGTGCGGGGCCGACCCACGTCCAAAGCCCGCCCGCGAACAGGATTTCCGAACGGAACTGCCGGTGGGCGCGGATGAGCCGTGCGTAATCGTCATACTCGTTGTGGGAATAATCCCAGTAGATGAGCGGGACATCGGGCGGCGCCGCGTCCAGGATCGCCTGCGGGATCGTTTCGGGAACATCGTAATACAATCCGCTGGGGGAGGCGGCACGCAGGTACATATCGCTCCAGATCATAGGCTGCATGCCGTATTTATGCGCAATTTCGCACACGCGGGAAAGGTGGCGCGCCATAAGCTCGTGCGGGGGAACGATCTTGTTTTTGAAGCGGAAGTTCCCGTGCCCGAGCATGAACGCTTCGTCCATGCCGATGTGGATGCGCTTTGTGGTAAAGCAGTCGTGCAGCGCACAGAACATTCTGTCGATCAGCTCATAGGTCTTTTCTTCGCCGACCATTAAAATATCGTTGGTGTCACGCAGATCGGGGTCCACCTGCGTCCAGTGCAGTGCGCGTTCCAGATGCGCAAGGGTCTGGATGCACGGCACAAGCTCGATGCCGAGCTGTGCGGCATACCGGTCCAGACTGCGCAGTTCATCGGCGCAGTAGCGCCCGCGCAGATAGCCGAAGTACGGGTATTCGGGGATCTCGTAGGTATCCTCGGTGTAAAGCATCAGGGTATCCAGCCCCATAAGCGCCATTTTGCGCAGGATGCGCTGCACGGCTTCGACGGTGGGCACGGCATTGCGTGAACAATCCAGCATTGCGCCGTTGTGTTCAAATGCGGGCGGCCGCCGCAGCGTAAAGCGGGCAGAGGTTTTCAGATACGACAGTGCGCGGAAAAACTGGCACGGGGCGGTGTATTCCACCCGCAGCGTTTCGCCGTCCGCTTCGGCAAAGAACGCCTGCCCGCGCTTTGCCAGGATGCGCACGCCGGTTTCGGCGGGGCAAAAGCCCTCGTGCGCGCACAGCTCCTGCATCCCCTGCTGCAGTTCCTGCGGGATGCTTTCCAGAACGATCGGTACATTTTTCATCTTGAACACTCCCTTTTGGATCAAATAAAAATACACAGCCCGGCAAAGAAAAGCCGCCTGTGAAAATGACCTTGTTGCAGACGATCTGCGGCAAAAGCGCCGTATGCTCCGCTGTTTTGCGCCGGTAAAAACAGCGCCGGGACGCGGAAATCACCCATGAACGGCTAAATTATACAAGGATGACAAAATAAAGTCAATCGGTTTCTTAAATTTTGATGCATTTGAATAAAGAAAAGCGAAAAAATTGACGATTTGTACCGTTTTGTACGCAGGGCAGGGCGCTTTTCCCAAAACGGCCCCTGACGTCTTTTCAATCAAGGGGCAGGAAGTGCACATCACACGCTTCGGCACGGGCCGCAGGGGCGTTCCCCGAAGCTGAAATAAAACAATCAAAAACAGGCATGCCCGCGGGTGCAGTTCCTTTCCCGGGGCATGCCTGTTTTATTTTCTGCGGATCGGCTGTGCGGGGATCACTCGCGGGTGTTCCACGCGGCGGGCATCCACGGGCAGCGCTCCATAAGCTCTGCTTCAAAGCGGTGCAGATCGCGCATGTCCGCCACCACCTTCGGCATATCCATGCGCGCGGCAAGGGCTTCGATCAGCGCTCTGCCCTGCGCGGCAAGCTCGGCGCGGCGCTCGGCGGTCGGGATCTGCGGGGTGGGCAGATGATCCTTCGGGTCGCCGAAGCAGTAGCCGATGCTGCCGCTCTGATAGGCAAGGCCGAACAGCTCGCGGAACGGTGCGACCGTCTGCGGCTGGGTGTGATAATATTCGGTGGTAAGGGGCACGTCCTCGATGCGGCCGAGGATATCGTATGCGCCGACAAAAAGGCTGTTGAAGATATCGTTGAACGCCTTCGGGTCTGCCGCCCCGTCCTTGGGCACAAACAGATCCTTTGCCTTGCCAAACATCTGCATGCACAGATCCATGTACAGGATCGGCACGCCGGTTTCATCGAAGAAATCACGCACCATGGGGCTGCACGTCATGTGGGCGGGGCCGTGCAGGCTGATGTAGATCTGCCGTTTGAAGCCCTGCCGCAGCAGGCTGCGCGCGATCGCGCCCAGATAATCCATGCCCTGCCGGATGCTCACCTGTGTGGTGCCGCGCCCGTTTGCGGTGGCGCCGGCGTAAAAGTACGGCAGATTCGGCAGGACAAGCCCGTCGCAGGCCTCCGCCATTTTCAGGGCAATGGCCTCACTGACGACGGTTTCGCAGTCCATCGGCAGCCCGCCGTGCATTTCGACCGTGCCGACGGGCACGATGATGATATCGTTTCGTTCCAGATAGGCTTCGGCCTCGCTGTTCAAAAGGCGCGGCAGAAAACGGGTGCGCATTTCCATAAAAAACCTCCATAAAGCTGGTGCGGGCGCAAAAAGCCCGCGTAAAAAAAGCCCCCGCCGAAAAGCGGGGGCGCAAAGCGGCGTAAAAAGCGGTGCGTGCCGGACGGACAGCCCCTGCGGGTCATGCGTTCTTCGGAACGTGTGTTTGCAAAAGCTGTTCCAGCGCCTGCTGATCGCCCTGCGGCAGTTCGCTCAGGCGCACGAGCACAACGTGATTGTCACGCCGTTCCAGATACATAAAATCGCCGTCGACGGTGTAGGAACGAAAAGCGTCCCAATTCAGCTGCGATTCGCCCATGGACGAAGAGATATGTACGCCGTTTTCATCGAAGCTGTAATCAATGACGCCCGAGCGCAGCATGCTGTCCATGCGCTTTTGCTGGCGGCGCAGAAGCATTTTCTGCAGCGGCGGCAGCAAAAACGGGAACACGATCAGGATGCCCGCCGAGATGAAAAGGAAATAGTCCTTCGATGCGGCGCGGGAATTCAGCAACAGCCCAAGCACCACATAAAGCACGGCAAGCCCGCCCAGTACGATGCGGATATTGCGCAGCCTGCGGCGGCTGTCGCTTCGCTTTACGGCAAGCTCCAGCAGTTTTTCGTTGATTTCATCGGTTATATTCAGACGATAGCGGATCATAAAAGCCCCTCCTGTTCGCAGCATGCTGCACGGTATATCCGGCAGCGGAATATATTTGCAGTTTGTGATGCCATTATAGCATATTCCGCCAAAAAGCGGAAGATTTTCCGTGCAGCCAAAAGCGCGGGTTTCGGCTTTTGCCCAAAGCTTTGGGGGATCGTCTGTTCAAAGGGGAAAGGCAGTGCGGCTTATTCGCCGTGCGGGCAGACGGCCTTCCACATCCGGCGCACCGCAATGCAGACAACCGCTGCCGCGGCAAGCCCCAGCAGCCAGCCCGTCAGCACGACCGGCCAGCCCTTGTTTTCCAGCAGCCAGCCGATGCCGTAGCCCGAAAGCGCACTGCCTGCATAGGTGGCGGAATTGAGGATGCCGCTCAGAGCGCTCACGCGGCCGGTGTGCTGCAGCTGCATGGGCACAAGCGTCACCAGCATGGTGTTGACGGCAAGCATCATCGCGGCGCACAGGCCGAACAGCGCAAGCGAAAGCCAAAGCGGCACATGCGCGCCGAACACGCACGGAAGCAGCAAAAGCACGGCGGCGGCAAAGGATGCGCCTGCGGTGGAAAGTTCGTTGTGCAGATAATGCTCGTTGACGTATTTGCCGATGTAAACGCCGCTCAGGTTGATGACAGGCAGAACCAGCGTCAGCGCAATCGACGACACACCGCCCAGTCCGTGAAGATCCGAAAGATAGGTGGGCATCCAGGTCTGCACGCCGTCGCGGATCAGGCCGTTCATCAAAGCGGCAAGGCCGATCGGCACCAAAAGCAGACACAGCTTTGCCGAAATGCCGGTGCCCTGCGTCTGCGCGGCGCTGCGGGCTTTTTCGGCGGGCGCGGCGGGCGCCGTATGCGGCGCAAGACGGTGCATGCCGCGCAGCCATACCACGCCGACCAGGACAAGAAAGCAGCCGGATACGGCAAACACCGTGCGCCACGAGCAAAGCATCGTGCACAACGCCGCCGTAAGGTACGCGGCAAAGGTGCCGGCGGGGACCGTGGTGGCATAGCGGATGCTTGCCCGCACGGCAAGCACGCCGGGCAGACGGTCGACTGTCAGCTTCAAAAGCGGCGACCACACCGCGGCCTGCACGACACCGTTGAGCGTCCACAGCACCGCCATGAAGCCCGCGGACGAAGCACAGGCCATGGCAAGATTCAGGATGCCGGAGCCGAAAATGCCGAAAAAGACAAGATAGACCGGGGAAATGCGATCCCCGGCAAAGCCCCAGATCAGCTGGAAAATGCCGTAGCCGATGAAGAATCCGGTGCTCACCAGACCCAGCTCGGTTTTGGAAAACCCGGCCGAAGAGGAAATTTCCGCAAGGCTTGCCGTAAAATCAAGCCGCCCGAGATAGGTGCTGAAATAGGTGACCCAGCAAATCAGGAAAAAGGCGCGCTGCTCACGCAGACCGGTCAGTTTTGAGCCTTCGCTGTTTTGTGTCATACGGGATACTCTCCTTTTTGCAATGAAGCGGAAAAACCACCGAAGCGCGGCTGCACCCCGGTGGTTTTGGCTTTTATTCACAAATGGGGATCACGGCTCCCACGGGGCGCGCTCCATCCACTTTCCGTTTGTAAAATCGGGAATGGCGACCGGCATGCTGCCCAGAGAGATGCTCTGTTCGCTCAAAGTGGAAAGGCTCATCCATGTGGCTGCGTCGTATACGTCGATCGGTGCGTGTGCGCCCGCCTTCGCTGCATTGAAGAACGAATGGAACACAAGCCAGTCCATGCCGCCGTGTCCGCCGCGGACGCCGTCTTCCTGAAACTGCTTCCACAGCGGATGATCGTATTCTTCGCGGTATTCTTCGACGCTGTTCCAACGTTCGTTCCATTTGTAATCGAACTCGTTGTCCTTGCCGTCGATAAAGATGCTCTTGTTATCCTCCATATACATGCCCTTGGTGCCCTGTACATGGAAAGCGCGGGAATAAGCACGCGGCAGGGTGGTATCCAGCGTGATGCAGATCGTTTCGCCGCGCGCGCATTTGATCATTGTGGTAACAACGTCGCCCTGTGCAAAATGCATGTTCGTTGCGTCGTATTCCGGGCCTTTTTCGCGCATCAGATATTCATGCAGGCCGGCGCTTTTCGACGCCATGGACGTCAGCGTCAGCATGCGGTTGCCGCGGTTGATGTCCAGCACGTTGGCGATCGGCCCGATTTCGTGCGTGGGATAGTTTTCGCAGTTGCGGTTGAGGTAGTTGCGGAAGCGGTAATGACGGTTTTCGCGTCCGAACGAAACCTCCTCGCGCAGATCGTGGCGGTAGCCGCCCTGGCAGTGCACGATCTCGCCGAATACGCCCTTGCGCACCATGTTCAGCACCATCAGCTCATCGCGGCCGAAGCAGCAGTTTTCCAGCATCATGCATTCCACGCCGGTTTCCTCATGCGTGCGCACCAGCTTCCAGCAGTCCTCTACGGAATAAGCGCCCGCCACTTCCACGGCGGTGTACTTGCCCGCGCGCATGGCTTCGCACGCAAGGTTCAGGTGGGATTCCCACGACGCCATGATGACAACGGCGTCGACCTCCGGCTTGGCCAGGATCTCGCGGTAATCCGCCGTTGAAAACGGGGTCGGCTGTCCGGCGTCGGTAACAAGCTTTACGCCCTTTTCGCGGCGGTCGTCATAGCAGTCGCACACGGCGACGACCTTGACGCCCGGCTGCGGCAGGATGCAGTTTTCCAGCAGGTTGGAGCCGCGGTTTCCAAGCCCGATCACGCCTACATTCAGTGTCTCTTTCATAAGAATGCCTCACTTTCACACTCTCAAAATGATACTTTTATTTTTCATGCGGTGCCTTCCGTCACAAAAGCACCGTAAAAACCACAGGAAATCCCCGTTTTGCAAAGCGCCTGTCTGCCGCCGCATGGCTTGCCGCAGCAAAGCTGAAATAGGGGAACAGCGGTTTAAGTATACCATGCTGTGATAGCGGTGTATAGTACACAATCGGCGCATAAAGGGGCACAAACATCCTCAAAAGCCGGGCACACCGTATAAAAGAGCGCCGCCCGGATTCCGGCATATGCCGATCGTGCAAGACTTGGATGTTTTTGTGCAAATATCCCGAAAAAAGCAAAGAGAAACAAAAGAATACAGTTGAAATTGCTGTACGGATTCGCTATGCTAAAAGGCGGAAAATCCTTTTGAAAAAACGCCGGCGGGCGCAAAGGGGAAAGTTCCGGACGGAAAATCCCGTGCGTGCCGCGCAAAAAAGGGAAAACCGCCGTGCGCTCAAAGAGAGCGGTACGGCATATTCAAAAAAGAACAGCGGCCTTGCGCCGTATTCAGGAAAGGGGCTTTTTCAATGAAATTTCAATATCTTGGGACAGCGGCGGCAGAGGGCTGGCCTTCCGTGTTCTGTAATTGTCCGGCGTGCCGTGCGGCGCGCGAGCTGGGGGGGCGCAACATCCGCACGCGCTCGCAGGCGATCGTGGACGATGTGATGCTGCTGGATTTCCCGTGCGACACCTACCAGCATGCGCTGCAGCAGCATCTCGATCTTTCCGCCGTGCGCTGGCTGCTCGTCACCCATTCGCACACGGATCACATCTACCCGGCAGAGCTTGTCAACCGCGGCGGGTGCTATTCCCACGATATGACAAGCCCGACGCTGGATATCTACTGCAACGAAGCAGTGCGGGACTACATCTTCAAGGCGGCGGGGCACGAACTGGAAAAGGATGTAACGGATCGGCTGCATTTTCACATCGTAAAGCCGTTCGAGCCGTTCACCGCAGGGCCGTATACCGTGACGCCGCTGCCCGCAAAGCACATGAGCACCGAACAGGCGCTGTTCTATCTGATCGAACGCGAAGGACGCAGCCTGCTGTATGCGCATGATACGGGACGTTTTTATCCGGAGGTGTTCGAGTTTTTGAAAAAACGCGGCACACCGCTGGATTTTGTCAGCCTGGACTGCACCAGCGGATGCTACGAAAACGGCGAAAACAACGGGCACATGGGGCTTGCCGATACGGTGATCGTCAAAAACCGTCTGCTTGCGGACGGCGCGGCGGACGAAAGCACGCGCTTTGTCGTCAACCATTTTTCCCACAACGGAAAGTGGCTGTATGATGAACTGGTGCAGCGCGCCGGAAAGGAGAACATGGAGCCTTCGTATGACGGCATGACGGTGGAGATCTGACGCGCGGTGCAAAAGTGCGGCAGAATAAGGCGCAGACGGGCGCTGTTATAAAAAAGGAAAACGGCAGACTTCGGCACAAAGCGCGGGGTCTGCCGTTTTTTGCCGAATGAAGGGATGCGGCGCAGGAATCGTTTGCGCGGGACGTGCGGCACGGCGCAGAACATTACACCGCAGTGAAACAAACGGGTGCATCCGGCGGCAGGATCCCTGTGTTGTATTTTATACCGGGTATAACAAATCGGCAGTATGGGCGGGCGAACCGTAAAACAGCACAGTTTCTTCGGGGATTCTTTGTTCAAAGATACGATTTGTGATACGTTTTGTTACATAAACATATAATATTATTGCATGTTGTGTTTTGGATTGCTAATATGAGAGCGGACAAAAACAAAACGGCGGAGAAATTCATGCTTCGCCGTCAAAAAGCAGATTTTATATCGGATTGGGAGAAGAAACATGCAGATCGTAAAACCGCAGAATGCATCGGCGGCGTATACCGCAGCCGCACAGGCTTTTCAGGATATGTATGAAAAGGTGACAGGCGTGCGCGTTCCCATTGGAACACAGGCGGACGACGGCGACCTTGTCGTCATCGGCGGCGACGCTGTGAACGCCTTTGCGCGGCAGGCATTTCTGGACGGCTGGGCACCGCAGCGCGCAGTGGCGCCGGGCAGCGACAGCTACGTTGTGGAAAGCGTGCATCGGGACGGGCGCGACGTTCTGTTTGTGTGGGGCGGGCGCGGACGCAGCACGCTGTATGCGGTGTACGCCTTTTTTGCAAAGCAGGCGGGCTGCCGCTATTTCTGGGACGGCGACGTCATCCCGCACCGGGATTCGCTTTCCCTTGCCGGCGTGCAGATCTTTGCAAAGCCGGATTTCGCCCTGCGCGGCCTGCGCTATTTTGCACACCGCGGCCTGCACCGCTTTCAGGCAGAGCACTGGGGCTTTGAAGACTGGAAGCGCGAGATCGACTGGATGCTCAAGCGCGGGCTGAACCTGTTTATGATGCGCGTGGGTTCGGACGATCTGTTCCAGCGGGCGTTCCCGGACGCCGTGGAATATCCGGATGCGACGGGCATCCTGCCGGAAGCGGGCGAAGGGTACGATAACCGCACGCTGTTCTGGCCGCTGCAATACCGCGGCTGGCTGCAAAAGCGCGTGCTGGCATATGCGTTTGAACGCGACCTGCTGCAGCCGGAGGACTGCGGCACCATCACCCACTGGTACACCCGCACGCCCAAGCAGTTTTTGGAAAAATACGACCCGTCCTTCATGCCGCAGACGACCGATGTGTACCGACAGCCGACGGGGCTTGTGTGGGACATCCGCAAGGATGAAAACATGGACCGCTATTTTCAGCTGACGCGCACGCACGCAAAGGAATACGGGCAGCCGCGGCTGTTCCATACGATCGGCCTTGCGGAGCGCATGTGCTCCGACGACCGGGAAGAAAACATGCGCTATAAAAAAATGGCGTATCACCGCATCCTTTCGCGCGTGGAGGAGGAATGGCCGGGCGCGCCGGTTCTGGTTGCCAGCTGGGATTTTGCCATGCACTGGATGCCGCACGAGGTCAAGGCACTTTTGCCGGAGCTTGACCCCGCACGCCATGTGATCCTTGATTACACGGCGGATACCGTCGACGAGGAAAACAATTTTGAAACATGGGGCCTGCGCGGGAATTACCCGTGGATCTTCGGCATCTTCCATGCGTTTGAGCCGAACAGCGAGCTGCGCGGCGATTACCCGGCGCTTTCAAAACGCATCGAAACGGCGCGCAAAGACCCGATGTGCAAGGGTCTTGTGTTCTGGCCGGAGCTTTCCCATTCCGATACGCTGATGCTGGAATACTTTGTGCGCAGCGGGTGGGAATCCGTAAAGCCGGAAACATTGATACGCGAATTCTGCGCGGCGCGCTACGGCGAAAATGCGCCGATGCAAAAAGCGTGGGAAGCACTGGAGCCGCTTTTGCCGCTGCATGTGTGGACGCTTGACCGCGAAGCGGCGATCGAGGACATTCATCAGGAATACTTCTTCGATGTGCTGGGCTATGCGCCGCTGCGCCGCTGGCCGCAGGCAAAGCTGGACGAATGGGCGCGCGCGGTGCAGGATGCACGCACGATCCTTGTGCAGTGCGCACAGGTGCTGCGCGTGCTTGCCGGATTGTGGGACAGCGCAGAGGAAAGCGGATTTCTGCGCCGCGACCGCGCCGACCTTGCGCGCACGGCGCTCGGGCGCGCGCTGCAGACCATGCTGTTAAAGCAGATCCTTGCGGCGGCGCACGGGGAATGGAACGAAGAACTTTGCAATATCTATAAGGAAACGCTGCAGCTTTTGTGCAGCGTGCTGGATAGTCACGAGGATTATTCCCAGTACGAAACACTGGAACGGCTCGGGCGCGAATGTCCGGTCAATCCGGATTTTGAACCGGCGCTCAAGCAGAACCTTGCAAACGGCTACTGCAGGGGCTATGCATCGGAATTTATGCGCGGGCTGTGCACGGCGGAAAACGACGCCTATCTGAACTGGCTTGTGCAGAGCGCGGCACAGGGAAAGCCCGCGCCGGACGACGCCCTTGCAAAGGAAAAGGCACGGCTGTACAAGGCATATATGGAAACACCGCTGCGGGAAATGGCACA
The DNA here is from genome assembly GCA_020025235.1 of Ruthenibacterium sp. Lineage (GTDB taxonomy): Bacteria > Bacillota > Clostridia > Oscillospirales > Ruminococcaceae > Ruthenibacterium. Next base: position 25,168 of record JAHHSL010000005.1, read on the forward strand.
GCGGCGCTGTGCATGCAGCGCAAAGCAGCTGCTGGCCGGTGCACAGCAGCTGGAAGCTGCCGCCGCGCTTTGGGATGAGGTGCAGACATGAACGAAGAGCTTGTCATGCGGCTGCCGCGCGCGGTGCAGGAACAATACCTGATCCGCGAGGAGATCCTCAAGGGTACTTACGGGGAGCCGGGCGCGCCGTTTCTGACAACGCGCGAGCTTGCCGAACGGCGCGGCGTATCGGTCGTGACGGCGCAGCACATCATGGTGGGTCTGCGTCAGGAAGGGCTGATCGAGCTGCGGGGCAAAAAGTATGTGCTCGCTTATGAGGAGCTGGCACTGGAGCAGCAGGCCTATCGGAAGATCATCGGGATACTCGTTCCGGATATCCAGAACGAATTTCATGCCGCCATGGCAAAAGCGGTGAAAACACTGGCAGAGGAACGCGGCTACCGCGCGATCATCATGGATACCGGATATTCCTGCGAACAGGAATCGCGCGCCGTGCAGGCGCTGGTGCATTTCGGCGTGGCGGGCATCATCAGCACGCCCGCAGACGTGCAGCAGGATCCGCAGCTGTACCGCAGCTGTCCGGTGCCGTGCGTGCTGATCGCGCACGCGGTGGAAGGATCGAATTGTTCCTCGGTGCAGGTCAGCAGCTTTCAGGTCACGCAGAAGATCGCGCGTCACCTTGTGGAGCAGGGCTACCGGCACTTTGCATATCTTGGCACGCAGGCGGTGCGGCTGGTGCAGGACGACCGCTTTTCCGGCTTTTGCACCGGGCTGCAGTGCGAAGGCTATGAGCTTGCCGGGCGGGATGTGCTGCAGCTGCCGCAGGATATGGAAACGGCGGAAGCGATGCTCCGCGCGCTTTTGCAGCGGACGGACGAGCCGCTTGCGGTGTTCTGCTATCACGATCTGATCGCGGCGGCGCTGTGCCGCGTGTGCCACCGCATGGGCAGGCGCATACCGGAGGACGTCGGCATTGTGGGCTTTGACGATCTGCCGATCGCGACCAGCGTGTTCCCGTCGCTGACGACCGTGCGCTACCGCATCATGAGCATGGCAGAGATCGCCTTGCAGCAGCTGATGCGGGAGATCCGCGGGCAGACGACGGAACACGATAATTATTATGTAGAGCCGACTTTGATCAAACGCGAAAGCACCGCACTGGCAGAATGGCTGATGCGGGATGAAACATAAAAATCAAAAACAAAAGTAAAATCAGGGAGTGAATGAAATGTCTGTGAAACACACAGCAGTCAGCTATTACGGGCTGAATTACGTGGAGCATGCACGGGAAGATTTCAAGGAGATGGCCGAACACGGCTGCGATACCGTGATTTTGGCGATCACGGAGTTCGATATGGACTTCTGGTTCCCGAACATCCAGTCGATCGTGGAGTGCGCGCATGAATGCGGCCTTCGCGTTCTGGCGGATCTGTGGGGCATCGGCAAATACTTCGGCGGCGAACAGGTCAGCCTGTTTTTGCAGAACAATATCCACCACCGCCAGGTTTCGGCCATGACGGGCGAGACGCTGCCGAACGCGTGCTTCAACACCAATGCGTTCCGCGATTATTTCCACGGGCTGTGCATGAAGCTTGCACGCAATACCGAGGTGGACGGCTTTTTCTGGGATGAACCGCACTATGCGCTGCCGAAAAGCTATGCATCCATCACCGGCGGCGCGGGCGATGACTGGGCATGCCGCTGCCCGGAATGCATGGAAAAATTCCGCGCATATTACGGCTATGAAATGCCGCGTCTGATGAACGACGACGTCAAGCAGTTCCGCTGGAGAGAGGCGCTGAAAACGCTTTCCGATATTTCGCGCGACCTCAAGGAATACAACCCGAAGCTTGAAATCACCTGCTGCGTGCACGCGACGCTCAATACCTATTACGTCACCGAGCAGCGCGGCTATGATAACTGGGAAATGGTTGCCGCCTGCCCGTACTTCGACGTCTTTTCCAGCACGATCATCAGCTGGGATCTGCCGGAAAGCTTCTTTAAGGACGTCACGAACCGCACGGTCGCCATGGCGAAAAAGTACGGCAAGCAGTCCGAACGCTGGATCATGGGCTACAATAAGCGCCCTGCCGACTGGAAGCAGCTCGATCACGTTGTCGATCTGTACGAGGACGCCGGCGTCGACCGTCTGGCATCCTGGACGTACCGCGGCGGCTACGGCACCGTGGTGGCGGCGCCCGATGCACTGGAGCTGTGGGACCGCATCGGCGCATGCTACCGCCGCGTGCTGAAAAAGCCGGAATAACGGGAAAGGCGGAAAAGCCATGATACAGGAACGGTACATCGAAGCGGCCTGCAGCCGCCTTGAAGAGCTGCAGCGCACGCAGGCCGGGCAGATCAAAAAGGCGGGTGCGCTTTTGGCACAGGCGGTGCGCGAAGACCGGCTGATCTATCTGTTCGGCGCGGGCGGGCATACCTCGCTTGCGGTGGGCGAGCTGTTTTTCCGCGTGGGCGGCCTTGCGAACTATTACCCGATCACGGAGCTTGGGCTCACTGCGCTCGGGCGCGCGGGGACGTTCATTCATCTGGAACGGTGCCGGGGCATCGGCAGCGCGCTGATCGAAGCGAGCGGCATCGGTGCGGGCGACGTGCTGGTTTTGATCCACACGATCGGGGTGAATGCAAGCTGCATCGACGCGGCGCTCAAAGCAAAGGAACTGGGCGCGAAGGTCATCGGGCTTGCAAGCGCGCACTGGCAGGACGAAACGCCGCCGGACGCCGCGCTGCGCCACGAAAGCGGAAAAAATCTGCGGGATATCGCGGATATCTGGATCGATGACCGGAACACTGTGGACGACGCCGTGCTGTATCTCGAAGGAATGAGCCAGCCGGTGGCGCCGCTTTCCGGGATCGGGACCTTTGCGGCTGTCCGGATGATCGAGCTGGAAGCCATGGAACAATGCCGGAACGAGGGGATCGTTCCGCCGGTTTGGTGCAACGCGAACACACCGCAGGGCGAAGCGGCGAACAAAGAGCTGCTGGAACGTTATGCCCCGCGGGTGCCCATGCTGTAAATAAAAACGCAATGAAACGGAGAGGAGCCGAAACAATGGATTTGAATCAAAGCACAAAGATGCTGCTTTCTCTTATGGAAAAGTACGGCGTCGATGCGCACGGCAGCATAGCGCTGGAAGAAAGGGAAAACGGATTTTTCTTAAAAGAAGGCGAACGGGAGATCCCGCTTTTGCCGTGGAGACAGGAGCGCCGCTTTATCGAAATGCGCGCGCTGAAGGAAAGCGGGCGCGCGGGTCTGCCCAGCACGCTGCGCATCGGCAGAATGGTCGCGCGCGGCTGCCCGCTCGTGCCGGAACTGCGCCGCGAGCTTGATCTGTGCGAATGGCTGCTGGGCGAAAAGGCAAAAACCGTCTATGCCGCCGAAAACGGCCCGGCGGTCAACCTGATCGTCACGATGTGCAGCGGCGCTGTCTGCACGCTGGAGCTTTCGGCAGCGCTCGGCAAAGACAGCACGCCTATGGATCGCCATGAGATCAACACCCGCCGCGGCGTCATCAGCGACCGCGCCGTGGATACGCAGGTGCCGCAGGATTCGATCTACCTGTTCACCGATGACGAAAAGAAAACGTTTACCGACGTGGATTTCGAGCTGTACGGCCTGAACGCACAGGAGGTAAGCGTGGTGCGCGAAGCATTTGAAGTGCTGAAAGAAAACCTGCAGGAAAGCCGCATCGAACGCAGCAGGGAACTGGACGGCCTGCTTGCGGCGGTGAACGCATCGGCAGCGCAGGATCGCTGCACTGCAGTGAATGAAGGAAAGGAGCAGTAAACCATGAAAAAACCGATCAAGATCGCGCTTCTTTCGCTGAACCACGGTCATACCCGCAAATATTATCAGGTGCTGCGCGAAAACCCGAATCTGGAATTTGTCGGCGCAAGCGCAGCAGACGCCGATGTAAAGGCGCTGTTCCAGCGCACGGTGCCGGGCATCCCGGTCTATGATTCCGACGAGGAACTGTTCGATGCACACCCCGAGATCGAAGCGGCAGTGCTCGCTTCGCCCAATAACGATCATCTGCGTCAGGTGCGCCTTTGCGCCGAACGCGGCATCCACATCCTTTCCATGAAGATCCCCACCTTCGACCCCGCGGAATATGACGAAATGATCCGCCTTGTCGATGAAGCGGGCATCGTGTGCCAGGTGGAACTGGAACTGCATTACAACCCCGTCATGCAGCGCGTGAAGGAGCTGGAGGAATCCGGCAAGCTGGGCAGCCTGCGCAGCTTTGCGGCCACCAACATCACCCTTTCGCCGGTGTGGGCGTTCCCGTGGCAGGGCGACCCGGAGCAGAGCTTCGGCAAAAAGTGTCATCTGCGCGAAGGCGACGAACGCTTCCGTGGCGGCGCACTGTGCGATCATCCGCACATCTTTGATATGATCCGCTGGGTAACGCACAGCGAATTTGATACGATCTATGCACAGGTGGCGCCGAACCTGCGCGAGGATCTGCAGGAAGAGGATATGCTTTCGGTGTCCGGCCGCATGAAGAACGGCGTGGTCTTTTCGCTTGATCCGTCCTGGTCGCGCATGGAGGAACGCATCCCCGTTCCCGGCCCGGGCTGGGAGGTCTACCCCAAGCGCATGCAGGTCGATATCACCCTGGTGGGCGACAACGGCGTTGTTTCGGCAGACCTGTTCGGACCGAATATCTATCATAATGCAGGCCCGGATGACCGCTACACCGTGCAGTATACCTATTTTGATGAATGGGTCGGCCTGATCGACGAATTTGTGGACTGCATCGAAAACAAAAAGCAGCCGAAGATCAATCTGCGCTGGCACAGAAATACCATTCAGGCCATGCTGGCATGCTATGAAAGCATCGAAAGCGGGCAGCCGGTAAAGCTGTAAGCACAGCCGGCACGCAAAGCGGAGGAGAGACAAAGGATGTTATATCAGGAATATTTCACACAGGTCATGCAGGTGCTGGCTCAGGTTATGGAAACGCAGCAGAAACCCATTGAGCAGGCGGCGCGGCTTGTGGCCGAAAGCATTAAAAACGACGGCATGGTGTATGTGTTCGGGTGCGGACATTCCCACATCATCGGAGAAGATCTGTTCTACCGCGCAGGCGGGCTTGCACCGGTGTGCGCCATGCTGGATTCTGCCCTGATGCTGCACGACGGCGCGGTGAAAAGCAGCTGTCTGGAGCGTATGCCCGGGCTGGCAAAGCCGCTGTTCGAGCGCTACCCCATGACGAAAAATGACGTCCTTCTGGTGGTGTCCACATCCGGGATCAATTCGGTCCCCGTGGAAATGGCACAGTGCGCGCAGCAGGCCGGTGTGCCGGTGATCGCCATTGTGTCCAAAGCGTACGAAAACGATGCATCGCGTCATCCCAGCGGCAAAAAGCTGCACGATTGTGCAGACATCGTGCTGGATAACGGCGTGTGCCACGGCGATGCATCCGTTGCCGTGGGCGACAGCGGCGTGCGCTCGGGGCCGATCTCTACGATTTCCGGCTGCATGATCGCGCAGAGCATCATGGTGCAGGCGGAGGAAGATCTGTGGAACGAGGGCATCACCGCTCCGGTGTACGTCAGCGGAAACGTGAGCGGCGGCATGGAAAAGAACCGCAGCCTGATCGATGCATACCGTTCACGCATCAAGTGCTTGTGAGGCTTTTTTTATGAAAGACCAGAAGGAAAACAAAATCGGGATCGTGGGGCTTACCGGCCAGACGGTGTTTTTCCGCACGCAGCATCTGCCGCGCCCCGGCGAGACGGTCGCGTGTGAAGAAATGTTTTTTGAAGCCGGCGGAAAAGGGCATAATCAGGCCGCCGCGTGCGCAAAGCTCGGCGCAAAGGCCGTGTTTGTCGGCGCAGTGGGCCGGGACGAAAATGCAAGGATATGCGAAGCGGCGCTGCGGCAGGACGGTGTACAGCCCTGTCTGATCGAAAAAGACGCGCCGACGGCATTCGCCGCGGTTTCCACCGACGCAGACGGCGAAAACTTCGTGCAGGTCTGCGCGGGCGCTGCGTCGCAGCTTACTGCGGGGGATATCCTGCACGGCGATGCGCGCAGCGCGCTGCAGGACTGCGAAGTCCTGCTGATCCAGAACGAAATACCGGCAGAGTGCATTGAAGCGGTGCTGCAGCTGGCAGAGGAGACCGGCGCAAGGGTCGTGTTCAACCCCGCCCCCGCAGGGGGGATTCCGCGGGAAATCTATGCCGGATGCTGGGTCGTGACGCCCAACGAGGAAGAGGCCAAGTGCATCGCGGGCTTTGCGCCGGGGCAGGCGGTTTCGGATGAAGCGCTTTGCGCCGCGCTGTGCAAAGCCGGTGTGCGCCGCGCCGTCGTGACGCTCGGCGGAAGCGGCGTCCTTCTGGCCGATGAAAACGGCTGCTGCCGTCTGCCGGCCTGCCGTGCGGGCAGGGTGGTGGATACCACCGGCGCGGGCGATACCTTCAACGGTGCGCTGTGTGCGGCACTGGTGCAGGGGTGCGATTTCAGGCAGGCCGCGCAGTTTGCCGTTACCGCAGCGGGCATCAGCGTGACGCGCCCGGGCGCTGCATCCAGCGTACCCACACTGGACGAAGTGCGCCGGCACCTGAAAAACAGGCAGTGACGCGTCCTGCGCAGTCTGCAAAGGGCGGCATTTCCCGGAAAATCCAAATGAAAAACCCTCCCGGATGTCAATGACATCCGAGAGGGTTTTGTGCTGTCAGGGAAAAGAAAAGCAGCCGGCGGAAAAATGCGCCGCAGGGCAAAGTGCTGTTCGGGGGAAATGCACCGCAGAACCGCCCCCATAAAAAGCGCATCCTGCCGCGCGGGTGCGCGGGTGCGTCAGCGGGTCTCCATAAGGCGCGCGTAAATTTTTACAATGTCGTTCAAAACCTCCGGATGAGAAAAATCCTTGTTGTAGGCGATATTCATTTCGCGGATCATGCTCAGGTTTTCGATCGGCAGAACCGTCAGCTTCTGCTTGCGGGCGTCACCGATGCAGGCGCTTTTGGGCAGCACCGAAACGCCCAGATTTTTGCGCACAAGATCCTTGATCGTGCCAACGTTGTCCACCTCCAGTGAAACGTCGAAGTTTTCGATGCATTCATTGATGCCGACAAGCGATGCTTCAAACAGCTGGCGCGTGGCCGAGGACGGCAGACGCAGGATCATATTCTGCGTCTTCAGTGCATTGATGGTAATGATGGATTGCTTGGAAAGCGGGTTTTCGTTGCTGAGCACGCACACAAGGCAGTCGGTATCCAGCATGAAATAATTCAGCGAGGAAGCGAGCCGCTTGCCCTCTACGATCGCGATATCCAACTCATAATTCTGCAGCATGTCATAAAGAATATTTATGGGCTGTGTGATTATAGTTATGCTTGTGTCCGGGTGAACGGCGGCGTATTTTGCAAGTGCTTCGGTGATCGTATTGTTTTCGCATGTGTGGGTGATGCCGATGCGAAAGCGCGAAATATGCTTTTGCTCGTCGGAAATTTCGGTGAGCATTTTTTCGTGCAGCGCCTTGAGCCGCCGCGCATAGGTCACGGCGATCTCGCCGGACTGCGTCAGCTTGAATTCGCCTTTTCCGCGGTAAAACAGCGCGGTATGATATTCCTGCTCCAGCTGATCGATGTGGTGGCTGACGGCGGGCTGTGTCAGCGAAAGCGCCCGCGCGGCCTTGGTGAAGCTTTTGTGTTCGGCAACGGCAAGCAGGGTTTCCAGTTTTACGTTCAGCATGGGATCGGCCTCGGTTCATTATAAATTTTCAGAATGGAAATGAAAAAAACCATTATTTGATTTTTTGCCTCTTCTATGATAGCTTAACACAAAAGAGCTCCTGATTACAAGGAAAAGGGAAAGCGGGTACGGTGGAAATGGTGAAATCGTTCTATATGCAGCTGCAGCAGCGGTCGCCTTCGGCGGTGATCGTCATTTCGGTTGCCATTATGCTGCTGGGCGGCTTTTTGATGACGCGTGTGACAAAAAAGCTGCGGCTGCCGAACGTCACTGCCTATATCATAACCGGCATCCTGATCGGCCCGTTCGGGCTGGATTTGATCCCGCAGTCGATCGTGGACGGCACGGAGTTTCTGCCGGATGTTGCACTCGCATTCATCGCGTTCGGCACGGGGGAATTTTTCCGGCTTTCCAAGCTGCGGAAAAACACCGGAAAGGTGCTTGTGATCACACTGACGGAAGCGCTTATGGCGTCGCTTTTCGTGTTTATTCTTACGCGTGTGATCCTGCGTCTGGATTTTGCGTTTTCGATCGTGCTTGCCGCACTGGCAAGCGCCACAGCACCCGCATCCACGATGATGACGATCCGCCAGACAAAGGCGAAGGGCGATTTTGTGGATACGCTGCTGCAGGTGGTGGCGTATGACGACATCGTGGCGCTGCTTGCGTACAGCATTGCCATTTCCGTTGCCGTGTGTTCGATGCAGGGCGTGCCCGTCAGCATGGGCAGCATTTTTGAGCCGATTGCAAAGAACATCGGCGTGCTGGTCCTGGGCGGCGTGTTCGGGGCGCTGATGAAGCTGCTGGTGCAGAAAAAGCGTTCGACCGATAACCGCCTGATCATTGCCATTGCGCTGCTGTTTTCGTTCTGCGGGGTGTGCGCGGCAACGGGCATTTCGCCGCTTTTGGGCTGCATGTCCATGGGCACGGTGTATATCAATCTTACCGATGACGACAAGCTGTTCAAGCAGCTCAATTATTTCAGCCCGCCCATTCTGCTGCTGTTTTTTGTGCGCTCGGGCATTTCGTTCGATCTGAACGCGCTGGTCCGTCCTTCCGGTTCGATCGGCGGTGTGCCGCTGTATGTCATCGGCGCATCGTATTTTATCGTGCGGATCCTGGGCAAGTACGCGGGCGCGTATCTCGGCTGCATGAGCACCGGGAAGGAAGAAAAAACGCGCAATTATTTCGGCTTTGCGCTGATCCCGCAGGCGGGTGTTGCCATTGGCCTTGCCGCTCTGGGCGCGCGGGCACTGGGCGGGGAAATGGGCAGCGCGCTGGAAACCGTCATCCTTTCCTCCGGCGTGCTGTATGAGCTGATCGGCCCGGCGTGTGCAAAGCTGGCGCTGTACTGTTCCGGCTCGTATTCGGTGAAGCTGGAAGAACTGGTGCCGGTGGAAGAGCACACCGAACAGGGAGAGCCAAAGCCTTCGGTGGAGCTTTTGATCGAGCGCATCCAGAAGATCCAGCAGGAACTGAAAGAGGAGGCCGAAGCGGAAAGCGAAGAAGAACGGGCCTTCACGCAGGCGGCAGAGGAACAGCTGCAGCACTGCGCTTTGGGTGAAAATCATGCATGGGAGGGATTTCTGTGATAGATCCGATCGCATCGGTTTTGGGGGATTGGTCGTGCGGGATGAACAGCGCGTCGGTTTTTCTGCGCATTTTGCTGTCGTTTGTCTTTTCGGCGGTGATCGGCTGTGAACGTTCCAGCAAGCGCCATTCGGCGGGGCTGCGCACCTTTATTATTGCGGGGATCGCATCCACCGTCAGCATGCTGCTGGATCTGTACCTGACAGGCCAGCACCGCACAGAGCTGTTTTTGTTTTCGGCGTCGTCGATGCTGTGCGTTGCGGTCATCAGCATCCGCTCGCTGATGTTCAGTGCGCGCGGGCAGATCAAGGGGCTTACCACGGCGGCGGGGCTTTGGATGTGCGGCGTCATCGGGCTTGCGCTCGGCGTGGGGCTGTACTTCATCGGGCTGATCGCATTCCTTGCGCTGCTGTGCTGTTTAAGTTGGTTCCCGACGGCGGAAAAATATCTGAAGAACCGCTCCAATCACTTTGAAATCCACCTGGAACTGAAGGATAACCGCTATCTGCAGAACTTCGTCAGTACGATCCGCCGCCTGGGGCTGACGATCGACGAAATCGAGCGCAATACCGCATACAGCGGTTCGGGGCTGAGCGTATATTCCATTGCGATTTCCATAAGCAGCGGCGAGCTGAAAAAGTATAAAACGCACAAGGAGATCATCGAAGCGCTGCGCAGCCTGGAATACATTTATCATATTGAGGAAATGCTGCCCTGAACGGATGCGGCGCACGCCCGTTCATCCCCGGAAAACGAATCAACGGCGTCATCCCCATAATGGGGATGACGCCGTTTTCAGCATCGGGGAAAAGAAAACGCAAAGCGCCCCGTGCATCATTCAAAAGCGGGAGCCGCCACAAAGCGGTATACGGCAAAGGGCTTTGGTGAAAGCGCGGCAACCGGCTCAAACGTGCCGGAAACGCCGTAATGGTCGTGCAGATAGGCCGCCTTGATCTCGGTGGAATAGAAATCCGCCAGCAGTACGCGCGGGTCGTCTGACGCAAGCGCGCGGTAGGGGTTTGTGAACCCGTAGCGGTGCAGGGTGTCCCGGTCAAAGGCGCTGCCGCTCGTCCAGCCGCCGGTGACGACGATGTTGGAAAAATAACCGCGCGGCCGTGCGTGGAATACGTCATAGCCCGCAAGGCTGTCCAGAAGAAGGATATCGGCAAAATACAGATGCTCCTTGTCGGCGCTCATGGCGTCGTAGGATTCGTTGACGGCGGGGCGCTGCACCGGAAAGCTGCGCCGTTCGTTCCATATGCCGGCGTAAAACAGCATGGATGCCGCACACAATACGGCAAGCCCGCCCGCAAAAATGCGCATGCGGCAGGGCTTTTTTCCGCTGCTGCACAAAAACAATATCAATACCGCTGCGCCGAAGGCAAGCGACCATTCCACACGGTGCGGCAGCCGCCCCTTAAAGCACAGGTAAAATAAAAGCACCCCAAGCATGGCGCACACACCCAGTACGGCGGGTGCGCTTTTTTTGCCGGAAAACAGCAGCCAGCCCAGCGCCGTAAGCCCCAAAAACAGGAACATCGGTTCGCGGTACAAAAAGCGCACGCCGGTTTTTACGGTTTCCAATGCCGCGCTGCGGAGCGAATTGCGGGGGATCTTTCCGGCAAAATCCTGCAGCTTTTCCACGGTAAAAACCTCCGGGTCGTAATAGCCCCAGTGTTCGATCATCCAGTAATCGTTCATGTTGTAGCCTTCTTGTGCCACAAGCGCGGGGTTATCCAGAAACTGCAGCTTGAAATCGGAAATCGTGGTGCGCACGTCGTTGTATTGCTGATAATCCCGCCAGACGGGGTCGGAGGCGTAATAGGCGTAATCTGCGATTTTTGCGCCGAACACCAGAGCGAAGACAAGCACCATGGAAAGCGCCGCGCGCAGCTTTTCCTTGCGCTGCAAACGGAAAAAGTACCACAGCAGAAATGCGGCGGAAAGCCCGCCGATCGCATAAAAATTATCAAAGCGCACCATGCTGCCAAGCAAAATCAGCCCGATGCCGCCGAAAAGCGCGGGGCGCACCGTGCCGAGATGCTTTGCCAAAAGCACAAAGCCCGTCACAAGATACAGCGCCGCGTTTTTGACGTACTGGAACGAAGCAAACAGATCCAGCCCGAACGAAAGCATCAGTGCGGCGGCGATCAGCCCGCCCTTGGCCGCGCCGAACTGTTCCGAAAGCAGGCGGCATAGGATGCCAAGGCACAGCACATCTGCCGCAAGCTGCAAAATGACGAACCAGTTGAGCGAGGGCACAAGCGCGTAAAACGGCTTTAACAGAAAGCCCAAAAGCACGTTGACGTAAATCAGGCAGTGCGAATCCGGCCCGTATGCGCCGGAAGCGATATTGCTGAGTGTGGCGTCGTCGTTTACTTCGTAATAAATGCCGAACAAAAGCGCCGCGGCAAGCAGCGTGCAAAGGGGCGCAAGCACCGGAACAAGGTGCTTTTTAACGGGTTTTAAAACAGACCGCATACTCGGTTCGTTCATAGCGGAAACTCCCTTATCCATGAAATCATAAAACGGCGCGGAAGGGCGCGCCGCTGTTCGGTTTCCATTATAGCAAAAGCCGAAAGCCCCCGCAAGGCGCTGTGCCGGCGCATTCGGCGGGCAAAAAGAAAAAGCCCCGGCTTTTGCCGCAGGATGCAGACAAAAAGGCCGGAGCAGTATCCCTTATATTAAATGTAAGCAAATTGCTTGAGCACAAAGATCCACACAAACATCGTCAGCACCGAACAAATGGAAGTGAAGATCACGATCTGTCCGGCAAGTTCGCCGTCGCCGTTCATCTGCTTTGCCATGGTGAACGACGAAACCGCCGTGGGCGCGCCCAGCATGGTGAGCAGTGCGGCAAGCTCCATGCCGCGGTATCCTGCAAGGATGCTCACCGGCAGGAAGATCGCGGGGAACACGATCAGCTTGACAAGCACGGAGACCAGCAGCGGGCGGATGTTGCCCGCAAGCGCGGAAAAGCGGAACGAAGCGCCCAGGATCAAAAACGCCATAGGCGTAGCCATGCCGGAAAGGTTGCGGATCGTCTTTTCCACAGCCGGGATAAGCGGAATGTGGAAAAACAGCATCAGCCCGCCGAGCGCCGCACCGATGATGAGCGGGTTTGTCAGAATGCCCTTGATGATCTTTTTTACATGGATCTGTCCGGAGGCGTACCATTCCAGCACGATCACGGAAAGCACATTGTAAAACGGCACGATAAAGGCGATCAGCATCGAAGCGGTGCCCACGTTTTCATCGCCGAACAAAGACGCCGTCACCGGCAGGCCGTACAGGATGAAATTGCTGCGGAACATGCCCTGAATCAAAACACCCTTGCGCCGGTGGTCGTGTTCAAAGCGGGGCACGACGCCCCACAAAAGGAAAAACATGATGAGCACCAGCGCGATGCCCCACAAAATCAGCTTTCCGTTGAAAATCTCGGAAACATCCGTCTGATAGATATTGTAAAAAATCAGCGTGGGCAGAAACGCCTTGAACGTCACCTTGTTCATGACGTCTGCGGTGTGGCTGTCCAGGATGCCGATGCGGTTGAGAAAAAATCCCACGGCCATCATGGCAAAAAGCGGGAATACGACATTGAGTGATACGATCAGATTTTCCATTTGTACTTCCTTTGCTGGCATAAAACAGGTTACAGTCGGTGTCGGCCGCCGGGGCATCCAAAAACGGGATGCGGCAAAATCAAAACATCTCTATTGTACCGATTTATGCGCGGAAAGTAAAGCCTGTGCCGCGGCACAGGGGCAAAAGCCGACCCAAACGCCGAAGCCCGCGCCGCGCATCAGGAAAGCAGCACCTGATCCGTCTCCTCCTGCACACCGGCAATTTCGGCAAATTTATCCAGCAGCTCGTGCTTTGTCAGGTGCTTTTTTTCTTCGCCGCGGATATCCAGAATGATCTTTCCGGCGTTCATCATAATCAGGCGGTTGCCGTGCACAATGGCATCCCGCATGTTGTGGGTGATCATCATGGCGGTCAGGCCGTTTTCCTGCACGATCGAATCCGAAAGCTCCAGCACCTTTGCGGCGGTGGCAGGGTCCAGTGCGGCGGTGTGCTCATCCAGCAAAAGCAGCTTCGGCTTTTGCAGCGACGCCATTAAAAGCGTAAGCGCCTGACGCTGTCCGCCGGAAAGCAGCCCCACTTTGCTTGTCATGCGGTCCTCAAGGCCAAGCCCCAGCGTTTTGAGCTTTTCGTGATAGATTTCCTTTTCGCTGCGTGTCACGCCCCATTTCAGCGTGCGGGGGCGTCCGCGCCGCGCGGCAAGCGCAAGGTTTTCCACGATCTGCATGTTCGGCACAGTGCCCATCATCGGGTCCTGAAACACGCGCCCGATGTATTTGGCACGCTTGTATTCGGGCAGCCCCGTCACATCGGTGCCGTCGATCGTGATGCAGCCGCTGTCCACGGGCCACACACCGGCCGCAGCGTTCAGCATGGTGGATTTGCCCGCGCCGTTGCCGCCGATCACCGTGACGAAATCGCCCGGTTCCAGATGCAGGTCAAGGTCGCACAGGGCCTTTTTTTCATTGATCGTGCCGGCGTTGAACGTCTTGCACACATGGGAAAGCTCAAGCATGGGAATCCTCCTTTTTGCACTGGGCGGCCGATTTTCCGGCGCGCTTGAATGAATTGCGTGCCTGCTTTTGCAGATGCGGCACGGCAAGGAACACAGCCACGATCACGGCGGTGAACAGCTTAAGGTCGTTCGGGTTGAGCCGCAGCCACAGAATCACCGTCATGGCGATGTAGTACAGCACGCCGCCGAGCACCACAAACGCAAGGCGCACGGCAAAGCTGCAGCCCTTTTTGAAAATGGCGTCGCACAGCACTTCACCAATGATGATCGCCGCAAGGCCGATGACGACTGCGCCGCGCCCCATGTTGACGTCTGCCGTGCCCTGGAACTGTGTCATCAGCCCGCCCGCCAGTGCGACGGCGGCGTTGGAAATGGCAAGCCCAAGCACCTTCATGGTGTTGATGTTGATGCCCTGTGCACGGATCATGGCGGGGTTGGCGCCGGCGGCGCGGATCGCGCTGCCCTGTTCCGTGCCGAAGTACCAGTAAAACAATGCGACAAGGACTACGGAAAGGCACAGCCCGACGGCAATTGCCTGGGGAATGTACAAAGAGGAAACAAGGAAGCCTTTGCCGTGGGTTTCGGCGTCAAAAATCAGGCCGTACTGCTTGATCGCTGCCGTCTGGTTTGCCTGCCCCATGATGCGCAGATTGATCGAATACAGCGCAAACTGCGTCAGGATGCCGGCCAGAATGGCGGGAATGCCGAGCTTTGTGTGCAGAAGGCCGGTGCAAAGCCCCGTCAGGATGCCCGCAGCAGCCGCGGCAAGCAGCGCCGCCCACGCGGGCACACCGGCAAGGATCAGCATTACCGTGACGGCGCCGCCTGCGCCGAACGAGCCGTCCACTGTCAGATCGGCGATATCCAGCATGCGGAACGTGATGTAAACGCCAAGCGCCATGATGCCCCAGATCAGCCCCTGCGCTGCGGCGGCCGGCATGCGGGAAAACAGATTTGCAAGATTGAGCGATTGCAGATAAGCCATGATTTTACCTCGATTTCAAAAAGAGTGTCCGGCGTTTGTGCCGGCTGCGTTCAGTCCAGCGGGGCAAAGCCCTCGGGAACGGTGATGCCGAGCGCGGATGTGATCTCGGCGTTGTACATTTTCTGGGGGCAGTCGGAATATTCGACCGGCATTTCGGCGATATCGGCCTGTCCCGTCAGGATGCGCACTGCCATTTCGCCGGTGGTGCGTCCCAGTTCGTAATAATCAATGCAGAAGCTTGCGATGCCGCAGCCGCGGCAGGTGTCGGCGTCGCCGGTGACGATCGGCGTGCCGGAGGGTGCAGCCGCATTGCGGATCGCAGCCGCGCAGGAGGCAGCGGTGTTGTCCGTGGGGATGTAAAGCGCATCGGCTTCGGCGCACGCGGCAGCCGTCACGGCGGCAACGTCGTTGGAATCCGAGAAGGTGTAGACCGAAACGGCAAGCCCTGCGTCCTCCAGCGCTGCCTTCACGGCGTCTGCCTGATAGACGGAGTTCGGTTCGGCAGAGCAGTACAGGATGCCGACGGTTTCGGCGTCCGGCACAAGCTGCGGGATCAGCGACGCCTGTTCGTCCAGCGGGGCAAGATCGGATGTGCCGGAAACGTTGCCGCCCACGGTGCCGTCGAAATCGTCAAGGTTCAGCGCCACGCCGTATTCCGTTACGGCAGTGCCAAGGATCGGAATGTCGATCGTGGCCGATGCGGCAGCCTGCAGAGCGGGCGTTGCGTTGGCAAGGATCAGATCGACCCCGTTGGCGGCAAAGCCGTTGCAGATGACCCCGCAGGTGGGGATATCGTTCGATGCGTTCTGCACATCAAAGCGCACCTGACCGGGCAGCGCCTGTTCCACGGCGTCCATGAAGCCCTTTGTTGCGGCGTCCAGCGAAGGATGCTGTGCCAGCTGGCAGACGCCGATCGTAAATTCAGGAGTGTTTTCGGAATGGAGGGATTCGGCACTCGGGTCGGCGCCGGAGGATGCGTTCGAGCATCCCACAAAACAGCCGGTCACCAGTACGGCACAGAGGATCGAAGCGAGCAGAGACTTTTTTGTGTTCATCAGAAACACTCCTTTTCGGATTGAAATAAAAAGAAAAAGCGGCCCCGTCCATGCAGGACGAAGCCGCTTTCTTTATACAAAGAATGCAGTTTACAGCCAGCGTTTTCCGGACGGTTTCAGATTTAAGGCGCAGTTAAAAAAGCCCATAAATCGAGCCGGAAACGCATAGAAAGAGCCGTTCTGATTTGCGCGGTTCTGCAGGTTCATCATAACGGGCTCCTTTCTGCCGCGGGTGCGGCGCTGTGATTAGCTCCGATTATAGGACGTTCCTCCGGCTTTGTCAACAGGAAGGCTGCACTCGGCCGGAGGTTTGTAAAAAACAACGGATTCTGCGTACCCTGATTGCTGCTTTTTGAAAAAATCTGCCAAAATCAGTCTGCTTCCAGCGGGGCGTAGCCCTGCGGGATCGTCACATTCAAAGCTTCAGCCAATGCGGGATTGTAGAACTTTTTCGGGTTCTGGTCGTATTCGATCGGCATTTCGGAAATATCCGCCTGACCGGTCAGGATCTTGGCAGCCATTTCGCCGGTGGTGCGTCCGAGTGCGTAGTAATCGATCGAAAGTGTCGCTACACCGCACACTTTGCACGGGGCGGCTTCCCCGTTGATGATCGGCACGCCCGCAGGCTCTGCCACGTTGTTGATCGCGGCGGCGCATGTTGCGGCGGTGTTGTCGGTGGGGATGTACAGCACGTCGTTTTCTCCGCATGCGGCGGCGGTCACGGCGGCAACGTCATTGGAATCCGAGAAGGTGTAGACCGCAGCGGAAATCCCCGCATCTTCCAGCGCCGCTTTTACAACGTCCGCCTGGTAGACGGAGTTCGGTTCGGCAGAGCAGTACAGGATGCCGACAGATTTTGCATCGGGGAAAAGCTCCGGGATCATGGCCGCCTGTTCGGTCAGCGGGGCAAGATCGGATGTGCCGGAAACATTGCCGCCCACGGTGCCGTTAAAATCGTCCAGATTGAGCGCCACGCCGTATTCCGTCACGGCAGTGCCAAGGATCGGGATCTCGGCAGTTGCCGAGATAGCGGCCTGCAGGGCGGGTGTTGCGTTGGCAAGGATCAGATCGACCCCGTTGGCGGCAAAGCCGCTGCAGATGACCCCGCAGGTGGGGATATCGTTCGATGCATTTTCCAGCTGGAAGGTCACCTGACCGGGCAGCGCTTCGTTCAGCGCATCCTGAAAGCCCTTGGTGGCGGCGTCCAGTGCGGGATGCTGTGCAAGCTGACAGATGCCGACGGTATACGAAGATTTTCCCCCCGCAGAGCCGCAGCCCGCAAGGCCCAGCCCCAGAACAAGGGTAAGTGCGATAGACAGAATTTTCTTTTTCATCGTAAACGCTCCTTCTTCGGCAAAGGAAAAATCCGTTTGTCGGTTGTTTAATGCTTGCAAAAAGCTTGTTCCCAGTATATAGTAGACCTAAGGATTTGTAAAACGAATAATATGCATGATAAGCATAACAAATTTTTATGGTGATAGTATGGACGTAAAGAACCTGAACACATTCATCACGGCGGCACAGCTGGGCAGCTTTACCCGTGCGGGGGAAAAGCTGGGCTATTCCCAGCCGGCCGTCTCTGCGCAGATCCGCCAGCTGGAAGATGAGCTGCAGCTGCGCCTGTTTGACCGCATCCACCACGCCATTGCCCTGACAAGCGAAGGGAAAACGGTGTATGCGTACGCGTGCGAAATCTGTCAGAAGGAAAGCGAGCTGCACAACGCCGTCCGCGGCAGCGATGAAGTGCGCGGGCTTGTGCGCATCGGAATGTCGGATTCCATGTGCAGCTGGCTTATGGAAGGGCAGTTTGCCGCGATGCGCGCGCAGTATCCGGGCATCACGCTGCGCATCATCCCGCAGAGCACCGAAGGCATCCTGCAGCTTCTGGATCAGAACGAAGTGGACCTTGCCTATACGCTGGACCGCCATGTTTACAGCCGGGACTATGTGATCGCGGGGGAGGAGCGCATCGGCACGCACTTTGTTGCGGCGGCGCACAGCATGCCGGCAGAGCGCGGAGAGCTTTCCATGGAAGAGCTTGTCACGCTGCCGTGCATCCTGACAGAGCACGGCATGAGCTATCGGCGTCTGCTCGATCAGCAGCTGGCACAGCATTCGCTGGAAATCGACCCGATCCTTGAAATCGGGAATACGGATCTGATCTGCCGGCTTGTGGAACAGGGGCTCGGCGTCGCTTTCCTGCCGGACTATGTAACGCAGGCGGCCGTGCAGCAGGGGAGCATCTGCCGGTTCGAGGTGACGGGGCTTTCGTTTGAAATCTGGAAGCAGCTTTTGTATCACCGCGGCAAAAGCCTGACGCCGCCGATCCGCACTGTCATGTCCTTCCTGCACTGAAACACAAAAACGGGGCGCACCGGCGGTGCGCCCCGTTCTGCATGCAGAAGGCGTTATCGGATCCTGCGGATGTGCGGGTTCCATTGGCCGATGACCTCGCCGACGGTGGAAACCGTCACAAAGGCACAGGGGTCCGTCTGCTGCACAAAACTCAAAAGCTGTGCGTATTCGTTTTTCTGCAGGACAGTGACGAGCGTCGTGCGCTCGCTGTTATCCCAGCCGCCGCGCACCGGGTACAGCGTGACGCCGCGCCCAAGCTTTTGGATGATGAACGACTGGATTTCGGCATAGTGGGGGGAAACGATCGAAATACGCTTGCGGATGTGGGTGCCGTCGATGAAAAAATCCAGCACAACACCGCCGAGCCATGTGCCTAAAAGGCTTAGGACGAGCGTTTCGCGGTCATACACCAGAATCGAGGTGGCGGCGACGATCATGCCGGAAATGGCAAGGCTTTTCCCGATTTCCATATGCAGATAGCGGTTCATCAGCTTGGCAACGATGTCCAGCCCGCCCGAAGAAGCGTTGATGTTGAACAGCATCATCTGCCCGAAGCTGAGCACGACCACAAAGCACAGCACGTTGGTCAGGCTGTTTGAGGTCAGCGCAGGCGGGTTCGGGGCAAAGATTTCAAAAATGCGCAGATACAGCGGCAGCAGCAGCGAGGTAATGACGGTTTTGCCGCCGAAATCCCGCCCGATGAAAATAAAGCCCAGAAGAAGCAAAAATACATTCAGGATCAGCGTCAAAACCGATACCTTGAGCGGTATGAAATGCGTCAGCACCATCACAAGTCCGGAAAGCGTGCCGATGACAAAGCCGCTCGGCATCATAATAAAATATACGGAAACGGCAACAAAAAACATGCCGACAGCCATGACGATCCATTCCCGCAGCTGGATTTTTTCTTTCATCTCTTTCATGCAGATCCGCTCTTTTCCTCAAATTTGCAAACATCATAGCACACGGAAAAACGGAATGCAAGCAGTCTGCGCGGTGAAAAAACCACGGGATGTGTGCAGACGGAAAACACGCGCCCGGAATGGAAAAAAAGCATCCGCCGTGCAGGGAAAAAACACCGCGCAAAGGAAACAAAAGAAACGCTATCCGCCGCTTTTTTAAAAACAAGGCAACAAAAACACATAAAAGTGTATTTTATACAAGGACGAAAGTATATCAATACTGTGCGTGTATAAAATACAATCATCCTGTAAAAATTTTTTTCGGCGCGGCCCGGAAGCTTACAGAGAAAAAGAAGCTGTCCCACCGCAGCATAAGCCGAAAAAGCGGAAAAAAGGGCGCGGCAGAAGCTGCCGCGCCCGAACGGGTGGTTATTCCGGTGTTTTTTCCGTGAGGGTGCCGTTCCAGAACGGTTCCGGCGCTGTGGACGCGGACGCACAGGGACGGGGCTTCATCTGAAGCTCGTGGTTTTTGATCGTCACCGTGGTGCACGGGGCGACCGAGGACGTGATAAAGGCGTTGGAGCCGATCACGCAGTCGCGCCCGATAACGGTATCCCCGCCGAGAATGGACGCACCGGCGTAAATGGTGACGTTGTCCTCGATCGTGGGGTGACGGCGGCAGCCGCGCAGGCGCTGCCCGCCGCGCGTTGTCAGCGCACCGAGCGTCACGCCCTGATACACCTTGACGTGGTCGCCGATGACGGTGGTTTCCCCGATGACGATGCCGGTGCCGTGGTCAATGAAAAAGTACCGCCCAATGGATGCGCCGGGGTGGATGTCGATGCCCGTTACACTGTGGGCGTATTCGGCCATCATGCGCGGCAGCATCGGGACACGAAGCCCGTACAGCACATGGGCGGTGCGGTAAACGGTAATGGCAAAAAGCCCGGGGTAGGAAAAGATGATCTCGTCGCGGCAGGATGCGGCGGGGTCGCCCTCGTAGGCGGCGTCCAGATCCGTCTGCACCATGGCGCGGATCTGCGGGATCTGCCGGAAAAATTCAAGCGCAAGCTCCTGCGCGCGGGCTTCGGCCTGCGGCTGAGGCAGGTCGGCTTCTGTTCCCTGCAGCACCAGTGTGATCTGGCGCGTCAGGTTGAATATCACGTCCTCGATCAGCATGGAAAGATTGTGGCGGACGTTGTAGATGCGGAAGTTCTTTTCGCGGGAATAGCCCGGAAAAATGATGCGGCGCAGCTTGCCGATCATGTCGATGACAACTTCCTTGTCCGGCTGGCGGAAAAGCTCCATGTGGTCGATATCGCGGCCGGACTGATAATCCTGCAGGATCTCGCCGGTGATGATTTCAATTTGTTCTTCAAACGTTTTCATGCGCTGTTCTCCTTTGTAAGAAACTTATATCATAATATGGGAACGCTGTCAATGAAAACGCGCGCGCGGGATTGACACGGCGCGTGCGAATCCGTATAATCACTATCAATACAAAGTAAAGGAGGCCTGTTTATGGCAAACATATATACATCCGCCGAACAGCTGATCGGCAGCACTCCGCTTGTGGAGCTGTGCCGCATGGAAAAGGAAGGGCAGCTCTGCGCACGCGTTCTTGCAAAGCTGGAATATCAGAATCCCGCCGGTTCCGTCAAGGACCGCGCGGCAAAAAGCATGCTGGATGAAGCCGAAGCGTCCGGAAAGCTGAAACCCGGCTCCGTCATCATCGAGCCGACGTCCGGCAATACCGGCATCGGCCTTGCCTTCGTTGCCGCCTGCCGCGGGTACCGCACGATGATCGTCATGCCGGATACCATGAGCGTGGAGCGCCGGCGCATCATGGCGGCCTATGGGGCGCAGGTGGTGCTTTCCGACGGAAAGCTCGGCATGAAGGGTGCAGTGGAAAAGGCGCAGCAGCTTGCGCGCGAGATCCCGGACAGCTTTTTGCCGGGGCAGTTCGATAACGCGGCAAACGCCGATGCGCACCGCAAAACGACAGGGCCGGAAATCTGGCGCGATACGGACGGCAAAGTGGATTATTTCGTGGCGGGCGTCGGCACCGGCGGCACGATCACGGGCGCGGGGGAATATCTGAAGGCGCAGAACCCCGATATCCGCGTCGTGGCGGTGGAGCCTGCGGATTCGCCGCTGCTTTCGGGCGGCAAGGCGGGGCCGCACGCCATACAGGGGCTTGGGGCGAATTTTGTGCCCTCGCTGCTGAATACCGCGATTTACGATTCGGTCGTGCCCGTCACAAAGGAGCAGGCGTTTGAAACGGCGCGTGCGCTCGGCAGAACGGAAGGCATCTTCGCCGGGATCTCCTCGGGCGCGGCGGTGTATGCGGCGCTGCAGCTTGCCAAAGACCCGGCCAATGAGGGTAAGACCATTGTAGTGATCGTGCCGGATACCGGCGGGCGCTATCTGTCCACCGACCTGTTCGGGGAATGAGACATAAAAAATAAGAAGTAAGTGCGTAAAAACGCCGGCTCGCAGGAGCCGGCGTTTTTTTCTGCAGCAGAGCGGAAAAAGAGCCGTTTATTCCGTTTGCTGAAGCATACGGAACTGCGAAGGGGTTACCCCTTCATGGCGCTTGAATTTGCGCGAAAAATTTGCTTCGTCGGTATAACCGACCTGACGCACGATCGTGCTGATCGGAAGGGATGTGTCCACCAAAAGGTGCTTACATTCATCAAAACGCTTCCGGTCGATATACTGCATCAGCGAAAGGTCTGTTTTTTCCTTGAAGTATCGTGTGAGATACGACGGGGAAAAATGCAGCGCTTCGGCAATCGAGGTCAGCGAAAGATCCGGTGAAGTATAATGCTCGTCCACATAATCGTAAATCAGGTGCAAAAGACCGCCATCCAGTTTGATTGACCGCTGTTCGTACAAGGTGTCTGCCAGAAGTATGCAGAAGTTATACAGGTCACGCTGCAGCACATCTAAACTTTCATAACAGTTTTCGTAAAGCAGATCCAGCATGTTCACCAGCATATTCTGCTTGTTTTCGGCACAGCTTGCAATCAGCTTGCTCAGCTGGGACAGTGTATTGAAATATGCAAGCTTGTACGAAGGCAGGGTGGCATCCTGTGTGATATCGGTAAAAAAGGAACGGATGCTGTGCGAGATTTCCGGATAGCTGCAGGCCTTAACGGCGTGTACAATGTCATCGGTAAGGGCAGAGGAAATCTGTTTGCGCTGCAGCCGGACATGTTCCACAAATTCGGGGGTGATTGTGGAATTGGAATGGAAAAGACGATACCGGCAGTTCGACAAAGCCTCCTGAAAAGCGTCGGAAAGCTTTTCGATATCACAAATTTCGCTGCTGACACCGCACGAAAGCGAAAGATCGCAGTTGCGGCAGATCGTCTCACGGATGCTGTCTATTGCATGCATGCAGTCCACATCGAACCCGAAGCCGGTAATGGCGGCAATGCCCTGTCCGTTCGGCAGATCAGCGGCTGCACCGAAGCCGCCGTGCTCTTGACACAAGGCGGAAAATTCCTGCCGGAAGGCAGATTTGATATTGTACTGCTGCTTGGGCAGAAAATGCTCCATGAAGTACACCGTATCGTCAAAGCGGAATACAAGAATCCGCAGACCGCCCGGAGCCCATTGCCCCAGAAGCGCACTGTATTTTGATATGACACTTTCGGAAAAATCACGGCTGCCCCTCACGCCGAACAGAAACAGCAGATATTGGGATTCTTCCAGGCGGCTCCGGCTTTCCGTAAGTGCGGTCAGGCGGGAATGCTGTTCCAGCATATTGTCAAATGCGCAGGAGAGCTGTGTGATTTCATCACAGGCATTTTCCGGCAGATCCTGTTCCCCATTGATCTGCGATGCACGCTGCACCAGAGCGGAGAAGGGCTTTGCGGTATTCCGGGCAAGGTTATAAAAGAACCATTCACTGAACAGGGCGATGAAGATACCCACCAGAACCAGCATCAGCACAGAAAGGATGCTGGACTGATAATAATCCCAGAAATCCAGCGTTTGCACTACATGCAGGCCGGAATTGCCCAACGTGTGTGTAAACAGCACTTTTCCGGAAAAAACATCCCGGGAGCGGATCGCTTCGCGTGCAGCACGAAGATCATTGTCGTAGGTGACGCCGAAATATAACAGCAGATCGTTCTGTGCATCCATCAAATAAATATCGCTGCTGCGGCCGGCAGAAGAATTCAGCCCGCTGGTAAGCGTATTGTAGTCTGGGTGGAAAAGAATTTTACCAGGGGAGGAAAGATAAGAGGAGGGGATCGGCATTGCATATAAAAGAACAGAGGGATGCCTTTCGGAGGACGGTACAAAATGTGCCGGTTCATTGCGGTATATGACAGAACGCAGAAGCTCCGGCGCATAGCTGCCGCAAAGTTCATTCGCAGCATAGCCTGCATAGGAAAAACAACCGGCGTCCGAATAAATAGTGTTGTTTATTTCGGAATACGGCGAGTTGACGTAAACGATGCCCAAAGAGCACAGAGCGTTGGAGGCGGCAGAAATCTTGCGGATTTCAGCAACGATATTATGCGGAAATCGGTAGTTTTGATAAACCGTAAACGCCATAAGCTGGGTGTCGCTGCGAATGACATTGCCGATGCGTATGGTGCTGATAATGAAATCTTCGATCGGCAGGCATGCATTTGCCAGAGCCATGTTTTGAAGATCATGCCGACGGCGCTGCGTGCTGATAATGGAGTATACGTTGAATACAGAAAAAAGCAGAATGACGCCCAGAAGAATGATCGTACTGAATTTCATCAGTGGATGAAGCATGCGGGGCAGTTTTGTTTTTTTGCGAAGGAACCTGATGAGCATCGAATCACCTGCTTGTTATAATTTGTCTATTTTTGCTGTATTCTGCTTGATTTCAAGCATTATTATAGTGATAATTGAGGAAAAAGGCAAGGATTGCAGGCAAGCAAGGCAATTTTTACAGCAGATGACAATTATTTCAGGTTGTAAACCGACCGAAGCAAAGGTACAATCAGGGCAAATCAAACAAACGGATGGTGACGAAAAATGGTGAAAACGATGAACGGAGAACGCTGCCGATTTTCCGCATCGGAGAAAAAGGCAAAACACAAGGCAAAACGTGTACAGTATAAAAAGAAGGCCGGACATGTCTTGAAAAAGCTGAGTCAGAGTAAATCGCTGTATCTGTTTCTGGTGCCCGCGGTCATCTACTTTATTATATTCCGTTATATGCCGCTGTACGGAGTGCAGATCGCGTTCAAGCAGTTTTCACCAAGGCTTGGAATCTGGGACAGCCGGTGGACAGGAATGGAAAACCTCAGCCGATTTTTTGAATCCTATTATTTCTGGAGACTGATCCGGAACACCTTGTGGCTGAGCCTGTACAATCTGGTGGTTTCGTTTCCGTTCCCGATTCTGCTGGCACTGATCTTTAATGAAGTAAAGCATCCGAAGCTCAAAAAAACAGTTCAGACCATTTCCTATGCGCCGCACTTTATTTCGGTTGTTGTGCTTGTGGGGATCCTGAATTTGTTTTTTAATCAGAGCAACGGTCTGATCAATGTGCTGCTGGAAAAAATGGGCTTTGAAAAATTCGGCTTTCTTACCAGTGCATCGGCATTTCCTTCCATGTATGTGTGGTCGGGCGTGTGGCAGAATGCCGGTTGGAATGCCATAATTTACATTGCGGCGCTTGCTGCCATTGATCCGCAGCTGCACGAAGCGGCCCAAATTGACGGTGCAAGCCGCTTTCAAAGAATCCTGCACATCAATCTGCCGGGAATTATGCCGACAGCCATTATCCTGCTGATCCTGGATGCAGGAAAGATTATGAGCATGGGATTTGAAAAGGTGTTTTTGATGCAGAACGATCAGAACATCGAAACCTCACAGGTCATTTCCACATTTGTGTACGAGGCGGGCCTTATCAACAGCGATTACGGTTTTTCTACGGCAATCGGGCTGTTCAACAACATCATCAATATCATACTGCTGCTGACAGTCAATAAAATCGCGAAGAAAATTACGGATACAAGTCTGTTTTAAAAGGGAAAAAGGAGGAATTCAATTATGACGACCGTAAAGCGTCATCGGCAGCAGGTGTCGCCGGGGGATCGGGTATTCGACTTTGTGCTGGTGCTGATCACAATTCTTGTTGTGGTACTGATCCTTTATCCGCTGTACTTCGTGACGATCGCTTCGATCAGTGATCCCATGCAGATCTTTCAGGGCGAAGTGATTCTTTGGCCGAAAGGGCTGAACCTGGAAGCGTACAAGCGCGTATTCCAAAATCAGGACGTCTTTACCGGATATAAAAATTCCCTGATTTATACGGTGCTCGGAACGCTGATCACGATTGCAATTACATTCAGTGCGGCGTATCCGCTGGCGCGCAAAAAGCTGTACGGCGGCAGCAAGATTATGGGCTTTTTCATGTTTACGATGTTCTTTTCGGGGGGGCTGATCCCGACGTACATGCTGGTGAAATCGCTGCATCTGTATGATACGCTCTGGGCCGTGATCCTTGTGGATACGGTGTCTGTGTACAACATCATCGTTGCAAGAACGTTTATGCAGAATACAATACCGGAGGATATTTATGAGGCGGCGGAAATGGACGGATGCAGTGACATCAGAGCGTTTTTCAAAATCGTACTTCCGCTTTCGGCACCGATCATTGCAGTTCTGGTGCTTTTCTACGGGGTAAATCTCTGGAACAGTTATTTTAACGGACTGATCTATTTAAGCGACAGGGAAACCTATCCGCTGCAGCTGTTTTTGCGTGAAATCCTGCTGAATAACATGGCAGACAGCATGATCGATTCAATTGGCATTGATGTCAGCAAGTTTATGGTCGGGGAAAGCATCAAGTATGCTGTCATTATCGTGTCCAGTGTTCCGATGCTGATCCTGTACCCGTTTTTGCAGAAGTTTTTTGTAAAAGGCGTTATGATCGGCGCAGTAAAAGGATAAAAAATGAACAGCAAAAGGCAGCCGAGCCTTTTGAATATAAAATGAGAAAGAAGGATAAAAATGAAAAAGTTGTTAAGTGTACTGTTGGCAGCGGCGATGGCATGCAGCATGCTTGCAGGCTGCGGAGGGACGCCCGCATCGGGCAATTCGGATACAAATGCACCGCAGGGCGGTTCCGAAGCGGAAAAGCAGAGCGATACGCCTTCCTATGTGAATAAAGAAGGCTTCCCGATCGTGAACGAGCCGATCACGCTCAAGGGCATGGTTGCGCTGAACGGCAACGTCAAGGACTGGAATGAACATCCGGCGCTCAAGCGCATGGAAGAACTGACGGGCATTCACATTGAATGGGAATGTGTTCCGGATTCCGGCTTTAAGGAAAAAAGAAACCTGGCATTCGGCGCGGATGATCTGCCGGATATCGTTATGCGCGCAAAGATCAGCTCGCAGGATGAGATGAAATATGCGGCAAACGGTCAGTTGGCAGCACTGGACGAATATATGGAATATGCACCGAACCTTTCTGCGCTTATGGAACAGGACGAGGCGATTGCAAGAGGCATTACGATGCCGGATGGCCATATCTATTCCCTGCCGCAGCTGAACGCGACCGAAGGAAACCTGATCCATCACTACTGGATCAACAAAACATGGCTGGATAATCTGAATCTGGAAGAGCCGACGACCATTGACGAGCTGTATGATGTCCTGGTGGCCTTCCGTGATAACGACCCGAATCAGAACGGAAAAAAGGATGAAATCCCCTATTGCGTGGTAGGCAAGGACTATTCGCACCGCATGTTTTATGATCTGCTTGGTTCCTGGGGCTTTGGTGTAAACGGCATCATGGACTCGGACTACAACTTCAGCTGGCTGGATATCGATCCGGACGGAAAGGTCCGCCTGATCGGCCGTGAGGACAAGTTCAAAAACATGGTCGAATTCATGCACAAGCTTTGGGAGGAAGGGCTGACCGATAAGGAAAGCTATGCACAGGATCAGACGCAGGTTGCGGCAAAGGTGAATGCCGATCAGGTAGGTTTTGTTGCGCGTGCGCAGAATACACAGTGGATGGGCGCGGCCAGTGAAAACTATGTGCAGTGCCCGGTTCTGGAAGGCCCCTTCGGTGATCGTGCACTGGTCAATATCGAGGGTAACGTTCAGATGACCGGTGTTGCGGTCATCACTTCGGCAAACAAATATCCGGAAGCAACGATGCGCTGGCTGGATTATTTCTACAGTGAGGAAGGCACCGTTCTGTGCCGCCTTGGGATTGAAGGCGAAAGCTATGAAGTGGTAGACGGCAAGTATCAGCTTACCGATATCATTGCAAACAATCCGGACGGAAAAACAACCGACCAGGCGCTCGGCGATTACGCAATTTTCGGCGGCGGATATCTGCCGCAGAATATTACGGAAAAAGTTGCACTCGGTGCAGCGGTTGCTCCGCAGACAAAGGCGGCAAACGACGTCGTAAGGGATTACGTTGTCCCGTTCAGTAAGGTTCCGCGCGTGAAATATTCGGAAGAGGAAAGCATCAAGCTCGGCACCTATGCGCAGGATATCGTCAGCTATATGAATGAAAATGTTGTAAAGTTCATCACCGGTGAACGCGATCTCAGTGAATGGGATGCCTATGTGGAAGAACTGAACAAGATGCCTGTGGAGGATTATATCCAAATCAATCAGGCTGCATATGACCGCTGGGTGAAGTAAACAACAGCACCTTCCGTGTCCCGGGCGGGGCACGGAAGGTACAGCAGAAGGAGAACGCTATGAAAACAATCCGATTTGGTGTAATTGGCTGCGGCAGTATCGCGAATGAATATCATCTGCCTGCGCTGCAGCGTGTGGAAGGTGCACAGCTGGTATGGGCATGCGACCTGATCGAAGAGCGTGCTGTAAACGCAATGCGTGATTTCGGGTTTGAAAAATACACGCTGGATTATCATGATATTTTAAACGACAGCACGATCGATGCGGTTTGCATTTTTACCAAGATCGAAATGCATGCAAAGCTCTGTATCGAAGCGGCGGCAGCCGGAAAAAATATTTTTTCACAAAAGCCGTTTGCCTACAATATTGAAGAAGGACGCCGCATCATCCGCGCGGTGGACGAAGCCGGCGTGAAGCTGACGCCGTCCTTTATGCACAGCTATATGGATGGTTCGATCGCAGCGCGCAGAATTGTGGAGCAGGGGCTGATCGGTGAGATACGCCACATCCGCATGCGCAATGCCACAAAAAATCCGTTTGATTCGGCACCCGGCTACGGCGGATGCATGATGGATATCGGCTGTCACGGTATGGATCTGATCCACACGATATCCGGCTCGTCCATTGAGCAGGTGTTTGCACTGAACCTGTCGCCCCGCGATGAAACAAAACGGGAAGAATTCGGCGAAAAAGCAGATCTGAACGGCGTTGAAAACACAGCGATCCTGAATTACCGGCTGGAAAGCGGCGCGACGGTGTATCACGAGATCTTCTGGACGCAGGTTGCCCAGACCAACCGCTTTGAAATGGAAATCTACGGCACCAAAGGGGTTATATATCTTTATAATCCCCACCGAAGCGACATCGTGTATTACGGCTGGAATCTGGACGGGCATCCGCGCCGGGACATCCACTGGCAGGCGGCGCCGATCGACGAACAGTTTTTTGGGTATATTCACCACAAGACCTTTGTGGATGATCTGCTGAACGGAACAAACAACAGCAAGACGGCACGGGATGCGTTTGTGCCGCTTCAGGTTGTCGAGGCAGCACGCCGTTCCTTTGAATCCGGACGGATCGAACGGGTGCTTGGAATTTAACGGGGGGATTTTTATGAGAAAACTTGGGTTTATTGTTGAGATGAAGGACTGCAGAGATGCAAAGGATCTTCGCCGCTGGGTGGATCTTGCCGAGCAGCAGAGAATCGATGGACTGGAACTTTTGTTCAACTCAAAATGCGGCGTCGATTTTTCCTTGGATAAAATCAAGCCTGCATTTGAAAATACGCCGGTCGAACCGGCGGCCTGCGGGCTGTGGTGGCTCAATACGATCAGTCCGGACCCCGAGGAACGTGCATCCGTGCGCAGAACCATGCTGGAATTTTTGGATATGGTGCAGGCGATCGGCTGCAAAATGGCCTTTTTCAATGCGGGCGAATATGCGCCCGGCGATACCGATAAAAATATTGCTGAATTCCGGAAAGAGTATCTGTATTATAAGGGGATCGCCGATCAGAAGGGGATCAAGCTGGCCTGTTACATGGGGCACGGCGGCAATTTCATCAACAGCCGCGAGATCCTGGACAGACTGGTCAGGGAAGTGCCGGAATTTAACATCAAGTTCGATCCCGTCGGAATCATGCGCAATATGAAAGATGATCCCTACGAGATCATGCGCCGCCATGCAGACCGGATCGCCCATTTCCACGCAAAGGATATTTTCCGCTATGGCGATGACGGCTGGGAAATGGAGCCGGTTGTCGGAATGGGTCAGCTGAACTTCAATGTGATGCTCGGCATGCTGTGGAATGTCGGATATGACGGGTATATCGTAATCGAACCGCACGGCCCGATCTGGGCGGAACCGGAAAACCGCTGGAAGGCGATCGTGCTGGCAAAACGTCATCTGGAACCGTTGATGCTGCGCTGAGAAAGGAGATTTCCATGCTGTTATGGGGCGATTTACATAATCACTGCGGAATGACCTACGGGTTCGGCAGTTTGGAAAATGCGCTGAAAATTGCGCGCAGTCATCTGGATTTCTGCTGTGTGACGGGTCATGCAATGTGGCCGGATATTTATGAACGCACACCGGAAACGGAATTTATCGTGGATTTTCACAGAGAGGGCTTTAAAAAGCTGCACGACCATTGGCAGGAATACAAAGCGGAAATTGCAGGGCAGAATGATGCGGATTTTGTCACATTCCAGAGCTATGAGATGCACTCTTCCCTTTACGGCGATCATCATATTATTTCCCCGGACGATTCCTTTCCGCTGATTTATCGCAAAACTCCCGGTAAGCTGGTGGCAGACTGCGGAGTGCGGGCCATTGCGGTTCCGCATCATATCGGTTACACGCCGGGATACCGCGGTATCAACTGGGATCTGTATGACAGTAAAATTTCCCCCTGTGTAGAAGTGGTTTCAAAGCACGGCTGTGCGATGAATGAATATGCGCCGTATCCATATTATCACGATATGGGCCCGCGCGATTCCCGAAACACCGTATATGAGGGGCTGAAGCGGGGAAATCATTTCTGCTTTCTCGGGTCAACCGATCACCATGCAGGCTTCCCCGGTTCGTACGGCGACGGTCTGACGGCCGTACTGGCAGAGGAAAAAAGCCGGGAGGCCATTTGGCAGGCACTGCTTGCAGGGCGCGCATATGCCGTGACCGGAGACCGGATCGAATGTGATTTTACAATCAACGGTCAGGGCCTTGGGGAAACTGTGCACAGTGAAAAAAGAAAGCTGCGCTGTTCCGTAAAAGGGGAATACTGGGCCGACAAAATGGTGATTTATAAAAACTGCAGACCGCTGGCAGTCCTGTGCGGCGAACAGATAAAACCGCGTGCAGCACATGCCTATAAGCTGCGTGTGGAAATGGGCTGGGGAAACAGCGAGGATTTGACGCGCTGGAACGGCCGGATCACGACGGACGGAACCATGACGGGTGCAAATATCTACCTGCGCGGACGCAGCCTGCTTTCACCGACAAATCATGACGGCAGCACGGTGGAAGTAAATGATATCGACAACCGTGTTCTGGAAAAAAACGAAAAGACCTTTGCGTGGCAGTGTGAAACCGTGCGCAATAAAAGCACGCTGCATCCGCAGACCGATGCGGCAGTAGTCGAGATCGAGGGCGGGCCGGATACAACGGTGAAGATCACGGTGAACGGCACAGAGCATACCGCAACGATTGCGCAGCTGCTGGAAGGCGGCGTGAGCTGGCATGTGAAACCATGGCATTCCCAAGCCGTCAAAATCCATGCGGCGGTGCCGGATTATGCATACGAAATGGTGCTGGAAGCTGAAGATGAGGCAGAAGGCGAAAACGAAGGTACCGATGTGTACCATGTGGAATTTTCACAGAAAAACGGACAGTGGGCATTTGTTTCACCGATTTATGCAACGGTGTAAAACGGAAGATGCAGGTGCCGAAAGATACCGGAACGGTGCAATCGTTCCGAAAAAAAGAAAGAAGGAACCAGTTATGTCTATTGCAATTGTCAGAAAAGAAGAAATGGTGCCGGAATATGATGCAAGCGGCTTCGCAAAAATTGAAATGCTGCCCGGTACGTTTCCCGGCGTACACAATTATAAATGCTTTTTGAAAGCCGGCTGCGAGGTCGAGCCTGAAAAGTTTGCCGATAAAACGGCGGTCTATTGCTTTACCGAAGGCCGGGGCTATGTTACAACGGCAAAGTTTGCCCGCAATATTGAGGGGCTGTCATTCTTTGTGCCGGATTTTGCAAACAGTGATTTCCGGATCCATGCCGTGGAGGACATGGTTTTCCTGTGCCTTGTTATGGATATGACAGACAAGGATATCGAAAATTACAATGCCTGCCATACCACTCTGCCGTTCTTCCGTTCTTTTGATGAAACATGTGAGTATACGCAGGACTGCAAGGGGCCGCATACACGCAGCTGGCAGGTGCTGTTCCGCGGGGAGATCGGGCGCAATCTGCTTGGCATCGTAAAGGCTGTCGGGGAAGGCACGGTTGAAAAAGGACATCCGGCTGTGGATCAGTGGAACTACGGGCTGGATAATGCGGACTTTACGCTTACCGTCGAAAACGAAAGCGTGCCGCATCACGCAGGGGACTGGAGCTTTGTGCCGGCAGGGTTGGATCATTCCCTGACAGCGGAACCGGGCAAGGAGGTTTCCTACATCTGGTTTGAACGGTTTGTGAAAGAGGATAACGAATAACGGTCTGCCTTGGCAGAAATCAGAAAATACACGGGCAGAGTGTTGTACGGCACTCTGCCCGTACGGGCTTAAGGAGGTTTGCGGTTATGGAAAACAGACAGCTGCGTACAGTGATTGCCGGGTGCGGAAATATTTTCCCGATGCATGCGATCCCGGTTATGAAAAATCCCGATACGGCTCTGATAGCCGTCTGCGATGTGAAGCCGGAACGCGCGCAATCTGCGGCGGAACGGTTTCAGTGTAAAGCCTATACAGATTTTGAAATGATGCTGCAGCGAGAAAAACCGGATGTGGTTCATATCTGTACGCCGCACTATCTGCATGCGCCGCTGGCTTGTGCCGCGCTGGCACACGGCTGCCATGTGCTGACGGAAAAGCCTATGGCGATCGACCAGAAGGATGCCCGGAAGATGCTGGACGCTGCACGCGAAAACGACAGGACACTGGGCGTGATTTTTCAAAACCGGTACAATGCGGGCTCACAGCTGATCCGCCGATGCATCGACAGCGGCGAACTGGGAGAGATCCGCGCAGCGCGCATGCTGCTTACATGGGATCGTTCGCCGGAATATTATTCCCGCAGTGATTGGAAGGGTACCTGGGATAAAGAGGGCGGCGGCGTCATCATTGATCAGGCGATCCATACCATGGATCTGATGCGGTGGTTCATCGGACGCCCGGTTGTAAGCGTGCAGGCAAGTCTTGCCAACCGCACGCATCCGGATATCCGGGTGGAGGACACCGCAGAAGGACGTGTGGAATTTGAAGGCGGAGTATACGGCGTTTTTTATGTAATGAATCATTACTGCGAAGATGAGCCGGTGCGTCTTGAACTGCTTGGAACACGGGGCAAAGCGGTTATGGAAGGTCCGAAGGCGCGTGTGGAATTGAAGAACGGGCGAACCTATGCTGCGGATAACGACCCGGAACACATGTTCGAGTACGGCGATGTCAAACAGTATTGGGGTACAAGCCATGTCAAACAGATCAACAATTTTTATGACAATCTGCTGGGTAAGGCTCCGATGTATATTAAAGCGGAAGATGCGTTCCTGACACAGCAGCTGATCTGTGAAATTTACAGACAGGGCAGAAAGCATTTTGCAAGACAGGAACCATGAAATTTATATATTTTGATATTGATACGCTGCGTCCGGATCATCTTTCCTGCTATGGATACGGCCGCAGCACACCGAACATGGATGCACTGGCGGCAGACAGCGTGTTGTTTACAAACGCATATGCTTCCAATACGCCGTGCATGCCATCCCGCGCATCGGTATTTACCGGATGCTTCGGGCTGACCAACGGCGTGGAAACACACGGAAAAGCGGCGCTTTCTGTGGATACCCCGCCGGAAACTGCACTGGCGCGCGTCATCACATGGAACAAAGCGCAGGCCGTGACGGTTTCCTCGTTTGGGCGGCATCCGGCGCCGTGGTTTTATAACGGATTTTCCCATGTGATCGATCCATCGTACCGCAGCAGAGCAGAAAATTTCCAGCGGTTTTCCGGCAGTGCCGTCAATGAGGCCGCCATGGAATATCTGGACGGATTCAAAGGCGGGGATCTTTTCCTGCATCTGCATTACTGGGACCCGCACGGGCCGCTTACCCCGCCGCCGGAATGGATCGATTATGGTTACGAGCCGGATACTTCCGGCGTTTCGCAAAAGCAGCTTGACGGGCTGACGGGCTCGGCACTGTATCGGGGAGGACTGCACGCGAATGTGCATGACCGGAATGACCTGGCAGAGCTGATCCGGAGATATGATGCGGAAATACGGTATACGGATCATCTGATCGGACAGATGTGCGCATACCTGAAGGAACGCGGCTGGTACAAGGACAGCGTCTTGGTGCTGAGCGCCGACCATGGGGAACAGTATGGCGAGGCGCAGATGATTCTGGAGCACGGTACGGTGCACGACAGCTGTATCCATATTCCGCTTCTGCTCAAGCTGCCGAACGGCGAACGCGCCGGCACCGTATGCACAGACCCGGTATACGGGCTGGATATTGCGCCCACAGCGGTGCGCGCGCTGGGAATGAAAGCACCGGAAAACTGGGACGGAATTGCATTGCAGGATCTGCTGGATAAAAAAGAAAAGCCAAGAGCGTATTTGGTGTGCGAACACGGACTGTATACCTGTCAGCGTGCGGTGCTGAAGGAAGGCTGGAAGCTGGTACATACATTCAGTCCCGGCATTTGGGATTTTCCGGAATTTGCATTATACAATACCGAAGCCGATCGGACGGAAAGCACGGATGTCAAGGAAAGATATCCCAAAAAGCTGGAGCAGATGAAACGGCTGGAAAAGGAATGGCTGGAGCAGGTGCTTCAGGGGGCGCCGGATAGGCTGGCGCAGCTGGGGGCCGCCGATGCACAGCATGGGATGCAGGTGGCAAAGCGGATAACACAGCAGATCCGCGAACAAAATAACACGCTCCTCGGCAGAGCGGATCGGTAAAGGTGATACGATGAAATATGCAGTGGGCATTGATTTAGGCGGCACTAATATTGCCGCAGGGGTAGTGGATGAAACGGGAAAACTGCTGTGCAGCCGCACTGTAAAAACAAAAGCGCCGTGCACCCCGGATGAAATTGCGGACAGAATCGCTGCATTGTGCCGTGCGGTGACAGAGGATGCCGGAATGGTGCCGGAACAGATCGCATGGATCGGTGCAGGTGTGCCGGGAAGCGTGGATAAAAACACCGGCATTTTGGAGTATGCCAATAATCTCGGTTTCCGGGATGTTCCTTTGGGGACAATGCTTGGCAACCGGCTGCAGTGTCCGGTCTTTCTGGATAACGACGCCAATGCTGCAGCGTGGGCAGAATACTGTGTCGGCGCCGGAAAGGGCTGCTGCGATATGGTGATGATGACGCTCGGCACCGGCGTGGGCGGCGGGATCATTGAAAAGGGACATATCGTTGCAGGCTGCAACTGGGCGGCGGGCGAGCTGGGGCATTTTGTGATCGAACGCGGCGGAATACCCTGCAGCTGTGGAATGTGCGGCTGCTTTGAGCAGTACGCAAGCGTTTCGGCACTGGTTCGACAGACGCGCAAGGCAATGGAAAAAGCGCCGAAAAGCCTGATGTGGAAGCTTGCCGGGAATGATGAACAGAACGTCAATGGCCGTACGGCATTTGATGCAATGCGGCAGGGAGATTCTGAAGCCAAAGAAGTGGTTGACCGATATATATACGATCTGTGCATCGGCGTGACAAGCATGATCAATATTTTCCAGCCGGAAGTCTTTTGCATTGGAGGAGGAATCAGCCGAGAAGGGGAAACCCTGATTGCGCCGATCCGCAAGTATGTAAAACAGTATGGATATGCACGCGGCAGTAAGCATCAGCCGCGCATCACAGCGGCAAGGCTTGCAGGGGATGCGGGGATAATCGGTGCAGCTTTGCTGGGCATGCAGTGAAAACTATTTCCTTTGCTGCGGGTTTGAAAAAGGGAGAGCCTTTTGCAAGGCTCTCCCTTTTTCCCTATTTACCTGCACCGCATGCTGCGGTCGGGCATAGCTCATTCGCCGGCGGCGCTGGTGCGCTGGGCGGTATAAAGGCGGTAATAATCGCCCTTTTTCGCCATAAGCTCTTCGTGCGAGCCGCACTCCGTAATTCCCTTATTGGAAATATACATGATCCGGTCGCAGTTTTTGATCGTGGAAAGGCGGTGCGCGATGATGAACGAAGTGCGCCCTTTCAAAAGCTCGTTCAGGGCGTTTTGCACAAGACGCTCTGTTTTGGCGTCGATCGAAGAAGTCGCCTCGTCCAGAATCAAAATCTTGGGGTCGGCCAGCAGCGTGCGCGCAAAGGTCAGCAGCTGGCGCTGCCCCTGCGAAAGGCGCGAGCCGCGCTCGTTCACCTCGGTGGCATAGCCCTGTTCCATTTCCTGAATGAACTCATCCGCGCGCACGGTCTCACACGCGCGGCGCACCTCGTCGTCGGCTGCGTCCAGCTTGGCATAGCGGATATTGTCCATGACGGTTCCGGAAAAGATAAAGCTGTCCTGCAGCATAATGCCCATTTGCGAACGCAGGGAATGGAGCGTCACCTTGGAAATATCGTGCCCGTCGATGCAGATACTGCCGCCCGCTATATCGTAAAAGCGGGAGATCAGGTTCACCACGGTGGATTTGCCCGCACCTGTGGGGCCGACCAGCGCGATGCTTTCGCCCGGTTTTACATCGAAAGAGACATGCTCGAGGATATTGTGCCCCGGCTCATAGGCAAAGGTGACGTCATGGAAGCTGACGCGCCCTTCGATCGGCGGCAGCGGCACGGCGTCCGGTGCATCGCAGATCTCGACCGGTTCGTCGATCGTCTCAAAAATGCGTTCCAGATAGGCGATGCCGTTGATAAAGGTATTGTACAGGTTGGAAAGGTTCAGCAGCGGCTGCCAGAAGCGCCATGCATAGTTGGATACGGCGGCGATCGTGCCGAACGACGCCATGGGGTTCATCACCAGAACGCCCACAAGATACATTGCGCCCACGACGATCGTTGTCAGGTTATCCACCGTGACCCAGACACAGTTGTTGATGCGCTGTGCCTTGTTCCAGTAGTGCACATAGTCCTGATTGAGCCGGTCGAAAATACCGGCGTTCTGTTCTTCGCGCGTGAAAAGCTGGTTGATCTTCACGCCGTCCAGGCTTTCCTGCTGATAGGCGTTCATATTCGAGCTTTTGTTGGAAATCTTCTGCCACACGCGGCGCTGTGCGGGTTTGATCAGCATCAGAAGCAGGATGAACACCGGAACGCCCGCCAGAATGATGAGCGAAAGCTGCACGTCCACAAAGAACATGAAGATCGCAATAAAAACAAGGTTGAAGATATCCATGAGGAAGTTGATGATGCCGTTGGAAAGCATATCCGCCACATTGTTGATATAGTGGATCACGCGCGTGAGGATCTTGCCGTGCGGGCGGCTGTCGTAATAGGAAAACGGCAGCGCCTGCAGATGCGCAAACAGATCGCTGCGCATCTCGTAGATAATGGACTGCCCCACATCGCACACGATGCGTGCGCGCGCCTTCGTCATGGCGATGCTCAGCAGTGTGGTGAGCGTGGCGATCACCGTCAGTACGGCAAGCTGACGGTAATCCCGTGCGGGAATCACAACGTCGAACGCCTGCTGTAAAATCAGCGGGTACACCAGCGAAGAAAGCGCCGCGATCATGCTGGCAGCCAGGGCCAGGATCATGCGTTTTGTGTGGCGTCTGGCGTACCGGATCGCGCGGCGGAAATGCTTGAAACTGAACGCGGACTGCAGCGTTTCGTCCACGTCATACCGGTTGCGTGCTGCCATCAGCTTTCACCTCCGATCGCTTCCTGAAGCGTGCAGATCTCGGTGTAATATCCGCCCAGACGGATCAGCTCATCATGCGTGCCGCATTCGGAAATTTCGCCGTCCTTCATCACGATGATGCGGTCGGCGCGGCGCGTGGTGGAGATCCGCTGCGCGACGATCAGTTTGGTGCAGGGAAAGTCCAGATGTTCGAGACTTTCCTGAATGAAATGTTCGGTTTCCATATCAACAGCAGAGGTTGTGTCGTCCAGAATCAGAATGGACGGGCGCACCGCCAGCGCACGCGCAAGGGCAATGCGCTGCTTCTGCCCGCCGGAAAGCCCGACGCCGCGCTCCCCGATGACCGTGCCGAAGCCTTCGTCCATTTTATCAATGAAATCGGCGGCGGCAAGCTCGGCGTACCGGCGCGTCTGATCTTCGCTCATTTCCGAATCCCCGTAGGCAATATTGCCGTCCACGGTGTCGGAAAACAAAAATACATCCTGTGTTGCCATGCCGATGCTGCCGCGCAGCGTTTTAAGATCCCAATCCTGCACGGGCGTGCCGTCAACGAGCACCGTGCCCTTGGTTGCATCCTGCAGCCGCGGGATCAGGTTCATCAGCAGCGTTTTGCCCGAGCCGGTGTTGCCCATGACAGCCACGGTTTCGCCCGGATGAATGTGCAGGCAGATATCGTGCAGCAGCGTCCGGCCGGAAACCGTCAGGCTGACGTTATCGAATACGATATCGCCCGCAAGACGTTCGTCCTGCCTGCGGCAGTCGGCACGGTTCACGATCGAGGGGCTTGCATAGTACAGCTCGATGACCTTGGAAGAACTTGTCAGAAAACGCTGGATGTCATTGAGCAGCGGCCCGAGGTTGCGCACGGGGTTTGAAAACGTCCACACAAGGCCGGAAAACGCCATAAGCTGCCCCACGGTGATGCGCCCGCGGATGACGAACAGGCTGCCCAGGCACAAAACGGCAAGGGACATGGCCTGCGCGGTCATCTCGATGACAGGATAGTATTTCAGCCAGAACCGGTTGACCGCGATGTTTGCGTCGCGGTAGGCCTTGTTGTTTTCGTCAAACAGCTCGATCTCGTACTGTTCACGGGCAAAGGCCTTGACGACGCGGTTGCCTGCGATGTTTTCCTGCGCGCGGGAATTCATGCGCGAAAGCCGTTCGCGCTGTGCAGCAAAATAGGGGCGCACCCGTTTGGAATACAGGTACGTCACGCCGAACAGGACGGGGAACAGCGAGCACAAAAGCAGCGTGAATACGACGTCCGTGGAAAGAAAATAGATCAGTACGGCGATGAACGAGACAAGCGAATCCACCCCGGTGCGCACCGTCTGCGCCGTGACGGCGCGGATGGTGTCGATATCGCCCGTAAGCCGCGTCATCAGGTCGCCCGTGCGGTTGCGGGTGAAAAAGCTCTGATCCTGCGACTGCAGATTGCGGTACAGATAGCTGCGGATCGCGGCGGCTGCGTGCATGCCGCAGTGTTCAAACAGCAGCACCATGCAGTACCCGATGCCTGTGCGCAGCACCGTGAACAGGATCATGGCGGCGACAAGCGGGACCAAAGCGTCCAGATCCCGTTCGACGCCCGCAGGCGGAAGCAGTACACGGTCGATGATCTGCCGGGAAATGACCGGATTGGCAAGACTCATCAGTGCAGTAATCGTAACAAGGAAAAGCCCAAGGACGTATCGTCCCTGACAGCCTTTCAAATTTTTCCAGACCCAACGCAACGGAAACATAAAATCGCCGCCCATCTCAAACATGAAAATTTTTGATTTGACTGGTTGTTTCGATCGGATCAAAAGCCCTGTGATGTGCAAAATTGCAGGAAACCTTTCCTGCGGTCATGCCCATTATAGCATCGGGAAAAAAGATTGCAACAAAAAGCAGAAATTCGTTTGGAAAACGTGCAGTTTTGTAGAAATGCCCCAAAGCAGGGGGAATATATGTGCATTATGACTGAAAAAAGAACAGTTGAAACGCAGAATTTCAGAATGGGATGCCGGATGCGGCGGGCAAACCATTCAACACAAACCCCGCGCGATTCTGCTTGACATTTTGGTTTATCGGGAGTAAACTAAAGCTAGTTTATAGGCAGTAAACCAAACTGTACCGAAAGGGGGAAGCAATATGGCCGAAATCCGAATGGGCGTGGTGGAATCGCGCTTTGCGGACCTGATCTGGGCGCATGAGCCGCTGCCCTCCCGCGAGCTGGTGAAGCTGTGCGAAAAAGAACTCAGCTGGAACAAATCCACAACGTACACCGTTCTGCGCAAATTGTGCGCACGCGGCATTTTCCGCAACGAGGGCGGCATGGTGTCCTCGGTTCTTTCCCGCAGCGAATTTTACGCTGTGCAGAGCGAGCAGTTCGTGGAGGATACCTTTGAAGGCTCGCTCCCGGCGTTTATCGCGGCTTTTACACAGCGAAAGGGAATATCACAGGACGAGGCGGACGAGATCCGGCGCATGATCGATGCCGCCGCCGGAAAGGAGTAGCATATGGGCGAACTGTTTTTGATGACCGTGAACCGGAGCGTTTCGGCTTCGTGGCTGATCCTTGCCGTTATCCTTCTGCGTCTTGTACTGAAAAAGGCGCCGAAATGGATCAGCTGTGCCCTCTGGGCGCTGGCGGCGGTGCGCCTGCTGTGCCCGGTTTCGATCGAAAGCACGCTGAGCCTTGTGCCCGGCGCGCAGGTTTTCCCGCAGCAGGCGGTCGCCGGGGCGCCGTCTGACGTGCACACCGGCCTTGCGGCTGTGGAAAAACCGGTGAACGGCTATCCCGTCGGCGGGCACTTTGGCGGCGCACCGGCTGCAGCGGGCGGGGGCTTTGACGTCACCGCCGTGCTGGGCATGGTCTGGATTTGCGGCATGCTGGTGTTGGCGGCATATGCATGCATCAGCTATTACCGGCTTTACAGACAGGTGCGCGTATCCCTGCGGCTGCAGGATAACATCCGGCTGTGCGATGAAATCGCGGCGCCGTTCATCCTTGGGGTGCTGCGCCCGCAGATCTACATTCCTTCCGGCACGCCGGAAAGCCGCATGGGATACATCATCGCGCATGAACAGGCGCATTTGAAGCGCCGGGATCACTGGTGGAAGCCGCTGGGCTTTCTGGTGCTGACGCTTCACTGGTTCAATCCGCTGGTGTGGGCGGGGTACATCCTTCTGTGCCGCGATATCGAGCTGGCGTGCGATGAAAAGGTGATCCAAAGCCTTGGCAGGGCGCAAAGCATCGCCTATTCCGAAGCGCTGCTTTCGTGCAGTGTAAAGCGGAAAACCATTCAGGTCTGCCCGCTTGCGTTTGGCGAAGTGGGGGTAAAGGAACGCGTGAAGCGGGTGCTGAACTACAAA
The DNA here is from genome assembly GCA_020025235.1 of Ruthenibacterium sp. Classification (GTDB taxonomy): domain Bacteria; phylum Bacillota; class Clostridia; order Oscillospirales; family Ruminococcaceae; genus Ruthenibacterium. The sequence goes on from JAHHSL010000005.1 coordinate 65,940, forward strand.
AAGCCTGCATTCTGGGTCGTGGCGGCATCTGCTGCGGTATGCGCCGCAACGGCGGTGTGCTTTTTGACGGACCCGAAGCCCGCGCGCAGCTTTGCCATGAGCGGCCGGAACGTTTCCGATCTTGACCCGGACGGCATCCTTGCGGGCATTTCTGCGGCACAGGGCGGGCTTGACCCGGCCGGGATTTACACCGGAACGGATCATTTCGAGCTGATGCTCACGGCGGATTTCGATTGGAAAGAATCCGAGACAGTCCGCTTTTTCTACACCGAAGAGCAGAAAACATACAGCGCGCAGCTTCGCATTTCTGCCGATGAAAAGCAATGTTTTGTAACGGAGCCAAGCGAATGGATGCAGCAGACGCAGCGTTTTTCTCTGTACAGTTATCTTTCGGCGGTGAAGGATCTGCCGCAGGAAAAAATCCGCGAAATGGCGCCGGATGCAGACGCATATGCGCTGGAGCTCAAGTACGGCGGGACGCCGGAGGAGTTCACGCGCGTGATTTCCTATACGCCACAGGGCGTGCAGGAAACAGCCGCTGGGGCGATGCACCTGCAGCTGCAGCCCCTTCACCAAAAGGGCGGTGAGTATCACGGTACAGGCGATGAGGTGATCCACCTGTTTTACGGGGCGGGCACCGAAGAATGGGCAAAGCTGGATCAGGCAGTGTCCGATGCGATCCTGCACCGTTTTGATCCCGGACAGCCCGACGGGCGCATCCGGGTGGAAAGCCACCGAACGTTTCTTACGTCCGGCCCGTCCGCAGGTGAAGGCAGCACGATAACCGTATATCTGCTTGCACTGCACGAGAGCTTTTCTGCCGACGCCGACCCCGACAGCCCGACGCAAAGTGTGGACGGCAGCTGTGTTCCCGCCGCACTGACGTTCCGCATCGGGGCGGACGGGGAGTATCAGCTTGCGGAATATTGGGACCCGCAGACGGGCGGCGAATATGAGGACCTGCGGACAAAATTCCCGCAGCAGGCGCAGGAGCAGCTTTTGCGGCAGGAGGAATACGCCGGCGCAATGCGGGCGGAAAACCGCGAAAAAGCACGGGCGCTGCTGGACGGGCCGGGCAGCGGTGAAACGCGCACAGAAGATCTGCTGAATGTCGTCTGTGCATCGCCGGCGGAAGCTTCCGACCCCGAAACGCATATCCGGGAAAATCCGGACGCCTATCAGGAGCTTGTGTCGCGCGGCGACGGGACGCTTGAATATTGCTTTGCACGGTTTTTGTCCGGCGGGCAGACGGATCTGCGCGGGCAGATCATGGCGCGGCTGTGTCAGGACATTATGACGCAGCGCGGCGAGCCGATGCTTTCGCCGCAGGATTATGAAAACGGACAGTGGTGGTTTGAACAGTTCTGGCAGAATGTGAAAAAGACCGCCGGAGAAATAGGCGGGGAGCAGCTGGAAAAGCGTTATCCCGCAGCGCATCTTCTGCAGACGATGCAGACGGTTTCGGCTGAAGGCGAAATCCTCGGCGTTTATGAGTACGCGGGCGGCGATCCCAAAGCGTCGGCGAGCATCACGCTGTATGAGGACGGGAATTTCCTGTTTTTATTTTCGCCGATCAGCAACTATATCGGAGACGGGCGCTATACGCTCGAAAATGACCGCCTGACGCTGCATACCTCCGACGGAAAGTTCGTCTATGTTTTCGATGTAAAGGAAAATCAGCTTATCTTTGACGCCGAAGGATCCTCGGATGCCGTGTGGTTTTCGGGGCTTGAAAACGGTTCGGTGCTGAACAAAAAAGGGTAAAAGAAAAAGCCGTCCCTGCAGAAAGACGGCGGAAAACAAAAAGCACACGCCGCCCGAAGCCAGAACCCCGGGCGGCGTGTGCTTTTTATGGAGAAAAAGCGGCTGCGGCAAAAAGCACGCAGAAAGCATAAAGGCGCAGGCAAGCGAAGAAAAATCCGGAAAACGAAGCTGAATAAAAACTGAATAAAAAATATCGGATGCTGCATTTTGAAAAAGAAAAAGCCCTGAAAACGGCTGTTTTCAAGGCTTTTTATGGTTGCGGGAGCAGGATTTGAACCTACGACCTTCGGGTTATGAGCCCGACGAG
>JAHHSL010000050.1 GCA_020025235.1 Ruthenibacterium sp.
TATACCAATTCTAAAGCTAATTGTCAACACCTTTTTTGAATCTTTTTTCAGTTTTCTTTTTAAATATGCAAAAAGCGGCAGCTTCTTAATGAATGCTGCCGCTTTTTATCCATTGTTCAGGTCCGTTTAAAAATGGTTTCGCCCTCTTTGATTGTTTCAAGGACTTTAACTTCTCTCAGCTGCATCGGTTCTGTCTTAAGGGGGTCACGATCAAGAATCATCAGATCGGCAAGCTTTCCTTCGTGCAGGCTTCCCTTGCGGTCTTCTTCAAAATACTGATACGCCGCATTGATCGTCACTGCACGCAGCGCATCCAGCGTAGAGATCCGCTCTTCTTCCCCAAGCACCTCGCCGTTCTTCGTTACGCGGTTAACTGCACACCACACCGTTTCCATCATATCCGGCAGAATGACCGGCGCATCCTGGTGGAACGTAAAGCGCAGCCCGTTTTTCTTTGCAGAGGCTGTCGGGCTGATTTCTTTCGCTCTTTCCCGGCCGAAGTTTGCAATATGGATATCGCCCCAGTGATACACATGTGCCACAAAGAACGAAGGCATCATACCGATTTTTTTCATATCCGGCATCTGGTCTTTTCCCAGCAGCTGTGCATGGATCATCACCGGGCGGATATCCGGCACTGGCTTGCCCGCTTTTTTGCGTGCCTCGACCTGTGCTTCATAAACGCGCAGATACTGTGCACAGGCAGCGTCGCCGTTGCAGTGTGCCAAAATCTGCATGTTGTCATCCAGTGCCCGGTCGATTCTTGCGGCAAGGTCTTCATCTGTCGTGCGGGGATAACCGCAGTATCCGTCCTTTTCTCCTGCATACGGTGTGCGCATCCACGCCGTTTTTGCCTGCGGAGAGCCATCAAGGAACGTCTTATAGCCGTTTACCTTAAAATGGTTGTGATATTTACCGACACTGTCCGAAAGCTGCGCACGAAGTTCATCTGCCTTTTCAATATCCAGATATCCGACGACATCCAGCTTCAGCTGGTTTGCAGCGCAAAGATACTGATACAGCGGCGCAAGCTGCGAAACCAGCATTCCTTCCTGCAGCGTTGTGATGCCATAGCTTGCATAAAGCTGCTGTGCGCTCTGGAATGCCCGCATCATATCTTCCGGCGCGGGGGAAGGCAGCCGTTCCTGACATGCCAGAAACGCGGTTTCCTCCATATATCCCGTCACTTCGCCGTTCACAATTTCCATAACGCCGCCTTCAGGCACCGGCGTCTCCGGAGTGACATTCAGCTCTTTCAGTGCAAGCGAGTTCAGTGTGCCCACATGGCCCGACTGGTGCATCATCGCCACGGGATTTTCCGGTGCTGCGCGATCCAGCAGTTCCTTGCGGGGCGAATCCTTTTCTTCCAGATTGTTGTGATCGTACCCCTGCGCCACGACCCAGCGGCCTTTCGGGATCTTATTCACACGGATGAACTCCGCAATTTTTGTTTCGATATCGTGAAAATTCTTTGCATCCCCAAGCGCAACCTGAAGCGTTGCATGGGCACAGCCCGAAAAATGGCTGTGCGGATCGATGAACGAGGGCATCAGTGTATGTCCTTCCAGATCAATTTCCTCGTAATCCGTTCCTGCCGCGGCACGCACTTCTTCTTCGCTTCCAACCGCGCAGATTTTGCCGTTTTCCTCCAAAAGCGCCTGTGCATACAAAGGCTCTTCCATAGTAATAATGGTTCCGTTATGATAAAAACGCTTCGCCATAAGAATCTTTCCTTTCCGTATTTTCCTGATATTACATTTTATTGTACCATGCTGTGAATCCGCAGCAAAACCGCACGCGCTGCGGTTTTGCATGGTTCAATGTTCCCAAAGCGGGATGCAAAACGGGTACAGCCATGGCTGCGGTGTTTTAAATTTATTATATCACATTTGTTTTGCAATTTACGCATTATTTCGTGAACAATGCGTAAACAAGACACCGGGCATGTTCCGCTTTCCTGATGCATACATTTGGTTTCAGCGGGGTTTTCAGCCGCTGCACCGCACAATCAAAGGAGGCTGTTTCATGGACGATTCTTTTTTCAGGACCGGCAGCGTTGTTTCCATTACGGTACTGTGCTATATTGTCGGCATGGTCATCAAGGCATCGCCCTGCGATAACCGATTCATCCCGATTGCCTGCGGCATCACGGGTTCTTTGCTCGGCCTGCTTGCACTGTATACCGGCATGCCGGATTTTCCCGCCGGTGACCCGATCACCGCTGCGGCGATCGGCGCCGTTTCCGGTCTGGCGGCAACCGGAGTCGATCAAAGCCGAAAGCAGCTTGCATCCAAGCCGTGATTTTGTTTCCTTAATATTACAGTAAAACAGGAAAGGCGGCGCCGAAAAAACGGCGCCGCCTTCTTGCTTTACTCTGTCTTAACTTCAATGCCAAGTTCGCTCGGCAGAAAACGCGGGCAGACATTTTCGGAAAGATGCAGGACCGACGCCGCCAGTGTGGTTCCGATCTGCACGGCTTCGCACATGCTTTTGCCGTAGGTAAGGCCCACCGCCGCACCTGCGCAGAATGCATCGCCCGCGCCGGTGGTATCCTGAACTTTCACCTTTCTTGCGGGGCACATTCCCTTTTGCCCGTGCATATCCGCATAAACTGCACCCCTGCTGCCCATGGTGACGATCAGCGACGGGATGCGCGCACCGATCACCTTCTGCGAGATCGTATCGCAGAGTTCCTCTGGGGTCAGCTTGGAAAAATCGTCTACAAAAAGAAGTCCCGCTTCCTGTTCATTGCAGACAAAACAATCGATCGACTGGAAGAAATCCCTCCGCTCGGATGCGATCGTCATATTTGCAACAACAGCATAAACGCGCTTATTGTATTTCTTTGCGTATTTGAACACCTGCTTGATGATTTCTTTTTCCATATCGATCTCAACGATGATGCTGTCTGCATCCGCGAAGATCTCGTCGCCCTTTTCTTCCAGCAGACGTGCCATAGGCTCCATGTTCGGACGTTCCGAAATCGAAGCGGCAATATCACCGCTGTTATCGAACACGGCAAGCCATTTTCCCATACCGTTCGGCGCGGAAATGACGTAGCGTGTATCCACCTTATGGTTCTGCAGTTTTTCAATGACCTCTGCACCCTGTGCCGTATCATCTACCATGCTGACAAAGCGCGGGCGCAGTTCGATATTTGCAATGTCCTCCGCCACGTTCCGGCCGACGCCCCCGTGCACCGTTTCAACTTTTCCGGAATTTCTTCCTGCGGGAATATACATATTATCAGGAAAGCCTTTAATATCCACAAAAACATTTCCTACAACAACGATCGGCACAGTCATCGACCCCTTTTCCAGAATGATATCCTTTTTGCCGTTATTGTCATCTGCAAAGCGGCGCAGATTCGACAATATTCGGTTTATTTATCATACCTTCTGTCTGTCGGAAGTGTCAAGCCTTTTTTCTGCATGCCGTTCCGATGTCAGCGTGCAAGCAGATACTGCCGGATTCCGCACGCGACGCCCGATTCCTCGTTTGTCGGCAGTACGGCGTCCGCTTTCTGCTTGAGTTTTGGTATCGCATTGCCCATTGCCATTTTCAGCCCAGACGCCGCAAACATGGAAAGATCGTTTTCGGCGTCACCGATGCAGGCAATTTCTTCCGGCGCTATCTGCAGATACTGTGCCAGCGCTTTCAGCGCATTGCCCTTCGACGCCTTTTCCTCATAGATTTCCACATAATTGGATGAATAGGCAGCCGAAAGATTTTTATGCTGTTCCAGAACTTTTTCGACCAGTTCCTTTTTCCGCTTTGACAGGAAGAAAAGCTGGATTTCTTCCACGTCTTTTCCCTGCCGGCGAAGCCGCTGCACAATATTCCGTTCGTACTGTGTGTTTTTGGCATCTCTGCCGTAGGTGATGCGCCCCAGCAGATTGAGCCATACGCCCTGCACGATAAACTGATGTTCCAGATGAATCGAAAGCCCGATCCCGTTTTTCCCGCATTCTTCCAAAATCTGCGCTGTCTGCGCGTGCGGGATCAGCGCGTGATAGATCGTTTTATTCGTGCGGGCATCCAGTACATCGGCACCGTTGGAGCTGATGATATACCGCCAGAAGTTTGCTCCTTTCAGCTGCATCGGCAGGCACGTCGTCGTTCGTCCTGTGGTCGGCACGATCAGGATGCCCGCTTTGGCCGCGTCCTCCAGAGCCTTCATAGTTTCATCCGAAATCCTGTTTTTCCGGTTCAGACAGGTGCCGTCCATATCCACTGCTAATAATTTGATCATTCTTTTTCCTCTTGCCGTGCTGTTCCGGCTTTCGTTTTCTTCAGGAATGCTTCGATCTTTGCCCCGTCTGCATATCCTTTTTCATACAGTGCCGTCAGGCGCTTGGTATCACGCGTCAGGGTATCGACGCCGCAGGTATCATCCGGCGCAACGATCAGCACCTTTCCTTCCGCTTCCAGCCGCTTTGCGTCTGCAACGCCTTTATTATAGTGCTCCGCGCGCTGTTCCAGACACCTTGCCGCCTGCGGGAATTCATGCCGGATCATCCGTGCGATCCGTTCGTCCTTATTCGGCGTGCGGATGAAGTCTTTCGGCTTTGTCAGCAGAAGGATCACCCGGTCACATCCCAGTTCAAGCGCTTTTTTCACCGGGACCGGATCGCTGAGCGCCCCGTCGAAATATTGTTTTCCGTTCACTTCGTACGGGTGGCATACAAGCGGAATGGCACAGGATGCCTTCATGGCGTCGTAATGATCCTGCCGGATATCGCTTTTGCTGAAATAGTGCACTTTGCCGGTATCCGCTTCGGTTGCCACCACATAAAAATCCATGGCGCTGTCTGCGAATGCCGGATAATCCAGCGGATATTCACCGTCCGAATTGCTGAGCGTGCTGTATGCGTAATCCAGGTCGATAAAGGTCTTTTTTGTCAGGAACAGCTTCGGGCCTGCGTATTCTTTGCGCAAGCCGTATTCCGTATAAAATTTATAGTTGCGTCCGGCCTGTCCTGCCGCATAGGAAATCAGGTTCGCACTGCCTGCCGAAACCCCGATGCCTACATCAAACCCGATCTGCCGGTTCATGCAGTAATCCAGAACACCCGCCGCATAAATGCCGCGATACCCGCCGCCGACGTCTACGATCCCGGTTTTCATGCACAGCCCTCCCCCCGAGCGGTTTTGTCTTTTGCATTAAGCATAGCGCGAAAGCCCTTCGTCCGCAATAGTTAATTGCCGGATTTTGCCCAGTGTTCCAAAACAGTTTTTCTCATTTTCACGTTCATGCTTGCCGTACCCTCAAAAAAAGTCTATACTGAACGCAGCCATTCCTTTTATTTCAAAATTCTTGTGCAAGAAAGGACAAGCACTATGATCGATATTGACGCCGTATACGGCAGAACACCCCTTGGGCAGGAATACCCGCTGGATGATGTCCTCTGCCAGATGAAGCGCTTCGGCATTTCCTTTGCCTTGACAGCCTCATTGAAATCCGCCTATTTTTTCACGCCCGAAAGCGACGCGGAACATCTTGCCGTCTGCCGTGCGCACGACGGTCTGCTGCCCGCGGCAAGCGTCAACCTGCTGTACGGATTTTGTGCGGCAGATGAAGTAAAACGCCTGAAAACGCTGGGCTTTCGCGCCGCAAGATTTCATAATGATATCCGCGGCTTTTCGCCGGACGTCCCGCTGTTCCGTGAATTTATCGCGGCGGCAGAGGATGCACAGCTTCCTATCCTGATTTCCGCTCCGGCCGATGCGGTGTTCCGCGCCCTGCTGCCCATGAACAGGCTTACGGTTCCGATCATTCTGCTCGATCAGGATCCATATTCCCATTACAGCATCGTCAGCGCCATGGAAAATCGCGATAATTTCTATCTGGATATCTGCGGCTTCAACAATCCCGGCATGATCGATTATCTTGCCGGACGTGTCGGTGCGGATCATCTGCTGTTCGGCAGCGGCGCACCGAAATTCTATACGCAGCCCACATTGAATACCGTTGCCTGCAGCCGACTTTCGGCAGAAGATCAGGAGCGGATCCTGGACGGGAATGCACGGCGCATTTTTCAAATCGAAAGGAGTGAACCGGCATGCCGATAATTGATATGCATGCGCACTGGGGCCGCTGGCAGGTCGATTTTATGGATTACAGCGTGGATTCCCTGCGCGCAGTGCTTGACCGCTGTGATATCTGCGCCATGATCTTTTCTTCCGCCAAGTCCATTCTTTACGATATCACGGAAGGCAATCGGGATATCTTTGATTTTGTCGAGCAGGACGACCGCTTTTACGGTTATGTCACCGTGAACCCGAATCTGCCCGAGCGCTCGCTTGAGGAGATCCGCCGATACAGCGATCATCCGAAATTCAAGGGTGTAAAATTTCACCCCGTTTACACCGGTTCCGTCATTGACGATCCGCGCATGGACCCCATTTATGCCTATGCGGAAAAAATAGGCTGTCCTGTTCTGATCCACGCCATGGGAAACACCACCTGTTCTCCCCTGCGTCTTGTCCCTGTCAACCGGAAGTTCCCCGCGCTGAAGCTGATCGGCGCGCACACCGGCGGGGCGTTTCCGGAGCTTGCCTGTCAGGCGGCGGCACAGACAAACGAAAACGTGTTTTTCGATCTCAGCTGCAGCTGCATCCTTAAAAACCGTGTGGAAAATATCGTCCGGGCGGCCGGGGCCGACCGCGTGCTGTTCGGCTCTGATTATTCCCTGATCGAACCGGCTTTCGTCATCGGTGAAGTGGAGGAAGCCGCCCTTACCGGCGAGGAGCGCCGCAAAATCTACTATTCCAATTCCGCAAAGCTGTTCGGTCTGGAATGACAGCAGGCTTTGTATTTCCCCCTGCATTTTTCACTTTCTGCAAACAGCGCCGCGATGCGTGATCCTTCCCGGCCTGCATCACAGGGAACTCCGCATCTGCCATGCGCAATTGCCGGAATCGCTGTTTGCGAATCGGAATGACCCCTGTGCAGGCGGCTGAACCATGCGGCGGCCTGCACCCTCTTTATGCCAAAACGGCGGATCGGGATTTTCGTCCCGATCCGCCGTTTTTATTTTTCAGGATCAATGTATCTTGTACGCTTCTTTTGAAGCCGAAACATAAACAGATTTCATTGATCTTTTTTCCGATTATCTTCTTCCAGAAAGCTGCGTACAAATGCATCATCGTTCAGATGCGGATACATGGCATACACGCGGTCGATTTCTTCTGCCTGGCCGGGCGAAAGCGTTTCTTCGGGGTTCAGACACCAGATGCCCTTCATTAACCCCTGCCGGTGCAGCACTTCATGCACTCCGGCAATGCATCCGCGGAACTGGTTCGCTGTATCAAAAAATGCACTGTTTGCATCGGTGATCTGCGCTGCAAGCGTCGTCCACCGTGCAGGAACAGCATCCTGCGCCTGTACCTTTTTAAGTTCTGCAAAAAGCTGTGTAACCGTATGTGTCCAGACGGCCCAGTGTCCGAGCAGACCGCCGACAAAATGATTTGTGTACTCCTGCCCGTTTTTTTCAAAGGAAAAATGCGTCAGCAGATCGGCAATGATGTTGTCATCATTGCCCGTATAAAGTGCGATCTGCTCCCTGCGCTTTGAGAACGTGACCGCACGGACAACATCCAGTGTGAGATAGCGGTTAAAGCCCGCCGTTTTGATTGCAACGACATTTTCGATTTCACAGATCTGCTCCCAATAATGGTAGGAAAAAATGCGTCCGCCGACCGAGGGCTGCAGGTAAAATCCGATGATCGGAAGAATCTGTGCAGCCTTCTGTGTGCGCGCAACCAGATACGCTTCGTCGTAATCCCCAAGGCCGCCCGGGCTTAAAAGCCCCGCATCATAGCCGAGTGACGCCGCCAGCGACGCCTCCCTTTCCGCCTGCTGAACCGGCCCGCAGATACCGGCGATCATCACGATCGTTTTTCCGGTTTCCTGTTCAAAGCGCTGTGCTTCCTCTTTGGCTGTCCGCAAAACAGGTTCCAGCAGGTTCACCTCCGGATCACGGATTTCAAACTGTGTTGTGTGCACGGCAACTGCAAGCCCGCCGACGCCTGACGCAAGATAATAGCGGATCAGCCGCCGCTGTGCTGTTTCGTCAAACTGCCGCTCTTTCGTAAGGCAGAGCGGTACAGCGGGGATCACGGTTCCCCCATAAAGGATCGATTCTGCTTCTTTTCGCATGAGTGTCCCAGCCTCCGTTAAAATTTTCCGGCACGTTCTTCAAAATGTGTCGGTTTGTTCAGATGTCTGCCTCCGCTCAAGATCCACTCTGCCTGCCAGCGGATCAGCTCGTTCATGCCCATGGAGGGATAACCGAATTTTTCCATGCACAGCCCTGAATTATTCAAAAGAGCATGGCTGTTTTCCTCGCCTGTAAAAACCGGTTTGCGCCCAAGATGCTGCCCCAGTTTTTCGGCAGCATAGCGCACGGAAACCACCTCCGGTCCGGTAACGTTCAGACGGGCGGCGGGGTTATCCGCCAAAAGCAGTGCGCGCACGGCAATTTCGTTTGCATAGCCCTGCCACACACAGTTGAAGCACGGCGTTGCCACGTCGATCGGTTCGTCATCCAGAATTTTGCGCGCCAGATCGTAAAACACGCCGTAGCGTAGATCAACCGCATAGTTCAGCCTGTAAATCAGCACCTTGCTTTTATATGCTTGAGCGGCGTGTTCAAAGACGCGTTCCCGACCGAGCGAGCTCATCGCATATTCCCCCACCGGAGCCGGCGGTGTTGTCTCGGTGCAGCCCCCTGATGTGACCGGAACCATGGGATATACATTGCCTGTTGAGAAAACGACAAAATTCGCACCCCGAAAACGCCGTGTCACCAGCGTCGGCAGCGAAGTGTTCATCGCCCATGTTGCGCCTGCATCGCTTCCGGTGCCGAATTTTCTGCCCGCCATGTAAATGATATTTTCCGCATCCGGCAGCTGCTCCAAGGCACGGTCGCCGAGCAGATCGGCCGAAATGATTTCCACTTCGTTTTCTTCCAAAAGCTTCACTGCGTAGGGATCCGAAAAGCGGGAAACTGCAATGACCCTTTGATTTGTGCCCGCTGCACGCACCGCATTTTTTGCAAGCACGGCCAGCGTCGGCCCCATTTTCCCGCCTGCCCCCAGAATCATAATATCCCCGGAGATTTTTTTCATGTCTTCCACCATTCCGGCGGAAGGAGTGACAAGCAGTTGGTTTAACGTTTCTTCAGACCAATTCATACGGATGCTCCTTTCATAAACCCGATTCGTCATGTGCTCTGCTGCAGACGCACACCGTATTTTCCCTCGGATGCCGCTTTTTCTCTGCGGCGCCCGATATCGTACATTCGTTTTGCCAAAACAGCGCTTTTTCTTTTTCACCTGCCGGTCTGCGCACATCGGCAAAGGTTCGTCATCTGCGCAGCAAGATTGTAAGTAACTCGTTAGTTATATAGTATGCCGCAGCATCCATTTTGTCAATACCTGAAAGAAAATGAAAATGAGCCGGAGGTTTTCTGCGTTTATTCTGCCGTGCCATAGCCCTTCGCAGCACGGCATTTTCTATATACCGTTCCCTGAATAAGGCACATGCAGACCTGCATGCCGGAACGGCTGTTCGTTGCGAACCCCTTCTTCTTTTGACATCTGCTTTTGTATTCTCGTCCATTCGTTTTTCAGCAGCGCCCTTTGTGCTTTTCCGGATCGGGAACCTTTTCCATAAATCTTTTCCGAAAATAAGCAGTCTTCACTTATTATAGACCCTTTTTTCCGGGTTTTCGGCTGCGGCACATAGGAAAAGCGCGGCTGCTTGACTTCTTCATTCTCTTAT
>JAHHSL010000051.1 GCA_020025235.1 Ruthenibacterium sp.
GAAATTCTGCCGAAATAATATAGAAATTTATGAAAACGTGTGCTATACTAATACTCTGTAAGTTCAATATTGGAGGAAAGGTCAATGAATCTCGTCAAAAACGAAAAACTTGAAAACAACAGCCATGAACTGCAATTCTCCATTGACGCTGAAGCGTTCAACGCAGCAATTGCAAAAGTGTTCAAACGCGATGCGCGTAAATACAATATCCCGGGCTTCCGCAAGGGCAAAGCTCCCCGCCATATGATCGAGAAGATGTTCGGCAAGGATGTGTTCTATTATGACGCAATCAACGATCTCTTCCCCGAAGCATATGAAGCGGCTGTCGCTGAAAGCGGCATCGAGCCGGTCGATCGTCCCGAAGCAGACATCGTTTCCGTCAGCACTGAAGACGGCGTTGTCCTGAAGGCAGTCGTCACCGTAAAGCCGGAAATGAAAGTCGGCGAATACAAAGGTTTAAAGGCCGTGAAAAAGGTCCATACTGTGGATGACGCTGAAATCAATGCGGAAATCGACCGTATGCGCGACCGCAATGCCCGTATGCTGACCCGTGAGGGCAAAGCAGAAAACGGCGATATCACCGATATCGACTTTGAAGGCTTTGTTGACGGCGTTGCATTTGAAGGCGGCAAAGGCGAACACTTCTCCCTGACGCTCGGCTCCGGCCAGTTCATCCCCGGCTTTGAAGATCAGATCGTCGGCCACGAAGCAGGCGAAGAGTTCGACGTCAACGTCACCTTCCCCGAGCAGTATCAGGCTGAAGAGCTTGCAGGCAAGGCTGCAACCTTCAAGGTGAAGCTGCACGAAGCTAAGATGAAAGAGCTGCCCGAGGCTGACGACGAGTTCGCAAAGGACGTATCCGAATACGATACGATCGACGAACTGAAGGCAAGCATCCGTAAGGAAATCGAAGACCGCAGCGAACAGAGCGCACAGCTGGATGTGGAAAATGCTCTGGTCGATCAGATCGTTGCAACGCTTGAGGGCGATATCCCCGCTTGCATGATCGAAAACCGCGTGAACGAAATGGTAAATGATTTTGCATATCGTCTGCAGAGCCAGGGTCTGCGCCTGGAAGACTATGTCAAGTACATGGGCGACGATATGGCAAAGTTCCGCGAAGGCTTTAAAGAACAGGCTGAAAAGCAGGTCAAGATCCGTCTTGCTCTGGAAGCAGTTGCCAAGGCAGAAGGCATTGAAGTAAGCGACGATGATTTCAGCGCCGAAGTAAAGCGCATTGCCGATGCTTACAAGATGGAAGAAGAAAAGGTCCGCAGCATCGTTCCCGAAGCAGAAGTGAAGAAGGATCTGGCTGTGAACAAGGCAATTGATTTCATCAAGGCAAACGCAGTGATCACCGAAGAAAAGGACGAAAAGGCTGAATAATTAAACCGCCTTTTTGTCGGATAACGACGAAGCATGACCGATACCCGCTTTCTGTGCGTGTATCGGTCATCTGTTACCCTAAAACAATGGAGGCAATATATGAGTAGTTTAGTTCCTTACGTTGTAGAGCAGACCGCGCGCGGCGAGCGTTCCTACGATATTTTTTCCCGTCTTCTCAACGACCGCATTGTAATGCTTTGCGACGAAGTGAATGACGCAACGGCAAGCCTTGTTGTTGCACAGCTGCTGTATCTGGAAGGGCAGGACCCTGAAAAGGACATCAACCTGTATATCAACAGCCCGGGCGGCTCGATCAGCGCAGGCTTTGCTATTTTCGATACGATGAATTATATCAAGTGCGATGTGTCTACCACATGCATCGGTCTGGCGGCTTCCATGGGCGCCTTCCTGCTTGCAGCGGGCGCCAAGGGCAAGCGTTTTGCACTGCCCAACAGCGAGATCATGATTCATCAGCCGCTCATGAATGGCCTGCAGGGTCAGGCAACGGATATCAAGATCCATGCTGACCATATCGTGCGCACGCGCGAGCGTCTGAATCAGATCCTGGCAGAAGAAACCGGCAAGTCGATCGAACAGATCCGTCTGGATACCGAACGCGATAATTTCCTCAGCGCGCAGGAGGCAAAGGACTACGGTCTTGTAGACGCAGTTATTACGAAACGATAAACGGTAAAGGTGTTATATGGCAAATAGAGACAACGGCAGAGAAAAAACGATCATCTGCAATTTCTGCGGCAAAAGTCAGGATGAAGTAGACCGCATGATCATCGGCCCCGGTGTCAACATCTGCAACGAGTGCATCGAGCTGTGTCATTCGCTGCTGGATGAAGGCGACAATATGCCCGAAGCCGGCTCCCGCAAGCGCGGCCGAGCTTCCAAGGAAAGCGATTCCAAGGGCATCAACGTCCTGACACCGGCACAGATCAAGGCAGGGCTGGATCAGTATGTCATCGGGCAGGAAAATGCCAAAATCGTACTGGCGGTTTCGGTCTATAACCACTATAAGCGCATCCTGCTCAACGAGGATTCGGACGTTGACCTGCAGAAGAGCAACGTGCTTCTGCTCGGCCCTTCCGGCGTGGGCAAGACGCTGCTTGCACAGACGCTTGCACGGATGCTGAATGTGCCGTTCGCAATTGCGGACGCCACCACGCTGACGGAAGCGGGCTATGTGGGCGAGGACGTGGAAAACATCCTGCTCAAGCTGATCCAGGCGGCAGATTTTGATATCGAACGCGCCGAGCGCGGAATCATTTACATCGACGAGATCGATAAGATCACGCGCAAGAGCGAAAACCCCTCCATTACGCGTGACGTCGGCGGCGAAGGTGTGCAGCAGGCGCTGCTGAAGATTCTGGAAGGCACGGTCAGCAATGTTCCGCCGCAGGGCGGACGCAAGCACCCGCAGCAGGAATTTATCCAGATCAATACGAAGAATATCCTGTTCATCTGCGGCGGCGCATTTGAAGGGCTGGATAAGCACATTCAGCGCCGCACGGATAAATCCGCACTGGGCTTTGGCAGCACGCTGCGCGAAGATCCCGAAAAGGCAAAGCAGAACCTGCTGCGTCAGGTGGAGCCGCATGACCTTGTGCACTTCGGCCTGATTCCGGAGCTTGTGGGCCGTATCCCGGTCGTCACCGTGCTCGATCCGCTGGACGAGGATGCGCTTGTCCGTGTGATGAAGGAGCCGAAGAACAGCCTTGTCAAGCAGTATCAGACGCTGCTTGGTCTGGATAAGGTGGAACTGGAGATCACGGAAGACGCACTGCATGCGATCGCTAAAAAGACGATCGAACTCAAGAGCGGTGCGCGCGGCCTGCGCAGTGTTATGGAGCAGACGCTGATGAGCATTATGTTTGATATCCCGAGCGACCCGACCATTGTGAAGGTTACGATCGACGAAGAAACAGTAAACGGCGGCAAGCCGAAGCTGGAACATGGTGCAGCGCACGAGATCTATACGGACAGCACCGCACACTGATGATGAAAAAAAGAAGCGGAACATGGGATTTTTGCCGTGTTCCGCTTCCTCTTTATTGAAAAGTTTACAAAATTCGTATATAATAAAATTTCACAATGGTTTTTTTACGGGATTTTACCCGTCAGACATAGGAGGGGAGAGAAGCACACATGTCGGAACGAGTGAAAATTATTTTGGATAAAAATGCGGATATCCTGCGTCTGCCGGCGATCGCGCTGCGCGGGCTTGTTGCTTTTCCGGGAAATATCATCCATTTTGAAGTGGGACGAAAAAAATCGGTCGAAGCGATCGATTGGGCGATGAACAACAATAATGCCGTGTTTCTGACGGCACAGAAGGACGCCGACGTTGATGATCCGGGCTTTAAGGATCTGTATCCTTACGGTGTTGTGGCAGAGGTCAAGCAGATCCTGCGCGTTTCGGACGACCTTGTCCGCGTACTGGTGGAAGGCAAATACCGCGCAAAGCTGCTGACGCTGGATTCCAGCGGGCGCTTCCTGCTGGCTTCGACCAAGTCAGCGCCGCTGCGCGGCGTGAAATCGGCCGATTCACTGAAGGTGGAAGCCGTGACGCGCAGCATCAAAGATGCTTTCGACGAATACCTGGCGATGAATCCGCGCATGGCGAAAGATGTTGTATACAACATCGTAACGAACGACGATCCGGTATTCCTCTGCGATTATATTCCCGCGAATATGATGATGAAATACACGGAAAAGCAGGAGATCCTGAACGAGGGAACCGTACTTAGCCGTCTGGAAAAAATTCTGGACGTGATGCTCCGCGAAAACAAGATCCTGAAAATCGAAAAGGATATTCAGGTGAAGGTCAACGAGCAGATGGATAAAAACCAGCGGGATTACTATCTGCGCGAACAGATGCGCGCCATTTCCAACGAGCTGGATGAGTTCGACGACACCCGCGCCGAAGCGGAGACCTATAAGGAAAAAATCGCGGCGATCAACATGCCGGAGGAAGCGCGCGAAAAGCTGAACAAAGAAGCGGAGCGCCTGTTTAAAATGCAGGGCAGCGCGCAGGAAGCATCGGTCATCCGCACGTATCTTGATACCTGTCTGGAACTGCCGTGGGAACAGTCCACGCAGGATAATCTGGATGTTGCCAAAGCGGCTGAACGGTTGGATAAAGAGCATTACGGCCTGAAAAAGGTCAAAGAGCGTATCCTGGAGATCCTTGCGGTGCGCAAGCTTGCACCGGAGGTAAAAGGGCAGATCATCTGCCTGGTCGGCCCTCCGGGCGTCGGCAAAACGTCGATTGCGCACTCGATCGCAGACTGCCTTGGACGGAAGTATGCGCGCATGTCGCTGGGCGGCGTGCGGGACGAAGCAGAAATCCGCGGACACCGCCGCACCTATATCGGCGCAATGCCCGGCAAGATCATCAGCGCGATCCTGACGGCAAAGAGCAAAAACCCGCTGCTGCTTCTGGATGAAGTGGATAAAATGGCAAACGATTTCCGCGGTGATCCGGCCGCGGCTCTGCTGGAAGCGCTCGACCCCGAACAGAATGTTTCGTTCAAGGATCACTATCTGGATATTCCGTTCGATCTGAGCGATGTGCTGTTCATCACGACGGCGAACTCCACGAGCACGATCCCACGTCCGCTTTTGGACCGCATGGACGTGATCGAACTGCCGAGCTATACGCGCGTGGAAAAGTTTGAAATCGCAAAGCGTCATCTGGTGCCCAAACAGCTTGCCGCAACCGGGCTGAAAGGGCGTGTGCGCCTTTCGCAGTCGGCACTGTACGGCATCATTGACGGATATACGCAGGAGGCCGGCGTGCGCAATCTGGAACGCACGATCACGGAGCTTTTGCGCAAATGTGCAAAGCGCATCGCATCCGGCGAGGCCGAGACGATTTCCGTCAGCGGCAAAAATCTGGAAGAGATTCTGGGACCCAAGCGCGTGAAACCGTCGTTCTGCAGCCGCAGGGATGCAGTCGGCGTGGCGAACGGGCTTGCATGGACGAGTATCGGCGGGGAAATCCTGCCGATCGAAGTGCAGATCATCCCGAAAGGCTCCGGCAGACTGGAGCTGACCGGTTCACTCGGTGACGTGATGAAAGAAAGCGCAAAGCTTGCCATTACGTATGCTAAAGTGCATGCAGAGGAATACGGCTACGATGCTTCCATATTCAAGGAAATCGACATTCACATCCATGCACCGGAAGGCGCGATCCCGAAGGATGGCCCCTCTGCGGGCGTGACGCTGACAACAGCACTTGTCTCCAGCCTTTCTGGGCGCAAGGTGCGCAGCGATGTTGCGATGACAGGCGAGATCACGCTGCACGGACAGGTGCTTCCGATCGGCGGGCTGAAAGAAAAGAGCATGGCTGCTTACCGTGAAGGCAAGAAACTGGTGCTGATCCCGAAAGACAACGAACCGGATCTGTACGAAGTGGATGACACCGTGAAGGAAAACGTGACGTTCCAGCCGGTCTCCACACTGGAAGAAGTGTTGGAAACCGTGCTGCTGCCCGCGAAAAAGAAGGAAAGCGCGATCCACAAACAGGAAAAGCAGCCCAAGGAAACTATCATTCCGCCGATGCCGCCGCATACAGCGGAAGTGCCGATCGGGATGTAAGGAGAGAATCTGATATGAATACTGCAAATGCGGCATTCAAAGCCGCTTACGGCATTTCCTCGCAGCTGCCGGAACCGGTCTGCGCAGAAATCGTCTTTTCCGGACGTTCCAATGTCGGAAAATCGTCCATTATCAATAAGCTGTGCAACCGCAAAAGCCTTGCGCGCGTCAGCAGCACGCCGGGCAAAACGGCGACGATCAACTTTTACGAGGTCGGTGACCTGCACTTTGTGGATCTTCCCGGCTATGGCTATGCCAAGGTGGCGCGCGGCGAGCGTCAGCGCTGGGATGAACTGATCAACAGCTATTTTGAACAGGACCCGGATCGCTGCACGCTGCTGCTGCAGCTGCTGGACAGCCGGCACGAGCCCAGCGCCGATGACGTTATGATGCTGGAATATCTGGCACATCACCGCATCCCGTTCGTGGCGGTGCTGACCAAAGCGGATAAGCTGAAAAAAAGCCAGTACGCGGCGGTGACGGAGCATTTTACGGAAATCTGTGCCCCGTACGGATGTAGCGGCGTGGTGCTGACCAGTGCCGAAAAGGGCTATGGCGTGCCGGAACTGACGGAGATCATCGAACGGTTTGCAGAACAATAAGACCCTGCCGTCTGGCGCGGCAGCGATAAGCGGAGGAATACATGGCGGCATATGAGGCGTTTGCAGGCGTCTACGATGCGTTCAATGAGGACGCAGACTACGATGCCCTGTTTCAATATGTGACGGATACGCTGTGCCGGTACGGCATTCCGGACGGCATTGTGGCGGATCTCGGCTGCGGCACCGGCGAACTGACGCTGATGCTTGCGTCGGTGGGATATGATATGATCGGTGTGGATCTTTCACCCGAAATGCTCAGCGTGCTGCGGGAAAAAGCGGCAGAGCTGGAGCAGGAGGGCGTGCTGCTCTTGTGTCAGGATCTTACGCAGCTGGATCTGTACGGGACCGTGCGCGCGGCAATCTCCACCTTCGATACGTTCAACCATATCGGCCCGCGCGAAGAATTTGTGCGGGCAGTCTGCCGGGCGGCGCTTTTTATCGAGCCGGGCGGTTTGATGCTGTTCGATATGAATACGCCGTATAAGCACGAAACGATCCTTGCGGATCATGTGTATGAAATTGAGGCGGACGATGCATACTGCGTGTGGCGCAACCGCTATAATGCCGAAGAAAAAACAACGCGCATCGATCTGGAAATCACCTATCCGGATCTGGAAGAAAAAGATACGGAAAGCTTTCTGGAATACGCATATTCGCTGGATGAGATCCGCGATGCATGCCAAAAAGCGGGGCTTTCGGTGGTGCAGGTCGTGGACGGCGAAACGTTCGGCCCGCTGCGTCCCGACAGCGCGCGTTACTTTATTACAGCGGTGAAACAAGCCGCAGAGGGAGAATAAAAATGTCCAGGCTGATTCGATCTATTTCCGAAAACGGCGGCGTGCTTTTCTGCGCCGTCGATTCCACGGATATCGTCCGCGAAAGCGAACGCATCCATAAGACATCCGCCGTTACGTCCGCGGCACTTGGCCGTCTGCTTACGGCGGCGACGATGATGGGCGTCATGCTGAAAAATGAGCAGGATTCCCTGACACTGCGCATTAAGGGCGACGGCCCTGCAGGCACCGTGCTGGCCGTGGCAGACGGCACCGGAAACGTGCGCGGCTATGTCGATCATCCGATCGTGGAGATCCCGCCGCGCCTTGACGGCAAGCTGGATGTGGGCGGCGCTGTGGGACACCACGGCATGCTCAGTGTTGTGAAGGATCTTGGCATGAAAGAGCCGTATGTCGGGCAGATCCCGCTGACAAGCGGCGAAATTGCAGAGGATATCACAAAGTATTACGCAGTAAGCGAACAGATCCCGACGGTCTGTGCGCTGGGCGTGCTTGTGAACGAGGATCTCACCATTCGCACGGCGGGCGGCTTCCTGATGCAGCTTCTGCCGGGGGCAAGCGATGACGAAATCACACATCTGGAAAAGAATATCGCGGCGCTGCCGTCCGTGACGTCCATGCTGGAGGACGGCATGACGCTTGAGGAGATCATGGAGCGCGCATTGGAGGGCTTTAACCCGAATGTGCTGGATGAGCAGGATGTGCAGTACCGGTGCAACTGCAGCCAGGATCGTGTGGAACGTGCGATCCTTTCGCTTGGCAGGGAAGATCTTGCCGAAATGGCAGCGGAAGGCAGGCCCATGGAGGTCTGCTGCCAGTTCTGCGATAAAAAGTATCAGGTTGATGTTGCAGCGCTTCTGAAAGAGACTGAAAAATAAAAATAAAAAACTTTCCGGAAAACTGTTGACAAATGACATCGAAAGTTGTAAAATAAATATCGTCGCTTGAGAGACAGCGACGAACCTGCGGATTTAGCTCATCTGGTAGAGCGCCACCTTGCCAAGGTGGAGGTAGCGAGT
>JAHHSL010000052.1 GCA_020025235.1 Ruthenibacterium sp.
CCGCAGCTGGTCTTGCAGGCGCTCTGGCAGGAAGTCTGGCATTCGCCGCAGCCGCCGTTCTTTACGCTCTTAGCCATGTCGCGGGTGTTCAGCGTTTTGATATGGTTCATGAAGAGTCCCTCCTTCTGATAGGTTACTGAGTAAAACTCAATGCTAATACTATAATACATGCCATACGGGCGGTTTGTCAAGCAAAATCAGGCGTTTACGGCTTTAAAACATGCAGAAAACCCGCCGTTTCGCAGTGGGAATGATGCAGCCGCGTGCCGTTTTCATCCAGCGCGCGTGCAAAATCCACAAACGCTTCGGTGATTTCCTCGCCCGGTGCGATCAGCGGCACACCCGGCGGATACGCCCAGACATATTCTGCCGAAATGCACCCGGCGGCACGCTCTTCGGGCACATCCTGTGCCGGGCACAGCACCGCCTGTCCCGCGGGCATCACGGCGCTTCCTGTCTGCGGCAGCGCACACAGCGGCGCGTGCGGCGCAGGCTCTGCTTCTTCATCCAGCTGCCGCAGCGCTTCGGCAAAGCGCAGCACCTGCGCGCGGTCATCGGCGGGGGACGTCATGGCAAGGGTCAGCCTGCCGCACGCCATTTCCGTTTCAAAGCCGAAGCGTCCGCGCAAAAGCGAAGCCAGCAAAGCGCCGGTATACTGCGTGCCGTTTGTGCACACGGCAAGCTTTCCGGCATCGAAGCCGAAAAAATCCGGGTGCATGGCAGGCGCATCCGCCCCGTGGCACAGCACGCGCAGATGACGCAGCCCCTGTACGGCACGGTCAAATTCCGAAAGCGTTTTTCGCCATGCGCAAAACAATTCCGCGCCGGTATCGTTCAAAATGCCCGTGCAGCCGTCAAGGCTTGCCAGCAGCGGATAGCTTGGGGAGCTTGTCTCGAACACGCCCAGCTGCCGTTCCACGCTGCGCGCGTCGGCAAGGCTGTTTTTGCCCATGTGCAGAAAGGCCGTCTGCGTCAGGCTCGGCAGTGTTTTGTGCGCGCTTTGGGTGCAAAGATCCGCCCCGCACTGCACCGCGCTTTCGCCGAACACCCCAAACAGGCCGAGGTGCGCGCCGTGGGCTTCATCCACAAAAAGCGGCACGCCCTTTTCGTGGCACACTGCCGCAATGCCGCGGATATCCGAAACAACGCCCTCATAGGTGGGGCTTGTCACGATCACGCAGGCTGCATCGGGGTTTTCTTTCAGCGCCGCGCGCACCCGTTCGGGCGCGATGCTGCCGTACACGCCGCTTGCCGCATCCACGGGCGGCGTCAGCCAGTGCATCCGGTAATTTCCCAATTCTGCCGCATGGTAAACGGATTTATGGCAGTTGCGCGCGGCAATGACGGTGCTGCCCGCCGGTGCAAGCGCGCGGATGCCCGCAAGGATGCCGCAGGTGCTGCCGCCCACAAGATACCAGGTGCGCTGTGCGCCGAACAGCTGCGCCGTGCGCTCCATGGCCTGTGCCAGGATCCCGTCCGCTTCGTGCAGATCGTCCACGCCCGGCACCTCCGTCATGTCCCACCGGTAGGACGAAAGCCCCGGCGCGGGCGCGATGCGCCGCTTATGCCCCGGCATATGCAGCGGATATAAGCCATTTTTTGTGTATTCTTCCAGTTGTGTCTGTAAAATATAACGGTTTTTCAAAATCGTTCTCCGTAATTTGGGGTTGCAGATAGTTCACCGCGCGGCGGTATTTTCCGCGTGCAGCGGGGCAGGGGGCATGACGCACCGCGCGGAAACGCTTTGCGGCGGGGCAGGGGAACGGCGCTTTTCACACACTTGCAGACCCCGTACAGGCGGGGTGCGGCGCTTCCAGCCTGCACAGCTCATATTCCGCTTTGCCGTCGCGGATCGTGATGACGCCGTAATTCCCGCGCCCGCACCACACGGAAAGCGAACCGGGATTGAACAGCGTCACGCCGTCGATTTCCTCGTGCAGCGGGCAGTGCGTATGCCCGAACAGAACCGCATCGGCGCCGCGCTGTTTTGCCGCCTGCGCAATTTTATACAGTCCGTTTTTAACATCATAAATATGCCCATGCGTATAAAAGAAGAGCAGGCCGCCGAATGCCGCCAGACCCTCCATGGGAAAGAACGAACCGATATCGCAGTTGCCGCTGACGATATAGGTTTTCAGCTTTGGATACAGCACTTCCAGATCCTCGGTATCCCGCACGCCGTCCCCCAGAAAAATCAGCGCATCCGCGTCGTTTTCCTTTTCCAGCGCATGTTCCAGCTGTTCGGCGTCGCCATGCGTATCCGAAACAACAAGCAGCTTCACGGCTGTTCCTCCTCATCCTGCGCCGTTTCCATGCAGCGCCGGTAAATTTCGCTTTTGGAAAATCCGCTTTGCGAAGCGGCGTATTTTGCCGCAGCCGCCGCACTTTTGCCCTGTGCCATCTGCGCTTTGGCAAGCTCGGCGGCATCGTCCAGCGTCAGCTCGGCGGGCACTTCAGGCTCTGCGCCCGCCATGATCAGCACAAATTCGCCGCGCGGCGGGTTTTCTTTATAATAGGCGTTTGCGTCGCCGATCGTGGTGACGCGCACCTCCTCATGCAGCTTTGTCAGCTCGCGGCACACCGTCAGGCTGCGCTCGGGGCCGAAGGCGTTTTCCAGATCCTCCAGCGTGGTGGGCAGCTTATGCGGCGCTTCGTAGAAGATCACCGTGCGCTCTTCCCCCTGCAGGGCGTCAAGACGCTCTTTTTTCTGGCGGCGGTTCGTCGGCAGAAAGCCCTCGAACACAAAACGCCCCGTCACCTGACCCGATACGCACAGCGCCGTCAGCGCAGCCGAAGCGCCGGGCACGGGCACCACGCGGATGCCGCGCGCGTGCGCGTCCCGCACGATGACTTCGCCGGGGTCTGATACCGCCGGCATGCCCGCGTCGCTGCACAGCGCGCAGTTTTCGCCCGCGGCGATCCTGTCCAGGATATACGCGCCGCGCTCCTTGAGGTTGTGTTCATAATAGCTGACCATGGGCTTTTTGATGCCCAGATGATTGAGCAGCTTGAGCGTCACGCGCGTATCCTCCGCCGCGATGAAATCCGCGCTTTCAAAGGTTGCCGCCGCACGGGGCGTCAGATCGTTCAAATTGCCGATCGGGGTCGTTACGATGTATAAAGTGCCGCTCATGGAGCGTCCTCCTTTGGTTCTTGTCCGTAAATTTCCAGCATCTGCGCGCTGGGCCGTCCGTTTTCATCCGCGGTGATCAGCTGCGGCAGCACGCGCATGCCGGGCGCGCGGTTTTTCTGCCCTTCGATCAAAAAAAGCCACGGCTCTTTTTCGGGGCGCGAAGCCACAAACAAAAGCCGCTTTGGTTCGATGCGCGCCTGACGCATCGCATACAGAACATCGGCAAGGCGTTCCGGCCGCTGGCACATGCACAGCCTGCCGCCGTCCTTCAAAAGCACATACGCCGCGCGGCACACATCCGCGCTGGTGCACGAAAGCTCGTGCCGGGCGGCGGCGCGCTGTTCGTTCGGGCTGATAAAGCCGCCCGTGAAATACGGCGGGTTGCAGCACACGACGTCGCAGCTCTGCCCGCGCTGTGCAAACAGCGCCGGGTCGCGCAGATCGCCCGCAGCCGCCGTGATGTGGCCGATGCCGTTTTCCTGCACGGCGGCGTTCAGCTGCGCAACGGCATCCGGGGAAATATCCACCGCAAAGCAGTCGCCGCGGTGGCCGCGGTCATGCAGGCGCAAGGGGATGATCCCGCAGCCGGTGCCAAGGTCGCACACGCTTTCGGCGCGGCGCACCCGGCAGAAATGCGCCAGCAGCAGCGCATCCTGCCCGAAGCGGTGCGTATCGGTGATCAGAACGGACGTGCCGTTCACAAGACGTTCACGTTGCAAAACAAAGTCCTTCTGCGCGCGCGGCGCATCCTTCCTTACTATCAATATCAAAACGCCCGCAAGGGGCGGTTTTCGGTGCAAAAAGCAAGGCGGGCAGAATCTGCCCGCCTTTTTGTCGCTTTGTTTTCTGCCTTTCGGCGGGGAGATTACTCCTCGGAAATAGCGGAAACCGGGCACTGGTCTGCGCAGGTGCCGCAGCTGACGCAAACGTCGGGGTTGATCTCGTACTTGCCGTCGCCTTCAGCAATTGCTTCAACCGGGCAAACACCGGCGCAGCTGCCGCACATGATGCATTCGTCAGAAATCTTAAAAGCCATAGTAATCCATCCTCTTCTCCGCGCTGGTATAATAAAACTGCAAATACAATCAGCGCGGAATTGCATTTGCAGCTGCCGGAGGCAACGCCTCCATGTGCTTTTATTTTATCATAAAAAGCTGATTTTTCAAGAGTACACTTGCACTTTCACAAAATTCACAGCGTTGCCGCCGTTTGTGCAATGCCCGCACCGGCAAAAAAATCCCGCACGGAAAAACCATGCGGGATATCCGGTTCAGTCTTCGGGGTCGGGCGCTTTCGGCGCGCGCTTTCCGCCGCGCAGATATTCACATTCCTCTTTTGCAAACATCTTAAAGCCCGTGGCGGGGGAATCCATGCGCACGCGCAGCGTGCCGGAAATGACATTCGTCTCCACAACGGTGCCGATGCCCTCCGGCGTTTTCACCACACTGCCCACGCTCGGCGTGATGCGGTTCAGATATTCATAGGCGGGCTGCTCGTATGCAAGGCAGCACATCAGCCTGCCGCAGCTGCCGCTGATTTTGGCGGGATTGAGCGAAAGCCCCTGTTCCTTTGCCATTTTGATCGAAACCGGCTGGAAATCGCGCAGAAAACGGCTGCAGCAGAACGGCTGCCCGCAGATGCCAAGCCCGCCGATCATCTTGCTTTCGTCGCGCACGCCGATCTGGCGCAGTTCGATGCGCATGCGGAACACGCCCGCAAGGTCTTTTACCAGCTCGCGGAAATCGATGCGCCCGTCGGCGGTGAAATAGAACAGGATCTTGCTGCGGTCCAGCGTATATTCCACATCCACCAGCTTCATTTCCAGCTTGTGCTTTTCAATGCGTTCTTCGCAAATGGCAAACGCGCGCTTTTCGTCGGCGCGGTTCTGGTTCATGCGGCGCACGTCCATGGCGTCCGCCATGCGCGTCACGGTTTTCAGGGGCTTTACGACATTATAATCGGGCACGCCGTGCGCGCCCTGACACACTTCGCCGCATTCCGTCCCGCGGGACGTTTCGACAATTACATAATCGCCCTGTTTGATCTCCAGTTCACCCGGGCTGAAATAATAGGATTTGCCGTTCGGCTTAAAACGAACGCCGATCACTGTTGTCATAGTTTTATCCTTTCGCGCAGATGCCTTTGTGCACCGCGTTTTTCGTTGTGCGGGGATTCAGCGCGTGATTTCGGCGGCAAGGTTCGTCAGCACCAGCTTGCTGCTGACATTTCCCGCCAAAAGCTGCAGCGCGCGTCCCGCTGCCTGCGTGCACAAAGCTGCCCTTTGGGGCGAAAGCGGCACCTTTGCGGCGGCGCTTTCCCGCATTGCGGCACTGCACAGTGTACGCAGAAAGCGCAAAAGCGTCTGCGCACCCGCACGGTCCTTTTCATATTTTGCAAACAGCACCAAAGTGCCGTACAATTCCTTCTTTTCGGTAAACGCCGCAGCCTGCACTGCATCGTGCAAAAGCGCACGCTGCGCGGCGTCCTCAAGGCAGCGCTTGGCACTGCCGATCTTCCCGCCGAACACCGCCGCATAGCCCGCGGCATCCTGACCGGGAAAGTGCTGTTCCAGATACTGCGCGCACGCATTTTCCGGCACAGGCGCAAGACAATATGTGCAGCACCGGCTGCGGATCGTCGCCATGACGTTCGCTTCGCCCGGGCTTGTCAGGATGAACAGCACCCCTTCGGGCGGTTCTTCCAGAACCTTCAGCAGTGCGTTTGCGCTGGCGTCGTTCAGCTTGTCCGCACCCTTAATAAACACCACGCGTCCCTTTGCGGAAAGCGCCGTGTTGAAAATTTCGCGGCGCACCTCGCGCACGCGTTCCACGCGGATCTCGCCCGAAGCGCCCTCGCCCGCAAGCACAAGACATTCGGGGCTTTGGCCGGAAAGCACCATGCGCGCCCCGTCGCCGCCTTCGGGATACAGATAATCCGCCGCAAGACACCGCGCGGCATAGCCCGCACCGGTGCCCTCTTCGCCGCACAGCAGCACACTATGAGAAAGCCGCCCGGCCGCAAGCGCAGCCGAGAGGCTTTCTTTCAGTGATTCATTGCCGATTATGGAAAAAAGTGCCTGCATCAGAGCTTTTCAAAGCGTTCGACATTCGTGACGAATACGGTTGCGCCGCCGACGGTAACTTCCAGCGGATAGGCCGTTGTAACGCCCACGCCGTAGCTTGCCGTGTTGGGCACGACTTCCTTGCGCTGTTTGGAGCAGGATGCGATCAGCTCGATGCAGCGATCGACCTTTTCATCTTCCGTGCCGATCAGCAGCGTCATGTTGCCTGCCATGAGGAAGCCGCCCGTGGTGGAAAGCTTCGTCACCGAAAAGCCGCCCTTTGTCAGCGCGTTGCACACGGCGTTGGAATCCTCTTTATTCACGATTGCAGTGATCATCTTCATAAAAACAACCCCCTCAGATTACATGATGCAAAAAAGCATCTTTATTGAATAACATTTTAGCACAAACAGCCGAAAAAATCCACACTCTGTGCGGGGGCACAGGCGTTTTTTTCTCAGCGCCAGTTATTGCGGTTCTGGCTGCGCCATGCCTGCCGCGTTTTGTAATAGCGCGCTTCCTGCTTCACCATGCGGGTGAAATCGCCGCCGAAGAACAGCAGGAAGTTTGCAAGCGAAAGCAGAATGGCGATGCGCGTGCTCCAGTCACCGAACAAAAGGTCGATCAGGCACAGCGCGCCGGAGAACAGCGCCATATACTTCATCTTGATCGGGATGATGAAGAACAAAAGCACCTGAAAATCCGGATACAGCGTCGCAAACGCAAAGAACAGGGAAAGGTTGATGTAATAGCTGGTGCCGATGCCCGTGAACGCCGATGCAAGGATCGCGCCGAGCATGCCGCACAGGTAGTAGACGTTGAACTGGAAATCACCCCAGGTATTTTCCAGCGTATTGCCGATGAGGTAATAGAAATACAGCGTGATGACAAGACCTATGGGGTTCATGGTCTGCGGAATGAACACAAAGGTGAACAGACGCCAGATCTCGCCGCGCATAACCGCCGGCCAGATAAGCGAAAACTTGCCGATCAGGTTGACCGGGCTGATCATGCTTGCCAGAAAGACCATGGCCTGCCCCATGATGATGACCAGCATCAGATGCGGGATGCAGATGTGACCGTATTTTCGTTCGAGTTTATTGACCCATTTCATGAAATGTTCGTTTCCTTTCTGTACCGCCCGCTTGGTGCGGACGACCTCACTTTTTGTTGAATTCGGGTATTTGGTATTTTCGCGCTTTCGGATAAGGTTATTGTATCAAAATTAAACATAGTATTCAACATTTACTTGTGTACAAACTGTAACATTGCGGGAAAGATGTGGAAAATTTCGGGAGTTTTCCCGCTTCTTTCAACCTTTTCAACCATGTTTTCAACATTTCCTGTGGAAAATCCGTATACCCAGTGTAAAACTACGTTGAAAAGTTGAAAGTTTCAACGTTCTTCGTTGAAAACACACTGATTCGATTTTCCTGTTCCTTTTTCCGGTAATATGTATTTTTGTTTCATAATATGCAGGATCGTATGTATATTTTCATCGAAAAAGGGCACTTTTCCGCCGCCCTTTCAATTTCTTGGGGCTGATGTGCGCGGCAGGGCAGGACAGGCACAAAATATAGTTTTTCAAAAAATACACTCTCCGCGCATGCCCGTCCGTCCGGATGCCTTTCTGCCTGGTTTTTCCGCCCGGATTTTCTGCTTTCCGCACGCGCTGCGGGTGTTTTTCGCTTTGTCCGCCGCCTTTTCGGGTGCACCGGCTGCGTTTTGCACCGCCTGCCGCACCGGCCGCACACGCTGCCTGTCTGCACACGCCCGCCGCCGGTTCCACGCGCACCGCATCGCCGTTTTTCCTGTACGCTGTGTATCC
>JAHHSL010000053.1 GCA_020025235.1 Ruthenibacterium sp.
TAATATCTTGGAGGAACAATTATGTCAGCATTTTCCGGCGCAACATTAATGATTACCGGCGGGACGGGCTCGTTTGGAAATACGGTTCTGAAACATTTTCTCACAACGGATATCGGCGAAATCCGCATCTTTTCCCGTGATGAAAAGAAGCAGGACGATATGCGCCATGATTTGCAGGCGCGTTTCCCGGAATATGCAAACAAGGTAAAGTTTTATATCGGCGATGTGCGCAATGCACAGTCCATTCGGGATGCAATGCCCGGCGTCGATTACATCTTTCATGCGGCGGCCTTAAAGCAGGTCCCGTCCTGTGAATTTTTCCCGATGCAGGCGGTGCAGACCAACGTGATCGGTACCGACAACATGCTGCATGCGGCAATCGAAAACAATGTCAAGCGCGTCGTGTGCCTTTCCACCGATAAAGCGGCATACCCGATCAACGCTATGGGTATTTCCAAGGCAATGATGGAGCATGTCATTTACGCAAATGCGCGTGTTGCGGCAGAACGCGGCAATACGGTCATCAGCTGCACCCGTTACGGCAACGTTATGTGCAGCCGCGGCAGCGTTATTCCGCTTTTCATCGATCAGATCAAAGCGGGCAAGCCCATCACGATTACAGACCCCAACATGACGCGCTTTTTGATGAATCTGGACGAAGCGGTCGAGCTGGTTCGCTTTGCTTTCGAGCATGCAAATCCGGGCGATCTGTTCATCCAGAAAGCGGATGCTTCTACGATCGGCGATCTGGCAAAGGCAGTGCAGCAGCTGTTTGGCGACACGGGCACGAACATCATCGGCACCCGCCACGGCGAAAAGCTGTACGAGACGCTGATGACGCGCGAAGAACGCCTGCGCAGCGAGGATATGGGCGATTACTACCGTGTTGCAGCCGACAGCCGCGATCTCAACTATGATAAGTTCGTGGTGAAAGGTCAGGTTCACACGGAAGCGGATGAAAGCTACACAAGCCATAACACCAAGCGTCTGGATGTACAGGGTACAGTGGAAAAGATCCTGACCACCGATTATGTCCGGAATGAACTGAAAAACTGGGAGGAACGCTGAACATGAACATTCTTGTTACCGGCGCAAAGGGCTTTGTGGGCAAGAATCTTGTTGCGAACCTTAAAAATATCGCAGAGGGAAAGAACCGGACACGTCCGGATCTTTCCGTTGCCGAAATTTATGAGTACGATATTGATACCGATCCGGCACTGCTGGATGATTTCTGCAAAAAGGCAGATTTCGTCTTTAATCTGGCGGGGGTGAACCGTCCGAAAGATCAGTCTGAATTTATGAAGGGCAATTTCGGGTTTGCGTCCACACTGCTGGATACTCTGAAAAAACACGGCAACTTCTGCCCGGTCATGCTTTCTTCCTCCATTCAGGCCACGCTGATCGGCCGCTACGGGCAATCGGATTACGGAAAATCGAAGCTGGCAGGGGAAGAATTGTTCCTTGAATACGGAAAAGAAACCGGCGCAACGGTGTTGGTGTACCGCTTTCCGAACCTGTTCGGGAAATGGTGCCGCCCCAATTACAATTCGGCGGTTGCCACCTTCTGCAGCAATATCGCAAACGATCTTCCGATTCAGGTAAACGACCGCGCGGCAGAGCTGGAACTGCTGTACATCGACGACCTTGTCGAGGAAATGCTGGACGCACTGGAAGGCAAGCCGCATCGCTGCAATTACAATGGGCTTGCGCCGGTGTTCTGCGAAGGGGGAAAATACTGTGCTGCACCGGTGACGCATAAGGCGACGCTCGGCGAAATCGTCGATCTGTTGGAGCGCTTTAAGGCACAGCCCGAAACGCTGCTGATGCCGTCGATCCCGGAAGGCTCGTTTGCGAAAAAGCTGTATTCTACGTTCCTTTCCTATCTGCCGGAAAAGGCAGTGTGCTTTCCTTTGAAGATGAACGTGGATGATCGCGGCAGCTTTACAGAGCTTCTGCGCACGTCCGATTGCGGACAGGTATCCGTGAATATCTCGAAGCCCGGCATCACAAAGGGACAGCACTGGCACAATTCCAAATGGGAATTTTTCATTGTCGTGTCCGGGCACGGCCTGATTCAGGAACGCAAAATCGGTTCGGAAGAAGTGCTGGAATTTGAAGTTTCCGGCGATAAGATCGAGGCAGTCCATATGCTGCCCGGCTATACACACAACATCATCAATCTTTCCGAAACGGAAAACCTCGTGACGGTTATGTGGGCAAATGAATCGTTTGACCCGGCACATCCCGATACTTTTTTTGAAAAAGTGAAAGACTGACGAGAAGAACTCCCGAAAGAGGAAACAGAGCGCGCTCTGTTTCCTCTTTTTCATAGGCAGCAAATCGGCATGCCGTAAAAAACGCCGTCCCGACAAGGATAACGAACGGAAAAATCTTCACCAGACTGTAACAAAGCGCAAGTAAAAAGGGTCTTATAGGCAGAAACGGAAAGGAGGGATGTTCGTGAAACAGAACGACGAAGCGGAATTTGCGCTCTTGTACCGGAAATATGCCCCGTACATACAGCGCTTTCTGCAGAGCATCGGCTGCCCCGCACAGGATGCCGAAGATATCACACAGGAAACCTTTGTAAAAGCCTTTCTGCATATCGAAAGCTACCGCAGCGAGTGTCAGCTTTCAACATGGCTGTGTCAGATTGCCAAAAACACATGGTTCACACAGCTGAAACGGCACAGAAAAACCGTGCCGCTTGACCCGGAGCAGGTGCGCGCAGCAGAGGAAAAAACATTTGAATGGCTTGATCTGATCGAACATCTTCCCGAACCGTACCGCACTGTCCTGCGGGAAAAGCTGTGGGGCGGGCGGACATACCCCGAAATTGCTGCGATGTACGGAAAAAGTGAAAGCTGGGCGCGTGTCACGTTTTTCCGCGCACGGCAGAAGCTGAAAGAAATGAATGAGGAGGGACGGACATGAAATACAACTGCGAAATGATCGAAGATCTGCTTGCGCTTTATCTGGAGGATGCCTGCAGCGAAGCGAGCCGCAAGGCTGTGGAGGAGCATCTGGCAGAGTGTCCGCACTGCCGAAAGCTGGTGGAGGAAATGCGCAGCGAACCGGAACCGGTTTCGGTCACAGGCGGTTCCGAACAGGCTGTGTTAAAAAATACAGCGCACCGGATCACGCGGCGGGCAATCGGCAGCGCCGTGGGGGTGACGGCGATCGTGCTGTACTGGATCGTCTGGTTCTGGATGGACTTTTTTGCATCCGCAGGCGATTACCGCTATTTTTCCTGGTCGTTTTATGAAATATATTCGGCGGGACGATTGATCGTTCCGCTGCTGACAGGCCTTTGGCTTGCCGTGCTTTTGATCGGGGCAGTACGCAGCCGTACTCTTAAAAGGAACGCAGTTCTGATCCTTGTGCTTTGCATGCTCACGCTGGGGCATATCGGCTGGGCGCAAAAACAGGCGCGTATGGAACACGTTTCCTGCTGGACGACGGTTGAGGAAATCCCGGATGAATACCACATTGTAATCGAAAGCGGACAGGGGCGGGAAGTGCTGGAAACCACACCGACTGTAACAGGGCTGCTCAAGCAGGACGGCACGGTATACTGTTTCAGCTATCAGCGTGACCCAAAAGCACCGCAGAAAAGCAGGCTGGAGTTTGCAAAGCTGGCGGAATGACAGCGTGCACGATGCGCGGCAGAATTTTTTGAAACTTATCAAAAAACATGTAACGTTTTTTAAAATCGGAAGTCCTATGCACAAAGCGGCAGAAAACTGCGAAAGGAGGCAGAGCGGGTGGAAAGCTTTGAACAGGTGTATTCCGAATACTATGATCTTGTTTTCCGGTACACGGTATCTTTGTGCAGGGATGAGCAGTGGGCCGAGGAAATCACGCAGGTGGCCTTTTTCAAGGCGCTTCAAAAAATCAATTCCTTCCGCGGGGAATGTAAGCTGAGTGTGTGGCTGTGTGAAATTGCAAAAAACACCTTTTACACACAGGCAAAGCGGAAAAAACGCACAGCAGAGCTTTTGCCTGAACTGCCGGAAGCGGGCGAATCGGTGGAGCAGACAGTGTGCGACCGCGCAGACGTGGCAGCGCTCCACGCAAGGCTGCATATGCTGGCAGAACCGTATAAGGAAGTGTTCTGGATGCGAACCTTCGGCGAGCTGTCGTTTCGGGAAATCGGTACGCTTTTCGGCAAAACCGAAAGCTGGGCGCGCGTTACCTATCACCGCGCCAAAATGAAACTGAGGGAGGGTGCTTTATGAATTGTCCGTGTGAAGTGATCCGTGATCTGCTTGCGCTGTATCTGGATGATGTCTGCAGCAAGGAAAGCAGAACGCTTGTGGAGGAACATCTGCAGGAATGTGCAGAATGCAGGGCGTATTTTGCCGCTATGCAGGATGCAGAAAAAAGCACAGAGCCGGTGCCGGATGCGGAAAGCGAATGCCGCAAAGCGTCCTCCCTGCGCGCCGTGAAACGAAAAATGCTTCATAAACAGCTCCTTTCGGCGGCGGCAGTGGTTTTGCTGCTGGCGGTATTGGCAGCGGCGGGGATCGGTATCCTGAAAAATACAACGCGCGTTGTAAGCGATACGCAGTCGCTTGCTGTTTCCATGGTGGATGGCAGTCTGGTGGGGCGGCTTTACGGCAGCGAATATCAGGATGTAAAAATCAAGCGTGTTTCGGTGCAGGAAAACGGGCAGAAGAAAGAATACCTGTTTTATTCGGTTTCCGATACGCTCTGGGATGATTTGATCACGGCCCCCGCGATGCTGTCGGAATATGTGCTCTGCCCAAAAGAAAAGGATGCAGACAGCGTGGACGCAGTCTATTACTATACGGGCGATGCAGTGGGGCTGGAAACCAAAACGGCAGAACAGCTTGAAAAAGAAATTCTTCCGAATGCAGCGCTTTTGTGGGAAAGGGAAGAATAACAGCCGTTATAAACAGGCCGACGCCGATGCACAAACGCTGATCGCTGCACATAAAATGCGGCGCTTTGCCGCATGCAGCGAAAAAGACCGCTGACACACCGAACGGTGCAATGTCAGCGGTCTTTTTTCGTCTGAAATTTTCTGTAACGAAACCATGAGAATACAGTCATACAGGCAAAAGAACCGAAAAAGGGGAGATGCATATGCGGCAGAAAATCAAACGACTGTGCAGACCGACGACGATTCTGCTGATTGCAGGCTTTACGATTTCGCTGACAGCCGTGCTCGTCGGCATCAGTGCGATCGATGTGTTGCTGAAGGAGCTGATGACATCGTCTGACACCGTGCCGGTGTTTCGCACCATGCAGGATACGGGGCTTTCACTCGCAGGGGCGGTGTATCTGTTTTCGATCGTCAACTGCTTTACGGTGACGAATTATTGGATCGTCACCAGGCGAACAGAGCTTGCCGTGCGCAAGGCGTTTGGGTGGAGCAGCCGGCAGCTGGCCGGGCGCATCTGCAGGGAGCTGGCGGCGGTGATGCTGATCGGGCTATGCGCAAGCGGATGCCTGATCGGGCTTTTGACGCAGACGCAGGCGCAGCTGTTCCAAATCCGGCTCACACCGTTTTTTGTACTGGGTACGCTGCTGATCCTGCTCATTACACTGGGGCTTTCTGCTGTGGTTCACGCTGTGAAGATCGCCGCAATTCAGCCCGCGGAGGTGGTATCGTGATGAAAGCGGTTTTTAAACTGGCATGGCATGAGCTTTGGAAGAGGAAGGCAGGCACACTGCTTTTGCTGCTTGTGTGCTTGACGGCAATGGGGACTGTTGTATCCGCGGCAACGAATGCAACGGCGCAGCTCTATCAGCAGAAGCTTTTTGCGCGGAGCATCGGTGCACAACCGGCGGAAATCCTGCATCTGCATTACCGCACTGCACAGGAAACGCAGGCGTTTGCAAATCAGGTGTATGAATACCGGCAGGCGCTTGCCCGTATGCCCGGTGTGAAAAACGCAGGACAGTTTGATGCATGCGGCATTTCGTTCCAAGAGCTGCGCGGAAACGTCCGTTACAGGGAAATCAACCGCAGGCTGCACAGAGGCGAAGCGCTGGAAAATCATCCGGATCGTGTTCAGATGCTGTATACGGATGAAGCACTGCTTCCGCTTGTGAAAAACGGCGTCTGCGCGTATGAAAAGGCATCGCCGGGAAACCTGCCGCTGTATGCAAGCGAAGTGTTTCGGCAGATTCTGCCCCTTGGCACAACGCTTACCGATGAACGCACCGGAACGCGGTACGAGGTGACCGGCTATCTGCCGGAACAGGCACAGTGGTTTGATGAAAGCGACCTGATCCGATTTCCCATGGTATCCCTGCGCGGGTGGTTTGCCGCGCCGTTTGACGAACAGAGCCAAACGGATGTGCTGACGCAGCTTTCCACACTGCACAACACTTATGTGATCGCAGCGGATGATGTGCAGGCTGATGTGCTCAAAGCGGCGGTGGAGGAATGTGCACGCGGATACGGGCTGGATGTGCAGGTGCAGACACTTGCGGACGAGCAGGAGCAGTACCGTGCGGAAACACAGTCGTTTTGCATAAGACAGGCTGCACTGGCACTTTTCCTTACGGCTATGGCGGTCAGCACGATAACCGCATCGTTTACCGCGCATACGATCGTCAGGCAGGGACAGTACGGAGTCTGGCTTGCAAGCGGTTTTACGCGGGGAACGATCGCGGGGTGCATCGTCATGGAAATGCTGATGCTGCTGATACCGTCGGCGTGGATCGTGTGGTGCGGCAGGCTGTCCTGGCTGCTGACGAGTGAAGATATCGGGATTGCGCTGTTCCGTGAGGTCCTGCTGGCAGCGCATGTGGAATTTACACTTGCGGCGTGTACCGCAGCGGCAGCGGGCGCGGCCTTTGCTTCAGCACTGCTGCCGGTCGTCCGTGTGTTCCGGTACGAACCATGTGAACTGATAGGAGGAAAACTGTATGCCGATCATTGAACTGAAAAACATATCCAAAGAATACCGGAACGATACTGTCGTGACGCCCGCGCTGAAGAACATCGATCTTTCGGTGGAGGAGGGGGAGTTCCTTGCTATTATGGGCGCTTCCGGTTCCGGGAAAACGACCCTGCTTCATCTGATCGGCTGCATGGATGTACCGACCGGCGGAACCTATCGCTTTGACGGAAAGGACATGACGGCGGCAGATGAAAAACAGCGCGCCAAAATACGGGGAAAAGAAGTGGCGTTCGTCTTTCAGAATTTTGCGCTGATCCGGGAGAATACCGTATTTGAAAATGCCGAGATGCCGCTGATTGCACAGAAAGTGCCGAGACGTGAGCGAAAGCGCCGCGTGGAAACGGCGCTGCAGGCTGTCGGGATTGCCGACCTTGCCCGCAAGCGGCCGGAGCACATTTCCGGCGGGCAGAAGCAGCGCACGGCGATTGCCAGAGCGCTGGCCTGCGGGGCAAGGGTGCTGCTTGCGGATGAGCCGACCGGTGCGCTGGACAGCGCCGCCGGGGCGGAAATCATGCAGCTTTTTTCAAGGCTGAATGCAGAAGGAAAAACCGTTATTGTCATCACGCATGACAGCCGCGTCGCCGCGTATGCACACCGGCAGATCATCATTCAGGATGGGAGGATCGTACAGGATGAAACACAGGAATAAACGTCTTTTGCGTATGGTGGCAGCACTCGCGCTGCTGCTTCTGCTCACGGGCTGCGGCAGCGCACCGGAATGGGAGGAGATCCGTTCGTTTGAATTTCATTTTGTGCAGGAGGAATACGACGCTGCGTATGATACGATCCGCAAAACCGTGGAACTTGAAAGCGGGGAGGAGTACCGGATCTGTGTTTCGTCGCAATGTGAAACCGGAACGATCCGGATCATGGCAGAAAGTGAAACGGGAAAGGAAAAAACCAAAATCGCACAATGGCAGGCACCGTGTGAAGAAATCGTATCCCTTGCCGAAAATTCAGCCGAACGCTTTACGCTGACGATTTTGATCGATGCACAGACCGAAGGCGATGTGAAGGCGGAATTTTTCCGTGCAGAGTCCTGATGCCATTCAGACAGACGAAAAAACACCGCAGAGGAGAAAAT
>JAHHSL010000054.1 GCA_020025235.1 Ruthenibacterium sp.
CAGAAGCACCGGTGTTTCCAGCCCGTTCTGCAATGTAGCGCTCACTGTTGAGCCCAGTCCGGAGCCTGACCCGGAACCCAGTCCGGAACCTGATCCGGAACCTAACCCGGAGCCCAATCCGGAACCCAGTCCGGAGCCTGACCCGGAACCTAACCCGGAACCCAGCCCGGAGCCTAACCCGGAGCCCAACCCGGAACCCAATCCGGAACCTGATCCGGAACCTAACCCGGAGCCCAGTCCGGAACCTGATCCGGAACCCAACCCGGAGCCTGACCCGGAACCCAACCCGGAGCCTGACCCGGAACCCAATCCGGAACCCAATCCGGAACCCAATCCGGAACCCAGTCCGGAGCCTGATCCGGAACCCAGTCCGGAACCCAGTCCGGAACCCAATCCGGAACCCAGCCCGGAGCCCAATCCGGAACCCAATCCGGAGCCTGACCCGGAACCCGCTCCGGAACCCAGTCCGGAACCCAGTCCCGAGTCCAAGCCGGACAACGGCGGCGAAATCAAACCCGACAGCAGTTCTTCCGCTGTGCCCGATGCCGGTAAACCGCAGCCGCCCGCACCTTCGCAGCCGACTGTCAGACCCAGCAGCAATCCGAGTGCACCTGCTGTGCGCCCCGCCAAAAAGCCCGCTGCCATTGCAGCGGAAAGCAAAACCGACAGTTCCTCTGCCGCTTCGTCTGAATCGGAGCCGGAAAGCAAGCCTGCCGAGACCGTACCGGACTCTTCTTCCTCGTCCGCTGCATCGTCCCTTCCCGCGGAAAGTGCTGAAAGCAGCTCTGCCGCAGAGCCGGATGTCCCCGCCGAAGCAGCTGCTGCTTCGGGACACAGCCCTCTTGTCTGGGGCGGCGTGGTCGTTCTGCTCGGTGCATCGGGTACTCTTGCATTCTTTATTGTGAAAAAGCCCGGTTTCAAACGGAAATAACGAATGTGTTTGTCCGCCCGTGCGGTTTACATGAAGCGTTCGTTTTTTTCACATCATTCAGCCCCGCTTATCGGTCGATTTCCATACTTAAAGCAAAAAGGTTCAGGGCCTTTCGGCCTTGAACCTGTAAAATCAATACCACGCCCGTTCGGGCGTGGTATGAATAATCTTATAAGGATAAGCGCATAAAGGCGCATTTAAGCAACACCAACTGCAAAATTGGTGTTGCTTATTTATTTTATCAAGAAAGTTCTTTTTATCGGAATGGCCGATTCCGCATTTTTTGATCGTCATAAGCAAGCCGTACTGTTCTATATAAGAAAAAAGCCTGTAAACACTTGTGTTTACAGGCTTTTTTGTGGCGGAGAGTTAGGGATTCGAACCCTAGGTGGGTTTCCCCACACAGCATTTCGAGTGCTGCACCTTCGACCACTCGGACAACTCTCCATATTCGATTTGCTGTACAATTTTGTACAACTAAAGCCTTATTATTATAGCAAATCGAATCGCATCCGTCAATGCCTCTTTCTCTTTTTTCCGGTTTCTTTTGCAGATTCTTCAGGTCATGCTTGAAAATAGAGAAATTAACGGGTTTACACGGGGAGCAAAAGCAGCCGCAAGGCATAAAAAACAGGAATCCCGGATGATGTGATGTACCATGGAAAGGGTGGTTTCTACCATCAAATATACACTGCCTGTTGGCTCATTTGCGGTGAATGAAGCACGGTCAAAAGGCGGTGACTGTATATAATCAACTCACAATATATTTCTTACTGAAATTACGGCTAATGGTATATACATAAATAGAATATTAAGCCTTTGCCATAATCCCTCGTTAGCTATGATTGTATTAGCAAATTCGGATTTATCTGACATAACAAACAGCACAAAGAATATCATCGCAAAAATGAATGAAACGACTGATATTACTCCGCAAGGTATTTCATGACACTTAAATTCCAAAATGGATAATAGCAATGGTACAAATAGGAATAACATAAAACCGATTACAGAACCAATTCCATGTATTTTTGAAGCAGTGGTAACAACCTCTTTTGTTTCATTAACACTAAATAAACAAGTAAATATGCAAGCTCCAACAGCGAATATTGCGATAAATAGGATAACAGCATTTGTGAGCGGTTTGGAGACACTGCTGAAATAATGATATATTGATGGAAGCGATAATAAAAACAGCAAGCCTTCCGTAAACATCCAAAAGTTAAATATGCCTCTAACCGGACTTTTGGGATTCC
This sequence comes from Ruthenibacterium sp., assembly GCA_020025235.1. Taxonomy (GTDB): domain Bacteria; phylum Bacillota; class Clostridia; order Oscillospirales; family Ruminococcaceae; genus Ruthenibacterium. The sequence continues at coordinate 2,188 of JAHHSL010000054.1, forward strand.
CCAATGCGGAGATTGACATTAGCATATGACTATAACCCTTATAAAAAGGTGCAAGAATGAAAGGAATCAGTATATCTCCCAAAATCGCAATGAATAAAGCAAACCACCCATATTTAACAAATAGATTCACAGGAACCCCCCTATTCTGTTAAGAATATTTTGATTTAGTTAACGCTGAAATCATATCATTTTAAACAAATAGACAATCATGATTCGCCTAATCCAAGGGCGCACTTATTCACCACGCACAAGCGGGCGTTGGTGCTGCCTGCGGCAGTCATGCGCTCTCCAAGGGGGAATGGCGGCCTTCTTTGGCAGGCCGTGCTATGCAGCTAGGCGCGTTCATCTCTTCCACTTTTTCAAAGCTGTATTGAAATGCAAAATTTCCCCTTGATAAATCGACTCTTGGATTTCGGGTGTTTTTAACGCAGTGAACGCCGTTCCCTGCAAAAAAGACAAATTTCCGATTTTTCAAACAGCCCCTAGCGGGTGACCGCGATTGCAAGCCCGATACAGCGTTTTGCACCCGCTTCTTTCAGCATTTTTGCACATTCATTCATCGTTGCACCGGTCGTGAACACGTCATCGACCACAAGGCAGCTCCTATCCCGCACCGATACCGTCGGCTTTACGCCAAAGGCTCCTTTTACATTCTGCCTGCGCTGCGCACCGGAAAGCGTCCTCTGCCGCTGTGTTTCACGCACTTTATCCAGTGCAAACAAAACCGGACGCCCTGTTTCTCTTGCAAGTCTCTGTGCCAGCAGCTTGGGCACATCATATCCGCGCTCCCGCAATTCCGTCCCCGAGGACGCCACGGGCACGATCACATCAAACTCCACCGTTCCTTCTGCCGCGGCATCCCGCAGCGTCTGCGCCGCCAATGCGGCAAGCGGATACGCAAGATCCGTGCGTTCGGCAAACTTCAGCCGTTTGATTGCATCCCGCACATCGCCCTCATACCAACAGCCCGCAAACACCGCATCCAGTGCCGACATTTCATGCGTTTCCCGCGCAACGCGCACCGGCCGGCGGAACAAACGGCGCAGTTCCGGCTCACATTCTGCACACCCCTTTGCAAAGCCGACTACCTCATCGCAGAACGGGCACCTCTTCGGGAACAGCAGTTCGGGAAGGATGCCCCGAACCTGTTTTGTCATTTCCGCATCCTGCGCGTTTTGCATCTGCGTGCGGTGCACCGTCACAGCGCTTCGTCCTGCAGCAGATCCGCAAGGCAGGAAAAGCGCTTGTTTCTTCTTACGCTGCGCACCATCTGCCCCACTTCGGCGCTGTGTCCCGCCAGCACGCAAAGGCTTTTCGCGCGCGTGACGCCCGTATACAGCAGATTGCGGTAGCAAAGCTTCGGGGGCACATCCATGACCGGCAGGATCACCGCCGGAAATTCGCTGCCCTGGCTTTTGTGGATCGTGACCGCATACGCCGGTTCCAGCTCCCGCACATGCTCCGATGTATACACAAGCAGCCGATCCTCGCTGCGCACCGTCACACTGCCCGCACGCGGGTCCACATCCACAATAATGCCCATATCGCCGTTAAACGCGCCTGCACCGTCTTCCCCGCCGTCCGGTCTTGTATAGGGGATATCGTAGTTGTTGCGCACCTGCATCACCTTATCGCCCACGCGCAGCACCTTGTCCCGAATCGTCAGCTGCGGGCGGTTCGGCGCGGGCGGATTCAGCCGCTCCTGCAGCGCCGCATTCAGCGCCACGGTTCCAAGCGGGCCGATTTTCGACGGGCACAGCACCTGGATATCCTCCAGCGGATCAAAGCCATAGCTGGCCGGCAGACGGCGGCTTACCAGATCGCACACCAGCTCCTGACACGCCTGTCCGTCCGATTCCAGCATAAAGAAATCGCTGTCGCGCGTGCCTTTTTCCGGCAGTTCGCCCATGACGATATGATGCGCATTGGAAACGATCATGCTTTCCGCAGCCTGACGGAAAATTTCCGTCAGGCGCACCGTGGGCACGATGCCGGAGGCGATCACTCCGCCCAGCACATTGCCCGCACCGACGCTTGGCAGCTGATCCTCGTCCCCCACCATGATGATCTTGCACTGAGGGCGCAGTGCACGCAGCAGATTTTCAAACAGCAGCACGTCCACCATACTCATCTCGTCTATGATGATGACGTCACATTTCAGCGGATTCTTTTCATTGTGCACGAAACGGACCACATCGTTTTTGGAATAATCCACCTCCAGTAAACGGTGGATCGTCTTGGCCGCGCGCCCGGTCAGCTCCGAAAGACGCTTTGCTGCACGGCCTGTGGGCGCCGCCAGTGCAACGCGGTCCCCGTTCTGTTCAAATGCCGCAAGCATACCGTTCACCGCTGTGGTTTTGCCGGTACCGGGGCCGCCCGTCAGCACCAGTGCATTGCTGCTGAGTGCCGCCGCGATCGCCCTGCGCTGCAGCGGTGCATAGGTGATGCCCTGCGCAAGCTCGATCAGACCGATCAGGCGTTCCGCGCTTTCCGCCGTACCTGCACAGGGATAGCGGACAAGCCAGCGCAGATGCTGCGCCGCCGTAAATTCCGCGCGCAGATATTCCGGAAGATAGATCCACACCTTGCCGCGGTATTCCGCCTGCGCCAGATCCTCGTTTTCAAGCATAAAGCGCAGGGTTTCTTCCACGGTTTCCGGCTCCACGGCAAGAAAGGCAGACGCCGCCGCGCACAGCTTATCCTGCGGCAGACAGGTATGCCCGTTCTGCAGATTATGCCGCAGCACAAAAGAAAGCCCCGCGCACACGCGCTCGCGCGCGTTATACTCAAGACACATGCTCTGGGCAATGGCGTCCGCAGCGCCGAAATCCTGATACGCCGGAAAGCCGCACAGCAGATAGGGATTGTGCGAGACAAGCTCCACGGTATCCGAACCGTATACCCGGAACAGCGCAACTGCCGCCGCAGTGGGCACATTATATTTGGAAAGATATCCGATTGCTTCCCGCACCCCGAAAATGCGTTTGAATTCGTTGGAGATCGCAAGCGCCTTATCCTCGCTGATGCCCTTGATCTGCGTCAGCTTCTCCGGTTCGCTTGCAATCACCTCCAGCGTATCTTCCCCAAACACATCGACAATGCGCCGCGCAAGCGCCTTGCCGATATACGGCAGAGCACCGCTTGCAAGATACCGCCGAATGGCTGTGGCCGATTCCGGCATGCGCACCTCGCACGCCTCGGCGCGGAACTGCTCCCCGAAGCTTGGGTGCGTGACAAAACGGCCGTGGAGCGTCACTTCTTCCCCGACATTCACATCGGCAAGTTCGCCCACGGCTGTATAAAGATCCCCCTCGCTGGAAAATTCCAGCACGGTATATCCGTTTTCTTCATTGCAGAATACGATATTTTCAACGGTTCCCGAAATCGTTTCCCATTCCTGTTCCCCGATCTTGCTCATCTCCTTTTCCTTTCCTCTGCATCCGGGCGCCCTCTACGGGCACAGCATCGTGCGCACCGTCTGTGCCAGGGTTTCCTCCTGTGCAAAGGCAACACCGCGCCAGCCCGCGTCCGGCGGCGTCAGCGGCGCCCGTTTGCCGCACAGCACAACGATCGGCACATCCGGGAACCGGATTCTGGTATCCAGAACGCCCTCCCAGACGTCCGCGCCCTCCTGCGCCTTCAGCACGACAACGCGCGCCGCGGCGTCTTTTCTGCGGTTCACCGCGCACAATACAAGGTCTGCGGCACAGTATGCGCCAAACACCGCAAACATCAGCACAAAAATCAACAGCACTCCGTCCAGCATTGCAGCATGCACCTCCGCTTTTCGATCGTTCTGCTTCATGCTATGAAAGCCGAATGGTTCCTGTGCATACTCAAAAGTGCCGTGCCGCAGAAATGCAGCACGGCTTTTCCGGTTTGCTCCGTTTTATCCAAGGCAGATTCCCATGCGGCGCGCTACGGTGAGCATATCGCAGGTTTCCGGGACAAACTTTGTTTTTCCCGCAATATCCTTGAGCGGGTTTGCCGTCACGATATTATTCTTCATAGCGACGGCAACACCGTAATGCTCCGCTTCCACCAGCTTTGCCGCATAGGTGCCGAATTCCGTGGCAAGCACGCGGTCATACGCAGAAGGGCTGCCGCCGCGCTGCATGTGCCCCGGCACGCAAAAGCGCGTTTCGATGCCGGTGGCTTCTTCCACCTGACGCGCAATGCGTTCCGTTGCCGTGCGTTCCCCTGCGGCGGCGCGCTTTGCCGCACGCTCTTTTTTCTTCATCGCCGCTTCCGATACATCGTATGCGCCCTCCGCAACCGCAAGGATCGAGAAGTTCTTGCCTTCCTCCGTGCGCTTTTGGATCGCCTGACATACATTATCTATATTATAGGGCAGTTCCGGGATCAGGATGATATCCGCGCCGCCTGCAATGCCGGAATACAGCGTCAGCCAGCCCGCCTTGTTGCCCATGATCTCGATGACCATGCAGCGGCGGTGGCTGGATGCAGTGGTATGGATGCGGTCGATCACTTCTGTGGCAATATCCACCGCCGTGTGGAAGCCAAACGTGACATCCGTGCCGTAGATATCGTTATCGATCGTTTTCGGCAGGCCGATGATGTTCAGCCCCTCTTCACTGAGCAGGTTCGCCGTTTTGTGCGTACCGTTGCCGCCAAGGCAGAGCAGACAGTCCAGCTTTGCATCTTTATAGGTCTTTTTCATGGCCGCGACCTTATCGACCTTGTCTTCTTCCACCACACGCATCATTTTAAACGGGGTGCGTTTCGTGCCGAGGATCGTGCCCCCGACCGTTAAAATACCGGAAAATTCATATTGCTGCATCTCGCGCCATTCGCCTTTGATCAGCCCATCGTAGCCGTTGAGGATGCCGACGATCTCCACATCGCCGCCCATGCGCTGATACAGCGCCTTTGCCGCACCGCGGATCGTTGCATTCAGCCCCGGACAATCGCCGCCTGCTGTCAGGATACCTACACGTTTTTTCATTGCTGAACCTTCTTCCTGTATTTTATTGATGCCGCTGCCGCCGAAGCCGGATAGGGCATCTTTACTTTAAAATCAGTATAAAATGTTCCGCCGGGATTGTCAAACCGTACCCTTGCGTTTTTCTGTTCCGCCTCTTTTTTTCTGCATTCTGCACAGGCGGCGGCGCTGAAAACGCACATCTGCCGTGCACAACGAAATCTGCACAGGCAAAAGATTTTCTTTGTGCCCCTGCTTCATTGTCCGCCCGAAAGCACCGCGTTATGCAGATCGGGCTTTTGCGCGTGCCTGTGC
>JAHHSL010000055.1 GCA_020025235.1 Ruthenibacterium sp.
TATTTAGTTTTTGCTGGATCTGTGCCTGAACTCCCAAAGCAGGCGCGCTACCAACTGCGCTACACCCCGATATTCAGTTTTTGCAATACGGCTTACGGCCTTCCGGGACAGGCGGCACGGAAAAATGCTTTCCGGGGCAGGTAAGCTTCATAATTATAAGCTACAATATAAGAGAAGTCAAGCGAAACCCTTGACGAACGGCCTTTACTGCCGTACAATAAATCTTGTACTATTGTGCTCAATTATATAGAAAAGGTGTGTCACGATGGAAAACAGTGCAAAAACCATGGAAAAAATCGTAGCTCTGTGCAAAAACAGGGGCTTTGTATATCCGGGCAGCGAAATTTACGGCGGCCTTGCAAACAGCTGGGATTACGGTCCTTTGGGCGTTGAATTCAAAAACAACGTCAAGCGCGCATGGTGGAAGAAATTCGTGCAGGAATCCAAGTACAATGTCGGCCTTGATTCCGCGATCCTGATGAACCCGCAGACATGGGTCACTTCCGGCCATGTGGGCGGCTTTTCCGATCCGCTTATGGACTGCCGCGACTGCCACGCACGTCACCGCGCAGACAAGCTCATTGAGGATGCCGGCGGACACGCAGAGGGCATGACCAACGAGCAGATGATGGATTACATCCGCGAACATGAGATCACATGCCCCGAATGCGGCGGCAAGAACTTTACGGATATCCGCAAGTTCAACCTGATGTTCAAAACATACATGGGCGTTACCGAAGACGCAAAGAGCGAAGTGTATCTGCGCCCCGAAACGGCACAGGGCATCTTTGTCAACTATGCCAACATCCAGCGCACCACGCGCCGCAAGCTGCCGTTCGGCGTCTGCCAGATCGGCAAATCCTTCCGCAACGAGATCACACCGGGCAACTTCATCTTCCGCATCCGCGAATTCGAGCAGATGGAATGTGAATTCTTCTGCAAGCCCGATACCGATCTGGACTGGTTCTACTACTGGAAGGATTACTGCAAGAAGTTCCTTCTGGATCTGGGCATCCAGGAAGAGAACATGCGTCTGCGCGATCACGAAAAAGAAGAGCTTTCCTTCTATTCCAAGGCAACGACCGATATCGAATACCTGTTCCCGTTCGGCTGGGGTGAACTGTGGGGCATTGCAGACCGCACGAACTACGACCTGGGCCGTCATCAGGAAGCAAGCGGCAAGAGCCTGGAATACTTCGACCCCGAAACCAACGAACGCTACATCCCGTACGTTGTCGAGCCGTCCCTCGGTGCAGACCGCGTGGCACTGGCTTTCCTGTGCGAAGCATACGACGAAGAAGTGGTCGATGCCGAAAAGAACGATACGCGCATCGTGATGCGTCTGCATCCGGCACTGGCTCCGTTCAAGGCATGCGTGCTGCCGCTTTCCAAAAAGCTGTCTGAAAAGGCAGAGGAGATCCGCGCAGAGCTTTCCAAGTACTTCATGGTCGATTATGACGAAACCGGTTCGATCGGCAAGCGCTACCGCCGTCAGGACGAAATCGGCACGCCGCTTTGCATCACGGTCGACTTTGAAACCGTGGGCGACGACAAGACCCCGGCAGACGGCTGCGTGACGGTGCGCGACCGCGACACCATGCAGCAGGAACGCGTCAAGATCGAGGATCTGCGCAGCTACATCGAAAACAAGATCGCATTCTGATTTTACCGCATCAAACGATACGAAGCGGACGCCTTTTGCGGGGCGTCCGCTTTTATTTTTGCGCCGGGTGTGGTACAATATGGGAAAAGCCGCGGATACCTGAATCCGGACACACAGCCCATGTGCCCCGAAGGGAAAACGGTGCGGCGGGCGGCGCAAAGCCGCTCGTTTGAAAAACAGAACAAAGTGAGGGATTCATTATGATTGGTTGGATTATTTTAGCGGCGCTGGCGGTACTGATTGCGGTTGTACTGATCCGTGCGGCTATGTGCAAACCGGCGCAGGCCGGCAGCGAGGCCGCGCAGCCGGTGCAGGTGGACAGTGCCGCGGCGGTGGATCATCTGGCACAGCTTGTGCGGATCCCGACTGTCTCCAATCCGGACGTCACCAAATTCGACGAGGAAGTGTTTGAACATTTCCGCGAGGAGTTCAAAAAGCTGTATCCGCTGGTGCACAAGAACTGTCCGCCGATGCGCTTCGATCACACGGGCATGCTGTTCCACTGGAAGGGCAAAAGCAGCGAGGATCCCACTGTACTTATGGCGCATTATGACGTTGTCCCCGTGGACGAAGAAGGCTGGGCGCATGCGCCGTTCGGCGGCGAAATCATCGACGGCGAGCTGTGGGGACGCGGCACGATCGACACCAAGATCACGCTTGTCGGCGTTATGGAGGCTGCCGAAAATCTGATGAAGCAGGGCTTTGTGCCCGAGCATGACGTTTACCTTTCCTTTGCGGGCGATGAGGAAGTAAGCGGCAACGGCGCGCCGGCAATCGTTGAATACATGCAGAAAAACGGCATCCGCCCTGCCATGGTCGTGGACGAAGGCGGCGCGGTTGTCGAAGGGGTATTCCCGGGCGTCACACAGCCGATCGCCGTTGTGGGCATCGGTGAAAAGGGCGTTATGAATGTGGAGCTGACGGCGCGTGCCGCGGGCGGACACGCAAGCACGCCGGCGGTCCCGTCCACTTTGGGTATGCTGTGCCGTGCGGTGGCGGATTGTGAATCGCACCAGTTCAAGGCGCATCTGACAGAGCCTGTGCGCCAGCTGCTGAATAACGTCGGCCCGCACGCGCCGTTCGGGCTGCGCATCCTGACGGCGAACATGTGGCTGTTCGGGCCGCTGCTTCCGCTTCTGGCCGGAAAGCTTGGCGGCGAACTTGGCGCAATGATGCGCACGACCATGGCGTTCACCATGGCGAAGGGCTCAAAGCAGATCAACGTGCTGCCCAACGAGGCAACGGCGGGCATCAACCTGCGCTTGATCAACGCGGATACGCCGGAAAGCGCCGCAGCACGGCTGCGCAGCGTCATCAATAACGACAAGGTGGAGGTCAAGACCATCTATGCACAGCCCGCAAGCCCGTATGCAGCTTCGCAGGGCGAACACTGGGATAAGCTGTCGAAGGCGATCGGCGATACATGGCAGGGAAGCATCGTTTCCCCGTATCTGATGCTGGCGTGCTCGGACAGCCGTCATTTCAGCAAGATCTGCAAGGATGTGTACAAATTCAGCGCTATGGCACTGACGAAGGAACAGCGCGGATATATCCATAACAACAACGAGCGCATCCCGTTGACGGAGATTGCAAAAACCGTGGAGTTCTTTACGCGTTTGGAAAAAAGCCTGTAACACACGGGCGGCGCTGCAGTTTTAACGAAGTTAGGAGAAAGAAAACATGAATATGGAACTTGTCAGACAGTACGCGGAATTTGCCGTGAAAATCGGCGCAAACCCGCAGCCGGGGCAGACCCTGATTATCCGCGCGCCGATCGAAGGGGCGTTCTTTGCACGCGAATGTGCAAAGGCGGGCTATGAGGCCGGTGCAAAGGAAGTTGTGGTGCATTATCAGGATGAAAAGCTCTCCCGCATCAAAATGGAGTATACCGCGGTGGAAGTGCTGGAAGACGTGAAGCCGTGGCTGCAGCGCAGCTTTTTGGATTATATCGAAAGCGAGGGCGGCGCGTGCATGCTTTCGATCGTGGCGCGCGATCCGGAAATCTACAAGGGTCTGGACGCCGAAAAGATCGACCGCGCCAATCAGGCGGCCATGAAGGCGCAGGAGGAATGGCGCAGCTATACCATGAGCGATAAGATCCAGTGGAGCATCGTGGCGATCCCAAGCGAATCGTGGGCGTCGAAGGTGTTCCCGGATGTGCCGGCAGAGCAGGCGCAGGAAGAACTGTGGGACGCCATTTTCGATGTGTGCCGCGTGAAAAACGGCAATGTCGTCAACGAATGGAAAGAGCATGTCGCAAAGATGATGGCATGGCGTGATAAGCTCAACGAGCTGGATCTCGACAGCATCCACATGGAAAGCTCGAACGGCACGGATCTGACGATCGGCCTTGCAGATGACCACGTCTGGGAGGGCGCGCAGAGCAAAACGCCCGAAGGCTATCCGTTCATTGCCAATATCCCGACAGAGGAAGTGTTCACCGCGCCGCATAAAGACCGCGTCAACGGCGTGGTAAAGGGCACAAAGCCGTATGTCTACAACGGCAATTTGATCGAAAACTTCTCCGTCACGTTCCGCGACGGCAAGGTTGTGGAACATTCTGCCGACCGCGGTGCGGAACTGCTCGGCCAGCTTTTGGATACGGACGAGGGCGCGCGCCGCATCGGTGAAATTGCGCTCGTGCCTTCCACCAGCCCGATCAATCAGCGCGGCGTGCTGTTCTACAATACGCTGTTTGACGAAAACGCCGCATGCCACATCGCGTTCGGTCAGGGGTATCCCGGCACCGTCAAGGGCGGCACCACGATGACGGCGCAGCAGCTGAGCGAGCACGGCGTCAACAAGAGCATCATCCACGAGGACGTCATGGTCGGCGCAGCGGATACGCGCATCACGGGTCTGACGAAATCCGGCGAAACGGTGCTGATCTTTGAAAACGGCGTCTGGGCATTTTAAAAACGAAACCGTCTGAAAACGGATCAAAAAAACAGAAAACGGTCTTTGCTTTTGCGGCAAAGGCCGTTTTTCTTTTTCCGGCGGGCAAATGCAGTATGCCGGATGCGTTTTTTGTGGTACAATATGAAAATAAATGTGCAATATCCGGCACAGATGATTCGTATTAAAATCGGAGGACAAATCAGAACAGATGAAACAGGAACGGGAACAGACCGTCGAGACACAGACTGCGCCTGCACCGGACGACGCGCAGATGATACTGGAGCATTTTGGTCATACTGTGTTTTCCGCAGCGTATGCCATGGTGAAAAACCGGCACGACGCCGAGGATATCGCACAGGATGTATTTGTCAGCTATATCCGGACAAAACCCCGGTTTGAAAGTATGGAGCATGCCAAGGCGTGGCTGCTGCGTGTGACGATCAACAAAAGCAAAAGCTTTTTCCGCAGCGCATGGCAGCAGAAAACAACGGGCATCGAGGAGGATTTTCCCGATACGCCGTTCACGCAGGGGGAACTGGATGTTATGGATGCGGTGGAACGTCTGCCGCAGAAATACCGGCGTGTGATTTACTTATACTATATTGAGGGGTATGCGACGAATGAGATCGCAGCGATTTTGGAGATCCCACAGAATACCGTGCTTTCCCAGCTGGCACGCGCAAGAAAACAGCTGAAAATTTCGCTGAAAGGAGAGTTTCAGGATGAATAGCAGCGAGTATCGTTCCGCCATGGAAAAAATATTGCCCGATGACCGATGGCGCGAAAAAACACTGGAAGCCATGCGCGCGGCCAAGGCGCAGGAACCGGAAAAAAAGACGCTCCGTTTTCCGAAGAAAACGATTCATCGCGCGGCTTTGTCGGCGGCAGCGGTGCTGATGCTGGCGGTTGCGCCGGTGATGATGTACCGCAATGCAAACGGCGAAAAAGCCATGGAACCCGTGCAGTTTGCCCAGCCGGGGCAGGCCCGTATGGTGGAAGAAAGCCCCGAAGAGGCGCAGGGCGCACCGTTGGAAGAAGCCGCCCCCGAGACAGCCGAGGACGCAGGGCAGCCGGCGGCAGACGGCGCGGCGCTGTTTTCCGCACGCAGCATGATGCCGGATCTGTCGTGCAACCCGACACAGACGCTTGCAAACGACGCCATGCCCGGTGAGCTTGCCGTTTTTGCGGTGACGGAATCGGAAGAAGAAATGAAACAGGCGCTGACCGGTGCGGCGAAGGCGCTTGGGCAGACGATGACGGATTTTGCATATGACGCACAGGAAAAAAGCGCCGGCGCATCGGCGGGGGATTACCGCCTTTCGATGCACGAACAGCGCGTGCGCATTACCAGTGCACAGGGCGCGCTGGCAAAGGCGCCGGAGGATATGACGCCGGAGGAAAAAGTTTCGTATTACCGCGATACGTTTGCGGCAAACTTCTGTGTATTTGAATCACCGGCCATGCAGATCGAACCTTCGGAGAAGGATTTCCGTGTGACAGTGTTTGAAGCAAAGGATGCCGATGCGGCACAAAGGCTGGAACAGTACAGCTTCAGCCGCGTGGAGCTGACGCTGGACGCGCAGGATGATGCGCTGACGTCGCTTGCCTATACCGTACGCCCGCAGGCACTGGAAACGCTGGAAGTGATCGGCGTGGAACAGGCAAAGCAGGCAGGTGATGCAGCCGATGCATGTGCGCGGGAGCTTTTGTACCGGCGCACGGGCGATACACTGCGTCCGTATTATCATTTTATATTCAGCGATGCAGGCGAAGTGTTTGTACCGGCGCTTGCCGCAGATGACGCGGAGGGAAAGAAATGAAAAACGAATTTTATGAAATGCTGTGCGAAGAGGGCGCAGCTTTGATCGACGGGGAGCCGAACATGGTGGCGAACCTTTCCAATGCGGCGGCGCTTTTGGGGGAACGCCTGGAAAATATCAACTGGGCGGGCTTTTACCTTATGGATCACGGTCAGCTTGTGCTCGGGCCGTTCTGGGGCAAGCCTGCGTGTCTGCGCATCGCACCGGGCAGGGGCGTGTGCGGTACGGCGGTGCAAAAAGATGAAAACCTGCGCGTGGAGGATGTGCACGATTTTGCCGGCCACATTGCATGCGATGCGGCGTCCGCGTCGGAGATCGTGCTGCCGCTGCACAGGGATGGCCGCGTGATCGGCGTACTGGATATCGACAGTCCGGTCACGGCGCGGTTTACACAGCAGGACGAGCAGGGGCTGGACGCCTTTGCGCGTGTGATCGAAAAAGGATGCCGCACCGGCGTTTTCGGGTATGATCTGAAATGAAAAAAGCGCTTTCCCGTTTTTCGGGAAAGCGCTTTTGCTTTGTTCCGTGTTCCTGTAAAGATACCCCCACGGCTGTGCCGGCGGCCTGACAGAACTTTTACAAAAACAACGAAAAAACCGCAGAACCAAGCATTGACTTGATTCTGCGGTTTTCTGTTTGGTGCGAGGAACGAGACTTGAACTCG
>JAHHSL010000056.1 GCA_020025235.1 Ruthenibacterium sp.
TGCGGGGTAAAACAGCTCAACGCACCGCAGCTTCCTCGTGTGATGCATCATCATTCCGTTTTGCGGCAGCCAGCATCAGCTTGATGCGGTTCAGCTGGTTGACCTCGCTTGCGCCGGGGTCATAATCCACCGCAGCAATATTGGCATCGGGATACGCTTTTTTCAGCGATTTGATCACGCCTTTTCCGACAACGTGGTTCGGCAGACAGGCGAACGGCTGAATGCATACGATATTCGATACGCCGGAATGAAGCAGTTCGATCATTTCGCCTGTCAGGAACCAGCCCTCGCCGTACTGGTTGCCGATGGACAAAAACGGCTTTGTCCATTCGGCAATCTGTTCAATGGGTGCGGAAGGCTCAAACCGCTTGCTGCTGCGCAGTGCTTCCAAAGCAGGCTTGCGCAGCGTGTGGATCGCATGAAGCGCCGCCTGCGAAACAGCTGCCGACGACCACTTGGAACCAAGAAATTCGTGCTTGTATTGGGTGTTGAACAGGCAGTAGTTCATAAAATCCATAAGATCCGGAACAACGGCCTCCACACCTTCTTTTTCCAAAAGTGCGACAAGATGATTGTTCGCAAGCGGCATGTACTTGACCAGGATCTCACCAACGATGCCGACACGGGGCTTTTTCAGAGCCTCGTTGATTTCAAAAGCGTCAAAGGCCTGTACGATATTGCGGCACATCGCTGCGTGGCCTGCCGCATGGGTCTTGCCCGTCAGCGCGTTGATGCAGTTTGTCTTCCATTCTTCATACAGTGCGTTTGCAGACCCCGGCACCCGCTCGTACGGACGCACCCGGTACAGGCAGCGCATCAGAAGATCGCCGTAAACCAGCCCCTTGGCCATAGCGTACAGCATAGCGGGGGAAAGCTCGAACCCGCTGTTCTTTTCCATGCCGTTCGCATTCAGCGAAATGACCGGGATATGCGAAAGTCCTGCTTTTTCCAACGCCTTGCGGATAAAGCCGACATAGTTGCTTGCACGGCAGCAGCCGCCTGTCTGCGACATGATAATGGCAAGCCGGTCGGTGTCATAGCGTCCGGACAGCACGGCCTCCATGATCTGCCCGACGACGGTGATGGACGGGAAACAGGCGTCGTTGTTTACGTATTTCAGCCCAACGTCGATTGCCGTGCGGTTGTCGTTTTTCAGTATATCGAGGTGGTAGCCGTAGTGGTTGAAGATCGGCTCCAGAATGTCAAAGTGGATCGGGCTCATCTGCGGTGCAAGGATCGTATAGCCCTCTTTTTTCATCCGGCGGGTAAATTCCGCGCGGGGATAGCTTACTGTGTGCGGCGCGGCGGTGACATGGCGTTCCTGCCGCATGCGGATCGCCGCCAGCAGACTGCGGATGCGGATGCGCACCGCCCCAAGATTGTTGACTTCGTCGATTTTCAAAACCGTATACAGCTTGTTGCTTTTGACAAGGATGTCATTCACCTGATCGGTGGTGACGGCGTCCAGCCCGCAGCCGAACGAGTTGAGCTGCACAAGCTCCAGATCATTGCGTGTGCTGACAAATTCCGCTGCGGAATAAAGGCGGGAATGATACACCCACTGATCCACAACGCGCAGCGTGCGATGGGTCTGTGGGTTCAGCGGAAGGCTGTCCTCGGTGAAAACGTAAAATCCGTAGGAGGAGATAAGCTCCGAGATGCCGTGGTTGATCTCCGGGTCAATGTGATACGGTCTGCCCGCCAGTACGATGCCGTGCGCGTGGTTTTCCTCCATTTCCGCAAGCAGACGCGCACCCTCTGCACGAATGTCGGCTTTTGCCTGAAGCTGTTCGATCCATGCGTCGTGCACCGCCTGACGGGTCTCATCCTCGGGGATATCCCACGTTTCGCGGCAGAACCGCACAAGACGGTCTGCGGCGGTCTTTTCTGTGGTGAACGCGATAAAAGGGCGCAGATAGCGGATGCCTTTGTTTTCGATGTCATCCACATTGTTTTTCAGGTTCTCGGGGTAGGAAATCACGATCGGGCAGTTGAAGTGATTCTGTGCGTGCGACACTTCCTGATGTTCGTAAAAAACGCAGGGGTGGAAAATTGTCTTTACGCCGTGATCGATCAGCCACTGCACATGACCGTGCGACATTTTTGCCGGATAACATTCGGATTCCGAGGGGATCGACTCCATGCCAAGCTCATACAGCGCACGGCTGGAAAACGGCGACAGTACGACCTTGAAGCGAAGCGCGCGGAAAAACGTTGCCCAGAACGGGTAATCTTCATACAGATTCAGCACACGGGGTATGCCGATTTCTCCGCGTGCAGCCTGCGCAGCGGATAGCGGGGGATAGCGGAAGATCCGTTTGCGCTTGTAAAGCACCATGCTGGGCGCTTTGTCAGAAGGCTTGCTTTTCTGCAGCCCTTTTTCGCAGCGGTTGCCGGTGATATGGCACTGGCCGTTGGAAAACCGGTCGATCGTCAGCATGCAGTGGTTGGAACACCCGCTGCACCGTTCAATGGAAACCTCATACGAAATATTCCCGATTTCATCCAGCGGAACCATAGTCGTTTCCTGCCCGTGATAGCGTGTCTTTGCCAGCAGCGCAGCACCGAAAGCGCCCATGATGCCCGCAATATCCGGACAGATGACGTGCGCACCGGTGATGTGCTCAAATGCACGCAGTACGGCCTGATTGTAAAAAGTGCCGCCCTGCACTACGATGTGATCGCCCATGTCCTTTGCATCTGTCAGCTTGATGACCTTGAACAGAGCGTTTTTGATGACGGAATAGGCAAGACCTGCGGAAATATCCTCGACGCATGCGCCCTCTTTCTGCGCCTGCTTGACATTGGAATTCATAAAAACGGTGCAGCGTGTGCCGAGATCGACCGGATTTTTTGCAAACAGGGCAAGCTTTGAAAAATCCTCGGCAGAATATCCCAGAGAATTGGCAAAGCTTTCTATGAACGAGCCGCAGCCGGAGGAACAGGCTTCGTTCAGGATAACGGTATCCACCGTGGAATTTTTCAGCTTGATGTACTTCATATCCTGCCCGCCGATATCCAGCACGCAGTCCACCCGCGGCTCAAAGAACGCGGCAGCGGTGCAGTGTGCAACCGTCTCCACTTCGCCCTCGTCCAGACCGAATGCCGTCTGCATCAGGGTCTCGCCGTATCCGGTCGAGCAGGAACGCACGATGCGTGCGCCTTCCGGCAGCTGCTTTTTCAGTTCCTCCATACCGGCAATAACCGCCTTGACGGGGTTGCCGAAATTGCTGGTGTAGTAGGAGAATAAAAGCTGTCCGTCCTGTCCGATCAGCGCCAGCTTTGTGGTGGTGGAACCGGCGTCCACACCAAGGAAGCAGTCGCCGCAATAATCCCGGATCTCTCCGCGCCGGACAACGGCCTGCGTGTGGCGAGTGCAGAATTCCCGGTATTCCTCCTCGCCGGAAAAAAGCGGGGGAAGACGATTGAGCTCGAACTGCTGGATTTGTTCTGTCCTGAGCCGTTCGATCAGATCGGAAAGGAGCATGCTCTCTCCGCCGGATGCTTCCAGAGCCGCGCCCATGGCGGCAAACAGATGTGAATTTTCAGGGTCGACGATGTTTTCCGGCGTCAGCTTCAGCGTGCGGATAAAGGCTTTTTTCAGCTCCGGCAGAAAGTGCAGCGGCCCGCCCAGAAAGGCAACGCATCCACGGATCGGCTTGCCGCACGCAAGGCCGGAGATCGTCTGGTTCACCACTGCCTGAAAAATAGAGGCGGCAAGGTCGGATTTGGCGGCACCGTCGTTGATCAGCGGCTGAATGTCCGATTTGGCGAAAACGCCGCAGCGTGCGGCAATCGGATAGATTTCGTGATAATGCTCCGCCTCGCGGTTCAGTCCTGCCGCATCGGTCTGCAGCAGCGCTGCCATTTGGTCGATAAACGATCCGGTGCCGCCGGCACATACGCCGTTCATGCGTTCATCCAGACCGCCATTGAAATAGATGATTTTTGCATCCTCGCCGCCCAGTTCAATGGCAACATCGGTCTGCGGTGCCGTGTGCTGCAGTGCAGCCGCGACGGCGACGACCTCCTGCGTGAAGGGGATGCCCAGCTGCCGCCCAAGATTGATCGAGCCGGAGCCGGTGATATGTACCTGCAGCCGACATTCGCCCAGCATCTGCAGAGCCTCCTGCAGCAATTCCGCAAGCGCCTGCTGAATACGGGCACAATGCCTGCGGTACTGTCCGTACAGGATGTTGAGGGATTCGTCCAGAACCACAAGTTTGACGGTAGTGGAACCGATGTCGATTCCTGCCTGATAGGTGTTCAAAATGATCGTCCTTTCTGGAAAAAACACTTTGCCGCATGCCGGCTCCTGCCTTTCAAAAGGGCAGAGCACCGGATTTCAACTGAAAATCAAACGGCGTAAACAGTAAAACAAAATCAAAACAGGGCGGAAATCGTCCGCCAGACGGAAAAATTTATCTGCACTGCCTGATGCCGGAATGAAGCGCCGGCACAATGTGCAGAAAAATCGTTCAGCTATCAGGCCGGATGAAATCGGTGATGTCCCGGCGCTCCAGCAGAATGTCCTGAATCGCAGCGGTGTCCCGATCCAGATCGCACAGAAACAGCTCCGGCTGTCCGCTGCGGCGCGCGCGGTTCATGGCGCTGTAAAGTTCTTCGTTCTGGGCGCAGGGCTGCGAATGCTGCGGGGAGCGGTATACGCACAGCAGGCATCCGGCACGGGTCCAGTGCTCCAAAAGGTCTTTTTCCTGCGAAAGATCCTGAATGTCGTCGTAATTTCGGATAATGCCGAAAAGGATACCGCGTTTTTTCAGTGCCGGTGCACAGGCATCCACGGCGTCCGGCGCCAGCAGGATGCAGACGTTTTCGCACTGGACGGCCTGTATAACGGCGGGAAACTCGGCTTCGGGATCGGAAACAAGATAAATAAAGATACAGCGGCTGTTGCGTGCGGCAAGCTCTGCCGCCTGTGCTCTGCAATCCCTGCATTCCTGCAGATCAATGAGAAATACGCATGTGCCCAGCTGTGTGCAGCGGCGAACCTCCGTGCGCAGGTCGCTGACAGGGGAAAGCTGCTGAAGCCAAAGCGATTTGGTACCGGACGCTGCCTGCATGCGGAGCAGCTCGCGGCCGGCAGAAAAGGCATTGCAGCTGAGGTTGATGATCAGTGTTTTCAGCGAATCTTCCCGAACGGAGCATGCCACGCGGTGCAGCAGCCCCTGATATCGGTTCCCGGGGGCTGTGAGTATGACTTTCAGTGCGTCCCAAACCTCCCGCTGCCGGGGGCTGCGGGCAAAGCCGCGGCAAAGCTCCAGGACGTTGCGCATTTCGCGGCTTCCGCCGTTGCGCATATCCCGAATGGCCCTTCCGGTCATCGTCTGCATTACGCTGAGTGTGAAAAGAGAACGTCTCTTCATAGAAATACCTCTCGGTTTTAATATTGAACAATCAAACGCTGTCCGCTCTGTCTGCCGAAACGGAATCGGTTGGAATCCGGTTCGGCGTATGCTATAATAAAGAGCACGCTGCGCACAAACAGCGGGAAACCACAAAAAGGAGTGGGAACGATGTCTACTTCGGAATTTACAAAACATATGATCGCACAGGGCATGAAAACCCTTCTGGAAACCAAAAGCTTCGAGGAAATTTCGGTGGGGGACATCGCAAAACAGTGCCGCATCAGCCGCAATACCTTTTATTATCACTTTAAAGATAAGTATGACATCATCAGCTGGATCTTTTATTCGGAGATCACTCCGATCATTGGAGAGGCCAGTATTGATAACTGGTCACAGGGACTTTTGCAGCTGTGCCGGTATATGCAGCAGCACAAAAGTTTTTACATTAAAGTGCTGCATGTGCAGGGGCAAAACAGCTTTTCGGAAGGCCTTTTGGAATTTTACACAAACCTTGTGCGGAATATGCTGCTGAATGCGAAGGCAGATCAGCTCCTTTCGCAAAGGCAGATCCGTGTCATATCGGATTTTTACGCATTTGGGCTGACAGGCGTCCTTATGAAATGGGCGAAGGAAGGAATGGAGGGCGAGCCGGAGCCGGTCGTTGCCGTACTGCAGGAGATGCTGTCCGGCGAAATCTTCGATAAAATCCTTGCACTGCAGGAAAAACCCACTCAACCGTAAACGTGCAGGCTGCAATCGTCTGTCCGTAAAGCGGCACATCGGAAAGCTGTTGGTTAGGTTGCACAGCTAGAATAGCAGATTTTATACATTGTTGCAGTTGACAAATAAAGAGTTTTGTCTGCATTTAGGACAAATGGTCGAAATTGTCCTAAAAACAGTGTAAAAGCA
>JAHHSL010000057.1 GCA_020025235.1 Ruthenibacterium sp.
TCGTTGCTGCAACCATCACCTCCAGCTGCAAGAACGTCGACCGCGTTGTCGAATGGCTCGACTGGATGTACAGCCCCGAAGGCCAGCAGCTGCTGAACCTGGGCGTTGAAGGCACGCATTATAAAATGGTGGACGGCAAGCCCGTTTTCACCGACTTCGTTCTGAACAACCCGGACGGTATGTCTCCGAAGCAGGCAATCGGCAGCTTCACCATCAGCCAGGGCATTATGCCGTCTGTTCTGTGCTTTGCCCAGACCAGCCAGCTTGACGACGGCTCGGTTCTGGAAGCAAAGACCGAGTACATCATCCCGTTCCTGGAAGAATCCAACAAGTACGTCATCCCCGGCACGATCTCCTTCTCCGCAGAGGACGACAATGAACGCCGTGCTGTCATGGCCGACATCAAGACCTATGTGGACGAAATGATTATGAAGTTCATCACCGGCCGCGAACCCATAAGCAACTGGGACACTTACGTTTCCAAGGTCAAGGACATGGGCATCGAAAAGGTCATCAATATCTATCAGAAGACCATCGACGAAATGAATAAATAATACCGTAATTTAAACAAGACCCCTTGAATCCGTTGCCGCGCATCCAGCGGATGCGCGGCAATCTCATTTTTCTCCGGGCGCTCGGCAGGATTCCTGTTCCGCCCGAATTACGGAAGGAGGAATCTTTATGAAAACTGCTGTTTCCCAGGGCACAAAGCGCTCTGCCGGAGGTTCAGGCAGCAAATTGTCCGCTGCCCGCAAGAAGCTGTGGCGGTCCAGATATCTTTACATGATGCTTCTGCCCGCTTTGGTCTGGTACATCGTCTTTATGTATGCTCCGCTGTACGGTGCTCAGATCGCGTTCCGCGATTTCATGCCCGCTTTGGGCATCACCGGCGGCAAATGGGTCGGCTTTAAATACTTTATCCAGTTCTTTAAATCGGAATACTTCTTTCGTTTGATGCGCAACACGCTGGGCATCAGCCTGTATTCCATTGTGGTCGGCTTCCCGATCCCCGTCATCCTGGCTCTTTTGATGAACGAGCTGCGCAACGAACGCTTTAAAAAAGGCGTGCAGACAGTTGTATATCTGCCGCACTTCATTTCGGCGGTTGTTGTCGTCAGCCTGATCAACGCCGTGCTCAGCCCGAACAACGGCCTGGTCAATCAGATGATCCAGCTGTTCGGCGGCGATCCCGTCCATTTCATGGCAAACCCCAAATACTTTAAGACCATTTACGTCCTTTCCGATATCTGGCAGACCGCCGGTTACGGTTCGATCGTTTACCTTGCCGCTTTGACGGGCATCGACCCCACTTTGTACGAAGCTGCAACCGTGGACGGCGCAAGCAAATGGAAAAAGCTTGTGCACATCACGCTGCCGTGCATCATGCCCACCATTATGATCATGCTGATCCTGCGAATGGGCAGCGTATTCACGGTCGGCTATGAAAAGATCATGCTGATGTATAACGAAGCAACGTATGAAACGGCTGACGTTATTTCCACCTATGTTTACCGCCGTGCATTTGAAGGCGGCGAATACAGCTTCTCGGCTGCTGTCGGCCTGTTCAACTCCATTATCAACTTTACAGTCATTATGATCTTCAACAAGATCAGCAAACGGATTAGCGAGGTGAGCTTGTGGTGAAAAAGTCCCATACAAAAATCAAAGAAACCCCGGGCGAACGCGTTTTTTCATTCATCGTCGTTGCCCTGCTGGTGATTTTCTGCCTGCTCATCATCTTCCCGCTGCTGCACATCATCAGCGGTTCGTTCAGCGACCCCATGGCGCTGCTGCGCGGCGAGGTTTCCTTCTTCCCGAAGGGCTTCACCCTTTCGATGTACGAAAAGGTGTTCAAGGATGACAACATCTGGCTTGGCTACCGCAACACGCTTCTGTACACGGTCCTTGGCACGGCGATCAGCGTTATCCTGACGATGTGCGCCGCTTATCCGCTTTCCCGCAGGGACTTCTACGGACGCAACTTCTTCACTACGATCTTCGTCTTTACGATGTTCTTCACCGGCGGCATGATCCCGACCTTCCTGATCGTGCAGCGCCTGCACCTGCTGGATACCATTTGGGCCATGGTCCTGCCCGCGGCTGTCAGCACATACAACATGATCATCATGCGCACGTTCTTTGAACAGACCATTCCGTTCGAGCTGGTGGAATCCGCTTCTTTGGACGGCTGCAACGACCTTGGGATCTTCTTCCGCATCGTTCTGCCGCTTTCCGGCCCGATCATCGCGGTCATGGTTCTGTTCTACGGCGTCAAGCTGTGGAACTCCTGGTTCTCCGCACTGCTGTATCTGCACGACCGCGGCCTGTATCCTTTGCAGATGATCCTGCGCGAAGTGCTTATCCAGAGCGATATCAGCAATATGGCCGGCGGCATGGGCGATATCGAGATCATCGGCGACGGCTTAAAGTATGCAACCATGGTCGTTGCATCCCTGCCCGTCATGTGCCTGTATCCGTTCCTTCAGAAATATTTTGTCAAAGGCGTTATGATCGGCGCCGTCAAGGGCTGATCTTCATAACAGAAAAGGCGCGTCCGTCAAGACGCGCCTTTTTTCAGCATTTTGGAGGGTTCCATGAAAAAACAAACCAAATCACACGACCTCTCGCTTCCCGCCTGGGGGCCGTATACCAAAAAATACAGCGGCATCTCCCACATTCCTGCCGCAAATGACGGCGTGCGTTTTGATCTTTCTGTTTTTCCCGGGCTGTACCGCCGTCAGGTGAACGTTCCGAATGTGCGGTTTGAAAGCGGCTTTCACGTCTTCGGTGCTTCGCCCGATCTTTCCTGCTACACCCTGCGCCATGAAATCGAATGGAAAGACCGCGTATATGCCGATATCTCGTTTGCGGCGCTTTCCGAAAACGCGCGGCTCATCCGCGCCGAATGTCACAACGAAACCGATATCCCGCAGAACCTTGTGCTGCATTATATGGCGTCTGCGTACGATCCGGTTCCCTCGTACCGCGGCTTTGCCGTAACCGGCGCCGACATCTCGCTGCCGGAAAACGCCATCCTTGTATACGCAAATGAATATGACGACCTGCGCTTTGCCCGCCCGCGCCCCACCGACGGCCTTGTCTGGGACGGCGCACGCCGCGCCGAAGAACCGGTGTGCGGCTTTACGCGCGGGTACGGCGTGGGCTATGGCTTTGGTGCCGGGGAACAGGGCGCGGGCGATACCGTCCGCTATACCTTCCCCGTAAAAAAGCCACTGCGTCATCCGGTACTGGGCGTGCGCTACTGCAACCATTCCCCCGAAGACGCCCTGTTTACCCTGAGCACCCACCAGAAGCTGGTTCTGCCCCCGTGTGAAGAGCCGCAGTTCCTGTTTTTCCCGCTGTATCCCGTGCCGGAGGGCGGCTTCTGCCTGACGCTCACCTCCCGCGGGCGCGGCGCGGCAAAGTTCGATTGCTTTACCCTGTGCGAGGAGGACGACTGCGGCGAGATCGACATCCGCATCCGCGGGGACGGCTTTGTGCCGGAGATCCGCCGCCGCGAGGACGAGGGCTTTCTGACGCTGCGCTATCCGCACATCCGCGAATGTTACGGCATTGCGTGGGATTACCCCGACGCGCAGATCCGCGAAATCGAAAACGACGAACTGGATATTTTCCTGCGCGATACCGTGCACAACCATGTTTCGTCCGTGCTGAAGGGCAGCGAAAAAGGCCATTTCACAAATGTGTTCCTGCGCCCGATCCCGCTGGGGCCGCACGAAAGCCGCACGATCTTGGGCGTTGTGTGCTGCGCCGATACCCACGAACAGGCCGCCGAATGCTGCCGCAGCCTGATGCGACGGCGCGGCGCACTGGACAACGCATGGCAGAACGCCTGTGCCAAAATGCAGCCGCCGGCAATGCTGCCGCAGGGGGAGGAATACGCCTTCGGCCAGCAGCTGATGCGCGCGGTTTTGTGCACGAATGTCGTATACCCCGTTTATGTGCAGGGGCAGTACATCCGCCACAACACGCCCGGCCGCTGGTGGGACAGCCTTTATACCTGGGATTCCGGCTTTATCGGCATCGGGCTGACGGCCGTTTCCCTGCGCCGCGGGTTCGACTGCCTGAACGCGTATCTGACGCATCCGGATAACGACGAAGCCGCGTTCATCCACCACGGCTCGCTTGTCCCCGTGCAGTTTTACCTGTTTGCAGAGCTGTATAACCGCACCGGCAGCCATGCGCTTGCGGAATACTGCCTGCCGCAGCTGCTGCATTATTACCGCTTTTTCACCGGACAGGCGGGCGGCTCCACCATGGCGGGGCTGAAAAGCGGACTGCTGCGCCCGTGGGATTATTTCTACAATTCCGGCGGCTGGGACGATTACCCCGCGCAGGTCGCTGTCCACGAAAAAAAGCTGGAGGCCGTCTGCACGCCGGTGTGCACGACGGCACAGGCCGTGCGCTGTGCGCGCATCCTTGCGTATACGTCGCGTGTGCTTGGCGGCGAAGCCCTTGCCCGCCAGCTGGATGATGACGCCGAACGCTTTGCCCGCGCGCTGCAGCAGCATGCGTGGAACGAAGCGGCAGGCTGTTTCAGCTATGTGCTGCATGATGAAAACGGGATGCCCGCAGGCCCGCTGCTTTGCGAAAGCGGCGCGGATGCCAACATGGGGCTTGACGGCCTTTCGCCGCTGTATGCGGGCGTGTGCACAAAAGCACAGGCGGACGTTTTGTGGGAAAAGCTTGCCAGCCCCGCGCATTTCCGCACGGACTGCGGCCTTTCCACCGTTGACCGCGCGGCGCCCTACTACCGGCACGACGGCTACTGGAACGGCGCCGTCTGGATGCCGCACCAGTGGTTTTTCTTCAAGGCTGCACTGGACGCAGGGCGCGGCGACGACGCCTTCTTCATTGCCGATACGGCGCTTTCGCTGTGGCAGCAGGAATGCAGCGCATCGTATCACTGCTTTGAACACTTTATGATCGAAAGCCGCCGCGGTGCGGGCTGGCATCAGTTCGGCGGGCTTTCTGCCCCTGTCGTATCGTGGTTTGCCGATTATTATATCCCCGGTACATTTACAACGGGCTTTGATACCTTCATCCGCGCGAGCCGTATTTCGGACGATCAGCGCAGCGCGCAGCTGACACTGGACTGCACGCGAAGCGGAACATGCACCGTCCTTGCGGTGCTGGCCCCCGGCAGATGCCGCATCACTGCCGATGCGCCGATCCGCAGCATAAAAAGCCGCACGGACGGCCAGTGGGAGATCACACTGGAGCCGGAATCCGCGCGCACCGTTCATCTTGCCTTTGAACCGGAAAGTGCGTGTGATGCCGAATGATCCGCGAAGCATGGAAGGACTGCCGCTTTCAGGCAGACGAGCACAGCGCCGTACTGGAAAACGAC
>JAHHSL010000058.1 GCA_020025235.1 Ruthenibacterium sp.
TGCGCAGAACGTAAAAAAGGCAAAGCCGCAGCCTGCGGAAAAGAAAAAAGCGCCGCAGGGAAAAAAGCCCGAGGCCCAGGCCGCACCCGCAAAAAAAGACCGCGCCGAACCTGCGCGCGGCAAAAAGCCGCGTGACGCCGAACGCCCCGCGCGCAGTGAACGTGCGGAACGCGCACCGCGCCGGGAAAAAGAAGAGGACACCGGCATCCGGCTGATCTCCCGCCGCGCACCGGCGCAGAAATACGCAAACTTTGAAGAATACATGAAAGCGCAGGAAGAATAACTGCAGGGCCGGCGCAGCTGGCCTTGCCGCGCCTGCGCTGTTCGTTCGCTGAACGGCGTTTTGCATCCATGGCTTTTGCCGCCCCCGTGCACGCCGCACAAGGGCGTGCGCATCCGCTTTTTGCAAAACGCATGCACGCAAAAGCCGGGCGGCATAAGCAAACGGCCGCTGCGCGCCGGTGCATCCTGATTCCCCCGGAAACCGGCACCTATCGGCGTTTTTAACGAAAAAAAGCGACCGTTTCCGGTCGAATTTTTTCCGCAGCATCTTGCAATTTATACCATTGCGGTATACAATAAAAAGGTATTAAAAGAAATTAAAGAATCGAAATCATAAAAAGGAGATTGCTATTTATGGGCGCTTTACTTGCAAAGGAAAATATCTGGTACGTGGGCGTACAGGATCCGAACCTGCGTGTATTCGATATCATCATGCATTCGGATTACGGCACATCGTACAACTCTTACCTTGTGAAAGGATCGGAAAAGACGGTTCTTTTTGAAACCAGCAAGGAAGCGTTCTTCGACGAATTTATCGGCAATATCCGCGAAGTATGCGATCCTTCCGAAATTGATTACATCGTTGTCAACCACACCGAACCGGATCACACCGGCAGCATGCAGCGTCTTTTGAAGCTTGCGCCGAACGCAACGGTTCTGGGCAGCAACACCGCGCTGACGTTTTTGAAAGAGATCGTCAACGAACCGTTTGCATGCCGCGCCGTCACCGAAAAGGACGAGATCGACCTCGGCGGCATGACGATGCAGTTCCTCAGCGTTCCCCTGCTGCACTGGCCGGACAGCATGTACACCTATATCCCCGAGCGCAAGGCGCTGTTCACCTGCGACAGCTTCGGCTGCCACTATGCAGACAAGCGCGTGTTCAACGATCTGATCGACGGCGATTTCACCGACGCATACAAATATTATTTCGATAACATCATGGGCCCGTTCAAGCCCTTCATGCTCAAGGCGCTCAATCGCATCAAGGATCTGCCCGTCGAATTTGTCGGCAACGGCCACGGCCCGGTTCTGCGCACCAATGTGCAGCAATATTTTGATATGTACCGCGAATGGTGCACCCCCGTCAAAAAGACGGAAAAGACGGTCGCCCTTGCGTATGTTTCCGCTTACGGCTACACCAAAATGCTCGCTCAGCACATCGAAAAGGGTCTGCTGGAAGCCGGCGTAAAGGTGCAGACGTTCGACCTTGTCACCGACGACAATGCCGCTGCCAAAAAGGCGGTTGCCGAATCGGACGGCTTTTTGCTCGGCAGCCCGACGCTTGTGGGCGACGCCCTGCCCCCGGTGTACGAAATGCTCATCGACCTGAACCCGATCATCCACAAGGGCCTGCCCGCAGCTGCGTTCGGCAGCTACGGCTGGAGCGGCGAAGCCGTTCCTAATCTGACGGCACGCATGCAGCTGCTCAAGCTGGGCCAGCCGCTGGAAGGCCTGCGCGTGCGCTTCCGCCCGACACAGGACGATCTTGCCGCCGCAGAACAGTTCGGCCGCGATTTCGCAAACGCAGTTCTTGCCCGCTGATTTTTCCCGATAACCGAAAGACCCGAAGGATGAAAATCCTTTCGGGTCTTTTTGCGTTTTATACTATTTGTATATTTTCAGCCGCGCGGCGCCCTGCGTCAGTTTTTTGCCGGCGCATCGTGCAAAAGGCGCATCAGCTCTGCCGCAGCGGCGGAAAGCGGCATATCCTTCAGCCAGCATGCGCCGATGCTGCGCGGGGGCACCGGCGGCACCAGCTGCACGGGGAACACCACGCCTTCGTCCAGCTGCCGGGTGCAGAATTCCGCCACCACGCACGCGATGCCGAAGCCGATCGCCGCAAAGCTGGGCAGAAGCTCGTGCGCGCCGAGTTCGATTTCCGGCGCGGGTTCGATGCCGTGCGCGCGGAAGTATTCATCCACATAGCGCCGGCTGTTGGACGCCTGTTCCAGCATCACCAGCGGATAGCGCACAAGCTCCTGCGGGGACAGAAAGCGCCCGTCCAGCGCATCGAACTGATGCCCCGCCACAAAGATATCGTGCACTTCAAAGATCGGCCGCACGACAAAGCGCTTATCCTCAATGGGCAGGTTCACGATCGCAAGATCCAGACGCCCCTGCGCCAGCAGCTCCGTCAGCTGCCGGGACGTGCGGTTCGTCACCTGCAGCTGCACGTTCGGGTGCAGCTGATGAAATGCGCTCAGGTACGGCAGCAGATATTCCTTTGTGATCGTATCCGCCGCACCGATGCGCAAAAGCCCCTCGTCCAGTTCGCGCAGGCGCATCAGCTTTTGTTCACCCGCTTCCAGCAGCTGCAAGGCCTGCACGGCATGATCGTACAGCAGCCTGCCCTCCTGCGTCAGCGCCGCACCGCGCCGCCCGCGCACAAACAGCGACACGCCCAGCTGTTCTTCCAGCTTGTGCACCGCCTGCGAAACCGCCGACTGCGTCAGATACAGTTCCTTTGCGCCCGCGCTGAAGCTGCCCGCCTGTGCCGCCGTGACAAAGATTTTATACAGTTCCGGATTCGTTTTCATTGTATTAGACCCACTTATAATAAATATAATAAATAATAACTTTACTTATGGCTGTAAGCCTATTATAATAAATGAGGATCCGGTGTGCAACACTGAATTTCCGTTCGTATGAAACATCTTTTTATGATAGAATAGGAGACTGCATCATGAGAACTGTCGGTACTGTGTCCAGAGGCGTCCGCTGCCCCGTCATCCGCGAAGGTGATGATCTTGTCAAGATCGTAACCGACGCTATTGTCGCATGCGGCAAAGAGCAGAACATCACGTTCAACGACCGTGACATCGTGGCGGTTACCGAAGCCGTTGTCGCACGTGCACAGGGCAACTATGCCTCCACCGAAGAGATCGCCGCAGACTGCCGCGCAAAGCTTGGCACCGACGTCATCGGCCTGACCTTCCCGATCATGAGCCGCAACCGCATCGCCATTTGCCTTAAGGGCATTGCCAAGGCCTGCAAGAAGGTTTACCTTCTCATGAGCTATCCTTCCGACGAAGTGGGCAACCACCTGTTTGACGAAGACCTGCTGGACGAAAAGGGCGTCAATCCGTGGAGCGACGTTCTGGACGAAAAGAAATACCGCGAACTGTTCGGCTATGTGAAGCATCCGTTCACCGGCGTGGACTATGTGGAATACTACGGCGATCTGTTCCGTTCCGAAGGCTGCGAAGTGGAATTCATCTTCGGCAACGACGTGCGCGCCATTCTGCCGTACACCAAAACCGTTCTGTGCTGCGATATCCACACGCGTGAACGCTCCAAGCGCCGCCTGCTTGCCGCAGGTGCCGAAAAGGTCCTGCTGCTGAGCGATATCATGAACAGCCCGGTCAACGGTTCCGGCTGCAACGAAGAATACGGCCTGCTCGGCTCCAACAAGGCAACCGAGGATACCGTAAAGCTGTTCCCGCGCAACAGCAAGGCATTTGTGGAAGATCTTGCCGCAAGCCTGCACAAGGCAACCGGCAAAAACATCGAAGCCATGGTCTACGGCGACGGCGCATTCAAAGACCCCGTCGGCAAGATCTGGGAACTGGCCGACCCCGTCGTAAGCCCCGCATACACCAGCGGCATCGACGGCCAGCCCAATGAGCTGAAGCTGAAATACCTTGCCGACAACGATTTCTCCGATCTTTCCGGTGAAGCGCTGACCAAGGCGATCAAAGAGAGCATCTCCCATAAAGACGCCGACCTGAAGGGCCAGATGGCAAGCCAGGGCACGACCCCGCGCCGCCTTTCCGACCTGATCGGCAGCCTGTGCGACCTGACCTCCGGTTCCGGCGACAAGGGCACCCCGATCATCTTCATCCAGGGCTACTTCGATAACTTCGCAAAGGACGCAGAATAAGCTCTGCTCCGTTTGCCGCTATGCACTTTACAGCCGCAGCATTTGCTGCGGCTGTTTTTGTTTGCGCGGCTCTGC
>JAHHSL010000059.1 GCA_020025235.1 Ruthenibacterium sp.
TTTGTGCGGACGCGCTTTGCTGCGCGTCCGCTTTTTTATTGACGCCTTTGTGTATTATTGATATAATACACTCAACAGGGAGGGGGACTTTTTATGGATTTCTGGCACGGGCTGATGCTGGACCGCACGCAGGCGGTGTGCCCGCAGCTTTGCCGCTATATCCGCAGCCGAGTCGTTTCCGGCAGCCTTACGAACGATACCCGCATGCCCTCCCGCCGCGAAACCGCCGCCGCGCTGGAGATAAACCCCAACACCGTGCAAAAAGCGTATAAGCAGCTGGAGGATGAGGGGATCCTGGTGACGGACGGCAACCTTGGCAGCCTTGTGCGCTGCTCCGAAGCCGTGCGCATGCGCCTTTGCGAACAGGCAAAGCGCGAAATGGCGTGCGGATTTGTTCAAAAAGCACGGGAGCTGGGGCTTACTTACAAACAGGCGCTTGACCTTATCAGTGATACATGGGAGTCGATCCCCTGAAAAATCCCGCGCATCGTGTATTATTCTGCTCATACGAAAGAGAGGTATTTTATGAAACAGTTTGCTTTGCTGCTGCGCCGCGAAGCAGGACTGCAGCTGCGCGCATCACTGCTTTTCTCTGCCGCAGCCGCCGTTCTTGCGCCGCTTTACTTTCTCTTCTTTGCGCCGGTGCCCTCGATCTTCGGCGGCATGCCGTTTGAACGGATGTTCACATCCTCGCTGCTGCCGGCTGCGCTGAGCCTGCTGATCCTGCTTGCGTTCGTGTGGGCGGTGCGCAGCGCCCTGCACGATCTTGAAAACGCGCGCGAATGTTTTCTTTCTCTGCCGTGTCCGCGCCCGCTTTGGTTCTTTGCCAAAACGGCGGCGTCCGTTCTGCTGATGCTCTGGCTGTGGGCGGGCATGCTGGCGGGGCTGCTGCTTTCCTATGTGGTGTTTTTAAGCCGTGCCGCCGGGCAGGCGGGGCTGTACCCCGCGCGCAGCGGGCTGATCCTCGGCATCTGCCGCAGCCCGTTCCTGCGGCTTTTGTTCCCGCTGGGGGTGCACAGCGCCGTTTCGTTCACTTTGCTGCTGCTCGGCCTGTGCGTGCTGGTGCTTCCGCTTGCTGCGGCATTTTCCCGCCGCAGCCTGCGGGACATCGTGCCGTCTGCCGCCGTCCTGCTGCTGTGGGCATGGGTGCTTTTCACTGCATCCGACGTGCACGCCGGCTTTGCGGCGCGGGCGCTTTCCCACACGCTGTTTTTACTTTCGCTGATCCTGCTCACACTGCTGACGCTTCGCCGGATAAACCGCGCAAAGCTGTAAAAAGAGGAGGGATTTCCCATGACGTTTCTTCGCAGCCGAAAAGTATGGATTTCCGCCGTGGTGCTGCTGTGTCTGCTTGCGGGGATGCTTGGCACGCTGGCCGTGCTGGCGCACCGTCCGCACCTGACGGCGGATGCCGGCGGCGCCGACACCCCGATGCTGGACGCCGTGACGCTTTCCGGCCTGTACGGCGACAGCTTCCACCGCGTTTCGTTCACGCTTTCACACGGCACGCTCACCGAACATTTTTCGCAGCAGCCGCTCCCGCTTTTTGGGGCAGACGTATCCCGCAGCCTGCTTTCCTCCGGCGCTGCGGCGGGTGCGCAGCACTTTTTCCCGCTGCTTGCCGCCGCGCCCGGGGAAAGCGCATCCGTGCGCTATGAAACGGCACCGCGCCCCGGTACAGCCGCCGAGGACGAGATGCAGTACCTCCTGCGCATCACCGAGCCCGACCGCATCCGTATCCTTTCGGGCGCCGGGCGCACCCTGCGGGAAACCGGCGCGCGCAGCGAGGTCCTTGCAGACACGGGACTTTCCTTTTCCGCCGCAGAATTCGGGCAGCGGTTCGGCTTTCGCCCGTGCTTTGTGCAGCTTCTGGAAATTCCGGTGTCAAATCTTGAAAACGGCGCCGTACCCGATTTTTACACATCGGAGGATGCATGGCGTCTGGAGCGCAGCATGCTCTGGGACGCCGACCATCTGGAGTTCGACGCGGTTTCTTCCGCCTATTATTCCGGCAGTGAGCTGCAGCTTTCAGACCCGGTGCTTTGTCCGGTCGCCGCATCTGCCGATTGCAGTGAGGTGCTGTTTTTCCCCGCCGTGCAGGGCTATTCCGGCACAGTTCCGGTTCTGCGCGCCGATGCGTTTGAGGATTGGGCGGCACACGCCTTCGGCAGCCTTTCCGGATACGGCAGCTCCGTCCCCGTCGCTGTCATCACGCCGGAAGCCGGCAGCCGCGCTGCCGCCCTTGCCGTTTTGGAAAACAGCCGCTTTCTTTGCTTTTGTGTGGGCGAAGGGCGCGTCAGCGCACATCTGTATTCCGCCGAAACGGGGCAGGAGCTGGATCGCTGCAGCTGGGAAAGCCCCGATGTTCCGCATCCGCCGGCCGAAGTACAGACGGCCTGCACGCCCGACGGGGCGGTGCTGTGCCTGAACCGTTCGTTCTATGTCGGTGTTACGGCCGAGGGCGATGCGCTGCTGCCGACAGCCGCCGAAACCGCACCGCCCGATAACGTGCCCGAACCCGCCTTTGCCGCCGCGCAAAACGGGATCTTGTACCGCTTTTCACCCGAGCGCCGCCGCACAGAGGACGGCGGGCTGTACACCGGCTATGCCTTTACTGCATACGGGCCGGACGGCACACAGGAATGTATCCGCATCCGCACGCCGACCGCCGAAGATCAGCTGATGCTGGAACGGAATCCCGACGGCTTTTCCGACATGCGCAGGATGTGCAGCATTTTTCTGGAAGGGGGAAGTCAGCCATGATCGAAGTTTCCGGTCTTGTACAGTGTTATCCGTCCTGCCGCACGCTGGATTCGATCGGCTTTACGGTTCCGGACGGGCAGTTCCTTGGTATCCTGGGCAAAAACGGCGCAGGGAAATCGACCCTGCTGCGCGTGCTGGCGGGGCTGCTTTCGTATGATGGCACCGTGCTGTATGACGGGCAGCGCCCCGAAAAATGCCGCACGCAGATCGCCTATCTTTCCGAGCGCGGCAGCTTTCCGCCGGAGCTGACGGGCGAAGAATACGGCGCGTTTCTCGCCGGTTTTTACCCGGCGTTCGACCGGCAGCGCTATAACCGCCTGCTTGATTTTTTCGAGCTGCCGCGCCGCCGCCCTGCGGGGGAATTTTCGCACGGGCAGCGTTCCAAACTGGAAGCCGCAGCCGCCTTTTCCAAGGGTGCGCGCTATATTCTTATGGATGAACCGTTTTCGGGGCGCGACCTGTTCACGCGGCGGGATTTTTTAAAGCTGCTGGCGGCGGGGCTGCGCACCGAGGAGACTGTGCTGATCGCAGCGCACGATTTTTCGGAACTGGAAGGCTTTCTGGACCGCGCACTGATTCTGGACGGCGGGCGCATCGCCGCAGATGCGTCACTGGAAGAGCTGCATGAATCCGGCCGTTCGCTTACCGCGTTCTTTTCCCAGACGCTGCATTATGACGAAACGCGCTGGAAAGCGCTGCTTTAAAATATGCCGGGGGCACAGGCCAGCCCGCGCGGATCTCCAACACATACCCGGCGGGGCGCATCAAAAACGATGCGCCCCGCTTTAGTTTGCGCGGCTTTTCTGCGGCAGGCGGGGCAGGGGCAGGCACGGGGACACCGGCGCTTTACCGGCGCATCACATCGCGGGAAGGCAGCTGCGTTTTCCCGCCTGTTCTGCGGGGGCTTTGCCTTTCCGGCGGCGGGTTTTCCAAAAAATTCAGGGAAGGGGAT
>JAHHSL010000006.1 GCA_020025235.1 Ruthenibacterium sp.
AATAAAACGGAGCAGGCAGCAAAGGCCTATTGGGAAAAAATAAAGTCCCGATAAGCACAAGGGCGGTGTTCCCCTTTGCGATCTGTATGCAGAAAAAGGCGGCTGTACCATATGGCACAGCCGCCTTTTGAATGGCACAGCCGCCTTTTGATTGATTCGCTTCAGCGCAGGAAGACCACCGGTTTAACCGGTGGTTTTGCTTTTTGCTATTGTTTGGATTGTTTCAGAAAGATGCGCCGAACGGGTGCGAAAAAAGAAAAGAGGGAACAGGGTGTATTCCGCAGCGCTTTTGGAAAAACGGAACCGGAAAATCAGGCTTCCGGCTTCGGTTCGTCCGCCGCATCGGGTTCGCTTTCGTCCGAAGTTTGCGTTTCGGCAGTGCTTTCTGCAGCACTTTCGGCGGTATCCGCAGCATCGCTTCCTGCGGCGTCCTCTGCGTTTTCTTCGGCATGTTCCAGCGCCTGCTTTTCTGCGGCAAGACGGGCTTTTTCCGCCTTTTCGGCTTCGGCTTCAATGTCGATATCCTCGTCAAGATACAGCGCACGGCGTTTTGCTTTCAGCTTGGCAGCTTCCTGCGCCTGATATTCCTTTGCTTTTTCTATCTGCTTTTTGTAGGCACGGTATGCGCGGCGTGCCGAAGCTGCGCAGAGAAATACCAGAATAACGGACATGGAAATGTACACCCATGAGATCCACGTCCAGGATTCAAACGGAACGGAAAATGCAGTGCCGGCAAATTGAAATGCGGAAGTTGCGCACAGCACGGCAAGAATTGCGGATAAAAGCATGTAAGTCACCTCGTTAAAAATTGAACGGAAAAACCGTAACGATATTAATTATATCGCCCGCAAAGAAAATCCGCAAGACGTAATGGAAAACGGATGCGCCAAGGCAGCAAAACAGTTGCATTCACAAGGAAGAAACCGTATACTGAAAAGTAAGAAAGAGAGGAATACAGCATGGAATACCGCACTTACAAAGATACCGACTGCCGTCCTTCGCTTTTGGGCATGGGCTGCATGCGGCTTCCGAAAACGGAAGACGGAAAAATCGACCGCGAACGCGCGTTTCAGCTGATCGACCGGGCGTTTCAGGGCGGCATCACCTACTTCGATGTGGCAAACCCGTACCACGATGGCAATGCGGAACCGTTCATCGGTGAAGCACTCAGCCGATATCCGCGCGATTCGTTCACGCTGGCAACCAAAATGCCCGCGTGGAAAGTGGAAACGCTGGACGATGTGAAAGCGCTGTTTGAAGGCCAGCTGGAAAAGTGCCGGGTGGATTATTTCGATTTCTACCTCTGCCATGCGCTGGACCGGGAATATTTCGATAAGCAGGAGCGGCTTGGCATCTATGAATACCTTGCGGAAAAGAAAAAGCAGGGGTACATCCGCCGTCTGGGCTTTTCGTTCCACGATACACCGGAAGTGCTGCGGGAAATCTGCGAAGCGCATCCGTGGGATTTTGCGCAGCTGCAGATCAATTATCTGGACTGGACGGCACAGCGCGCAAAAGAGCAGTACGAAATCCTGGAAGAATACGGTCTGCCGTGCGTTGTAATGGAACCGGTGCGCGGCGGTGCACTGGCAAAGCTGTGCGAACCGGCAGAGGCGGTGCTGAAAGCGGCAGCGCCCGAACGCAGCATCGCATCGTGGGCGATCCGTTTTGCCGCAAGCCTGCCGAACGTGATGACGGTCCTTTCCGGCATGACAGTGCCCGAACAGCTGGAAGATAATCTTGCGACGATGTCCCCGTTTGAGCCGCTTTCGGACGCCGAGCGCGCGGCGCTGGCAAAAGCGCTTGAAATCGACCGTCAGGCACAGCGCATCCCCTGCACCGGCTGCCGATACTGCATGCCGTGCCCGTTCGGCGTGGATATCCCGGGGCTGTTCAAGGCGTATAACGAATGTGCGATCGACCGTATGCCCGGACGCTTTCTGAAAAAGGCGGCCCCGATCCCCGCATCGGCGCATCCGGATCAGTGCCGCGCCTGCGGCAAATGCGCCGCCGCCTGCCCGCAGCATATTGATATCCCGGGCAAAATGGCGGAATTGAAGGCACTGGAAGAAAAGCTGCGCCGCGATCAGTAAAACGGTTTTGAAAAAATATTGCCGAATAGAGCAGAAAAGCCCGGATTTTCCATCCGGGCTTTTGGTTTTGCTTTGGTGCAAAGACACCCCGGTTCAGCCGGGGGTTCTGATTATTCTTCCAGCTGACGGCCAAGATACGCGGCAGCCACTTTCAAAAGCCGGATATCGTGCTCACCGGCTTCGGGTGAAACAAGTGCCGCACTGCCGACAAGGTCGCCGCCCGCCAGAATGGGAATGACGGCCTGCGCGGCGGTGTCGTCCTCCCGGCAGATGCGGGGAGGATTTTCGCCGAAGGAAGAAAACGAACGGCGGTGTTCGATCAGACGGCAGTATTCAGGGGAAAGCTGGCGTTCAATGCACCGGCGCGCTGTGCCGCAGGCGGCAACCACGCGGTCGCGGTCGGTAAAAACGACGGAAAGCCCCGCTGTCTTGTGCAGGATATCACCCCAGAGTGCGGCAGAGTCGGAAATCTCCTTGACGGGGCTGTACTTTTTAAATACGACGTCTCCGGCGTCGGTGACAAAAATTTCAAGCGGATCTCCCACGCGGATGAACTGGGTGCGGCGGATCTCCTTCGGGATGACGACGCGCCCGAGATCGTCGATGCGGCGGACAATTCCGGTTGCTTTCATAAAAATTCCTCCTTAACAGATTTTTCCTTTAGTATCGTCCGCGGCAGGATGTTTTATTCCGCAGCGGGGCGCAGGAAGAGGGTAAGCGGTTTACAATGGACGGAAACCGCGGGAAACTGCCGGAAAAAACATCGAAACATTCGGCATTGAACCGGTGCGCGCGGGCATGTTAAATAAAAATCCGCCGCAGATTTCGGCAGGTATTGACACGATGAATCCCTTTTGATACTATATCCGTATATTACCGAAACCCGTGAAAATGCGGCGCGGTCTGGCGGCTTCCGGGGAAAACAAGGCGATAGAAAAACGGGAAAAGGGGTCATCTGAAATGGCAAGGATCGTAGAAACAACCAACAAGTACACACTGAATGTCGGAACGAACGCAAATGAGCTGGGCAGTCTTCTGGGTGAAGCAAAGACAGACTGGAAGCGTCTTGGGATCGACGTGCTGCTGCGCGCTGCGATCGCGGCGCTGGCGCTGTGGGTCTGGAACAATAAAGGCGGATTGTCGGGCGTGATCGGAATGATTCTGATCCTGATTCTGGCGGTTCTGGTGCTGTATCCGCTGCTTCACGCCGGGGATTCGATGCAGTTTTTTGAAAACGGCGTCAAGTTCAAGAATAAAGTGTATCTGTTCCGTTCGCAGCAGGTGGAATGGATGCGCCGCGAAGGATACCTGAACGTTATGGAAGGGCGCTATCTGTATCTGAACGGGAACAAGGATAAGATCAACGCAAGTTATGTGCAGAATCCGCAGGATGCATTCGCGTCGGCGTATCAGAAGCTCGGCCTCAACGGCTGATCCTGAAAGCAGTGTGCCTGCCGGAACGCATCCGGTGCACGTCAGGGGCTTTGCGCGGCGTCTAGGGTGACGCTTTTCAGTGTGGGCAGGAACGTCCGCTTTATTCCGGCTTTGTGCCGAAAGTGCAGCGGACATCCTGCCCTTTCTGCGGCCTTTGGCGGCAAAAAAAGCCCCCGCGGGCGGCAATCCTGACAGGATTTTGCAAAAAAGCGGAACAAAAGCAAAATAAAAAAGAAAGATTTACATTCTTGTAATCAATTTGCTTCTTTGGTATAGTATATTTATACCTTGTAGACAGATTGAAAGCGATGCGTGCGCGTATGGCTTTATTACATTAGGGAGACGATTGAAATGGGTTTATTTTCAGCACGATACACAAAAGAGGGACCGGGTGTCCGCAAGGATGAACCGAAGAAAAAAGGCCTTGCCCGCTTTTTTGAAGTGCTTTTCCGTGATTACGGAAACATTTTCAAGGCGAATTTTCTGTTCCTGCTGTGCTGCGTGCCGATGACAGTGACGCTTTTGTTCGGCTATGTTTTCCACGAATACCTCGGCATGCTGCTGATCGCGGCGGTGCTGTATCTGCTCAGCTGCACGCTGCTGGGCATGGGTATGACAAGCATGCACGGCATACTGGTCAAAGTAGTGCGCGACGAACCGTTCTACATGTGGCACGAATTCAAGCGCTACTGGAAGGATAACTGGAAGCAGAGCATGCTGTCCGGCGTTCTGTTCGGCACGGTGCTGGCACTGGAATGTGTTTCCGCGTGGTACTATCTGCGCGTGCAGTCAAATATGCGCGTGGTGTTCCTTGCCGTCGTCATGTTCAGTGTGTTTGCACTGGTGGTCAGCTGGACGTTCACCTGCCTGCAGATGCTGTTTTTGGATATGAAGCTTGGGCCTATGGTGAAAAACAGCCTGCTGATCATGTGCGGCTACGTCAAGCGCACTCTGCCGGCAGGGCTTTTGATGATCCTGATTTTCGGCGGCGTATTCCTGTACACGCCGGTGCCCTTCCTGCCGTTTGTGCTGCTGCTGGGTCTGCCGGCGATCACAGCACTGGTGGGCGACCTTTGGGCATGGCCGGTCATGGAAGAACTGTTCCACATCACCGAACGTCAGGCCGCAAAGAAAGAAGCGGACGAAAACGGCAATCCGTAAAAATCCAATCGAAAAAACGTATAACGCCGCATCGGACGGGGAAACCTGTTCCGGTGCGGTTTTTTTATGCCGAACAAAACTCGTAAAAATATTTATATAAATCTATTGACAAATTATAGAATCGGGCATACAATAATCTTGCAAACGAACAGGAGGTGCACAGCATGAGCAAAAGCGTTTACAGCGTTGTTTTAATGGATGACGTGGTGCAGGCGATCGACCGTCTGGCGTATGAAGCCGGTACGAACCGTTCCAACATGATCAACCGCATTCTGGCGGAATATGCACAGCTTGCCACGCCCGAACAGCGCATACAGGATATTTTTTCCTCGATCATGGATGCCGTCAGCGGGCAGAACGCGCTGCAGCTGATGCTTTCGGCGTCGGATGCGATGCTTTCGATGCGCTCGGCCATTCATTATAAATACAACCCCAGCATGCGCTATGTGGTGGAGCTTTACCCCCACATGGGTGAAGAAATGGGCGAGGTCCGCGCAGGACTGCGCACGCAGAATCCCTCGCTGCTGTTATACATCGGGCGGTTTTACAAGCTGTGGATGCAGCTGGAACAGGCGTATCTGCCGCAGCCGCGCCGCAGCAAGGCAGAGGGCGGACGCTTCACGCGCCGGCTGAAAATGCCGCAGGGCGTCACATCGGCGGATGAAGCCGGGCGCGCCATTGCAGGCTATGTCGGGCTGTTTGACGACTGCATGCAGACGTTCTTCGATCATCTGGATGATCCGGCCGCGGCGTCGCGCGCCGTGGAAGGCTGCTACCGCGCGGGGCTGGATGCCGATACCGCCGCATTGTAGTTTGCCAAAACCTTAAAAGAATAAACAAAAGTGCTGCAAAGAGGAGTGAACGATATGAACGCACAGAAAATGACACAGAAATCGCTGGAAGCGCTGCAGGCTGCGCAGACGCTGGCGATCGAATATGAAAATCAGGCACTTTGTCCGGAACATCTGTTCTGCGCGCTGCTCAATCAGCAGGAAGGGCTGATCCCGCAGCTGTTTACCAAAATGGGCGTTGAACCGGGCAATCTCGCTTCTGCCTTTGCAAAAAAAGTGAGCGAGCTGCCGCATGTGACCGGTTCGGGCCGTGAGGCAGATAAAGTATATATCACGCAGGAACTGGACCGCGCCCTGACAGCGGCGGAAAAATCCGCTTCGGCCATGAAGGACGAATACGTTTCGGTGGAGCATCTGGTGCTTGGCATGATGGATGCCCCGAACGACGCGGTAAAAGAGGTGCTTCGCCAGTTTTCCGTGGATAAGACACGCTTTCTGGAAGCGCTTGCGCAGGTGCGCGGCAATCAGCGCGTGACAAACGATAATCCGGAAAGCACCTATGACGTGCTTGCCAAATACGGGCAGGATCTTGTGGAGCTGGCGCGTCAGCAGAAGCTGGACCCGGTGATCGGGCGTGACGCCGAGATCCGAAACGTCATCCGCATCCTTTCCCGCAAAACGAAGAACAATCCGGTGCTGATCGGTGAACCGGGCGTGGGCAAAACGGCAATCGCCGAAGGGCTTGCGCTGCGCATCGTGCGCGGGGATGTGCCGGCAAACCTGAAAAACCGCAAGGTGTTCAGCCTTGATATGGGCGCACTGGTCGCGGGCGCAAAGTACCGCGGCGAATTTGAAGAGCGTCTCAAGAGCGTTCTGCAGGAAGTGAAAAAGAGCGACGGCGAGATCATCCTGTTTATCGACGAGCTGCACACGATCGTCGGTGCGGGCAAAACGGACGGCGCCATGGATGCGGGCAATATCCTGAAACCGATGCTCGCGCGCGGCGAGCTGCACTGCATCGGCGCCACCACACTGAACGAATACCGTCAGTATATCGAAAAGGATGCTGCACTCGAACGCCGTTTCCAGCCTGTTACGGTGGATGAACCGACCGTGGAGGATACGGTTTCGATCCTGCGCGGCCTGAAAGAGCGCTATGAGGTGTTCCACGGCGTCAAGATCCAGGATAATGCCCTGATCGCGGCAGCCGTGCTTTCCGACCGGTATATCACCGACCGCTTCCTGCCGGACAAGGCAATCGACCTTGTGGACGAAGCGTGTGCCATGATCCGTACCGAGCTGGATTCTTCCCCGGCAGAAATGGATGATCTGCGCCGCAAGATCATGCAGCATGAAATCGAGGAGGCGGCACTGAAAAAAGAGACGGATCAGCTTTCCGCCGAGCGCCTTGCCGACCTGCGCAAGGAACTTGCCGCAATGCGCGAGGAATTCAGTGCGATGAGCGCCCGCTGGGAAAACGAAAAATCCGCACTGGGCAAGGTGCAGCATCTGCGCGAAGAGCTTGAGCGCGTGAACGGCGAAATCGACAAGGCAGAGCGCGAATACGATCTGAACCGTGCTGCAGAGCTGAAATACGGGCAGCTGCCGCAGATCAAGAAAGAACTGGAAGAGGAAGAACAGCGCGCCGCGGCGGCGGAAAAGGAATCGACCCTGCTGCATGACCGCGTGACGGAAGAGGAAATCGCGCGGATCGTCGGCCGCTGGACGGGCATCCCCGTGGCAAAGCTGGTGGAGGGCGAACGCGAAAAGCTTCTGAAGCTGGACGACATCCTGCACCGCCGTGTCATCGGCCAGAACGAAGCCGTGGAGCGCGTGACCGAAGCGATCCTGCGCAGCCGCGCGGGCATCGCAGACGAAAACCGTCCGATCGGCAGCTTTTTGTTCCTTGGCCCGACGGGCGTGGGCAAAACGGAGCTTGCAAAGGCTCTGGCCGAAGCGCTGTTTGACGATGAACGCAATATCGTGCGCATTGATATGAGCGAATATATGGAGAAATACTCCGTCAGCCGCCTGATCGGGGCGCCTCCGGGATACGTCGGCTATGAAGAGGGCGGACAGCTGACCGAAGCTGTGCGCCGCAAACCGTACAGCGTTGTGCTGTTCGATGAAATCGAAAAGGCGCATCCGGATGTATTCAACGTGCTGCTGCAGGTGCTGGACGATGGACGCATCACCGACAGTCAGGGCAGAACGGTCGATTTCAAGAACACGATCATCATTCTGACGTCGAACCTCGGCTCGCCGTTCATTCTGGACGGCATCGAAAACGGCGAGATCACGCCGGAAGCGCGCAGTCAGGTGGACGCACTGCTCAAGCAGTCGTTCCGTCCGGAATTTTTGAACCGTCTGGACGAGATCGTCTACTACAAGCCGCTGACAAAGACCGAGATTTCGGGCGTTGTGGATCTGATGCTGGGGGATCTGGTGCACCGTCTTGCAGAAAAACAGCTGGAGCTGCATGTGACAGACGCTGCAAAGCGGCAGATCGTGGACAACGGATACGATCCGGTGTACGGCGCACGTCCGCTGAAGCGCTACATTCAGCAGAAGGTGGAAACCCTTGTGGCGCGCCACATCATCCAAAACGATCCGGCGCCGGGCGACGTCATCACCGTCGACGCACGCGGGGACGAATTGGCCCTGGTGTAAACAAAACAGAAAAGACCGGTTTTCCGTGCGGAAAACCGGTCTTTTTTATGTGCTTTTTGGAAAATCAGATGTGGTCGGGGGCGAGGGCGCGGCGGCGCTCCAGAACGCCCCGGATGCATTTTGCGTAAATGAAGATCGAAACAAGCGGCGCAATGACGTCTGAAATCGGTTCGGCGTAAAATACTGCTTCGGCGCCGTAAACGGCAGGCAGGATAAAGACGGCGGCAAAGTAGACAAGCTTGCGCCACATCGAAAGCGGCAGGGCAAGCTTGACAAGACCCAGCGCCGTGAAGCCGTCGATGATCTCATACTGGATCCCAAGCGGCAGCAAGGCCATAGTGCAGATCTTGATTGCGGAAAAGGCCATTTGCGCAATGTGCGCATCGGTCGTGAACAGGCGCACGAAAAGCGGGCCTGCCGTGTGGGCGGCGATCGTCATAATGCCGGTGAACAGCAGGCACAGCCCGAACAGATAGGTCTGCGCCTGTTTGACGCGGTCGGTCTGGTATGCGCCGTAGTTATAGCTCAAAATGGACTGTGTACCGCCGGTGATGCCGCCGAGGGGCATCGTTACAACGAGCATGAAGCTTTGGGTGATCGTGGCGCAGGTGATAAGCGCATCGCCGTTTGCCGCGCCGCCGTAGCGCTGCAGCACTGCGTTCATCGCGATGATCATAACGTTATCCAGTGCAATGATGATGAACGGGGAAAGCCCAAGCGTCAGCACGCGGCGCATGATCGCAAACGAATAACCGCCGCGCGTGATGCGGATGTGCGGCTTTTTGCCGAACAGAAAGCACAGGGTGTAGGTGCAGCTTGCCAGCTGGGAAAGCACGGTTGCGATTGCCGCGCCGCGCACGCCCATGTGCAGAACGAAGATGAACACCGGGTCAAGGATGATGTTGAGCACCGCGCCCAGTACGACGGATTTCATGCCGTCGGAAGCAAAGCCCTGGCAGACGATGAACTGGTTCAGGCCGGATGCTAAAAGCGCAAACGGCGTGCCCAGAAGATAGATCGTGAAATAGGCGTCCGCATACGGATAGGTGGCGTCGCTTGCGCCGAACAGGCGCAGCATCGGTTCACGCAGCGGCAGGATAACGGCGGGCAGAACAACGGAAAAAACGCACAGCATCAGAAAGCAGTTGGCAAGGATCGCCCGTGCGGAATCGACATCGCCTTCGCCGCGCTTGATGCTCAAAAGCGGCGCACCGCCCGCGCCGATCAAAAATGCAACCGAGCCGACCATGGTCACGACCGGCCCGCACACGCCGGCACCGGCCAGAGCCAAAGCACCTTCGCCAGGGATCTGTCCGATGAAGATGCGGTCGACAATACTGTAAAACACCGCTATGAACTGGGCAAGCATGCTGGGCAGTGCAATGCGCCAGACAAGCGATGAGATTTTTCCGTTTCCGAGATCGTTTTGGCCTTTCAAGTACATTCTCCTTAAAATATAAAGTAAATACAACAATAGAATGGTTTTTCTCCGCATCCTATCATAGCGCTTTTTCTGTGCAGAAAAAAGGGTGTTTTCAAAAAATCTGCAAAAAGACCGCCGGACTTTCAACATCCGGCGGCCTGTTTGTTTAAAATGAGGAGAAAAAACGTCAGTCGTCGACGTCCAGCGCTTCCAGTCCTTTTTTAGCGATAGGCTTTGCATCACCGTGGCGGACGAACAGCATCGTCACAAAGCTTGCCATGACGAAGAATGCCGCATACGGGAAAAGCGTGCGGTAGCCGATATGCTCCATAAGGATATTGGAAAGGATCGGCGTGAAGATCTGCGCCGTCATCGAGACGGTGTAGTAATAACCGGTGTATTTTCCGACGTCCGAACCTTTGCTCAGCTCCACGACCATGGGATAGCTGTTGACGTTGATAAACGCCCAGCCGACGCCCGCAAGCGCAAAGAAGAAGTACAGCATCGGCGTGACGCGGTGGAAAAAGATGCCCGCGAAAAACGACGAGCCAAGGAACAGGATGCCGACCAGGATCGTGCGCTTGCGGCCGATGCGCTGTGCAATCAAGCCGACAGGCATGTACGAGACGATCGCCGCAACCGTGCACACCATGAGCACCAGCGCAAAGTTGCCCTGCAGTTCCTGTTCGGCATAGCGGCTGAACGCCGAGGTGACGGCGTTATAGCCGAAGAACCAGAAAAAGACGCTCATCAGAATGAAAATCAGGCTGCGGAACATGGGTTTGGGCATTTTGCCGCCTTCGGCTGTAAGCTCTTCGTCATCATCCGAAACACCCGCCGCAGCGTCGATCTGTTCGCGCTGCGCCACAAGCGCCGGTTCTTTGATCTGCCAGAAAAGCACCGCGATGCACAGCGCCATAATGGCGCCCAGAATCGCAAATACCGCGGTATAGTGCGGGTTTTCGCCGGTCACGGGGAAAATCAGCATCGTTA
The DNA here is from genome assembly GCA_020025235.1 of Ruthenibacterium sp. Lineage (GTDB taxonomy): Bacteria > Bacillota > Clostridia > Oscillospirales > Ruminococcaceae > Ruthenibacterium. Next base: position 10,566 of record JAHHSL010000006.1, read on the forward strand.
AAAGCATCAGCATGCCGCCCACAGCGCCCATAAGGTTGATGACGGCGTTGCCCTGACTGCGCAGCGGCTTCGGGGTGACGTCCGGCATCAGCGCCACGGCGGGGCTGCGGTAAGTGGACATTGCAAACAGAACAAGGCCAAGCCCGATGAAGAACAGCACGACATTGTTTTGCTTTTGTGCGGCCGGCATGATCGTCAGGCACAAAAGGGCAAGGATCGTACCGACCAGGATGTAGGGCATGCGCCGTCCGATCCGCGTGCGGGTTTTATCGCTCAGCTTGCCGAACAGCGGCAGCATGAACAGCGCAAGCACGTTATCCAGCGCCATGACGATGCCGATGTAGCTGTCCCGGATGTGAAACGTATCTTTCAGGATCAGAGGAATGACGTTGTCGTACATCTGCCAGAATGCACAGATGGACATGAACGCAAGACCTACAAAAAAGGTGCGTTTGTAATTGAGCTTCATCGCGCGAAGCCTCCTTTTGTGTGTGATGATATCATTTTATCATATTGCACAGTTTTTTAAAATAGAAAACGGGAAAATTGTTATGTGAGCGCACAGCTTTCCGGGGGATAGGGGATATTCCATGTACGGAGCAGGGAATCGGCAGTGCGCAGCACGCGCAGGGAATCCGCACTGCACAGTGCGGGACATTCGCTTATGCCCTGCTGCACGGCTTTGGCAAAGGCGCGCACCTCGTATTCAAAGCCCGCGCCGGGCAGCGCGGCCGCATCTGCAAAGGGCACTTCGCGGACGGTTTCGCCCAGCTGGAGGGTGATGCTTTCCGGCGACCAGATCGGCCCGTGCAGCGCGACCGTGCCGTTTTCACAGAAAATCTGTGCACAGTCGGGTACGGCGCAGCGTCCTTCGACCAAAATCGTCGCCTGTATGCCGCCGGGGTAGGTAAGGCAGATGCTGTCGGCAAGGTCTGTGCCGCCGCACCCTTTGATGCAGCTGCCGGATACCGTGTGCGGTGCGGACTGTACCGCAAGGTCGGCGAGTGTCAGCGCATATACGCCGATATCCATAAGAACGCCGCCGCCGAGTTCCGGGCGGGCGATGCGCGGGATATCCTGCATATTGGCGCCGAGGGCAAAGTGCATCGAACGGATCTTCCCAAGAGCCGGGGTATTCAGCGTGCTGTGCAGGGCATCGGCAAACGGCAGCGTGCGCGTCCACATGGCTTCGGCAAGGACGCGGTTCTGCCGGCGGGCAAGCGCAAACAGACGCTCGGCGCAATCGGCAGAAAGCGTCAGGGGCTTTTCGCACAGAACATGCTTGCCCGCGGCAAGCGCACGTTCGACCCACTGTGCGTGCAGCGGGTGGATCAGGCCGATGTATACGGCGTCGATCTGCGGGTCGCGCAGCAGCGCGTCATAGCTGCCGTAACACGTCTCAAAATGATATTCGTGCATCATCGCCTCGGCGCGGGCGGGGTCGGATGCACCGACCGCATAGGGGATCAGCTCGTCCCGAAGGCCGTCAAGCGTGCGCGCCATGCGGCGTGCGATGTTCCCGGCAGAGAGAATGGCAAAACGAAGCATAGGATCTACCAGCCTTTCCTGTAATTTTAAAAGAGCCTGATGTCAGTATAGCACGCGGAAAAGAACAGCACAAGCGGAGAACAACCGGCGGGCATGGCGCGCGGGACCGGCATAGCCGGTGTGCAATCTGCGGCTTGAACGGACGCGGCGGGAGTGGTATACTGTTCTAAACATTCTTTGAATGGGGAAAGAGGAGGAGAAAGTATGTCTAAAACGGTGATCCCGGAGGGGTATCATCCGGCACTCGGCCTGTATGATACGCAGAAGGCAATCGGCCTGATCAAACACATTTTTCTGGAAAAGCTGTGCGGCGCGCTGCATCTCAAGCGTGTGACGGCACCGCTTTTTGTCGACCCGAAAACCGGCCTCAACGATAACCTCAGCGGTGTGGAGCGCCCCGTCACCTTTGACGTGCCCGCGCTTGCAGCCGATGCAGAGGTAGTGCACTCGCTGGCGAAATGGAAGCGCATGGCGCTTGCACAGTATGATTTCCACGTCGGCAACGGGCTTGTCACGGATATGAACGCGATCCGCCGCGACGAGGAAATGGATAACCTTCATTCGATCTACGTTGACCAGTGGGACTGGGAAAAGGTCATCACCAAAGAGGAACGCACGCGCGGATATCTGGAACAGACGGTGCAGAAGATCGTGGATGCGATCTGCGGCACGCTCGACGAGCTGAAATGGCAGTTCCCCGCGCTGGAGGGCATCCACCTGTGCCGTGAGGTCACATTCAAAACCGCGCAGGAACTGGAGGACCGCTACCCCGGCTATACGGCAAAGGAGCGGGAAAACGCCTTTGCCGAAGAATACAAGACGGTGTTCATCATCGGCATCGGCGGCGCGCTTTCTTCGGGCAGGCCGCACGACGGGCGCGCACCGGACTATGACGACTGGACGCTCAACGGCGATCTGCTGTTCTGGGATGAAACGCTTTCCCGCGCGATCGAGCTTTCGAGCATGGGCATCCGCGTGGACGCCGACGCACTGCGCCGCCAGCTTGCCGCAGCCGGGTGCGAAGAACGCGCAAAGCTGCCGTTCCATAAAATGCTTTTGGAAGAAAAGCTGCCGCTGACGATCGGCGGGGGTATCGGGCAGAGCCGCCTTTGCATGCTGCTGCTGGGCAAGGCGCATGTGGGCGAAGTGCAGGTTTCGCTGTGGGACGAGCAGACGCGAAACATCTGTGCCAAAGCGGGAGTGCAGCTGCTGTAATGAAGAAAAAGACCGAAACCGGCATGACGCACCGCACAGCGGTGCGCGTGCTGACGGTATGCTGTTCGCTTGCCTGTGCTGCGTTCATCTTTTCCAATTCGCTGCAAAGCGGGCCGCAGTCCGGTTCACGCAGCGGCGCGGTGTTGGAAGTTATCCAAAGCCTGTTTGCCGCGGCAGGGCTTCGCCCGGAAAGCTGTCCTTCGGAATTTTTGATCCGAAAGCTCGGCCATTTCAGCGAATTTGCACTGCTGGGCGTGTGCCTTTCGGCAATGCTGTGCAGCTTTACGCCGCAGCTTTTGCGCAATCTGGGCTGGATCTTATTTGCGGGGCTTGCCACGGGCGTAACAGATGAAAGCATTCAGCTGTTCGTTTCCGGCCGCAGCGGCGAAGTGCGCGACGTGCTGATCGACTTCGGCGGCGTGCTTGCCGGGATCGCACTGGCACTGCTGGTGCGCGCGGCGCGGCGGGCAATCGTCCGCCGGAAGCGCAGCAGCCGGGAACAGGCGCTTATCAAGGGAAAATCGGAGGGAAATGCGTGAACGCCGTTTTGTTCGCACTCAATGCAAAATACATTCATTCGTCGCTTGCACCGTGGTGCCTGCTGGCGGGCGTGGAAAAGGCAAAGCCGGAAAACGTCACCGTACTGGTACGCGAGGGGACGATCAACGAAAACGAATCCGATGTGCTCTGCCGCATCCTTGCGTGTGAACCGGACGCCGTGTGCTTTTCGTGCTATCTGTGGAACATCCGCGAAACGCTGCGCCTTGCCGCAGCGGTAAAGCGGCAGCGTCCGGATGCGGTGATCGTGCTGGGCGGACCGGAGGTAAGCTACAACGCCGCCGAAGTCCTGCGCGAAAACCCGCAGGTGGATTACATCCTTTCCGGTGAAGGCGAGACGAGCGTTCCGATGCTGCTTTGCGCCGTTGCCGAAGGGCGCGACCCCGTAAGCTGCGTGCCGCAGATCCCGGGGCTGTGCGCGCGCACGGGGGATGCGATCCTTGAGCGCGAGCCGTGCGTTTTGCCGGATATCCCGCCCAGCCCGTATTCCGAACGGTATCTGCAGACGCTCAACGGGCGCATCGCATATCTGGAAACGAGCCGCGGGTGCCCGTATTCCTGTGCGTTCTGTCTTTCGGGGCGCTGCGGAAAGCCGCGCTTTTTCCCGCTGGAACAGGCGTACCGCGATATCATCACGCTTGCCAATTCCGGCGCGCAGACGGTGAAATTCATCGACCGCACATTCAATGCGAACGTGCACCACGCGGATGCGATCCTTTCCTTTATATTGGAACACTACGGCCGCGAAATTCCCGACGGAATCTGCTTTCACTTTGAACTGGCGGGCGATATCCTGCGCGAAAGCACGTTTGCGCTGTTTGAAAAAGCGCCGGCGGGCGCGTTTCAGCTGGAGATCGGCATGCAGTCATTCTGCGAAAAGACACTGGCCGCGGTGCGCCGCAAAACCGATTCCCGCGTGCTGCAAAATAACATCCGCCGCCTGATCGCCATGGGGAACATGCATGTGCACATCGACCTGATCGCGGGGCTGCCGTATGAGGATCTTGCCGGCTTCGGCGAAAGCTTCAACACTGGCTATGCGCTGGGCGCGCAGATGCTGCAGCTGGGCTTTCTGAAGCTTCTGCACGGTGCGGCGATGCGCGAAGAGCCGCAGGAGTATCCGTGCGAATTTTCGCCCGACCCTCCGTATGAGGTCATCCGTACGCCGTGGATCACGCCGCAGGATCTGGATGTGCTGCGCGGCGCAGAGGACGCGCTGGAACGCTGCTACAACAGCGGGCGCTTTCGCGGCACAGTGGAATATGTGCTGCGCGCTTCGGGGCTTGCGCCGTTTGAATTTTACTGCCGCTTCGGCGCGGCGGCAAAGGCGCACGGCACGGCCAAGATCCCGCTGGATGAGTACACGGCGCTTTTGTATGATTGGTGCGCGGCGCTGCCGGGCGTGGATGCCGCGCTTTTGCGCGATGCGCTTGTGTGCGACCGCCTGACGACCAATTCCTCCGGTCGTCTGCCGCACTGCCTGCATGTCGCGGACCCGATGCTCGGCAAAGTGGTGCGGATGCTGGCAGCCGACCCCGAAACGGCGCCGCTGCCGGGGGTGAAGCGGGGCGTCGCCATTCTGTACGGCGCAAAGAAAGCGGCGTTTGTTGATTACACACAGAAAAATCCCGTTACGGGACGTTATCTTCTCCACACCCGTTCAATTGACAATTTTTACGCGGAATGATAAAATAATAGAAGTAATTTGAAACGGAGGAAAACAGATATGTCGAAGCGCTTTGTGGTTTCTCGCACAGAATGCGGCGCTTTGTTTTCCATCCCGTTTTATTTGAATGGTGTATTTTAAAACTTTTCCCTTTTTATGGGAAAAGTTTTTTTTTGCCTTTTTTTAGAAAGGAGAGAAATGCGCATGCTTATCAGGAACGCCTGCATCACGGACGCGAAAGGTACGCGCACGGGTGACGTCCGCATTGAAAACGGGGTCATTTCCGCAGTGGGGAAAATCCTGCCGCGGGAAGGCGAAGAGGTGATCGACGCAGCGGGGTATGTGCTGCTGCCCGCGTTCATCGATCTTCACTGCCACTTCCGTACGCCGGGCTTTGAATATAAGGAAGATATCGAAACCGGCAGCCGCGCCGCCGCACGCGGGGGCTACACGTTCGTCAACTGCATGGCGAACACAAAGCCGGTGTGTTCTTCGCCTGAAATTGCACACGGCGTCATGGACGAAGCAAAGCGCATCGGGCTGTGCGGCATCAACCAGTGCATTTCCATAACGAAGGATTTTGACGGAAAAACGACGGAGCATCTGGAACGCCTGCCCGACGACCTGCGCTTTATCAGCGAGGACGGCAAGGGCGTGCGCGAAAGCAGCGTCATGTACCGCGCGATGCAGACGGCGGCAAAAAAGGGGCTGACGGTGATGAGCCACGCCGAGGACATGGATCTTTCGGCGCTGGATTACCGTCTTGCGGAAAATCTGGAAACCGCGCGCAATCTGTATCTGGCACAGTCCACCGGCGCAAAGCTGCACATGTGCCATGTGTCGACGATCGAAGCGCTGGAGGATATCCTTACGGCAAAGCGCCGCGGTGTGGATGTGACGTTTGAGGTCACGCCGCATCACATCTGGTTTGCGGATACCGATTACCGCGTGAACCCGCCGATCCGTGCAGAGCGCGACGTCAATGCGCTGATCGAAGCGATGAAGCGCGGCGAGGTGGACGCGATCGCCACCGACCATGCGCCCCATTCCGAAGAGGATAAGAAAAACGGCGCACCGGGCATGGTGGGGCTGGAAACGGCTTTCAGCATCTCGTACACAAAGCTGTGCCGCGAACACCATATGCCGCTTGAGATATTGAGCCGCATGATGAGCCGCGGCCCGGCACAGATCATGGGCCTGAACAAAGGGCTTGTGGAAGAAGGCTTTGACGGCGACGTGGTGCTTGTGGATCTGGGCGAACCGTACACCGTACACCGCGAGGATTTCGCCGGAAAAAGCAAAAATACGCCCTATGACGGGCTTTCGCTTTACGGCCGCGTGGTCTGCACGGTCAAGGGCGGAAAAATCACATATGATGCACGCTGAATTTAAAGTTTCAAGATCAATCAGGAGGACGTTTTTATGCTGCAGGTAGACCGTTTATATGAGGCTGTTGCCGAAAAGAGCCCCGTGTGCGTGGGCCTTGACACCGATTTTTCCTACATCCCCGAGGACAAGGTGGATACGACCCTGACAAAAGGGGAAAACATCTTCCGTTTCAATCGCGAAATCATCGAGGCAACGCGCGGGATCGCCGGCTGCTACAAGGTTCAGATCGCCTATTATGAATCCTTCGGCCTGGACGGGATGATCGCCTATAAAAATACGCTGGATTATCTGCGCCGCGAAGGCCTTGTCGCAATCGCGGACATCAAGCGCGGCGATATTGCCAAGACGGCTGAAATGTACGCAAAGGCACATTTCGAGGGCGATTTTGAAGCCGATTTCATCACGCTTGCGCCGTACATGGGCCTTGATTCCATTACGCCGTATACGGAATATATGAAGAATAAGGGCAAGGGCGTGTTCGTTCTGTGCCGCACCTCCAACGGCGGTGCAAAGGACTTTGAATACGAAAAGCTGGCGGATGGCCGCCACGTTTATGACCTTGTGGGCGATAAGCTCAACGCAATGGGCCGCGATTACATCGGCGGGCACGGCTATTCGTCGATCGGCCTTGTCATCGGCGGAACCCACATCGAAGAAGCCAAGGAGATCCGCGCAAAATATAAGGACAGCTTCTTCCTCATCCCCGGCTACGGTGCACAGGGCGGCAAGGCCGAGGACATTGCACAGTATCTTTCCGCAGGCAACGGCGGCGTTGTGAATTCGAGCCGCGGCGTGCTGCTTGCGTATAAAAAACAGCCCGGCGTCGGATATGCCGAGGCGGCGTACAACGAATGCGTGAACATGAAGGAGGCCATTGCAGATGCCTGCAGCAAATTATAATGCAGAGGTTCTGGCAAACCGTGCAGTAAACGGCAGCGTCATGCTGATGACCGCGCGCTGGGACGAAACGACGCCCGCGCCGGTATGCGGACAGTTTTACATGCTGCGCGCATGGAAGGCGGACGAAGCGCCGCTGCTCTCCCGGCCGATCAGCGTTCACCGTTTCGACCGCGAAGCAAAGGAAATTGAATTTCTGTATGAAGTAAAGGGCATGGGCACGGAAAAGCTCGCCGCGCTGAAAGCGGGCGAAAGCGTGCAGCTGACAGGCCCTTCCGGACACGGCTTCCCGACGGACGGCACACTGGGCGGCACCGTTGCCGTGGTCGGCGGCGGCATCGGCACCGCGCCGCTTTTGCAGCTGGTGCGCGAACTTGCCGAAAAGGGCGTCACCGTCGATTTCTTCGCGGGCTTTCGCGATGAACCGTACGAGATGCAGCCGTACAGCGAACTGTGCCGCACCGTGGGCATTGCAACGGATTCCGGGCGCTTTGGGCATCACGGCTTTGTAACAGAGCTGTTCGACCCCAAAGCATACACCGCAGTATGCACCTGCGGGCCGGAGATCATGATGCAGAAAACCGCCCTGATGTGCATGCGCGCCGGCACGCCGGTCTACGTCAGCAAGGAATCCAAAATGGCCTGCGGCGTGGGCGCATGCCTTGGCTGCACCTGCAAAACAAAAGAGGGCGGCGGCGTCTGCGTGTGCAAGGACGGCCCCGTTTTTGAAGGGAGCGTTCTGTATGAGCTTGACTGAAATCACTCTTTGTGGTAAAACGCTGGTAAGCCCTGTGATCGCCGCGTCCGGCACCTTCGGCTTCGGCGTCGAATATTCGGGCATGGTCGATCTCAAAAAGCTCGGCGGCATTTCGGGCAAAGGCCTGACGCTGAACGGCAAATACGGCAACGAGGGCGAACGGCTCTGGGAAACCCCCTCCGGCCTGATCAACTCGATCGGCCTGCAGAACCCCGGCGTGCGCCACTTTATCGAAAACGAACTGCCGGTGATGCGCACGCTCGGCCCCGCCGTTATGGCAAACCTCGGCGGCGGCTGCATCGAGGATTATGAGGAAGGCGCGCGTCTGCTGGATGAAACGGACGTCGATTACATCGAGCTGAACATCAGCTGCCCGAACGTCAAGGCGGGCGGCATCGCGTACGGCATCAAGGCCGAAAGCGCAAAAGAGGTCGTCGGCCGCGTGCGCGCATGCACGTCAAAGCCGCTGATCGTAAAGCTCAGCCCCAATGCGGAAAACATCACCGAAATGGCGCTTGCGTGCGAAGCCGCCGGTGCGGACGGGCTTTCGCTTGTCAATACGTTCCAGGCGATGGCGATCGACCTTGAAAAACGCCGTCCGGTGTTCAATAATGTATTTGCGGGGCTTTCCGGCCCGGCGATCCGCCCGATCGCGCTGCGCATGGTCTATCAGGTCTGCAAGGCGGTAAAGGTGCCGGTCATCGGCTTGGGCGGCATTGCCACGGCAAACGATGCGCTGGAATTCATCATGGCGGGTGCAGCGGCAGTTCAGGTCGGCACGGCGAACTTCTCGAACCCGCATGCATGCGAACAGATCACCGACGGCATTGCCGAATGGATGACCGCGCACGGCGTCAAATCGCTGGATGAGATCCGCGGCTGCGCGCAGGTATAAGCGCATCTGTCACCACATCAGATATTTGGAAAGGAAGATAGAATATGAATCGAGATCCTGTTGAAATCCTGAAATCCTGTGATGCTTTTCTGGAGGGCCACTTCCTGCTGAGCTCCGGACGTCATTCTTCTGCATACTGCCAGATGGCATACCTGCAGCAGCATCCGCAGCTGTGCGCCGAAGCAATGGCTCCGGTTGCCGAAAAGCTGAAAGATCTGGATGTTGACGTCATCGTCGGGCCGGCCATGGGCGGCATCGTCTATGCCTATGAGCTTGCACGCCAGATGAATAAGCGCGCCATTTTCACCGAGCGCGTGGATAACGTCATGACGCTCAAGCGCTTTTCGATCAAGCCGGGCGAAAAATGCATCATTGCAGAGGACGTTGTCACGACAGGCATCTCTTCGCTGGAGACAAAGCGCGTGATCGAAGAGGCCGGCGGCGAATGTCTGGGCATCGTGTGCGTTGTGGACCGCACCAAAGCGGAAGCACCGTCCCCGATCCCCATTCTGGCAAGCGCTGCAAAGCTGGATCTGTCGAACTATGCACCGGAAGAATGCCCGATCTGCAAAGAGGGCAAGCTGCCGCTTGTGCATCTGGGCAGCCGCAAAATGAAGGAACAGGCAAAACAGACGCTGTGATCCGGATACGATCAGAAAAAAGGGGGAGCGTAGTATATGAAAGCTTTTTTACTGCTGGCGGACGGCACCGTTTTTGAGGGCGAATCCGTCGGAGCCACCGGCACGCGCGTGGGCGAAGTAGTATTCAACACCAGCATGGCAGGGTATCAGGAACTTCTGACAAATCCCGCATGCTTCGGACAGATCGTCACGCAGACCTACCCGCTTGCGGGCAACTACGGCGTAAACGATATTTATTCGGAATCGAACGGCGTAAAGGCGCTGGGTTACATTGTACGCGAAGTGTGCGATGCACCTTCCAACTTCCGCAGCAAGGGCACGCTGGGCGATTACCTTGCACAGCAGGGCGTTATCGGCCTGACGGGTGTGGATACCCGCAGTCTGACGCGCATCCTGCGCGGCCATGGTTCCATGAACGGCGCGCTGACGACGGAATATGAAAGCGCGGATGCGCTGCGCAGCGACGCCGCACTTATGGAAAAAATCAAAAGCTGCCGCGTGGAAAACGCCGTGGAGCAGGTGACGGTGAAAGCGCCGGAAACCTTCTGCGAAGGCGGCTGCCACGCTGCCGTTCTGGATTTCGGCGTGCGCCGCAGCGTGCTGGCCGGTCTTGAAAAACGCGGCTGCAAGGTGACGGTTCTGCCCGCAGACACAAAGGCGGAAGAAATCAAAGCGCTTGCTCCGGACGGCATCCTGCTTTCCGGCGGCCCGGGAGACCCGGCAGACAACACCGCGATCATTGAAAATCTCAAGGGGATCGCCGCACTGGGTAAGCCGATGTTCGGCTACGGCCTTGGGCATCAGATGCTGGCAATCGCCATGGGTGCACAGACGGAAAAGACGGCGCGCGGACACCGCGGTGCAAACCAGCCCGTTTATGAAGTGAAGAGCGGACGCACCTATATCACGAGCCAGAGCTGCGGCTATGCCGTCAAGGCCGGCACGGAACAGAACGCCGGTGCGCATGTGAGCTATATCAACGCAAACGACAAGACGATCGAGGGGCTTTGCTATGATACGATGCCCTGCTTCACGGTGCAGTTCTATCCGGAACTGAACGGAAGCACCGCAGACGCAAACGCGCTGCTCGATGAATTTGTTACTATGATGAAAGGTGGCTGCTGATATGCCGAAGGATTCGTCAATTAAAAAGGTACTTGTGATCGGCAGCGGCCCGATCATCATCGGACAGGCAGCCGAATTTGACTATTCCGGCACGCAGGCCTGCCGCGCATTGAAAGCGGAAGGCATCGAGGTCGTGCTGATCAACTCGAACCCCGCCACGATCATGACGGACCCCGACATCGCGGACCGCGTTTATGTCGAGCCGATGACGATCACCGTGCTCAAGCGCATCATCGAAAAGGAAAAGCCCGATTCCATTCTGCCGAACCTCGGCGGACAGACGGGTCTGAACCTTGCCATGGAGCTTGCACGCAGCGGCTATCTGGAACAGACCGGCGTGCGCCTGCTGGGCGCAAAGCCCGATACGATCGACCGCGCCGAGGACCGTCAGCTGTTCAAGGACGCCATGGATAAGATCGGCGAGCCGTGCATCCCCTCCAAAGTTGTGGAAACGCTGGAGGATGCGCTGGCATTTGCCGAAGAGATCGGCTACCCGATCATCGTGCGTCCGGCATTCACCATGGGCGGCACCGGCGGCGGCATCTGCGCCACGCCCGAAGAGCTGCATGAAATCGGCACGAACGGCCTGCGCCTTTCCCCGATCCATCAGGTCCTGATCGAAAAGTGCATCTCCGGCTGGAAAGAGATCGAATACGAAGTCATGCGCGACAGCAAGGGCAACGTCATCACGATCTGCAACATGGAAAACTTCGACCCGGTCGGCGTTCACACGGGCGATTCGATCGTAACCGCCCCGACCCAGACGCTCAGCGCACCGGAATGTGATATGCTGCGCCGCGCCGCGCTGAACATCATCACCGAACTGAAGATCGAAGGCGGCTGCAACTGCCAGTTCGCCCTCAAGCCCGACAGCATGGAGTACGCGGTCATCGAAGTCAACCCCCGCGTTTCCCGCTCTTCGGCACTGGCCAGCAAGGCGACGGGCTTCCCGATCGCAAAGGTCGCGACCCGCATTGCAATCGGCTATACACTGGATGAGATCACAAACGACGTCACGGGCGAAACCTGCGCCTGCTTTGAGCCGGCTATCGACTACTGCGTCGTAAAATTCCCGAAGTGGCCGTTTGATAAATTCGTTTACGCAAAGAAATCGCTCGGCACCCAGATGATGGCAACGGGCGAGATCATGGCAATTGCAAACAGCTTCGAGCATGCGTTCATGAAATCGGTGCAGAGCATCGAGCTGGGTCTTGAGACCCCGACGCTGGATTCGCTCGGCGAGCTGACGGACGAGCAGGTGGCGGAAAAGCTGAACGTGTGTGATTCCGACCGCGCCTTTGTGGTGTATGAGGCAATCAAGCGCGGCATCCCGTTCGATGTGATCTACAAGGCAACGATGATCGACCCGTGGTTCCTTTCCAAGCTGCAGAAGCTTGCCGAAACGGAGCTTGCACTGGCAGAATGCGGCAAAAACGGCACACCGGTGGATGAAACCCTGTTCCGCACCGCAAAGCGTCAGGGCTTCCTTGATAAGACGATCCGCCGCCTGACGGGCGCCGAAGTGCCCGAAAAGCTGCATGCATCCTATAAAATGGTAGATACCTGCGCAGGCGAATTTGCGGCAAAAACGCCGTACTTCTATTCCACGTTCGACGAAGAAAACGAAGCAAAGCGCTTTATCGAAGAACGCAATTCCGATAAGAAAAAGGTGCTCGTTTTCGGCAGCGGCCCGATCCGCATCGGTCAGGGCATCGAATTTGACTACTGCAGCGTGCACTGCACCTGGGTGCTGAAGGATCACGGCTATGAAGCCGTCATCGTCAACAATAACCCGGAGACGGTCTCCACCGACTTTGACACCGGCGACCGCCTGTACTTCGATCCGCTCACCGAAGAAAGCGTCGAGCATATCATTGAAACCGAAAAGCCGTGGGCATGCGTGGTGCAGTTCGGCGGCCAGACGGCGATCAAGCTGACAAAGCACCTGACGAAGCTTGGCATGAAGATCCTTGGCACCAGCGCGGATTCGATCGACGAAGCAGAAGACCGCGAACGCTTCGACGAACTGCTGGAAAAATGCGGCATCCCCCGTCCGCAGGGCCACACTGTGTTCACCTGCGAAGAAGCGCTCAAGGCCGGCGCAGAGCTGGGCTATCCGGTTCTGCTGCGCCCGAGCTACGTTCTCGGCGGCCAGAACATGATCATTGCCTACAACGAAAACGACGTCAAGGAATACATGGCGATCATCACGAGCCATGTCGATATGACAAACCCGGTTCTCGTTGATAAATACCTTATGGGTACCGAGTGCGAGGTCGACGCGATCTGCGACGGCGAGGACTTCCTCATTCCGGGCATGATGGAGCATATCGAACGTGCGGGCATCCATTCCGGCGACTCGATCTCCGTCTATCCGCCCCAGAACCTCAAGCAGAAGATCAAGGGCACGATCGTCGATTACACGGGCCGTCTGGCGCGTGCACTCAACGTGGTCGGCCTGATGAACATTCAGTTCGTCGTGTACAACAACGAAGTGTTCATCATCGAAGTGAACCCGCGTTCCAGCCGTACAGTTCCGTACATCAGCAAGGTGACGGGCGTTCCCATGGTGGAACTGGCCGTGCGCTGCATGCTGGGCGAAAAGCTGCGGGATATGGGCTACGGCACGGGGCTTTACCCCACGGGCGATTACTGCGCCGTCAAGGTGCCGGTGTTCAGCTTTGAAAAGCTGCACGACGTGGACACCCAGCTTGGACCGGAGATGAAATCCACGGGCGAAGTGCTCGGCATCGACAAATCGTTTGAGGACGCCATGCTCAAGGGCCTTGCAGGTGCGGGATACAGCCTGCGCCAGCCGGGCGAAGGCAAGTGCGTGCTGCTCACCGTCAAGGACGCCGATAAGCGCGAGCTTGTCGATATCGCATGGCAGCTCAAGGATATGGGCTACAAGCTGTACGGCACGTCCGGCACGGCGTATTATCTGGGGCAGAACATGGTCGCCTGCAACGAAGTGCGCAAGATCAGCGAAGCGCACCCGAACATCATGGATCTGTTTGAAAGCGGCAAGGTCGATTATGTGGTTTCGACGTCGTCGAAGGGACGCATCCCCTCGCGCGACAGCGTAAAGATGCGCCGCAAGGCCGTGGAGCTTTCGATCCCGTGCCTGACGGCAATTGATACGGCGCGTGTGCTTGTCAAGTGCCTGCGCAGCGGCCGCACACTGGATGATGTCGATCTGATCGATATTTCCCAGATCTAAACGAAAAAGTTCTTTTGCAAAAGCGTCCGGATGAAAGTCCGGACGCTTTCTTTTTTACTGCCGATATGATATACTTTAATCTGTATGGAATCATAATTATCATCAGGAGCAGAATATGAATTACAGTGAACTGAATGTGCCCGAGGAACTTCATAAAGCAGTGGAGCGAATGGGCTTTACCGAAATGACGGAAGTGCAGGAAAAGGCGATCCCCCCGATGATGCAGGGGCGCGACATCATCGCAAAGGCCCCGACAGGAACCGGCAAGACCTGTGCATTCGGCATCCCTTTGATTTTACAGATCGAACGCGAGCAGACATGGCCGCAGGCGATCGTTATGGCGCCGACGCGCGAGCTTGCCCAGCAGATCACGGAAGACCTGAAGGACCTTGCCTATTTTTATCCGGAAATCCGCATCGTCACCGTATACGGCGGCGCAAACATCCAAAAGCAGATCGAAAAGCTGAAAAAAGGCGCGCAGATCGTCGTGGCAACGCCCGGCAGACTGCAGGATCACATCAACCGCCGCACGATCGACGTTTCCCATGTGAAAAGCGTCGTGCTCGATGAAGCGGATGAGATGCTCAACATGGGCTTTTACAAGGATGTGCGCAAGATCCTTGAGCAGATCAAATCCCGCAGGCAGCTTGCGATGTTCAGCGCGACGATCAGCCGCGAAGTCATGGACATCGGCTGGCTGTATCAGCGCGACGCCGAAGAGATCACCGTGCAGCCGGTGGAGGATTCCGCACCGAAGATCGACCAGTATCTGGTGCTGACGACGGGGCGCAACAAGCTGGCGGATATGGCGGAGATCATTGTGCAGAAGGGCTATAAGCGCATCATGGTGTTCTGCAATCAGAAATATACGACGGCGATGCTGGCAAACCAGATGGCGCGGCTGAATTTTGTGGTGGACTGTCTGCACGGCGACCTTTCGCAGGCAGAGCGCAACAAGATCATGGCGGAGTTCAAGGCAGGCAATATTGCGGTGCTGGTGGCAACGGACGTTGCGGCGCGCGGCATCGACGTTTCGCAGGTGGACGCGGTGTTCAACTATGACGTGCCGGATTCCAACGAATACTACACGCACCGCATCGGACGCACGGGCCGTGCAAAGCATGCGGGCGAAGCGTATGTCCTGTATACGAAGGAAGAGCACAACCGGGTGCGCGATATGCTGCGCTATACGCGCAACACCGCACAGCCGATCACATTTGACGAAAACCGCAAAATCATTCCGGGCACATTCTGAAAGATCGGGCGGGCGGGGCGTTTGCCCCGCCCGCTGTGTTGTCTTGAAGAAAGGGAGGCGTTGGTATGGCACGCATTGAATTTACAAAGATGCACGGCTGCGGAAACGATTATATCTACATCGAATGTACAAAGGAACTGCCCGTACCGCCCGCGTATCTGGCACAGAAGCTTTCCGACCGGCACCGCGGCGTCGGTTCGGACGGCATCGTGCTGATCCTGCCCTCGGATGCGGCAGACGCGGAAATGCGGATCTTCAATGCGGACGGCAGCGAAGCGGGAATGTGCGGCAACGGGGTGCGCTGCACGGCGGAATACCTGTTCCGCCGCAGGCGCATTTGCGGGGACACGGCAAGGATTTTGACAAAAAGCGGCATAAAAACCGTGCAGCGCAAAGCGCCGGGGCTTTTGCAGGTGGATATGGGCCCGGCATGCTTTGAACCGAAAGCCGTGCCGGTGGCGGGCTTTTCCGCGCCGGTGATCGATGCGCTGGCGGAAGTGAACGGCGGCGCGGTGCGCTTTACCTGCGTTTCCATGGGCAATCCGCACTGTGTTTTGTATGTGGATGACGTGCGAAATGCGAATGCTGCGTATCTTGGCAGTGCGATCGGGCACAGCAAATGGTTCCCCGAAGGGGCAAACGTGGAATTTGTGCAGGTGATAGGCCCCGCGCAGCTGAAAGTCCGCGTGTGGGAGCGCGGCAGCGGTGAAACGCAGAGCTGCGGGACGGGCGCGTGCGCCGCGGTGGCGGCATGCGTGCGCAGCGGCCGCTGCCGAAAGGATACCGACGTGCAGGTGGTGCTTGCCGGCGGTGTGCTGACGGTGCGGGATACCGGCGCCACCGTGCTGATGACCGGCGACGCCGTGGAGGTATTCACCGGCGCGGTGGAAGTGTAAAAGAAACAATTGCGTAAAATTTGTTCGCATCGGCAAAAGCAGGTTGCATGACGCATCCCTGCACAGTATAATTAAAAATAAGGCGGGATGCCCCACCTTGGGCGTCCCGCCTTATTTTTATCGGGATGCAAAGGGAGGAAGCGCATGAAGCTCAACGAAAACTATCGCAGCCTTTCCCGAAGCTATCTTTTTTCCGAAGTGGAGAAAAGAGCCGGGGCATTTCGTGAAAAACATCCGAATCAGGAGCTGATCCGGCTCGGGATCGGGGATGTGACCCTTCCGCTTGCGGCGCCCGTCGTGGCAGCGCTGCACCGTTCGGCGGAGGAAATGAAAGAAAAAGAGACGTTTCGCGGCTATGCGCCGGAACATGGCTATCCGTTTTTGCGTGCGGCTGTCCGCAGGCATCTGGAAAGCTGCGGCGCGGCGGTTCGGGATGAAGAAATTTTCATCAGCAGCGGGGCAAAGGATGACCTTGCCGGGATCCTGAGCCTGTTCGGCGCAGGCAATACGGTTCTGATCCAGGACCCGGTGTATCCGGTGTATGCGGATACCAGCATCATGGCGGGAAACCGCATCGTATGGATGAAGGCAGAGCGGGAAAACGATTTTCTGCCGATGCCGCCAAAGGACTGCCGGGCGGATCTTATCTACCTGTGCAGCCCGAACAATCCGACGGGCAAAGCGTATTCACATGCGCAGCTGGAACAATGGGTGCAGTATGCCGACGCATGCGGCGCGGTGCTGATCTTCGATTCGGCGTATGAAGCGTTCATCGAACAGGATGGCATCCCGCACAGCATCTATGAGATACCCGGCGCACAGACGTGCGCGATCGAGATCGCGTCGTTTTCCAAAACCGCGGGCTTTACGGGGCTGCGGTGCGGCTATACCGTTGTGCCGTGTGCCTTGCGCCGGTGCGGGCAGAGCCTGAACGCCATGTGGGAACGCCGCAAATCCGTCAGCACAAACGGGGTCGCGTATGTGATCCAGCGTGCAGCCGAGGCAGTCTATACGCCGGAAGGAAGCAAAGCGGTGCAGGCCGCCATACGGTATTATAAAACGAACGCCGCCGTGATCGTGCACGCGCTGCAAAGCGCGAAGATCTTCTGCTGCGGCGGAGTGAACAGCCCGTACATCTGGATGAAATGCCCGGCCAAGATGACATCGTGGCAGTTTTTCGATTACCTTTTAAAAACAGCGGGCGTTGTGGGAACACCGGGCGCGGGCTTCGGCGCGGCGGGGGAAGGATACTTCCGCCTGACGGGCTTCGGTGACGCCGAAAAAACAAGGCAGGCGGCTGCACGTCTGGTACAGGCGGCCGGCGCGCTGTGAAACAATGCAATACAGTACCGCATCAATGCGGATTCGGGGAGGACGTAAAATGACGATTACAAGCAAGGACTACGGCTATACACAGGACGGCAGAAAGGTAAAGCAGTTCCGGCTGGAAAACAGCAGCGGGATGTCGGTTTCCGTGATCGAATACGGCTGCACGGTCACCAATATCCGGGTAAAGGATAAAAACGGCGATCTGCGGGACGTGGTGCTCGGATACGACACGCTGCGCGATTACGAGCGTGCGGGCGCATCCATGGGTGCATTTGTCGGCCGCTGTGCAAACCGCATCGAAAATGCGCGGTTTGAAATCGACGGCGTCACAACGCAGCTGGAACGCAACGAAGGACGCAACCACCTGCACGGCTCGTTCTCCCGCAAGCTGTACGAAAGCAGCATTGAGGACGATAAGCTGGTGCTGCGCATGAACAGCCCGGAGGGCGACGATGGCTTCCCCGGAAACATGGAAGTCACCGTAACCTATTCCCTGACGGAGGAAAACTCCTTTGTCATGGAATATTCTGCTGTAACCGATGCGCCGACCCTTGCAAATTTCACGAATCACAGCTATTTCAATCTGAACGGCCATGATTCGGGCACGGTGCTCGGCCAGAAGCTGCGCATTGCATCGGATACGTTTACGGAAATCGGGGAAGGGCTGTGCACCACCGGACGTTTTCTGCCCACGGGCGGCACGCCGTTTGATTTTGAAACGGAAAAAGAAATCGGGCGCGATATGGATGACGACTGCGAGCAGATGCGCCTTGCGGGCGGGTACGACCACAACTTCGTGATCGACAAAACACAGGGCATGCTCGGCTTTGCGGCGTCGGCCTATTCCCCGGAAACGGGCATCCGCATGGATACCTACACCACGCAGCCGGGGGTGCAGCTGTATACGGGCAACTTCCTTGGGGAGGAAACCGTTTTGGGCAAGGGCGGCTGCGCTTATCCCAAGCACGGCGGCTTCTGTCTGGAAACCCAGCACTATCCGTGCACGCCGTCGCATGACAACTTCCCGTCGATCGTGCTGCGCCCGGGCGAAGAATACCACGAGGCAACGGCATATAAGTTCACGCTGGAGTGATCTATGGCAGTCGTACACCGCAAATATAATCAGAATAAACACAAATACCGTCTGGCGCGCCTGATGCAGGTGCTGTCGGCCCTGCTGGGCGCAGCGCTGGCGGTCGTGTGCATCGCCGCACGCAGTCTTCCGCTTGCGGCAAGGCTTGCACTGCCGGCTGTCATCGTGCTGGCAGCGGCTGTCTGCATGCGCATGTGCGCAAAGCGCGCCGCCATTTTGAAAAGCGGCATCGAGGGCGAAGAAGGCGCAGTGAAAATGCTCCGTGCGCTGCCGGACAGCTGGCATATCCTTGCAAACCCCGTGTTCACGGTGCGCGGCAGACAGGCGGAGCTGGATGCGCTGCTCATCGGAGCATCGGGCGTGTGGATCGTGGAAACGAAGAACCATTCGGGCGTGATTACCGGCAGGCCGCAGGATGAATACTGGCGGCAGGAAAAGCGTTCGGAGGTAAAGCAGATGAAAAACCCGCTGCTGCAGACGGAGCGTCAGCAGCGCATGGTAAAAGAGCTGCTTATGGGGCTTGGGGTGCAGTGCCCCGTGCATGCTGCGGTTTATTTTGCCAACCGCAGCGCAAAGCCCGCCGTGCAGGACCCGCGCATTTTCACGGATGCCGCCGCACTGGTGCAGGCGGTGGGGCACGACCGCCGCCGCGTGTGCAAAGACCCCGCGGCACTGGCGAAAAAGCTGCTTGCCGAAAGCCGGTAACATACGAAAAAAGCGCCCGCAGGACCATTTCGGTCCTGCGGGCGCTTTTGCTTTGCTTATTCGTCCAGTTTGAGAACGGCGGTGAAGGCTTCGCTCGGGACCTGAACCGTGCCGAGCTGACGCATCTTCTTTTTGCCTTCCTTCTGCTTTTCCAGCAGCTTTTTCTTACGGGAAATATCGCCGCCGTAGCACTTGGCAAGCACGTCCTTGCGCATGGCCTTGACGGTTTCGCGCGCGATGACCTTTCCGCCGATCGCGGCCTGAATGGGAATCTCAAACATCTGGCGGGGGATGTTGTCCTTGAGCTTTTCGGCAAGGCGGCGGCCTTTGGCATACGCCATATCCGCGTGGACGATCATCGAAAGAGCATCCACCATATCGCCGTTGAGCAGGATGTCCAGCTTCACAAGCTTGGATTCCTTAAATTCCTTCATCTCATAATCATAGCTTGCATAACCGCGGCTGCGGCTCTTGATCGCATCAAAGAAATCGTACACGATTTCCCCGAGCGGCAGCTCGTAGTGCAGATCGACGCGCTCTGCGTCCAGATACTTCATGTCGCGCATGATGCCGCGGCGGTTCTGGCAAAGCTCCATAAGGCTGCCGACATATTCCGTCGGGGTGTAGATGTGCGCATCGACAAACGGTTCTTCCGCCTTTTCGATCGTCGAAGGATCGGGATAGTTCGTCGGGTTATCAATGAGCAGGACCGTGCCGTCCGTCTGCGTGATGCGGTATTCAACGCTCGGCGCGGTCGTGATCAGATCCAGATCGAATTCGCGCTCCAGACGTTCGATGATGATTTCCAGATGCAAAAGGCCAAGGAAGCCGCAGCGGAAGCCAAAGCCCAGTGCGATGCTCGTCTCGGGGTCAAAGCTCAGGGATGCATCGTTCAGGCACAGTTTTTCCAGCGCATCCTTCAGATCGGGATAATCCGCGCCGTCGGCCGGATAGATGCCGCAGAACACCATCGGCGTTACCTTGCGGTAGCCGGGCAGCGCTTCGGAAGTGGGGTGTGCAACGCCGGTTACGGTATCGCCCACGCGGGTATCGGCCAGCGTTTTGATCGAAGCGGTGAAATAGCCTACTTCGCCCGCGCTCAGCGTGCCGCACGGGGCAAGTGCGGTCGCGCCCATGCGGCCGACCTCCACCGGGGAAAAGACAGCGCCGGTCTGCATCAGGCGAACCGGTTCGCCGACCGAAAGCTTGCCGTCAAATACGCGCAGATAGACGATGACACCCTTGTACGGGTCATAAACAGCGTCGAAGATCAGCGCTTTCAGCGGTGCATCGGGGTCGCCGGAGGGAGCGGGGATGTCAGTGACGACATGCTCGAGCACATCGGTGATGCCGATGCCCATTTTTGCCGATACGCGCGGCGCATCCAGACACGGCAGACCGATGACGTCCTCCACCTCCTGCGCAACGCGGTCGGGGTCGGCGCTCGGCAGGTCGATCTTGTTCAAAATCGGCACAAGCTCAAGGTCATGCTCCAGTGCAAGATAGGTGTTGGCAAGCGTCTGTGCCTCGACGCCCTGGCTGGAATCCACAACAAGCACAGCGCCCTCGCACGCGGCAAGGCTGCGGCTGACTTCGTAGTTGAAGTCGACGTGACCCGGTGTGTCGATGAGGTTGAACTCGTATTCCTCGCCGCTGCGGGCGGTATAATTCAATGTGACGGCGCGCGCTTTGATCGTGATGCCGCGCTCGCGTTCCAGTTCCATATTATCGAGCAGCTGGGCTTCCATCTGGCGTTCGTCAACCGCCTTGGTGGATTCCAGAATACGGTCGGCAAGCGTCGATTTGCCGTGGTCGATATGTGCAATGATGCAGAAGTTGCGGATGTTTTTCTGTGTCAAGGGCGTTCCTCCGTCCGATTGGTGATCGTAATATCACAAAGGGTGATTCATAGGTTTCTAATCATTTAGTATAACATGCCGCGGCAAAAGCTGCAACAGAAAACGCGCGGAACTCTGCGGTTTTTGCCGTGTTTTCCGCAAAAAAGCCTCCTTACGCATACTGCCGGAGCCGTCTGGGGCTTTTTCGGCAGTAAGTACGAAATAAGCACAGCGGGGTGCCTGTCCTTTTGGAAAAAGCGGAAAGAAAAGCGGAAAAAACCGGTGCGCCGGACGCACGCAGCCGCCCCTGCAACGGCAGTTTTACCCCGTAAATTTGACAGAACAGCGGGAATTTGATACAATGCTTTCGGATTTGTATCCGCGGCAGGGCGCACTTTCTGCACCGTGTACGCGGCCGAACAGGGTGCGGGCGTCTGCACACACAAACGTGCAAAGCGTCTTACCCCAAGCCCGATCGTTCCAGCTGCCTGCAGAATGGGCCGTGTGCCCGGCGGGAAAATGCGATGCTTCCATTGTCGCGGGGACGGTCACAGACGGAACGCCTGCAGTGCGGACCGGGGCAGCAATGGAATACAAAAGGAGAACTGAATGGCGAAATTCAAAGAACATATCCGGCGCAGGCTGCTGGCGGCAGCGCCCCGTATAACGGCGATGGCTGTGGCAGTGCTCAGCCTGTGCGTGGTGAGCTCGGCATTGATCACAACCGTGAATACGGTTCAGGTGCAGGATTCCGACGGCATGGTGTGCACGGTGATGACCGCGGTGACACACCATGAGGACCTGCTGGAGCTGGCCGGCATGGAAATGGAAGAAAACGACAGCACAAGCATGGAAAAAGCCGAGGACGGCACGCTGGTGCTTTCGCTGCAGCGCGCATTTCCGGTCGATGTGACAGCGGATGGAAAGCAGTATCAGGCGGATATCAGCGAGGGCACGGTAAAGGATGTGCTGGAACGAACCGGCATTGTTCTGGGCGAAAACGATTACACGACGCCGAAGCTCAATGTGCCGGTGGAACAAGGCATGGCGGTCCAGGTACACCGCGTAACGTATGAGGATCATGTGGAAACCGAGACGGTTCCGTTTGAAACCGAATACCGCGATGAAACCGAGGGTGCGCAGGGCAAGTATACGCATGAAGTGCTGCTCAGCAGCGGCAAGGACGGCAAAACCAATGTGACGTACCGCCAGAAATTCATCGACGGTGTTTACGACAGCACGCAGGTCGTAAACCGCGAAGTGATCGAAGAAGCGGTGCCGAAGGTGTACCGCCGTTATAAGACGAATGCGGTCAGCCCGCTGCAGCCGCCGGAGGGCATCACGGTTGTCAATAATGTGCCCAGCAGTTACAGCACGGTTTACACTATGAAGGCGACCGGCTATTCTTCGCGCGGCGGGCGCGGTGCAAGCGGCCTTGGGCTGTATTACGGCACATTCGCATGCGACCCCACGCTTATCCCGTACGGAACCAAGGTGTATATCACCTCGGAGGACGGGCGCTTTGTCTATGGCTGGGCCATTGCAACGGATACGGGCGCGTTTATTCACACCAACCGCATGCAGGTGGACCTGTATTACGAAACCTATGCGGAATCGGCTGCAAACGGGGTAAAGACCGTCAAGGTCTATATCCCGTAACGGCGGGATCTTTGCACAAAAGAAAATCGAACAGCCGGAAGGACAGTGCTGCCCTTCCGGCTGTTTTCTGCCAATGCCAAACGGTACATTGCACGGGAAACCGGAAAAAACTTGCGGGAAACTCTTCCATTTGGAAGGGAAGTAGGGTATAATATAAAAGATGTTATGCTGATCGTACAGCAGATACGGGGCTTTAGCTCAGCTGGTCAGAGCTCTCGGCTCATAACCGATTGGTCCAGGGTTCGAATCCCTGAGGCCCTACCAAGGGAAAAGCAGTCTATTGTCTGATAGGCTGCTTTTTTCATGCTTTTGTGAATTTTGCGTGTGAATCCTGCGAAAGTGCTTGCAAATCCGGGGCGTTTACGATATCATAAGCCCTGTATCTTATCCACCATTATAAAAAAGGAGCAAGGAATGCTTGAATTGATCAAAGAATATTTTTGGGTGTTTTTCATTTCCATGGTGCCGATTGTCGAACTGCGCGCTGCGGTGCCGATCGGTCTTGGCATGGGGCTTCCGACGCTTCCGACATATCTTGTTTCGGTGCTTGGGAATATGCTTCCGGTGCCGTTTATTCTTCTTTTTGCCAAAGCGGTGCTGATTTGGTGCACCAAGCTGCCGGGAAAGATCGGCGGATTGTTTATGAAAATTTATGATAAGGGCGTCAAGGCCGGCGACAAGATGCAGGCAAAAGCCGGCCGCGGCATCTACTGGGCACTGTACGCCTTTGTGGCGATCCCCCTGCCCGGTACGGGCGCATGGACGGGATGCCTTGCGGCAACACTGCTGGATCTGAAATTCTGGCCGAGCGTGCTGGCCGTGCTGGGCGGCGTTATGACAGCCGGCCTGATCATGGGCGCAGCTTCGGCGGGTATTTTCGGCGCGCTGGGCATGATTTTTGCATAAGGGCTGACGGAAAAACAGCACACAAAGGCTCTGCGGAACCGTTCCGCAGAGCCTTTTTTGAAAAAATTTGCTTTTTTGAAAAAATGTTGAAGAACCGGTGCGGGGTGCTGCGTTATATAGGCAGAGGACGAACAAAGCTTAAAGGCGGTGGAACTGATTGCACAGAAAATGACAAATGAACAATTCGGCGCAATCGTCAGCCAGTACGAAAGGCTTGTGTACACGATCTGCTTTCAGTTTACAAAGGATCATCAGACAGCAGAAGATCTGGTACAGGAAACTTTCCTTTCGGCCTATCTGCACAAAGAGGACTGCCCGCCGGAAAGCTGCCGTCCGTGGCTTGCACGTATTGCGTCCAACAAGGCGAAGGATTATCTTCGCAGTGCCTATCACAGGCGCGTGCAGGCAACCGAGGACGAGGTGCTGGCAGGGACGGCCGAACTGCCGCAGGCGCAGCGTCCGGAGGAAATTGCGGTTTCACAGGATGAAGCACAGTACATACGCGGTATGGTGCAGGCGCTGCGGGAACCGTATCATAAAGTGGCGGTGCTCTTTTTCCTGCAGGAAAGAACGCCCGAAGAAATTGCACGCGTGCTCGGCCGTCCGGAAAAGACGGTGCGCACACAATTATACCGCGCCAAACGGATGTTGAAGGAACAACTGGAAGAAAGGAGAAAGCAGCATGGAATTGTTTCGGGAATCGGGCTGTCTGACCGATGAAGGCCTGCAGGCCGTGGTGGACGGCACGCTGGATGAAATGCAGCGCATGGAAGCGGCAGAGCACCTGAGCTTCTGCGACGAATGTCTTGTGCGCTATACACAGCTTTTGACGGACGATGTGCTGATTGCTCCGGACGAAACGCTGGTGCCTTCGGTTATGAAGCGCGTAAAGTCAAAGGCAGCGCAGATCTTCTTCAACCGCTATACGCGCGTTGCGGCGGCTGTGGCACTTGCCATGGTGCTGTGGAGCATCGGTACGTTCGATCATTTTATCCCGGCGGAAAAAGGCAGGCAGCCGAATATACCAGAGCAGCCGACGGCACCGCCTGTTGCGGTGACACAGCAGATCCGGGATTTTTTCGATTCGGCACAGCAGAAAATTTACGACAGTGTGCAGCAGATGCTTACGCAGGATGCACCGGAAGAAAACCGTTGAGAACAGGAGAATAGGGTTATGAAAAATAAAAACAGATTTTTGACATTTTGCTGGGCGTGCGTGCCCGGCGCGGGGGAAATGTACCTTGGGTACATGAAACGCGGGCTTTCCCTGATGACGATTTTCTGGGGTATCATCATGGTCGGTTTTGCGCTGAATTTCGACGCAGTGCTGATGATGCTGCCCGTGGTGTGGGCGTATGCGTTTTTTGATACGTTCAATCTTCGTGCCCGTGCACAGGAGGGCACAAGCGAGCCGGACGATTACATTGTGGATCTTTCCCGCATCAGCAGCAAAGAATGGAACGACATGATCCGCAGAAATCACACAGTGCTCGGCGCAGTACTGGTTTTTATCGGCGTGTATGCTATCTATAAGCAGGTGGTATACAGGCTGGGCTGGTCGGTAAGCGGGGTCTTGTGGCAGATCGTGAACATCCTGCCTACCGTGGCGATCGCCGGGCTGCTGATCTGGCTGGGCGTGCGCCTGATGCGTGCGGAAAACGACAAGGAAGCCGAGGACTATAAGGCGTTTGAGGGAACGGCAAAAGCCGTATGGGAGAAAATCGAGAACGACCCTTCCGAAGAAAAAAATACGGAAGATACGCCGAAAAACGATCTGGAAGAATGGTAAGATGATTCCTTCCTCATGGGGCGGGCCGCAAACGGCCTGCCTTTTTTTGTGCAAAAACCGCTTTATTGTCAGGTGAAAAGCGGCTTTTTGACTTTGGAACGGTATTGCGTGAATACGCGCAAAAAATGCGCCGGAAAAGACAGAATTTTCACACAGAGCGGCAGCTGAAAATTTTGGAAACAGCCGTAAAAAATTGTTGATTGTATTCCGCTGACCGAACCGATACAATAAAAATAAACATGGATTGCATCGATCCGGTTTCAGCGGGAACAAAACAGCGCAGGAGTCTAGGCGCGGGTTTTGTCCGGCGGGGACATTGCTGCACCGTCCCTGCGGTGCAGAGGAAATCCGTCTGCCGGAACACCGGATCGGTCTGCAATGCAAAAAAGCGCACAGAAAAAGGAGGAACCCCATGAAAAAGAAACGGATCATGCTTTTGACGGCTGTGGTGGCAGTGCTTCTTCTGCTCACTTCCTGCGGCCTGTTCAAAGCGGATGACAGTGAGGCGGATGCATCCCATTCGCAGCCGAGTTCGTCTGAATCGGAATCGAAACCGGAATCGAAGCCCGAATCCAAGCCGGAGTCGAAACCCGAAGCAAAACCTGAATCGAAGCCGGAGTCCGAATCGGAAAAGCCGGAGCCGGAATCGAAACCTCAGCCCCCGCAGAAAAAGCCCCAGCCCCCGAAAAAGAAACCGGTAAATCCGGGCAGCAAGCCGGCGGCACCGACCACGCCGCCCGCACCGCCGGCACCTCCCGCACCGCCGGCACCTCCCGCACCGCCGACGCCTCCCGCGCCGCCGACGCCTCCCGCGCCGCCGACGCCTCCCGCACCCGAACCGAAGCCGGATCCTGTGAATCTGGCTGCCGGTCTGGACGCTTTCACCCTGAAAATGGAAGGCCCCGGAACCGACCTTGACCCGGCGACAAAGGATGTTTCCATTAAAGAAAAGGAAACCGGCATCCTCAACCGCCTGACGGACGGCATCTACGGCAACGGCGCCATGCTGGACGGCAACTGGAACGGTACAGGCGAACGCAGCAAATACTATGAAGCATACCGCAACATCGACCGCAGCATCGTGCTCGATCTGGGAGCCGTGCGCAATATTCAGGAAATTTCCATGCATGTTCAGGAAAATACCCAGTATGGTATTTCTGCACCGGCCGTGCTGACATTCTATCTGTCGGATAACGGCGTGGATTTCAACCGTGTCGGCCGTGTAAGCCGTTTTGACGCCGTGGTGGACGAAGACCCCGTACACAGCGAAGGCGACGGCACCAAGGCACTGGTGAACTTCAACTTTGCCCTGAACGGCATGAACTACAACGCACGCTATGTGAAGGTGGGCTTTGAGCTGACCGGAACCTGGGCGTTTATGGATGAAATGCAGGTCATGGGTCAGCCGGAACCCGCGCAGGATGCAGCCCCGCTGCCCGATGCGCCCGGTTCGGAATATGAATATGTCAACGCCTATGCCAACACCCAGCAGTCCGGCGGCATCCAGCACGAAAGCCTGATCTATGCGGGCTATTTCCAGCCGGAACCGAACAAGCCGTTCATTACCACGCACAAGACGGTAAACGACATCCTGCCGGTGGTGGGCTATGTGGATGAAAACGGCGCGCTGAAGGATAAGTTCTTTGAATCCGTCACGCTTCTGCCGCATCCGGTTCTGCCCAATGCCACCACGGAAGATCCCACCGATATGCGCTGGGTGGTATACAATGTTACGGAAATGGTACATAACCCCGATGCAGCCAAGATCAGCGCAGGCTTTGCCGAATGGAAGCTGTGGCTGGACTTCCTGTTCGATTTCAAGAACGATCAGGGCGAAGCCTGCAACCTGGACGCACTGGATGCAGCAGCGGCACAGGTAAAGCAGCTGACAGGCGATGCAAACTACAAAATGGGCGTCAAGATCTCCATTCTGCCCCCGATCCTGTGCCAGAATGATTTCGGCAAGCTGCCCGGAACCGAACGTTCGCTGAACTTTGAAGTTTCGGAAACCAACACCCGCGATCAGGCACTGGCAGACCGCATGGCAGCCGTGCGCTGGTATGTGGATACGGCCGTAAAGCGCTTTGCGGAAAAGAACTATCAGAACCTGCGTCTGGACGGCTTCTACTGGCACCACGAAGCCGTGGATTACGACGTAGACCCGATCGCAGCGGAAACCGTAAAGGCGGCAACGGCCTATGTGCACAGCCTGCCGCAGAATTACCGCATCTACTGGATCCCGTCGTATCAGGCACCCGGCTTCCGTGAATGGAAGAGCCTGGGCTTTGACTATGCGATCATGCAGCCCAACTATGCGTTTGACGCAAATGCAACCGCACAGCGCGTGGATGACTGCGCAGACCTTGCCAAGAAGTTCGGTCTGGGCGTGGAAATGGAATTTGGCGGAATTTCCGGCAAATATATCTCCACATTCCGCGATTATCTGATCAAAGGCCAGAAGGCCAACAAGAATTATCAGCATGACAGTCTGGTTGCATGGTATACCAGCACCAGCGGCATCTATGAAACCTGCCATAATAATTCCAACACCCGCTATATTTATGACGCAATGTACGATTTCTTCCGCGGGGTGGAGACCAATATGGAAAACCCGCAGCTCAACCTTGCCAAAAACAGCAAGCTTACGGTTGAAGCGGAAGTGATCGGCAATCAGGAAGCATTCGACAAGCTGAATCTTTCTCTGCTGACAGACGGCAATACCCTCAACTGGAACAACGGCTGTTTGCAGATGAACCGCGATAATCAGCGCGGCAAGATCACCCTGACGAGCGACCTTGGCGGCATCAGCACCCTGAAAAATGTGGAGCTGAAAATGCTGGAGATGATAGACTGGGGGATCGCGTGCCCGGATTCCATTGCGTTCAGCACCTCGGTTGACGGTGCGGTATGGACGCCGGCGGGCACGGTGGCAAAGGAACAGGCCGAGCGTATCGAGGACGCCAGCGGATTTGCCGATGTGGTGTTCCATGCCGCAGTTCCCGCAGCTGCCCGCTATATCAAAGCCGAGTTTGTGTATCCCGATGCAGGCTGGATCGGCATGGATGAACTGCTGATCGAAGGCAGCGTGCCGCAGCTTGCACCGGAATCCCTTTCGGAATTTGGCACCGTAACGCTGAACAGCGCGGTGGTGGATAATGCCGAAGCATTTGCAGGCGTCCAGAACGCCGCCGCTGTGCTGCTCAAGAACGGCAGCATGCAGACAGGCGACTGGGGCGGCGTCAATACGCCGCAGGGCAGCTATGTCGGCATCATCAAAAATACGGCTGCAGGCCCCTATACGGTGGAAGCAAAGTTCGCCAACAATATCGAACTGACAGCACTGGGTCTTGATTTTCTGGATATGACAAGTTGGGGCATCGGCACAACGGATGCCGTCACCTATTCCTATTCGACCGACCTTGGAAAGACATGGACAAAGGCCGGCACGGTCACGAAAGAGCAGGCGTCCAAAATCCAGCTTAATGACGCAGCCGCCGCTTATTATTATGAACTGGCACTGCCGTCCGGCGTGAAAGTGAACGCCGTGAAAGCAGAGTTTGAACGCGGACTGAACCCAGACGGAGCCGAAGGCGAACGCTGGTTCTGGGCAGGTCTGGATGAATTTGTCATCAAGGGTAAGCTGACAAGCGAACCCGCGGCTGCCGAAGAAAAGGAAGCTGCATATGAAGCGAAACCGGCAGCTGCAGAACCTGTGGCGACCCCTGCGCAGGTGAATGTGGCGGAAAATACTGCAGAACCCGTGGCAACACCCGCAGAAGTTACGGTAAAGTAAAACGCAAGGGGATTTCGGAAAACGTTTCCCCAAAGCAAAAAGAGAATATCATCCGGCACCGGAGCACCGGTGCGGAATGAAAAATCCCGCTGTCCGAAGGACGGCGGGATTTTTTGCTGTGCGGATGTGTGCTGCTTGGCACTGACGGCGATAACGATATTCCCCGCGCAAAAGGGGGCAAATTGTGGGCAAACTTCAATTTTTACCCCTACTATCGATTGTCACCTTATTTTCTGCTGCTTTTATTTCTTACTTCACTGCCCCTTTCTATCATTAAAACATCCGCCGCATTTTGAAAACCAGCATCAGATACCGGTCCATAGGTCTTGCGAATTTGATCTATACTGTTATGCCCGGCTTATGTAATTTCGTTTTATCCGCACCCTTTACATCCGCTTGCTGATCCATTAAACTGTATAGTAAGCGAATCCGGTGCAAAGCACCCAAAACCTTATAGAAAGCGTGAATACCAATGAATAAGAAAGTTCTTGCGCTGATTGCTGCCTTTGTGCTGCTGATTTTAGCAGGCATTGCAGTCTATACAGTGCGGTCAAAAGACACACCCACACAGAAACCTGCCCCTGCTGCATCTTCGGAACCCAAAGCTGAACCTACCCCGGAGCCTGCACCCGAACCCACACCCGAACCCACACCGGAGCCTGCACCGGAGTCCACCCCAGAGCCTACCCCGGAAATCGTACCGGAGGGTGAAGCAGGTAAGCATGCCGATGGTTCAATCACCTTAGATGACGGTTACACACTATCTCCAGAAAGAGCAAAAGGTGTTTATGTACCACTAGATCAAGTGCTGACCTATATCCAAACCAATTATGGTACAGATGCATTAGGAACAATAACCGAGCTAATGAATAAAGGCAAAACAAATTTAAATGCATTGCAGGGTAAATTAGCTAAGCACAGTGCAGAAGATATGAAGAACATATGGATTCCACAGTATAAAGAAATACTGGAGTCTGTTAAAGATGCTGAGTATTGGGCAGATCATATGAGCCAGTATGATCCCAATAAGATATATGAGAATTCCTAATTGGGCAGCAGAAAACGGTTAATGAATAAATACAAACACGGACAGGTGAATTTCGCTCCTGTCCGTGTTTTCTTTTGGCAGTTCACCTTTTGAAAGGTTGTATATCTTATTTTACGGTGATCCTTTCCTGTTATGCGCTTTACATGAAAGAGCCCTTTCATGCAAGCACACCGATTATATTCACATATGGCATCTCAATTTATCCACGCTTTTTACCCGGGGCTAAATGGGCGTAAAATTTAAAATACTGCTTGCCTATTCAAACTGTATAAACAGGGATTACAACATATAGTAAAATTTAAAACAAAAAAAGAGAGCCACCACAATGGGTAGCTCTCTTTGAAAAACGCAGTAAGATCAGCGTTTGCTGAACTGCGGTGCACGACGTGCAGCCTTGAGGCCGTACTTCTTGCGTTCCTTCATACGCGGATCGCGCGTCAGGAAGCCCGCTTTCTTCAGATCGCCGCGCAGCTCTTCGTCATAAACGAGCAGAGCGCGGGAAAGGCCGTGGCGGATAGCGCCAGCCTGGCCGGAAACACCGCCGCCGGAAACGCGGACAACGATGTCGAACTTGCCCTCGACGCCTGCTACGGTGAGCGGCTGACGAACGATGAGCTTCAGGGTCTCAAGACCGAAGTAATCGTCGATGTCGCGGTCATTGATGGTGATCTTGCCGGTGCCGTTGTATACACGAACGCGGGCAACGGAATTTTTACGACGGCCGGTGCCGTAGAAATAAGGTTTCGTCTCGTACATTCTCATTGCCTCCTCTTACAGTGTATATGCTTCGGGTTTCTGAGCTGCATTGTTGTGCTCAGCGCCCTTGTAGACGCGAAGACGCTTCAGAGCAGCTGCGCCCAGAGCGTTGCCGGGCAGCATGCCTTCAACAGCAAGCATCATAGCCTTGTCGGACTTTTCAGCCATCAGGGTGCGGTACTGAACGGCCTTCATGCCGCCGATCCAGCCGCTGTGATGATAGTAGTATTTCTTTTCCAGCTTGTTGCCGGTCAGAACAGCTTTGTCGCAGTTGATGATGATCACGTGGTCGCCGCAGTCAACGTTCGGCGTAAAGGTGACCTTGTTTTTGCCGCGAAGCAGGGTGGCAGCAGTAGCAGCGGTGCGGCCAAGGGGCTTGCCGGCAGCATCAATGATATACCACTTGCGTTCCACGGTGCTGGGTTTAGCAAGAGTTGTGCTCATGGTGTTTTCCTCCTAGAATAGTATCTCAATACATACGTAAGACCTGTAAAAACAAGTGCATGTTAAATTATAGCGGATGTTTGTCCCTGCGTCAAGACCTTTTTCGCGATTTTTTAATTTATAAAACCGATGCTCTTGTTTTCTCTTGTTTTCTCTTGTTTTCTCATGTTTGCTCAAATGCTGTTTTTAAAAATATTTTCCGTGTTTTTGTTTACTCTGCCGATGAACATGATATACTAGCTAATATAGGTGCACTTGCGCTTCAAAAACAGGAAAGCGGTGGATATATGGATTTTGAACGGCGCTGCTGGGCGGAGGTTGATCTCGGCGCTTTGCGGCACAATTTTAAGATCGTAAAGGAAAAGGCGGGCACGGCGGTGCTTATGGCTGTCGTCAAGGCGGATGCCTACGGGCACGGCGACGCCGCGGTTGCGTCTTTGTTTGATAAGGCGGGTGCGGACAGGTTCGCGGTTTCGGGCTTTGGTGAAGCGCTGAGCCTGCGCCGGGCAGGCATCACAAAGCCGATTTTGATTCTGGGATACACCGGTGCGCAGAATGCTGCGGCACTGGCGGAAAGCGGCATCACCCAGACGGTGTTTTCGCTGGAATATGCAAAAGCCCTTTCCGAAGCGGCACAGAGCGCGGGCGTGAAGGTGCGTGTACATATCAAGGTGGATACCGGCATGGGGCGCATCGGCTTTACGGCAGATGACAACATCGACCGCGCGGTGGATGAGATCATGCGCGCATATGCGCTGCCGGGGCTTCTGCCGGAAGGGATTTTCACGCATTTTGCGGCGGCGGACAGCACCGCGCAGGCGGATATCGAATACACCCGCAGACAGTATGACCTGCTGTGCGAAGTCATCCGCAGGCTTGCCGCGCGCGGCTGCATGTTCCGGCTGCATCACTGCTGCAATTCGGCGGGCACGTTCGCGTGGCCGGAATTTCATCTCGACCTCGTCCGTCCGGGCGTGATCCTGTACGGTGAACAGCCCTCCAGGGAAGTGACACTGCCCGGCTTAAAACCCGCGATGCGCCTGCGTGCGGCGGTTTCCATGGTGAAAGACCTTGCGGCGGGGGATTCCGTCAGCTACGGCTGCATGTTCCGCGCCGAGCGTCCGATGCGCGTGGCAACGCTTGCCGTGGGCTATGCGGACGGCTATCCGCGCGCGATGTCCAACCGTGGCACGGTCGATCTGCACGGACAACCGGCACGCGTGCTCGGGCGCGTGTGCATGGATCAGATGATCGTGGACGTCACGGATATTCCGGGCGTCAAGGCGGGGGACGCTGCGGTGATCTTCGGCGGCGGCGCTGCGGACAGCGTTGCCGATGTGGCAGAGATGATCGGTACGATCAATTACGAGGTGCTGTGTGACGTGGGACGCCGTGTACAGCGCGTCTATGTCGAAAACGGTGAGGAAGTCGAAATCGTCGATTACTTAAAAGGAGAATGAGCGATGAAAGAACTGCTTGTCGTAGTGGATTATCAGAATGATTTTGTGACGGGCTCGCTGGGCAATCCCGCAGCGGCGGCGCTGGAACAGGGAATTGTCGAACGGGTAAAGGCGCATCTGGAAAAGGGCGGCTGTGTGATTTTCACCCGCGATACGCATGCAGAGGATTATCTGGAAACGCGGGAGGGAAAATTCCTGCCGATCCCGCACTGCATCCGCGGAACGCAGGGCTGGCATCTGTACGGTGCACTTGCGCAGTATGAGCAGCACGCGCACGAAAACACGGCGTTTGTGGATAAGCCGACCTTCGGCAGCACCGAACTGCCCGAAGCCGTGCGCACGCTGTGCGGCGGCGCGCCGGATCGCATCGAGATCTGCGGCGTGGTGACGGACATCTGCGTTGTCAGCAATGCCATTATGCTTCATTCGTCGTTTCTGGACGCTTCGGTTGCCGTACTGGGCAGTCTGTGCGCGGCCGTGACGCCGGAAGGCCACGAACGCGCCCTTGCGCTGCTGGCCGGCATGGGGTACGAAATCGTATAATCGCATAAAGCAAAAATCCGGTGCAGCTGAAAACCGCACCGGATTTTTTGTGCCGCAGCGGGAAAGCCCCGCACGGGAAAAGAGAACGAAAAAGGAAAAGTCCGCAGGGCAGACAAAGCGCCCTGCGGACTTTTTGTGATTTCAGAAAAACGATGCAGCTGCTTACAGAGCAGAATACTTCTTGATGACGGCAGCCATTTCGTCCCACTGGTTTTCCATATCGCTCACGAGCTTGAACTGTGTGCGGCAGCGGTCAAGGTTCTGGCCTTCCCGGTGCACCTTGAAGTAGGTGTCGCCTTCCAGATAGTCCGTCAAAAAGCGGATGCCGCATTCCAGCGTCATCAGCTTTGCACCCCACGGCAGGTATTCCTTTTCGGTATCCGTCAGCGTGCCGGCGGCGCCTTCCAAAAAGCCTTTGGTGTAGATATCGAACAGCGAAAGATCGAAGTTCACCTTGGAAAGATCGCGCTCGTCCTCTGCGGAATGGTTTGCGCCGAAGCGGATCGAATCGCCGAAATCGTTCATGGCAAGACCCGGCATAACGGTGTCAAGGTCGATGACGCAGATGCCCTCGTTGGTATCCTTGTCGATCAGGATGTTGTTGAGCTTGGTGTCGTTGTGCGTAACGCGCAGCGGCAGCTTGCCTTCACGCAGGGCGCTGAGTGCAACCGAGCAATCGGCAGCGTGTGCCTTTACAAAGGCGATTTCCTCTGCGCAGTCCTTGGCACGGCCCATTTTATCCGCTGCCAGTGCTTTTTCAAAGTTGGCAAGGCGGTTTTCGGTGTCGTGGAAGCGTTCGATCGTTTCAAACAGCGTATCGGCGGGGTAATCCTTCAGCATGTGCTGGAATTTGCCGAATGCCTTTGCGGAAGCGTAGAACAGCTCCGGTGTTTCAGCCGACTGCAGGCACTTGGTGTTTTCCACAAACGGGTACACGCGCCATGCGCC
The DNA here is from genome assembly GCA_020025235.1 of Ruthenibacterium sp. Classification (GTDB taxonomy): domain Bacteria; phylum Bacillota; class Clostridia; order Oscillospirales; family Ruminococcaceae; genus Ruthenibacterium. The sequence goes on from JAHHSL010000006.1 coordinate 44,939, forward strand.
GTTTTCGCTGTCGGTGAAGTAGGTGTCGCCGGTCTTGGTGCGCAGAACGGTCATCGTTTCGCGTGCTGCGTCGCCGCCGTTTGCTTCGATGATGCTGCGCAGGTAATCGGTGACGCCGACGATGTTCTTCATCAGCTGATCCGGATGCTTGAAAGCTGCCGCGCTCATGCGCTGCATGATGTAGCGCACGCAGTCGCCTTCTTCCGTCTGGGTGTAGACGCAGAAGGTATCGTTGATGTGGCCTTTGCCGAAGCGCATGGTGCCGACGACCTCGCCGGCAAAGTCGTAGGCGGAAAGGGCCTCGGAAATGGTATTTTCAGCAGGATTCGCCATGATTAGACCTCCCACAGATTATCGGGGTACAGACCCTGTTCGGTTTTTTCGCGGATCGCGTTGACAACGACGGGCTTATCCTCTTTGTAGGTGACGCCGTACCATTTGTCGTGGCTGCTCAGGACCTTGACGCGTGCCTTGTCCTCGGCAATCAGCTGGCTGACAACGCTCGGCAGGAAGTATTCTCCCTTGAGCGGGTTCGTTTTGAGCGCTTCGTCCAGGAATGCGGCAAAGCGTGCTTCGGTTTCAGCAAGGAAGCTCTTGGTGAAGCCCCACATATTCATCGAAACGATCGTGTCGCCTGCAACATCCGTCCAGGTTGCGCCGTCGTCCTCGGTGAAGCGTGCGCCCGCTGCGGTCTTTTCGATGTGGGTGCGCTCGGTGACGCTGTCCAGATAGCCGTCTGCATTCGTCACGCAGATGCCGCGTGCCACATGGCCGTTTTCGGTCACGGTGTTTTCCAGCAGATAGCCGACCATGGTGTACTCGAACTTGCCGTCGGTATCGGGATGTGCAATCAGATAATCATAGATCTTCTGGAATGCTTCGGGGCCGTAGTAGTCGTCGGCATTGATGACGGCGAACGGTCCGTCGATGACGTCCTTTGCGGAAAGGATCGCGTGGCTGGTGCCCCAGGGCTTTGTACGGCCTTCCGGAACGCTGTAACCTGCGGGCAGGTTATCCAGCTGCTGATAGGCATAGCGGACGTCCATTACCTTGGAAAGGCGGTCGCCGATCGCTTCCTTGAATTCTTCTTCGATTTCATGCTTGATGATGAAAACGACGGTCTCAAAGCCGGCGCGGCGTGCATCATAAATGGAATAATCGATAATCAGCTGGCCGTGATTGCCGACCGGGTCGATCTGCTTGAGGCCGCCGTAGCGGCTGCCCATGCCGGCAGCCATGACAACGAGTACAGGTTTATTCATAACAGGGATGCTCCTTTTTGTGTAATGGGTAAATGGTCTTGGAAGATTTCAGCCTTTGTAGCCGTTGGGGTTCATGCTCTGCCATTTCCAGCTGGATGCACACATTTCTTCAATGCCGTACTGTGCTTCCCAGCCCAGCTCTTCGCGCGCCTTGGTCGGGTCTGCATAGCATTCGGCAATGTCGCCCGGGCGGCGCGGATCGATGCTGTACGGCAGGTCTTTTCCGCAGGCCTTGCTGTAAGCCTTGATGACGTCCAGAACGCTGTAACCCTTGCCGGTGCCGAGGTTGCAGATGAACAGGCCGCAGTTTGTTGCCAGCTTTTTCAGCGCAGCAACGTGGCCGCGTGCCAGGTCGACAACGTGGATGTAATCACGCACGCCGGTGCCGTCGGGCGTGTTGTAGTCGTTGCCGAAAACGTGGACCTTTTCCAGTGCGCCGACTGCAACCTTTGCGATATAGGGGACAAGGTTGTTGGGGATGCCGTTCGGATCTTCGCCGATCAGGCCGCTTTCATGTGCGCCGATCGGGTTGAAGTAGCGAAGCAGTGCAACATTCATCGTGGGGTCTGCTTTGCAGTAATCCTTGAGGATCTGCTCCATCATCACCTTGGTGGTGCCGTACGGGTTGGTGGTTGCGCCGGTGGGGAAATCTTCGGTAATGGGCACGGTTGCGGGGTCGCCGTAAACCGTTGCGGAGGAGGAGAACACGAAGTTCTTGACGCCGTGGCTGCGCATTGCGTTCAGGACGGTCAGCGTGCAGCCGAGGTTGTTGGTGTAGTATTCCAGCGGCTTCTGCACGCTTTCGCCAACTGCCTTGTATGCGGCGAAATGAATGACGGAATCAATTTCCGGATGTGCGTCGAACAGGCTGTCAACTGCCTGTGCATCGGTCAGATCCACTTCAACAAAGGGGATTTTGGTGCCGGTGATCTTTTCCACACGACGAAGGGATTCTTCGCAGGAATTGTAGAAGTTATCCGCTACGATGATTTCATAGCCGGCCTTGATCAGTTCGACACAGGTGTGGCTGCCGATGTATCCGGCGCCGCCGTTGACTAAGATAGACATAAATTCCAGCTCCTTTTCTGTTATGCTCCACAGTGCTTATCCAAAGCACGTTCTTCACTTGTTATTGTAGCTTTTTACACCGCGCTAGGAAATGGACGATTCAATGAAATATTTGTACAATCATCTTGCAGAAGACGCAAAATACACGAAATTTACACAATCATCCGCACTGCCTTGCCGAATCATTCCGGACGGCTTTTAGTGGTGAGCACCTTTACGCTGGAGGCGTATTCGCTCGGCGTCATACCCGTTACCTTTTTAAAATGACGCGAGAAATAGTGTATGGAATTGTATCCGAGGATCGAGGCGATTTCCGTAAAGTTATGGGAGCCTTCGCGGATCATGCGCTTGGCCGCTTCGATTTTCAGCGTGCCGAAGTATTCCATAGCGCCGCCGCCTGTCTTTTCGCGGAAAATCTTCTGCAGATAGCTGCGCCCGACAAGATTGTCGCGGCAGATATCGGAAAGCGTCAGCCGCTTGGAAATATTGGCTTCCAGATACTGGTGCACGCGGTCGATAAATTCCTGCTGGGTGCGTTCGCGGATCAGGCTGGTGGGACGTGCGGGAATACTCTGCGTTTCGCCGCGGCGAAGAAAGAGGATCAGCAGATGCTCGATGCTGCTGCCGATCAGCTGTTCCGCACCGAGGGGCGCCTGTTCGCGGCGTTCCAGACGGACTGTCTGCGGATCGTTGAGCGGTGTGGTAAAAGCGCTTTCTGCTTCGTCGATGATGTTTGCAAGCAGGGCGCGTTCGGGGTCGCCGATCGAAAGCACTTTGTTTTCAAAATAATGCATCGCTTCGCTTTTGCATACAAAGCTCACGACAACAAGGTTCGGCGCGACGATCCCGTTTGCGTTTAAGGCGTGAAATTCGCCGGGCTTGTGGAAGATGATCTCGCCTTTTTTCAGATGATGCATCTTGTTTTCGGCGCGCACATCCAGTTCGCCTTTATCGACGTATAAAAATTCCCAGAAATCGTGGCGTTCGCCCTCAAAATAATAGTTACTGGAATATTCAAAATAATGCACGGAAACGATTTCGTCTACCGTGATCATTCGGTTGAGATGAATGGATTCATATCCCATACAAAGACCTCCTTTTCGGCTGAACGCCGAAAGTGCTTTATGATGCAGTATGTTATTATTAAAGCACATATGGACGATTGTGTAAAGAGAAAAACAAATGTGCACTGATTTCGGCATGATAAATGTCAAAATCGCAATGTATTTGGAAAAATTTGCCTGAATTTGTTTTTTTGGGGCGATGCCGTCCCGGATGAAGAAACAGCAGGTGCCGACGCGGGAAAAGAACCGGCGCAAGCGTGGACAAATGCACCGCCTTCCTGCTATGATAGGAAAAAGACGATGCGGAACGGAGGATGCGCAATGAAAATCGTGATCGTGATGGATTCCTTTAAAGGCAGCTTGAGTTCGATGCAGGCGGGAGCCGCGGCGCGCGCAGGTGTGCTGCGGGCACATCCGGGTGCACAGGTGGTGGTGATGCCGCTGGCTGACGGCGGCGAGGGCACAGCCGATGCGCTGATCGAAGGCATGGGCGCCGAGCGCGTGGAGCTTACCGTGACCGGCCCGCTTGGAACACCGGTGCGTGCAGTCTACGGCTATCAGCACAGGGAAAAAACGGCGGTCATCGAAATGGCGTCGGCCGCCGGGATCACCCTTGTGGAAAAAGGAAAGCTCGATCCGCTTTCGGCAACGACATACGGCGTCGGGGAGATGATTCTGGATGCGCTTGCGCGCGGGTGTGAACATTACATCATCGGGCTGGGCGGCAGTGCCACGAATGACGGCGGTATCGGTATGCTGACGGCGCTCGGCTATGTGTTTCGGGATGAAGCGGGCGATCCGGTCGAATCCGGTGCGCGAGGGCTTAGCAAAATTGCGTCGATTGATGCACGGAATGTGCCCGAACGACTGAAAGCGTGTACGTTCCGCGCGGCGTGCGATGTGAAAAACCCGCTCTGCGGCGAAAACGGAGCCACCTATGTATACGGCCCTCAAAAGGGTGTTTCGGAGCAAACAAAGCCGCAGCTGGATGCGGCTCTGGCACATTTTGCCCGGTGTACGGAGGAATGGTGCGGAAGAAAGACTGCGCAGATGCCGGGTGCGGGTGCCGCCGGGGGAATGGGCTTTGCGCTGGTCAGCTATCTGGATGCACGGCTTTTGAGCGGCATTGGTCTTGTGCTGGATGTCATCGGACTGGAAAAGGAACTTTCCGGCGCTGACTATGTGATCACGGGCGAGGGGCGCATGGACGGGCAGACCGCCATGGGCAAAGCGCCGGTCGGTGTGGCGGCACTGGCAAAGCGGCACGGCGTAAAGGTGCTTGCCTTTGCGGGCGGCGTTACACGGGATGCGCGCAGATGCAACGATGCCGGGATCGATGCGTTCTTCCCGATCGTGCGCGGCGTCTGCACACTGGAAGAAGCCGTTCAGCCCGAAAACGCCCGCGAAAATTTGTGCGATGCGGTGGAGCAGGTGTTCCGTTTGCTGTAAGGGGCAGGGGAAACGGTCGGAAAAGGAGATTCCTGACCGCTTTTTGCAAACAAATAGCAATATCTGTTATAAAATATACAGTTTGTAAAAACAGCGTCGAAGCAAAACTCTGTATAAAAATGTGCAGGGGGCATGGCAGTCCCAAGCATTTTTGCAAAGAGAAGCGAATCTGCCGGCAGCGGACTGCCGACAGACAGAAAAAGCCCTGTGCGGAAATGCACAGGGCTTTGTAATTATGCTGCGATCAGTTTTTCCAGTAGGATTCCGTGTTGGAAACATTGTTCCCCGACTGGGAATTGCCGGAAGGACGTGCAGAAGACTGTACCTTCTGCGCATTGCGTGCCGCCTGCTGGGTAGCAGCCTGACGCTGTGCGTTAAGCCGCTCGACCTTCTGACGTTGTGCCTCTGCCTGTATCTGCGAAATCTGTTCCGGCGTAATGGCCGAGAACTGCATCGTCGACTGCGGCGGGTGCACAAAGTTGCGGGAAGGGGGCGGGGGAGCAGGCCATGCGATCGGCTTTACATTCAGCTTGACGGGTGCCGGCTCGTCCTCTTGTGCTGCTGCGGGAACAGCAGGTGCGGATTCCTGCACCGGTGCGGGCGCAGGCGCAGATGCGTTTGTCTTTACAGCGTCGCGCGCCGGCGCAGCTTTCTTGCGGCGATTGAAAACACCAAAGAATCCAAGGTGCTTTTTCTTGCCGGAAGCCGCTTTTTGCGCCGGTTCGGCTTTGGCTTCCGGAACAGGTTCTTCTTCCGGAGGAACCGTGCCGTTCAGCGTCTGCGACCAGGTGGATTCCTCTGCGTGCATCGGTTCGGCAGGTGCTGCTGCAGCGGCAGGCTCCGGCACGGACACGGGTGCGCTTTCCTGCTGCGTAAACGAAACTGCGTTGGACTGCCATGCTTCCCACATGCCGGAATCGATCGGCTCCGCAGCCTCTGCTGCGGGTGCAGGTTCGGCGGCTTCGCTGTTTACGCATACCGGTTCAGCGGGCACAGCAGCGGGCGCTGCTTGTTCCGGCTGCGGCTGGGCGGCAATGCGTGCCTGCTCTGCCTGACGTGCAACTTCCGCAAGCTCGGCTTCTTCGGCCTGCTTTGTTTCAGCAGAACGGCGTGCTTCCTGCACATGGCGGATCGCCTGCAGATGTTCGGCGTTCGCGCTGTCATAATCGAAGGCGTCCTCATCCGATGCGCAGGGCGGCGTCTGAAGTTCCTGCGGAACAGACGGCTCCGGTTCGTCGAAGGGGATCTCCTGCACTGCCGGTGCGGCGCTTTCAGTGACTACGGTATCAAAGACAGCCTCGGTTTCGGCAGCTTTTTCCGCTTCCGGTGCGGCTGGCGCGGTTCCGGTGGAAAGGGCTTCGGCAGCGTCCGTCTTTTCCGGCACGGCTGCATCCACAGGCGTATCTGCCGGATCCGCAGCGGGCTGCACGGGTGCTGCCTGCGTCTGCGGTGCAGGCGCTGCTTCCTGCTCCAGGCGCTGCTGTTCGGCAAGCTGTGCCTGCTGGGCTTCCTGTGCGCGGCGGCGTGCCGCGTTTGCCGCCTGATTTTCACGCGCCTTCAAAGCCGCGCCGAAATCGATCGGCTTCCACTTGGGCGGTTCTGCAGATGTTTCCGGAACGGATACCGGCGTCGGGGGAATGACCTCGACCGCAGGCTGAACCGGCTGCAGATCCGGTTCGGACTGGCGGGCGCTGTCGCGTCCGCGGCGTCCAAGCTTTGCTTTCGGCTGCTCCTGCGCGGCAGGCGTCTGCCCCGCAAGGGGAACGTCCGTCAGCTTGGGCAGCTCGATGGTTTTGTGATCCAGCGACTGCACCGGTTCCAGTTCGGTATGCTGTACCGGAGCGGGGGCCGGCGCCGGCTCGGCTGATTCCTTGCGCACAACTTCACGCAAGGCAAGGATTTCCTGCACTTTTGCGACTAAAAGTCCGATTGTGGCAATACCCAGCACCGCAGTACACAGCAGCATCATGGTATGGATGGTGCTGTTGAAAATCTTGTTGCTGAGCAGCAGCCATGCGCAGACGCCAAGCAGCGCACACAGCATCGTGACCGTCAGGACGGTTGCGATGATTTTTCGTCTCAGTTCTTGTTTTGCCATATCATTGCTCCACTCATAGAGCGATTATTCCGGCTTGCGGAACAACACTCTTATTTTGTGCCGAAGATGCGGTCGCCCGCATCGCCGAGACCCGGGATAATGTAACCGTTCTCGTTCAGTTTTTCATCCAGTGCGGCGATGTAGATGTCAACGTCGGGGTGTGCCTCCTGCAGACGCTTGAGGCCTTCCGGTGCGCCGATGATGCCGATGAACTTGATGTTCTTGACGCCGCGCTTTTTGATCTGGCTGATCGCGTCGATCGCACTGCCGCCGGTTGCAAGCATCGGGTCCAGAACGATCACTTCACGCTCTGCAATGTCCTCGGGCAGTTTGCAGTAATATTCAACGGGCTCCAGCGTATCCTCGTTGCGGTACAGGCCGATGTGGCCGACCTTTGCAGCGGGCAGCAGGGCAAGCATGCCGTCAACCATGCCAAGGCCTGCGCGCAGGATCGGAACCAGCGCCAGCTTGCGGCCGGAAAGCATATGTGTTTTTGCAACGGCAACCGGGGTTTCGATTTCAACTTCCTCGGTGGGAAGATCGCGGGTCGCTTCATAGCACAGCAGGGTTGCAAGCTCGCTGACAAGCTCCTTGAATTCTTTTGTTCCGGTGTTTTTATTGCGCAGCAGGCTTACTTTGTGATGTACGAGGGGGTGATCCATGATGACAGTTTTGCTCATTGTTTTCAATCTCCTTTATCTTCAGCTATGCATATTGAGTTTGGTGCCTTTTTCAGCGCTTTTCAAGCGCGGATATCTTTTCAATACGGGCGCAGTGGCGGCCGCCCTCGAAACCGGTGGTCAGGAAAAGATCCACAAGTTCGCATGCAAGGCCGGGGCCTACGACGCGTCCGCCCATGCACAGCGCGTTGGCGTCATTGTGCAGACGGGTGTATTTGGCGCTGAACGTATCGCTGCAGCAGCATGCGCGGATGCCGGGGATCTTGTTGGCGGCCATGCTGATGCCGACGCCGGTGCCGCAGAACAGCAGTGCACAGCGGCATTCGCCGTTCACAACTGCTTCACACGGGGGAACGGCCATGTCCGGGTAATCCACAGACGCCTCGCTGTGCGTGCCGAAATCAATATATTCGACACCGATTTCATCAAGATGCTTCTTGACGGCTTCCTTCAGGGAATAACCGCCGTGATCCGCACCAAGAGCAACGGGTTTTTCCATAATGATACATCTCCCTCTCTGCCCAAAAGCAGAGCAAAATTAAAGTTTTTTCCTTTTTATTGTTTCGACAGGCGTTCGGCGCGTTCGCGCTCGGCCTGAGAAAGTCTGTGATAATCGGGTGTGAGCGCCGGGGCGGGAATGGTTTCGCCCGATGCATACGCCGCGCGGCACACGCCGCCTGCGCGCCCAAGCCGGTAATCCTCGGGGAAAAGCTTTGCGCCGCAGTCCTGTCCCACGGCGGCAAGCACGATTTCGGCACCGTCGCCCATGATCCATACCGGGCCGTCCTGTTCGGCGATAAACTCTGCCAGCGAAGCGGCAGGGCCGCTCTGATCGGGGCAGAGCCGACGCACGGCACCGTCCTTGCGGCAGAATGCCGACCAGTAAACCTCTTTGCGGCGCGCATCCAGTGCGCACAAAAATGTGCCGTCGATCCCGGCGGTGTAGGCAAGCGCTTCCAGCGTGGAAACCGCAGCGCAGGGGGTATCATGCACAAAGGCAAGCCCCTTCACGGCGGCAAGGCCGATGCGAAGGCCGGTGAAGCTGCCGGGGCCGGCTGCTGCGGCAAACACGTCGATATCGGCGGTTTTCATGCCGACGGCATCCAGCGCGTTTTTGCACAGGCACAGCAGTGTTTCGCTGTGCGTATGACCTGTGGAAAGATAGGATTCATAAATCAGTCTGCCGTCCTGCAGAACGGCGACACCGGCGGTTTTTCCGGCGGAATCCAGCCCGAAAATCGTCAAAGCTGCGCCCCCTCGATCGTAATGCGCCGGCGCGTTTCGCCCAGCGTTTGGATATCCACGCGGATCGCGGGCTCATCCGCAATCAGATGTGCGATATTTTCGCTCCATTCGGCGGCGACCACTGCACCGTCGTCCAGATAATCGAAAAATCCGGTCACCTCCAGATCCTCCATGGTGGAGATCCGGTACATATCAAAATGTGCAAATACCTGCGGGCCGCGGTATGCGTTCACAATGGCAAAGGTGGGGCTGGATACTTCATCCGTACAGCCGAGCCCCTGTGCGATGCCTTCGCAGAACGCCGTTTTTCCGGCGCCGAGCCCTCCGGTAAAAAGCACAAGATCACCGCCGTGCAGAACGCCTGCCAGCCGTCGGCCGAGCGCGACGGTTTCCTCTTTGCAGCTGGTTTCAAATACTGCCATGACGCAGGCCTCCGATGCGTGATTTTTCGATGAAACATGCGCCGCATATATGTATGTGCGCATATTTATTATTTATTATATACAAAAGTGGACTTGCTGTAAAGTGCACAAGAGGAAAAGCGGTGCGGAAAACTTGCAAAACAGGCGGATTTTTTTTATGGAAAACAAAAAACGACAGCGTTTCCGCTGTCGTTCGGGGGATTTTCTGCCGCTTCAGGATTCCTGCGGCGAAGAAGTGAACAGGCTTGGGATCGAGCACAGGGCCGCAATGCCGACAAGTGTGTATACGATGCGGGCTGCGATGCCGGTGCTGCCGCCCAGCAGCCAAGCGACAAGATTGAAGCTGAACAGACCGATCAGCCCCCAGTTGATGCCGCCGATGATGATGAGAATAATGCAGATCTTGTAAAACAGGTTCATAAGCACACGTCCTTTCTGACAGTAGTGTTGACGGCAGAAAGAAAAATATGCCTTGGAAACAAATTTTATCAAAAAAACCGCTCTTCGCAGGAAGAGCGGTTTGAAAAAATCAGTTTTTCAGTGCCTGAAGCGGGGCGGGGATGCGTCCGCCGCGGTTGACGAACACATCGGGGGAGAATTTGCTGATGGACAAGATCGGCGCGTAGCCCAAAAGGCCGCCGAAATCCAGAACATCGCCCTCCTTGCGTCCGATTGCGGGAATGACGCGCACGGCAGTGGTTTTTGTGTTGACCATGCCGATCGCCGCTTCGTCTGCGATCAGTGCCGAGATCACGGACGCCTCGGTGTCACCGGGGATGACGACCATGTCGATGCCCACGCTGCACACGGCGGTCATGGCCTCCAGACGTTCGATCGTCAGGCTGCCGCGCTCCACGGCTTTGATCATGCCGTCATCTTCCGATACGGGGATGAATGCGCCGGAAAGGCCGCCGACATGGTTCGACGCCATGACGCCGCCCTTTTTCACCGCGTCGTTCAGCATGGCAAGGGTCGCGGTCGTGCCGCAGCCGCCGCAGCTTTCCAGGCCGATCTCCTCCAGGATATTGGCGACGGAATCGCCGGGCGCGGGTGTGGGGGCAAGCGAAAGATCGACGATGCCGAACGGAACGCCCAGCCGTTCGCTGGCAAGACGGCCCACAAGCTGTCCCATGCGCGTGATCTTGAACGCGGTGCGCTTGATCAGTTCGGCCACTTCGTCCAGAGAAGCGTCCTTGGGCAGCTTGGCAAGTGCCGCACGCACTGCGCCCGGGCCGGAAACACCGACGTGAATGACGCAGTCCGGTTCACCGACACCGTGGAAGGCGCCCGCCATGAAGGGGTTGTCTTCCGGTGCGTTGCAGAATACGACGAGCTTTGCGGCGCCGGCGCACATGCGGTCCTGCGTAAGCTCTGCCGCCTGCTTGACGATCGGGCCCATCATCTTGACGGCGTCCATGTTGATGCCGGTTTTTGTGGAGCCGATGTTGACGCTGCTGCAGACGTAATCGGTGCAGGCAAGCGCTTCGGGGATGCTGCGGATCAGGCGTTCGTCACCGGCAGAAAAACCCTTGTGGACAAGGGCGGAATAGCCGCCGACAAAGTTTACGCCGATCGTGCGGGCGGCAGCGTCGAGCGTTTTGGCATACCAGACGGGATCGGCGTCGGGTGCGCTGGCAAGCAGCATGGCGATCGGTGTGACGGAAATACGCTTGTTCACGATCGGCATGCCGTAGGTGGCGGAGATTTCATCCGCGGTTTTGACAAGATCCTTTGCCTTTTCGGTGATCTTGCGGTAGATTTTTTCGCACGCTTTTTTCCCGTCGGGGTCCGCGCAGTCCAGCAGCGAAATGCCCATGGTGACCGTGCGCACATCGAGGTGCTCGTCCGAGATCATCTTAATGGTCTCAAGGATATCGTTGGTATTCAGCATGTCCCAGACCTCCCTTTAGATGCGGTGCATTGCATCGAACATTTCCTGACGGGTGCAGCGCACGTCCACGCCGAGTGCCTGTCCTGCTTCGGTAAGCTTTTCGATAAACTGTTCAAAGGTGAGCGGACTGTCGGAAATGTCCACCAGCATGATCATGGCAAACACGCCTGCGATGATGTTCTGGGTAACTTCCTCTACATTGGCATTGGCCTGTGCACAGGCCGTGCAGATCTGTGCAAGGATCCCGACTTTGTCCTTGCCGGAGACTGTGATAACAGCTTTCATTTCCTAACCCCTTTTCATTTTTCGGGTACAGCGTGTTGCCGCCGGATCCGGATTTGGTTATAAGTATAACAAAAAACGAATCAAGAAAAAAGTACCCAACGGTAAAAAATATTCCCCCCCGTGCAGCGGAAAACCGCAAAAAGAAACAATGAAATATGCTGTTTACTTTCGCGCCGGGATTTATTATAATGTATATAATTATCGCGCGGAACGCGATACGCAAAAGTGAAAGAAGGGGAAAGCTTTATGGAGAAAATTTTGAAGATTCTGGAAGGTAACGCCCGGATCAGCGTAGAGGAAATTGCCGCGATGACGGGGCTTTCAATGGAGGAGATCGCACGGCGTATCGATGAATATGAACAGGCAAACATCATTACGGGATACCGTACCCTTGTCAACTGGGAAAAAACGAAGGCGGAGCGCGTGCAGGCATTGATCGAGCTGCGCGTTTCGCCCAAGCGCGACTGCGGCTTTGATGAGATCGCCGCACGCATCGCCTGCTTTGACGAGGTGGACAGCGTGATGCTGATGAGCGGAGGATATGATCTTTCGCTGATGATGACGGGAAAAAGCTTTCAGGATATCGCGCTGTTTGTCGCGCGCCGCCTGAGCCCGCTGGATGACGTGCTGAGCACTGCAACGCATTTTGTCCTGCGCACTTATAAAAAGGATGGGGTGCTTTTCAATGTGGAGCACACCGATGAACGGGAGCTTCTGTAATGGATTATAACAACATCATTTCCCGTGCGGCGCAGGAGATGCGCCCTTCGGGCATTCGTAAATTTTTCGATATTGCCGCCGAGATGAAAGACTGCATTTCGCTCGGCGTAGGTGAACCGGATTTCAAAACGCCGTGGGCCGTGCGCGATGCCGGCATCCGCAGCCTGGAAAAAGGCAGCACCTGGTATACAAGCAATTCCGGCCTGCTGGAACTGCGGGAAGAGATCTGCCGCTATCTTTCCCGCCGCATGGGGCTTTCCTATGAGGCAAAGGAAACCGTCATCACGGTCGGCGGCTCGGAGGCTATCGACATGTGCATCCGCGCTCTGGTGGACCCCGGCGATGAAGTCGTGATCCCCGAGCCGTGCTTTGTGTGCTATTATCCGATCACCACGCTGACAGGCGGTGTGCCGGTGCCGGTGCCGCTGCGTGCGGAAAACGGCTTCCGCCTTACGGTGGAGGAACTGGAAAAAGCGGTCACGCCGAAAACAAAGCTGATCATTTTCCCGTTCCCGTGCAACCCCACGGGCGCTGTCATGCGCCGCGAGGATCTGGAGCCGATCGCGCAATTCCTGCGGGACAAGGATATCATCGTGCTTTCCGATGAAATCTATTCCGAACTGACCTACGGCGGCGAACGCCATGTCAGCATTGCGTCCATGCCGGGCATGAAAGAACGCACGGTCGTGGTCAACGGCTTTTCCAAGGCATATGCCATGACAGGCTGGCGTCTTGGCTATGCGTGCGGGCCGGAACCGATCATCAAGGTCATGACGAAGATCCACCAGTCCGCCATTATGTGCGCGCCCACCACCAGCCAGTATGCTGCGGTGACGGCGCTGCAGAAATGCGATGCGGATATCGAAAATATGCGCAGTGAATATGATATGCGCCGCCGCTGGCTTGTCAGCCGGCTCAATCAGCTGGGGCTTACCTGCTTTGAGCCGGAGGGCGCATTCTATGTGTTCCCGTCCATTCAGAGCACCGGCCTGACGAGTGAGGAATTCTGCGAAAAGCTGCTGTTCAGCAAAAAGGTCGCCGTGGTTCCCGGACATGCCTTCGGCGATTCGGGCGAGGGACATGTGCGCATCAGCTATTCGTATTCCATTGCCCACCTGACGGAGGCGCTGCGCCGGATCGAAGAATTTTTGAAAGAACAGGGATGCCTGTGAGATCGCCGGAGGTCTTGTGCAGCGCGGCGGCGGATTATGAGCAGTCGTCCGTGAACCGTGCGGTGGAACGGATCTTCCGCAGCTGCCGTGCATGCGAACGGCTCGGTGCTTCCAGCCGCGTGCTGTTGAAGCCGAATCTTTTGGCAAAGCACACGCCGGAGCAAGCCGTCACGACGCATCCCGCGGTGATCGCTGCCGTGTGCGAAGCGCTGCATGCACGCGGCGTTTGTGACATCACGCTGGCGGATTCCCCCGGCGGGCCGTATAATCCGATTACGGTGAAAGGCATCTACAAAGCGGGCGGTATCCTGGATGTGTGCAGCCGGTACGGGGTAAAGGCATATACGCAGTGCGAAAGCGCCCCGCGTGCATCGGACGGTGTGCGCGTGCGGGAATTTCAGCTTATATGCCCCGTGCATGAGGCGGATTTCATCATTGATCTGCCCAAAATCAAAACCCATGTGATGACCGGTATGACGTGCGCAGTCAAAAACCTGTTCGGCACGGTGCCGGGGCTGCAGAAGGCGGAATTCCATATGCGCTTCCCGGAAAAGGAACCGTTTGGGGAAATGCTCGTCGATCTGTGTGAAACGGTGCGTCCCGATCTTGTGATCGCGGATGGCATCGAAGCCATGGAGGGCGACGGCCCCGCCGGCGGCGAAATGCGTCCGCTGGGCGTGGTGCTGGGCGGCGAAGATCCGTATTCGCTGGATCTTGCCGTGTGCCGCATCATGGGCATCGACGCGATGCAGGTGCCGTACCTTGCGGCGGCAAACCGCAGGGGATTGTGCGCGGAGCGCTTTGACGCCGCGCTGCTGCGCGGGGATGTGCACGCTGCCGATCCGGTGCCGGGCTACCGTCTGCCGCAGAGCTATGCGGACATCGGGTTTGCCGATAAAACGCCGCGCGCGATCCGCTGGATCGTGCCGGGCGTGGAAAAATGGATCGCACCGCGCCCGAAAATCGACCGCAGAAAATGCATCGGCTGCGGCAAATGTGCCGAAATCTGTCCGGGGCATACGATCACGGTGCAGAATAAAAAGGCACATATCGATCCGAAGAACTGCATTCGCTGCTTTTGCTGCCACGAGATGTGTCCCGTGAAGGCGATCGACGTGAAGCGCTTCGGTCTGTTCAATCTGTAAATCACGCAGGGAGGTCTTTTTTATGCAGAGCGTAACGGTGCTTGCACCGGCAAAGCTGAACCTGACGCTGGATATCCTCGGCACGCGCGGGGACGGCTATCATACGCTGGATATGATCATGCAGGCGGTGACGCTGCGCGAACGCGTGACGGTGCGCAAAAGCAGCGGGCTGTATCTTTCGCTGCCCGGCTCGCGCGTGCCGGCAAACGAGCATAATACCGCGTACAAGGCGGCGCTTGCATTTTTCCATGAAACGGGGCTGCTGGCGGGCGCGGCGATCACCATAGAAAAGCGCATCCCGGTGCGCGCCGGAATGGCGGGCGGCAGCGCGGACGCCGCGGCGGTGCTGGTGGGGCTGAACGAACTGTACGGCGCAAGGCTTTCCACGCAGGAGCTGTGCGATATCGGTGCGACGATCGGTGCGGACGTTCCGTTTTCGATTTTGGGCGGCACGGCGCGCGTGACGGGCGTGGGCGAGATCCTGCAGCCGCTGCGCCGGTGTCCGCCGTGCTGGTTTACGGTCTGCATGCCCTCCGGCGGCATTTCGACGCCGCAGGCCTATGCGCGGTATGACGAGCTTGGCACAGACGAGCATCCGGACAGCGCGGCGGCAGCGGCTGCAATCACACGCGGCGATCTGAACGGCTTGTGTGAAACCATGGGCAATGCACTGGAATATTCCAGCGCCAGCCCTGACACCAAACCGATCTGCGAAGTGCTGCGCGAATACGGCGCGCTGAAAGCGATGATGACCGGCAGCGGCGCGGCGGTGTTCGGAGTGTTCACGCAGGAGGAAGCGGCAAACTGTGCAAAACAGGCGCTTTTGCAGCGCTGGCCGCAGTGCTGGGTCGTGCGCCCGGATGCGCGCGGCGCACGCGTTGTCGGCGGAAAATAACAAAAAGATCAAAACAGGGGCGGGATGCAGGCTGCATCCCGCCCCTTTCTGCGGAAACAATTTCTTTTTATCTGGAAAAAAATTACTGCGGTGCGCATAACTGCGCCATGCCGCGCCCACACTTCATGCGGGAGTTGATTCGCTATGAAATGTATGGAAAAAATCAGAAATATTCTGCACAGCCGCCGTGCAAAGCTGGAAATTTCGGCGGCGCTCGGGCTGCTGCTGGCGGTGTTCCTTGCAGATTTCGGTCAGTTCGCGCAGGCGTGCGATACCGTCCGGCAGGATACGCTGCGCCTGCATATCCTTGCAAATTCCGATACGCAGGAGGATCAGGAGCTGAAGCTTGCGGTGCGCGATACGATCCTGCGCACGGCGGGCAGCCTGTTTGCGGAAAAAACCACAAAGCAGCAGGCCATGCGCGAGGCACAGGCACAGATGCCGCAGCTGCGTGCGGCGGCCCAGCGCACGGTGCAGCAAATGGGGTATGATTATCCGGTGACGGTGCGGCTGGAAAATCAGTATTTCCGGACGCGGGAATATGAGGGCTTTACGCTGCCCGCAGGGCGCTATGATGCGCTGCGCGTTGAAATCGGCGCACATGAGGGGCACAACTGGTTCTGTGTATTGTTCCCGCCGATGTGCGTTCCGGCGGCCGGCGGGCAGCAGGGAATGGATGCGTATACGCAAAAGCAGCGCGAGACCGTGACAGGGCGGTATACGGTGAAATTTGCCGCGGCGGAGCTGATTTCCTACCTGCGGGAAAGTCTTTCCGGTCAGCGCGCGTTTTATGAAAACGACGAGCCATTTACAGGCGGGAGCACAGAGCAAAGCGGCGGGGAAGCTCACACCACGGGGAAAGCCCGGTGTAAAGCGGACTGAACCTGTCGCGCACAAGCTCCGGCGCGGGCGGTGCGGCTTTGGGTGCAGCGCAAAGCGGCAGGCAGAGCGCTGCGCCGCAGCTTTGTGCCGAACGGTATTCCAGCAGACGCCCTTTGCAGCAGCGCGCAAAATGCCCCGCGGCGTACAGACCGCCGCAAAGCGCAGCCGGGTGCGGAGAAAAAACGCGGAGCACCGCAAAGGAACCGCACCGGCGAAGCGTGACGCAAACAGACGTGCCCCTTGCCGCCGCATTGCGGATCAGGGCAGAAAAACACAGCAGGAACCGGCGCGCATCCGCGCGGCAGAACAGCGGTTCGCAGGGCGACTGCACGGAAAAATGAAGCTGCGGGCAGATGAAACCGGCATCGGCAAGAAAATTTTCCGTAAGTGATGTGACGCAGAAAGGCTGTGACGTCACGCGGCACGGCAGCGCAAGCATTTCAAGCTGCTGCACCGTGCGCAGCAGCGCGTATGCGCCGTGCAGACATTCTGCGGCAAACGAAGCGCCGGACGGATACAGCCGCGCAAAAAGCTCGGCGGTTTCCTCACGCAGCAGCTGGGCCGCCGCAGCAAGATCCGCTGTCATTGGCACATCCCTCCTTTCGATTTCGTACCGTCTGCCGGAAAACAGACGGAAAAAGGTCAAACTGCACATAGTATGCGGATACTTCGGGCTGCTATGTATGGATTGTTACAAAAATGGAGGAAGTTCGCATTTTCAGCGTTAAATTTTTGACAAACTCTTGCAGTCTCGGGCGATTTGGGTTACAATATGTATTAGTCTTACGGGCAGATAACAGCACCGCAGAACGCGGTGCGCGATGTGCCTGAATATAAGGAGGATTACTACAATGGCAGTAAAAGTTGCTATCAATGGCTTTGGCCGTATTGGCCGTCTGGCATTCCGTCAGATGTTCGGCGCTGAAGGTTATGAAATCGTTGCAATCAACGATCTGACCAGCCCGTCCATGCTGGCTCATCTTCTGAAATACGACACCGCTCAGGGTCGTTATGACGGTCACACCGTTGAGGCTGATGACGAATCCATCACCGTCGACGGCAAGAAGATCACCATCTACAAGAACCCGAATCCCGCTGAGCTGCCCTGGGGCGAGCTGGGCGTTGACGTTGTTCTTGAGTGCACCGGCTTCTTCACCAAGAAGGACAAGGCTATGGCTCACATCGAGGCAGGCGCAAAGAAGGTTGTTATCTCTGCTCCGGCAGGCAACGACCTGAAGACGATCGTTTACAGCGTAAACGAAAAGACCCTGACTGCTGACGACCAGATCATCAGCGCAGCTTCCTGCACCACCAACTGCCTTGCTCCGATGACCAAGGCTCTGAACGACAAATATCCCATCCAGAGCGGCATCATGACCACCGTTCACGCTTACACCGGCGACCAGATGATCCTGGACGGCCCGCACCGCAAGGGCGACCTGCGCCGTGCACGTGCTGGCGCTGCCAACATCGTTCCGAACAGCACCGGCGCTGCAAAGGCAATCGGCCTTGTCATCCCCGAACTGAACGGCAAGCTCATCGGTTCTGCACAGCGTGTTCCCGTTCCCACCGGCTCCACCACGATCCTCGTGGCTGTTGTCAAGGGCAAGGACGTCACGGTTGACAGCATCAATGCAGCAATGAAGGCTCAGGCTTCTGAAAGCTTCGGCTACAACGAAGACGAGATCGTTTCCAGCGATATCATCGGCATCCGCTATGGTTCTCTGTTCGATTCCACCCAGACCATGGTCACCAAGATCGACGACGACACCTATCAGGTTCAGGTCGTTTCGTGGTACGACAACGAGAACAGCTACACCAGCCAGATGGTTCGCACCATTAAGTACTTCGCTGAGCTGTAATCGCGGCCGGACGCAATCGGCGCATTTTGCGCAGTGATTGCCGAACAAGGTAAAATGAAGCGCCTTTCCGTATGGGGTCTCCCTGCGGGAAGGCGCTTTTTGTATT
The DNA here is from genome assembly GCA_020025235.1 of Ruthenibacterium sp. Classification (GTDB taxonomy): domain Bacteria; phylum Bacillota; class Clostridia; order Oscillospirales; family Ruminococcaceae; genus Ruthenibacterium. Next base: position 63,185 of record JAHHSL010000006.1, read on the forward strand.
GTGCCGGCACAAAAGGCAGAAAAAAGCGCAGCGAAAATGAAAGAAATTTTTTTGAAAAAACGTATAAATCTATGGGAATGCATCGGCGTATATGGTTGAATGAAAGCCGAAAAAAAGTTATAATAAATGATGATCCATTGTTGTTCCGAAAAACGGAACGCAGGCAGAGGGGGGAAGCGAATGGAGGATTCCGGAATCAACAGAACCGGTGCGCCGCCGCAGGAAACGGCAGCGCCGGAGCATGCCGCAGCGCAGAGTTCGGCAAACGGGGCGAACCCATTCGCACAAAATCCTTCCCAAGCGGCAAAGCAGGTGCAGCCGGCGCGCGGGCGTCCTGTTCCGCCGCGGCGAAACGCTCCCCAGCACGCACGTCCGCGCAATGCAAAAAAGCCGATGCACGGGCTGTTCGGCAAAAAAACAGCACCGAAAAATGCCGATGCCGCAAGGCAAAGCGGCAGGATGCGAACGAATATGCCGCGGACAGATGCGGCAAACGGACAGAACGCACCGAATGGGGCGAATGCGGCAAGACCGGATACCCCGCGCAGACCGGTGCACACCCAACCGCCTTCCGAAGAGCGCGGTGTGCCGCGCTCGCGCACGGGTGCACAAGCCGGCCGAAAAAAACGCAGGCGCGCACCCGGCGGGGGACTTTTCTTCGGCTGTGTGGCGGCTGCGATCCTGACCATTTCCGCAGGCATCACGGCGCTGATCGAAGCGCCCGAACGCCGCGCGCAGGCCGAAAGCCTTGCCGCGCTTTCGCAGGCGCAGCAGGAACAGCAGCAGGCGGAAAGCGCCGCGGCGGGCGAAATCCCATACGGCCCGCTGATGCCGGGGGAAGACGCAGCATATACGCAGCCGACGGCAGCACTTGTGGCACTGCCCGCCGATGGGCGCGTGGACATGAAATATTTCGATGATGCGCTGTTTATCGGCGATTCGCTGACACGCGGCTTTCAGGAATACAAGAGCGGCATCGAAAATGCAAAATATGCCGCGTATATCGGCGTAGGCCCCAAGCAGTTCATGGAAGGGCTTGTCGAAAACATCAAGGGCGAACAGGTTGCCGCAATGGATGAGATCCGTGCGGCACAGGCGAAAAAGGTGTATATCCTGCTGGGCACAAACTCTATGGCGACGCTTTCCGACGAAGCATTTTTGAAGTATTACACCGATTTCCTTCGCTGCCTGAAAGAGGAGCTTGCGCCGGGAACCATCTTTTACCTGCAGGGGATCCCGCCGGTCACGGCTGAAAAGTTTGAATCGGACGATAATTTTTCGCAGGAACGCATCAAAAATCTGAACGAGAGCATCGCAAAAATCGCATACGAAAATGATTTTCATTATCTTGACCTTTATGGGGCGCTTGCGGATGAAAACGGAAATTTGCGGCAGGATATCGCATCGGGAAGTATTCATTTGAACGATCGTGGCTATAATGTCTGGAGAGAATATCTGATCACGCATACGGTATACAGCCCGGATAACCCGTATCTTCCGGGTTCACCGCGCTATATCCGTCCGGAAGAATAGAATGTTCGGCACGGACGCATGGCACACGGCAGAAATCGGCGCGGCATGGCCGCCGCCGGATGCAGCCATTTACGGCAGTTGATCATCAATTGCGCATGCAGCCTGTACAGACCGGCCGCCTTTGAGCGTATGATACGGCCTGTACAGATGGATGCTTATGTATAATCTAACCCGATGGAGGAAATACTTTGGCAAAACCGAAAACATTCAAGGCGCAGCATAAACGCCGCCGCAATAAAACCTTAGCCGTGCAGGCCTTGCTCGGGATCACCATACTGGCACTTTTGTTCGGCATCTCCCATGTGTCGATCAAAATCCTGCACGGTCAGCCCGTTTTTGAAATGACGGGGACAGCAGCATCGGATTCTGCCGAAAGCGATTCGCAGACGGAAAGTGCTGAAAATCCCGAAAGCACAGATGATGCGGAAAGCACGGAAAGCACAGATGAACAAACAGATCCTGCTGAACCGGAAGAACCGGCAGAATCTGCGCAGGAGCCCGAGCCTTCCGAACCGGAAGAGCCTTCGGAACCGTCTGCACAGGCGTGGAATACCGCAGAGCGTCTGAGCGGTGCGG
>JAHHSL010000060.1 GCA_020025235.1 Ruthenibacterium sp.
TGCCGAGGATGACCTCTGCGTCATCCTTGTTGTATTTCATGCCCTGCATGAAATACGTCCGAGCCGAGAAGGCGCAAGCCTTCTCGTTACACTTCACGCAGAGCGTGAAGTGTTAAGCACAAACTCCCGAACCAAGCCGAGAAGGCAGAATGCCTTCTCGTTACACTTCACGCCAAGGGCGTGAAGTGTTAGTCTCGTTGCATCAGAACTTATTGTTCACGCTTTGCGCGAACAATAAGTTCTGATGTCTCGTTCCCCACTTCCCCGCGCCAGACGGCATCCAGCAGCGTCCGCAGCATCTTTCCCACTGCTTTGCCGCGCGAAACTCCGAGCTTCAGGAGATCATCGCCGCTGATTTGAAGCTCCCGCACGGAAAACGGGAGATCCTCCTGCGCGATTTTTTCGCATACATCCCACAGCTGCGCACGGTCGAGCAGGCAGAGCAGCATCCTTGCATCCTCCCAGCGTGTCCCGTCCGGGAGGGAAGCCAGCCAACACAGAACATTATAATGTTCTGTGTTGGCTTCACAGGACGAGTCGGCATCATATGATGATGCCTTAGCATCTCGGCTTTGCAGCAGCTTTGTGCTCACACTGTAGCGTTCTGTGTTGGCTGCACACAGCGCATCCGCACTCTGCCACAGTCCGTGGATGCGCTGCATCTGCGCCTTGGAAAGGCGCAGGCGCAAAAGCGCCGCTTCGCGCTGCGGATGCTCGCGCAGCAGCACCATCAAACGTATCAGAGCATCACAGGGGAGCTGCGGCAGCTTCTCAAGGGTTTCCCCCCGACACGCAAAGTCCTCCCAGCCGCCCCCGATGCCGCACAGCACCGCAGAAAACTGCCGCAGCACCGCCGCACACGCATTTGCGCACAACAGGCGGCAAAGCTCCTGCCAGATGCGCTCGCCCGAGAGCCTTTGCATCCCCGCAAAGCAGCTTCGCATCGCGGCGGCGGTGTCCTCCTCGATGGAAAATCCAAGGCAAGCGGCAAAGCGCAGTCCGCGCAAAATCCGCAGGTAATCCTCCGCAAAGCGCCGCGGCGCATCCCCCACGGTGCGCAGACGGCGCGCCGTAAGATCTGCAAGACCGCAGAATTCATCGCGCAGACCGCGCTGCGGATGATACGCCAGCGCATTGATGGTGTAGTCGCGCCGCGCAAGGTCGCTTCTCAGGTCGGGGGCGTGCTGCACGCAGGACGGATGCCTGCCGTCGCCGCCCGTTTCCGTGCGAAACATCGTGATCTCGTACCATTTTCCGCGATACTCCACCGTCATTGTGCCATGCTTTTCTCCGATCGAGAGGACAGTGCAGTCCGAAAATATTTCGGCAATCGTATGCGGATCGGCGGCGGTCGTCAAATCCCAGTCGGTGGGCTGCTTTTGCAGCAGCATGTCGCGCACGCAGCCGCCGACTGCCCACGTTTCATATCCTGCCGCCTCCAATCGCGCAATGAGGTCACCCGCGTCCGCGTTCCATGCGCTGTGAAACAGCTCCATCTCAGTCCTCTTTTTCGAGCAGATAGGTGGCTTCGAGGTCGGCAAGGTGGAGCTTCACCGCCAGCGGATACCGCTCGTATGCCTGACTGATGGCGTGGCTGCCCCCGCGTGCCGAATCGTCAAATCCGCCCATGTGCCAGCGGATGGCAACCGCCTCCGACGGCTTGAGCCGCAAAAACCGCTCGATCAAAAAGACCGATTTTTCCCCGTGGCCATACGGGTATTCGTCCTCGATGGTGTAGTAGGGCTGCGGCTCCCAGCGGCCCGTTTCGGGGTTTTTGACGTTGCGGCAGCTCAGTTTATAAAACTGCGCCTTGCACACATCGTGCAGCAGTCCGCACAGGGCAAAGCTCTCCTCGCTGTCCACGGCGGGGTCGAAGTGCTTTTCGCGCATCACCTTGTAGACGTTGAGGCTGTGCTCCACCAGTCCGTTTTCGTGCGCGCAGTGGTACCGGGTGCTCGCAGGCGCGATGAAAAAGTCGGTCTTTTCGAGCCATTCCAAAAGCCGGTCGGCGCCCTCCCGTGTGATATTTTCCTTAAAGATGCGCTCAAATTCTGCTTTGTAATTCAAATTGCATCCCTCTTTCTTCTGAAATCTGTAGGATTAGTATAGCACAAATCGGTGCAGAATAGGGAATTTTTGAAAATTTTTTCTTTGTAGGATGTTGCAGGAACAGCCGGAGGATTTGTTGCTTTTTTGTAGGATTTGTGCTATATTGAATCCATTCCCCGAAACGGGGCGATCCGATCGAAAAGTGAGGTGTTTTTATGAAAAAATTCATCCCTCTGCTCCTTGCCCTGTGCCTGATGCTCTGTGCCTGCACACAGCAGCCTGCAAAGCCCGAAGCGCAGACCCCAAGCGAGCCGCCGTCCTCTGAGCCTGAGAACGCCGCCCTCCCCTCCGAGCGGGAGCTTGAGGCACTCCTGCGCGACAGCGAGCAGCTCGAAGCGCATCCGCTTGCGGTTTTCCCGAGCGACAGCGGTATGGAGAACACCGAGGTGGTCGGGGACTTCATAGAGCACGTAAAAAACGGCGAAAGCGCCTACTTTGTCGGCATCGCACCCACCGGAGCCGTTCCCACGAGCTTTGCTGTTTCCTACGACGCCGATGCCAAGACCTGCACCTATCTTTCCTTTTTCCGCACGAACAAGAAGGAGGAGAAGTCGCGCCACGAGATCACGCAGCTGAGCGACTGCGAGCTGTTCTGGAATTTTTCGGACGGGAAGGAGATCAGCCTCTCCATCCCGAAAACGGGCATCACCTACGCGGAAAAGAAGGAGCTTTCGGATTATGTGCCCGGCGAGGACCTTGGGACAGTCACGGCAGCCGACGCGGTGGAATCCGTGCAGAAGATCGTTCCGGCGGTGGGCGGTGCCCTGTTTGGCAGCCTGTTCGGCATCGTCTACGACCTCCCCGCCTCTCCGTTATATTTTGAGCAGGAGCCGGAGATCGTCGGCGGATACGAGATTTTGGGCGAGAAGTACTATAAGGTGCTCGTGCACCATTCCTTCGAGGACTACTACATGGTGAGCGCCCAGACCCCCGACCGCCTGCTCTACATCGAGGAAGTCAACGGTTCACTCGTCCCCGTCGCACTCAGAGCCCCTGTTACGCCAAAGGCGTAACTTATTGAGAAACAGCCATCGCTCCAATCCGAGAAGGCGGAATTTCACAAAAAGAGGACAGCGAAACGCTGTCCTCTTTTTTCTGACGATTTTTCCGAATCGTTCCTTTTTCATGCCCCTTCCCGCTTCGCGGGAGCTGTGCTTCCCGAACTATGTCGAGAAGGCATTCTGCCTTCTCGTTACCCTTCCCGCTTCGCGTGAAGGGTGTGCTCTGCACCAACCACCGAACCGAGCCGAGGATGACCCCTGCGTCATCCTCGTTGCAGCTCACGCTTCGCGTGGGCTGTGCCTTCTCGTTACCCTTCACGCTTCGCGTGAAGGGTGTGCTCTGCACCAACCATCGAACCGAGCCGAGGATGACCTCTGCGTCATTTTCCTCATTACCCTTTACATGAAGCATGATACATGAACTATACCACGATTGAGCCGAGGATGACCTCTGCGTCATCCTCGTTACAGCTCACGCTTCGCGTGAGCTGTGCCTCCCGAACTATGCCGAGAAGGAATTTATTCCTTCTCGTTACCCTTCACGCTTCGCGTGAAGGGTGTGCTCTGCACCAACCACCGAACCGAGCCGAGGATGAC
>JAHHSL010000061.1 GCA_020025235.1 Ruthenibacterium sp.
CCCCCACATCATATGGGGGGATCACCGCCCTCTTCTTCCTGCGCCCCAAGGAGCACCACCTGCGCACATGTTCCATCCCACACAACGCGGCGCACGAGCGCGCGCACGAGTGCGCGCCGCCCCTCCACGTCCATCTGTGCAAGGAGCTGCTTTGGCGAAGCGAGCTGCGCCGCTTTTTCTTCCAATTCCTGCGCGCCGAGCACCGTCTGTGCGCCGTCAAGATCGAGCTGTGCAAGCTGCGCGGCGAGTGCATCGCGCGCAGCGCACAGCTCCTCCACGCGCTTTGCCACGCTCTCACGCGCCGCCCCTGTCGGAATATCCGCAAGCGAATCCACCAGCGCATCGATCTTGCGCTGCGTCTGTGTCTGCTCCGCAAGCAGGCGGCTGCGCTGTGCGCCGCAGTCGTCCTGCGCCCCCACGCAATCCCCCCTGTTTCTGAGAAGGGCGGCGCACAAAAGCTCCTTTGGCACAGGGATTTTTTTTAGTTCCTCCAAAACCGCAGCGTCAAGCGCGTTCCCGCGCACGTTCTTCCCCTTGCACAGGCTCCCCCGGCTGCGCTCCTTCTGCTTGCAGAGATAGGTGTATATTGCTCTGCCGTCCGCAGCCTTGCGGTCTGTGAGCTTTGGGTACATCCGGCTGCCGCAGCTGCAATAGATCATTCCCGTCAGCAGCGCCTCGTTGCTGCGCGGCTGACGGTAGGACCGCGAGCGGTTGCGCTCGAGAAGCTCCTGCACCATCCCCCACTGTCTTCCCGAAATCAGCCCCGGATGCGCCCCCACCGATACGATCCATTCCTGCATCGGAAGGCAGCGCGTGGTGCGCCCCTTCTGCTGGTCGGTGCGGTGGTATGCCATGATGCCATGCACCCCGTCAAATTCCGCTCGGTCGCAGAAAAGCTCCGCCTGATGCTCTGTGAGATACGCATACGCCTCGTCGTCCGCAATGAGATAGACGGGATTTTGCAAAATCGACTTGATGGTAAAGCGCGTGTAGAAATTGCCGTTTTTGCTCACGACCTTGCGGCGCATCAGCTCCGCCTCGGTGCAGGTGAGCGAGCCGCCCTGCAAAAACAGCGTATAGATGAGCTTCACCGTGTCCGCTTCGTCGGGGAGCAGCTTTAATTTGCAGACCTTGCGGCTCTTTCCGTCCACCGTCATGCGCGAAACGCTCTCGGAGGTGTAGCCGGTGGGCGTGATGCCGCCCAGCCACCGCCCCGTCTTGGCAAGCTCGCGCATATTGTCGCGGATGCGTTCCGCGATGGTTTCGCGCTCAAGCTGCGAAAAAACGGAAGCTATGTACATCATCGCGCGCCCCATCGGGGTGGCGGTGTCAAACTGTTCCCGGATGGAAACAAAGTCGATGCCAAGGCGCGAAAGCTCCTCGATCAGGGCAGAAAAATCGCTGATGTTGCGGCTGATGCGGTCGAGCCGATAGACCACGATGGCACGAATTTTTCGGGATTTTGCCGCCTGCATCATGCGCTTGAAGTCGGGGCGGTTGAGGTTTTTCCCCGAAAATCCCTCGTCCTCGTAGACGATTGCCTGCTCGGCAGCCTCCTCTCCGTAGTGCAGGCGGATATAGTCGCGGCAAAGCTCCACCTGATTGCCGATGCTCTCCCCCTTGCCTGTAAACTTCGACTTTCTCGAATACACAGCGATTGTTTCCATTGCGTCCCCCTCCTCGGTGCGTGTCCTGCTGTTTTATCTATATTCCGTTTCGGGGGGAAAATGCCTGCCCTTCGGCGCATAGACTGTTTTGGGGGACGATGATCTGATCCCCCCAAAGAGGAAGGGAGGTGATCGTGATGGCAAAAAGTCCTTCGATCCGGCTTGCGGTGCAAGCCCCCAATACCGAGGAAGGCAGGCAGCAGCTCATTCGTGCCGCCGCCGACGCATATTGTGACGCGATCCTGCGCGCCGTCGGTGCGCTGCGCTGTGCGCCCGCTCAAAAAAAGCAGCTGCTCGACGCTGTCATCTCTCAGCTTAAAAGCGAATGATGCAGCAAATTTTCAGCTTGACAGCGTGGGGAAGGCGCTATATAATTAACTTTGTTAACTTATTGCAGGGGGATGGATCGGATGGATAAGCCGGACTGGCTCAAGATGCTGCGCTGTCATCAGGAGCTGCATCATTTATCGCGGGCTCTGCTGGCGCAGACCCAAAAGCAGACGCTGACAAGCAGCGAGCGCGAGCTGCTCGCACGGCTGTATCTCAATCCGCAGGACAGCACGCCCCTTGCCCTGAGCCGCAGCAGCGCCATGAAAAAGGAGGCAGTCAGCCGCTGTCTTCGGGCACTGTTTGAAAAAGGCTATATTCAAAAGGAGAAGCACCCTACCGACGAGCGCAGCTACATCCTCTCCATCACCGCGCAGGGAAAAGAGGAGCTGCGCCAAAACTACGACAGCCTGCTCTCGCCGCTGTACGAGCTGCACCGGCAGATGGGACCGGAGTTTGATGCCCTGTTCGAGCTTATTCTCCTTGCGAATACACATCAGATTTGATTTTGAGAAAATTTAGGAGGTACTTTGATTGCGTTTTTATGATTTGCTTCAGTTAGATCCTGCCGTGGTAAAACAAAAGCTGCGCGCCGCCCAGACAAACAAGGAGCGCGCGCGTCTGTGGCTTGCGATGGGGCTGCGCTCGGCGCTCATCGTGCTGTTTGCCATTTTGTGCATTGCCCCCGTGGGAAAATATTTCGGTCCCCAAAACAGTCCGATGGGCGTTGCACTGTTTTGCCTGATGCTGGGATTTCGCTTTGTCGATTTTGGCTATTGCATCAAGGATTCTCTCCTCAATCTCGGCATCACGTTTTTCCTCCTGCTCGTTTCCCCGGTGGCAGCGTCCCTTGTAAATCCCGTGTTTGCCGTGTGCATCCATGCGCTCTCGTTCTTCATCATCCTGCTGATGGCAAGCGACAACCCCATCATGGGCAACGGCGGGATGTACGGCTTTGCGTATGTGTTCCTCAGCGGGAACCCCGTAACGGGCGAGCTTTTCTACAAGCGCGCCGCCGTCGCATTGATCGGGTATGTCATCTGCGCCGTGATCTTTTATGCAAAACACCGTAAAAAACACCAGAACATCCGCTTTCGCGAGGTGGCAGCGCGCTTTGACCTTACCAATGAAAAAAGCCGCTGGCAGCTTCGCATGGCACTGGGCGTGGGGCTTGTGCTGACGCTTGGATACTTCAGCGGCATCAAGCACTTCATGTGGATGGGCTTTTCCTGCGCGGCAATGCTCTCCACCTATCCTTACAGCGTCAACATCAAAAGCCGCTGCATCCATCGTATGATCGGTGTCGTGTGCGGATCGCTTGCATTCTTTGCCATCTATCTCATCACGCCGCCGTCCCTCACCTCCCTGCTGGGACCTCTGGGCGGATTTTTCCTCGGCTTCTGCACCGATTACCGCTTCAAATCGGGCATCAACTGCTTCGGTGCGCTGATGATGGCAGCCGGAATCTACGGAATACACAGCGCTGTGCTGCTGCGTGTTGTCAATAACCTGTTCGGCGTCCTGCTGGCGCTGGGCTTCATCTATGTGTACGACAAGCTGATCGATCAGCGCTATGTTCCCCTCACGACCCGCGAGGAGCTTGAGGAGCTCGAACAGCTCGAGGAGGACGAGGAAGCAGGTCTTTAATAAAAAAAGCAGCATGAAAATGCTGCTTTTTTT
>JAHHSL010000062.1 GCA_020025235.1 Ruthenibacterium sp.
ACGCAGATCCGCCCGTATCCGTACAACAAAAAGGGAAAGCGCAGCACCTTTTATTAAGGGCTGTTCGGAAAATCGAACATTTTTCTCTTTCTGCCGGGAACGGAACACATCCCGCCTTTATGCACAAAAGCGGCGCCCGAAACTTCGGGCGCCGCTTTTTGTTTTGTTTTATGCCGCATCGTCCACTGCGAACAGATGATTGGAATAGAAGCGCGAAACCTTGTTGATTTCCGTATACAGATTCGACCAGCCGAACTCCTCGGTCAGCGTCTTACGGTCTGAGAACAGATTGGTGCCCAGCGCAAGGCGGTCGCCTTCAATCTCAACACCCATGGCTGCCAGCGTGGAGGGGAAGAAATCCATCGTCGTAAACTGGCGGTTCTTCTGCTGCGCGGGTTCGATCGAAGCGTTGATGAACGCATTGTACACCTTTCGGCTCGGATTGCCGTTTTCGTCGATCTTCGGGAAATCCTTGTAGAAATTCGGGTCCATGCTGCAGTGGTCGCCCGCCACAACAATGACAGTATCCTCGTAGAACGGCTGTTCCTTGCACCAGTTGATGAAGTCATTCACCTGACGCGATGCACACGCCCAGACATTTGCGTACTGATCCGCGAAATCATTGCGGCACAGCGGGCAGACATAGCCGCCGATGTGGTGCGTATCGATCGTCATCATGCAGAAGTTGAACGGTTTGTCTCCGGCTGCAAGCTCGGTGATTTTTTCTTTTGCATACTCGTAGGTCTTCATATCCTCGAGACCCCACCAGCCGATATCGTAATCCGTCGGGACCTTTCCTTCGTCCTTTGCCGTCTGGAAATCGAAAATGCTGTGATTGCCGTGCTGGGTCATATACTTATCACAGCCGCCGAACGGCGCCGAAGAACCGATCAGCCAGTAGTTTGCATATCCGTTTGCCTCCAGAATATCCCCCAGATTCGTTACACCGGGAAGAAATTCATTGAAGTGACTCATCTGATTGTTTTCATTGGGGGGCAGCTTCAGCGGCAGACCCGACAATTCGCACACCATGCCGCCCGTCGTCCATGTTCCGCCCGGCGCGGCAAGCGCACCATCCAGCTGTTCGGTGTGCGAAAAGCTGACGTTATCCTTGGCAAGCTGCGTCATTTCGGGAATATAGTTCTGCTGGAACAGGCCGCCGTTTGCCACATCCTGCGCACTGGTTTCGCCCGATTCCATAAAGATGTAAATCAGATTGCGCTTTTTCTCCGGAAATTTCAGCGTCACGCTGTTCGGGTCGACATACTGTTCTTCAATAAAGGTCGAAGGATGCATCTGCGCATCCAGATAGCGGAACACGTTGAAGTTATCATCTGCGCGCAGAACCAGCATCCACAGCCACGCAGCCGCCCCGCCGCACAGCACCATGCGCATCACAACTGTGCGCGCTTTGTGTCCCTTCTTCGGCGCATTCGGCGAAGGCACGCAGATTTCCCGACTTTTTCCGCCGAACGTGATCTGCATTTTGCATACCATTCTGCCGTTTTTCAGCCAGCGCTGGGACACGACCGTGAAGCACAGCGCCGCCGCCAGAACAAAAAGCACCGGCAGCGCCACGTTTTGGATGAAATCGGAAATAAAATCACTTCCGCCGCCATCCAGCGGCATACTGAGCGTAAACAGGATATTATCCAGATAGATCGCACCGAAATGTTCCAGCGCCCAATTCAGGCTTATATGCAGAAAAAGGCACAGCGTAAACAGAATAATGAAAAACACAGCCCACGCCGTATTATGCTTTCTTTTTTCAGCCGGCTTTTTGTTCGTTTTCGGTGTTTTTGTTGTTTTCACTGTTCTCCCCCCTGTACTCGATTTTTGCCCGGAACGACATCCCGAGCCGTACGTACGCGGCAATCACGCCGACGATCAGCGCGATCGGCACCATGCACAGCAGTGCAGTTCCACCGATATCCAGCAGGCTGCCGCCCGCACCGTGCAGGATGTTCATTCTGCCCAGCGGAGCCAAAATCAGCGCCGCAGCGCCAAGATCCAGCAGCCCAAAAACCAAAAGGTTTTGGATCAGTGCTGTCAGATTCGGCACCTGTTTTTGGAGCAGGCCGTTCATCACGCTCAACGATACAGCCGCAGCGCCGAATACAAATACAAATTCCAACATTCCATTTCACTCCTTTTTGCTTTTTGTGATATTGCGATTATTTTTCCGGGAACAGAAGCTTCTTGTCGTAAAAGTCCGATTTGCGCTCCACCTCTTTGAAGAAGGTCTCATAACCGTATTCTTCGGAAAGCGTCTGCTTTTCGGAAAACAGGTTCGTACCAAGCCCCAGACGGTCGCCTTCGATTTCGACCCCCATGGCCGCCAATGCGGAAGGGAACATATCCAGAGTTGTAAAGCTGCGGTTCTTTTCCTGCACGGGCTGTGCCGCCGAATTCACAAATGCATTATAAACCTTTCGCGGCGACTGCCCGGTGGTTTCGTCCTCTTCCGGGAACTGCGCATAGAAGTTCGGGTCCATGCTGCGGTGATCACCGCTGATGATGATCGTGGTGTTTTCGTAGAACGGCTGTTCCTTGCACCAGTTGATGAAGTCGTTCACCTGACGCGATGCGCACGCCCAGACATTTGCATACTGGGTGTCGTATGTATCGGGGCAAAGCGGGCATTTCCAGCCATCCACATGGTGGGTGTCAACCGTCAGCATCGTGAAGTTGAACGGCTCGTCCTGTGCGGAAATGCGCGTCAATTCCTCTTTTGCGTATTCATACAGCTTCTGATCCTCATAGCCCCACCAGACATAATAATCTTTGGGGATCTTTTCCTTTTCGATCGCCGTATGATAATCCCAGATCTCATAGTCACCGTGCTGTTCCATCAGGTGGTCACGCCCGCCGAAGCCCACTTTCGAACCGATCATGAAATAGTTGTGATATCCCTGCTGCTGCAGGATATCGCCAAGGTTCGTCATCCCGGGCATAAAGGTCTCGAATTCATCCATGCGGTTGTACATGCCGCTTTTTGTGACTTTAAGCGGCACGCCCCCGAACTGCGACACCATACCGCCGACTGTCCATGTACTGCCTGCAGTGAGAAGTGCGCCCTCGATTTTATCCGACTGGGAAAAGCTGACGTTTTCTTCTGCGATCTGCGTCATTTCCGGAATGTAGTTTTCCTCGAACAGGCCGCCGTGCTCCACATCCTGTGCACTGCTTTCGCCCGATTCCATAAGGATCCAGATCAGATTGCGCTTGTTTTCCGGGAAGGACAGCTCCACCTGATTCGGATCGACATAGTTTTCTTCAATAAAAGAGGATCTTGAAAGCTGGTTTTTCACATAATCGAAAATACTGAACTGAGCGTCTGTACCGATGATGAGACCGACTGCCCACACCGCCATGGTGATCTGCATGATGCGCCGGCAGGTTTTACCCGGCTTTCTGCCTTCGGCTTCATCGGAAAGTGCCGCCTGCGCTTCGGCCTCGGCGGAAGGCTCTGCCTGCACTTCGGCCTTGACTGCATTTTCCACGGGCAGCTCCTGTACTTCTGCAGCCGTTTGCTGCGCTTCAGCTTCGGCGGAAAGCGCCGCTTGCTGCACGCTTTCACCGGAAGGAGCCTCCGGTGCCGCATCCGCT
>JAHHSL010000063.1 GCA_020025235.1 Ruthenibacterium sp.
TGTTCGGGATGATCGCATCTTTTGTTACTCGTTTTGCATTGTAAATTCGTATCATGGTTTTTCCTCCTGTATTTCATGCAGTACGCAAGCGTCGAAAAATGTCGCTTTTCGTCTGCGTTTCTGGTTTTTTTCCGCCCTGCACAGCGCAGTCTTCTGCGCTTTCCGCCATTCGGGCCAAATTTTTCGGCTTGACAAAATCCGCAGTTCGGGAAATAATGAAAGAGTTGTTTTCAATCAATCCAAAAATCCGGAGGTGCATTGCATATGTGGAAAAAGCTTTCTTTCAACGTGAAGCTGCTGAGCGTTTTTGCCATGACGGTGGCGCTTTTGTCCGCAGTGCACCTTGTTACCTATCTTCATCTTCTGGGCAAAATGCGCGAAGAGATCATCGTGACCAATACGCACCACCTCAGCAGCGCCGCTTCGCATCTGGATCACGCGCTTTCCGGCATTGATTCCTGCTATCAGTCGATGCGCAATACCAATATCTACCGGCAGCTCAGCCGGTCCGGTTCGCCGGACGGCTATGATTTCACCGAATTTTCGCTCAAAATGAGCGAAGCGCTCCAAACGGTGCAGGATATTTCCGGCTGGGTGGTGTTTTTCAAAAACAGCCCCGGAAGCATCAGCAGCGGCGGCTATTATCTTGCCGATGACTTCACCCGCCTGCGCTATGTTGCAGACGGCTTTGATTCCGAATTCTGGCGCAGCCAGATCCTGGAACCGTTTTCCCGCCGCTTTTATCCCGAAACGAAATTCACCCTGCTTTCCCCAAGCGGCATGCAGTATACGCGTGAACTGATGCCGACCGCGTTCAAATCCTACTGGAACAGCAATCTGATTTCGGTCCTGTTCCTGGATATCCGCAGCCTGTGCGAACAGGCCGATTCCTATCTGAGCGAGGGCTTTTCCATTTTCGGCTCTGACGGGACGCTTTTGTATTCTTCCGACGCCGTGCCCATGATCACAAGCCTGGAACAGGCCGATTCCCTGCCGAACGATTTCCGCGGGCATCTGTTCCGCTGTCCCTCATCTTCAGAAGGGCTGACGTATCTGAAATACCTGCCGGAAAGCACCGCGACCGAACAGCTGCAGCGCAATGTGCGCTTCAGTGTGTATCTTTCTTTGGGAGCGCTCGTCCTCATCCTTTTTGCGGCGCTGACGTCTCTGCGGCATCTTCTGGTTCCGGTGAACAAGCTCTTCCGGCTGGTGCAGCAGCACTCGTCCGGTTCCGACGCCACCCCGCAGAACATCTACCGCGAAGTGGAGGCCATTCTGGAGCATCAGCACCAACAGGCACAGGAGCTTGCCCAGAAGGACCGCGAACTTTCGGAATATTTCCTGCGGCTGCAGCTCAAGAACATCTATGTGCGCTCCGGCTTTTACGATCCGCAGGCAGGCGCCTTTTCGCTTTTGTACATCCGCATCCATTACCGCAGCGACATCGGCACGCTCTGCGCCATGCCTGTCTGCGCTTTGGAGCGTCAGCTGCAGGAACTGCTGGAGCTTACGCTCAAAGCGCTGTTCGATTCCACGCTTGTGTTCCAGCTTGACCCCGGGCGCTTTATCGCCCGCATCAGCGCCGAACCCAGCAAAGGCAACATAGACGAAACGCTTTCCCGCTTTATGATGCAGCTGGAAAACGAAAAGGAGCATGCGTTCTTCACCGTCATCCAAAGCCGTCCGGCTCATTCCTCGGATGATCTTTCCGAACTGTATTCCCAGCTGCTGGACGCCGAGCAGTACGCGCTTGTGCAGGATTCCTCGCAGCTGCTGCGTCTGCCGATCGAACCCGCCTCTGTAAAGCGCTATCAGTTTTCCCCGCAGACACAGGCACAGCTGCGCAGCCTGATCGTTTCCGGCTGTCCGGACGAAGCCGCAGAATATGCGCGCGGCATCCTGCGGGAAAACCGCGACGCCGGGACCTGCCGCGCCCAGTTCATCCTTTTGTGCATTGCGGTCGTCAACACGGCGGTATATGCCCTTGCGCTTACCGGGCTTCGGTCAGACCAGCTTTCTTCCAGCAGCAATATCTATGAACTGCTGAACCACTGCATGACGTTTGACGACTATGTTCAGGTGGTGAACCGCTTCATCTGCTCGATCTGCCCCGGAGCGGACGTTCCCGCCGCTGAAGATCCCCTGCTGCAGAAAGCATATGATTACATCGACGCAAACTTTGCCCGCGAATTTTCCATTGAGGAAATGGCGCAGGCACTGCATGTTTCCCGCAGCCATTTAAGCTCGTATTTCAAGAGCAAAACCGAAATGAATCTGAGCGACGCGATCGGCAGCTTCCGCATGCGCAAAGCCATTGAGCTTCTGCATGATCCGGATATCCGCATTGCCGATATCGGCCCGCAGGTCGGCATCGAAAACAGCAACACGTTCCTGCGCCAGTTCAAAAAGTTCACCGGACTTTCCCCGAACGAATACCGAAAAAAGAATCTTCCGTAATGTTCCGGAAATTTTTCGTTCTGCAGGCGGAACACAGCACACTCTGCGCTGTGTTCCGCCTTTCTTATTATGCTAAGATTGCAGGAGATGTCAATCTTCATTTTGTTCGATACCCGTCAATTTGTTTTCGTCTGTGTTTTTTCGGCTTTTTTCCAACAAAATGACGCTTTTGCGACAGAATGGGAATTGAAAAATCAAACGGCATCCGATACACTTGGGACAGATCAAAACATTGCAATGTTGATTTTGGCGTTCCTGCCGGCGGCGGGTATTTCACCGCGCTGCGGCATGACATGAAATGAAAGCAAGAAATTGAAAAGAGGTTATTGTAAGTGAAAAAGGTTTCTATGAAAACCCTGATGCAGACGATCGCTGTCACACTCAGCGTCGGCATCCTTGCCGGCTGCGGCGCAGCTTCCAGCACAGCGCCCTCCTCCACGCCGGATTCCACTCCGGCTTCCGGTTCGGAATCCGTTTCCGAAGCAGGTGCTCCTCTGTTTGACGAACCCTTCACCATTACTATGATGGCTCCGCAGCATGACAGCTGGCCGTACAATCCGGATTGGTATGTTGTAAAAGAGCTTGAAAAAGCCACCAATGTAAAGCTGGACGTCACCGCAGTGCCCAGCCGCGATTACAAAAACAAAGTTCAGCTGCAGATCGCCGGCGGCAAGCTGCCCGACCTTCTGTTCCTTCTGAACGATGTCAAACCGGCTTTCGAGTACGGCCCGCAGGGCGCATTCGTCAACCTGCTGGAGCACATGGACAAAATGCCGAACTTCAAGGCATGGTTTGAAGCAAACCCCGATCATGCCGCACAGTTCATCTCTGCCGACGGCGCTATGTACGTTGCACCGGAACACGGCGAAGAACAGTCGAACCGCCGCGGCTGGATGTACCGTTCTGACATCCTGAAGGAACTGGGTCTGGAAGTTCCGACCAATCAGGAAGAATTCTACAACATGCT
>JAHHSL010000064.1 GCA_020025235.1 Ruthenibacterium sp.
GAGGGGGGTGTCACGTCAGTGACGGGGGGAGTATCCTCCCGCACCAGCTTCTGGTGCAGAGCATTTGCCACCGTCTGTACCTGCTTCACAGCCTCCGGGATATTTTCGGAAAGCTTGAAGCCAAAGCCCTGTTCGAGCATCTGCCGCGCCGGGGGCGATACCACAGTGTCCGCAATCGCGGTCATATCCGTTTCATTCCCGGCAAGGATACGGCGGGCAACGTTCGTTGTTCGTTCCACGAAGTCATTAAAGCCCGACACATAAGCAGAATATGCGGTTTCCATGTCTACAGGTGTGTTCGTTTCCACCCCCACGACCTTGTCAAAGGGTACGCCAAGCTGTCCGGCGCGGTTATATCTGTTCCATTGTACTTCATAGTCGGGGATATGCTGATTCTTTGGGGCGGTGTATGCGTGATTCTGCTCGCTGTGTCTGCCCCGGAGCACCCTACGCCCCGCCACAGAGCCGCCCTGCATGATCCCCGATACCAGCACACCCATAAGGGCATCCTGTGCGATCTGTTCCCCTGTCGCGTCCTGCGCGTTCGGATTGTAGGTTGCGCGCTGGAAATAAGGGTCAAAGACAGCCATTGCCGCTTCTTCCACACCTTCGCCGAGGATGCCGCCCGCAGTGCGCAGGGCAGGGTTTGACAGCGCACGCCCCGCACTTTGGGCAGCACGTCCTGCCGCCGTACCGCCAAGCTTTTCCACCGCCCGCGTCATCGCGTCAGCCGCGCCACTCTTTTCAAGTGCCTTCTTTGCGCCTGCTGGCAGCCAGCCGCCGCTTTTCAGTCCGGGGATAAAATCGAACATGCTTTCTGTCACAGTTTCCCCCGCGGCTGATAACGCGCCGTATAGGGCGGCTTTGTCCGTGTCTGCGCCTTCCAGCGCCGCCCGGTGACTGCCTGCGCCGTAACTAGAAAGCGCCATAAGCGCCATGCCAAGCTTTGGCGCATACTGTGCGATCGTTCCCGGCACGCTCGCGCCGTTTGTCACCCAGCCTTTGAGCGCTTCCGCGCCGATTGCTGGCAGCATGTTGCCGATCGTTTCGCCAACGTCCCCTGCTTTCTGCATCCCCTCTGTCGGGTCATATCTGTCATCAATATTCTGTTTCCAGCCGTCTGTCAGCCGGAACTTGTTTGCGCGCTCCGCGGAACGGTCGAACGCTTTTGAAACAGGGTTCGGCATCAGCCCGCCCACACTTGTGAGCGCCGAAAGCCCCTTGTTGCCGAGTGAATTCATGCCGCTCAGTATGTTTTCCGCACCGCCATAAAAGCCCTGCGCGCCGCGTTCCAGCGTGTAGCCCACCGGCTTTATGGTTTTATCTGCGATTTCGCGCAGTGGTGTCATGTCCCACGGATTGTACTGCCCGTCCTTTTCATACTTCCGCTCGTATTTCCAGCCGAGCTTTTCGAGTGCACGGGTGCGTGCCGCGTGCTGTGCGTCCTCCGTGCGCTTTCTTTCGCGCTCCATGTCCTGCCATGCGGCAGGCATAGCTTGCAGACTGCTTTGTACGCCCCCCAGCAGCCGCACCTGCCCGCTCTGCGCCGCACCCATCGCCCCCATCTTCCGGGGGGCGTGACGCTCCTGCACCGCACCCATTGCCCCCCTCACTGAGGGGGGTGTCACGTCAGTGACGGGGGGAGTGAACGCCCTGCCTGTCTGCCCTGCCTTTGGTACGAGCGGGTCATTTTGGTATACGGGCGCTGGCGCAGCAAAGGCATTCGAGGTCTGGATCTGCGGCTTTGTCTGGTATGTACCTTTTGCTGCCTGTGGTTTGGAGAATTTCGGCTTTGGCTTTTGTTTCTTTTGTGAGGCGGCAGGTGTGTACCGCTCCGCGATTGGTGTCCCCTCTGTCACCTGCTTTGCTGCCTGCACCGCGTTCCCTCTGGATTTTGCAAGCGCAAGGCTTTCTTTGCTGTTTACAATGCGCGCACCCTCGACCGTATAACCACGCTTACTGTCATACGACCAGCCTGCCTGTTTTCTGACACCGTTGGCTTTGGCATGTGCCATGTCCATTCCTTTTTTATCGCCGCGCGCCTTGGCAAGCTCATATTCCTGTCCATAACGATTCAGCTCGTTTTCAAGTAGCTTTTTGTTTTTCTTTGCCATAGCTTCTCCCTCCTTATCTGCCCCGATATTTGTAAAATGGTGTGTATTCTCCTTGTATTTCGGTGGAAACAGGTAACGGCTTCACTTTCTTCAGCTTTTCTTTCTGTTCTTCCTGATACTTCGGGAAATAATCTTCATCAAAAGATTTTGCGATAACTGTCGCGTCCGATTTTTCGATCCCCATGCCGCGCAGGATGGCATAAGCGCCGCCATAATCCTCTGCACCAGAAGCGGCAAGCTGTGCATAGATATTGCCGTCAAAGCCCGCGCTTTTGCCCCCGCCGGAGCGACCACCGCCGCCGCCCGATGAACCGCCGCCGCCTGCGGCGCGCATCTGCGCCCCCTGAAGCTGTAAGCGCTGCATTGCAAGTGCCATGTCATTTTGCTCCTTGTTCCATGCGGCGATCTTGGCAGCGTCGTCATCGTTCCAGCCAGCGCCCACAATGGTGGAATGGTCAGGCACTTGTCCAGTCTGTAATACCTGTAACGCCAAGTCCTGTGCCCTGCGCTGTGCATCCAGCCTGTGCCCGCGCTCCCACTGGCTGTCTGATACCTCCTCACGACCCACCTGATGGTCTGCGCTCCACTTGCCGAATGCGCGGTTATAGTCCCGATCGGACGCACCCGCCAGCGCGTCATATTGACTCTGTGCAAGCTGCTGGTTTGCGCCCCATGCGGAAAGTGCGTCCTGTCCCAGTCCGCGCATTGCAGAAAGCTGGTTCATCAGCTGTTCGCCCTCGTCCGCGTACATGCGGTAGGCGAGCTGATACAGTTCCGGGACTTTGTCAGCCATCTTTGCATTGTAATAGTCCTGCGCCTGACTTGCCGCATTCACCGCCGCTGTGGACGGCATGCCGCCTGTCATTGCGGCGTAGCCTCCCATCGTGTCCTCGTTTGCGCGCTGTCCCTCTCTCATGTAGGTTTTGCGGTACTGCTGAAACACGGGGTCGCTTTCCGCGTCATAGGAAAACGGGTCACGGCTTGTCATCTTGTCCAGTGTGCTGTCTATTCTGTCCTGATAGGGATTTTTAAAATCCTGATAGCCGAGCAGCTTGTCCAGCGCGGCTTCCATGCGTCCGGCATACGGGTCATCATGACTGAAATACTTGTCCTCTTTCATGAAGCCAGAGCCGTCCGAGCCGCCGGAATAGCCGCCGTATTTGCTGCGGATACTGTTTGCCTTTTGATTCCAGTGCTTCCTGTCTGCGTCCGTCTTTGCACTGTTGTAGCCTTTCTTTGCTGTATAGATGGATAAGCC
>JAHHSL010000065.1 GCA_020025235.1 Ruthenibacterium sp.
TTTCAACAAAATCGAATAAAATGTTAAAACTTTGCGCCCGGATTGTAAAACGGGCGCAAAATCTTTATAATGAAAGAAAGACCCGCCGAGCGGGAAAATGAATGAAAAGGAGCACACAGAGTATGGCGTACGTTGAATGTAAACTGAAATCCATGGCACTGATGTCAACGGTGAGTGTAAAGCTTTATTTCCCGACGGATCTTCCCGAGGAAGTCGGGTGCGATGTGAAGGGTGTGCTGACGCTGCTTCACGGATATACGAACAGCGGCGATGACTGGGTGCAGATGTCCGCAGCGGCGCGCTATGCGGCCGATAACGGCCTTGTGCTCATCATGCCGGACTGCGGCAATTCGTTCTATCACGATATGGTGTACGGCGGCGCGTACAAAACCTTTATCACGCAGGAAATGCCCGTGCAGCTCAACCGCATTTTCCGTATCCCGCAGGAGCGGGAAAAGAACTACATCGCGGGCCTTTCCATGGGCGGATACGGCGCGCTGTACCTTGCGTTTTCGCGTCCGGATCTGTATGCGGGGTGCGCAAGCTTTTCGGGCGCCGTCGATCTGGGGCTGATGCTGCAGGCCGGGGATATGCCGGAAGCCCGTTCCGTGGCGGTTCCGGTGTTCGGCAATACGGATAAGCTGCCGGAGGAAAGCGATCTGCACGTTCTGGCACGCCGGATCGCGCAGCTGCCGAAAGAACAGCAGCCGAAGATCCTGATGACAAACGGTCTGCAGGACAGCGAGCCGTTCTATTATATTCTGCAGCAGAACGAAGCGCTGCATGCGACGATGAAAACACTGGATCTTGCGCATTACAAGCGCATGCAGTGGAACGGTGTGCACGAATGGAATTTCTGGGACCGCAGCCTTGTGTATGCCATTGATTATTTTCTGGAAAACGGGTATGCGGCCAAAAAGATGGAAGACTGGCGCAGCCCGGTAACCGAAGGCTGAGGTACAGCGAATAAGGAGGATCTGAATGCAATCACCACTTGCCGACCGGCTGCGTCCGCACACGCTGGACGAAGTGTGCGGGCAGCAGCATTTGCTTGCGCCGGGGCGCGTGTTCCGAAAAACGATCGAAAGCGGACGTGTGCCGAGCATGATTTTTTACGGGCCGTCGGGGGTCGGCAAAACGACTGTCGCGCGCATCATTGCCGAAAACAGCGGCATGCGCCTGCACCGGCTGAACGGAACGAGCGCCGGTACGGCGGATATCAAAAGCGTTATGGCGGAAATCGGTACGTTCCAAAGCAGCAACGGCCTGCTTTTGTATCTGGATGAGATCCAGTATCTGAACAAAAAGCAGCAGCAGAGCCTTTTGGAATGTATCGAGGATGGTTCGATCACACTGATCGCATCGACGACAGAAAATCCGTATTTCTATATTTATAACGCGCTGCTGTCGCGCGCGACGGTGTTTGAATTCAAGCCCCTTACACCGGCGGACGTCCGCACGGGGCTGTGCAATGCGATCCGGAAAATCGAACAGGCCGATCAGGTGAAGATCGAGGCTTCGGACGAAGCGCTGGAGCTGCTTTCGACGGCGTGCGGCGGCGATATGCGCAAGGCGCTGGGCAGCCTTGAATTTGCGGTTGCAGGCGCGGCGGAAAAAGACGGCGTGCGCACACTGACGAAGGAAGATATCAAGCAGGTCGCGCAGCGCTCCAGTCAGCACTATGATAAAAGCGACGATATGCATTATGACAGCATTTCGGCGCTGCAGAAAAGCATACGCGGGTCAGACCCGGATGCGGCGGTGCATTACCTTGCGCGGATATTGGAAAGCGGGGATATGCTTTCCGCCTGCCGCCGGCTGCTGGTGATCGCGTCGGAGGATGTCGGCCTTGCGTACCCGCAGGCGATCGCCATTACCAAGGCGTGTGTGGACAGTGCGCTGCAGCTTGGCATGCCTGAAGCGCGGATCCCGCTTGCAGATGCGGCGGTCCTGCTGGCTACGGCGCCGAAGAGCAATTCGGCGTACAATGCGATCAATGCGGCGATTTCCGACCTTCGCCGCGGCAAAACGGGGCCGATCCCGCGTCAGCTGCAGAATAAGCATTTTGACGGCGAGGACGCCGAGCAAAAAGGGCAGAATTATCTCTATCCGCATAGTTATCCGAATCACTGGGTGGAACAGCAGTATCTGCCGGACGCGCTGAAGAATACGCGCTATTACGAATACGGAGAAAATAAAACGGAGCAGGCAGCAAAGGCCTATTGGGAAAAAATAAAGTCCCGATAAG
>JAHHSL010000066.1 GCA_020025235.1 Ruthenibacterium sp.
AACCGTATGTTGTGCCGATGACGGCAAACAGCTGGGCGTATGCCGTGCGGCTGACAGCGCCGCCGTTGCACAAAAGCCAGCCGGCAGGCGCCGCCGTGCCCGCAAAGGGAACGAGCGCGCCCGACGGCATGACCGGCACGGGAACATTCTGTGCACTGCCGGCGGAAAGCTCGCCGGACTTGGAAACGCTGATGCAGCCGAAGCCGAGCGACGCGGGGCGGTACTTTGCGCCGGACGCCTGACGCTGGGGCACAAAAGGCCATTTTGCCATGTTAAAACTCCTCTCCGTAGACGCCCTGCGCAGGCAGGGCGTCCAGTTTCTTTTTATCCGCCGCACTTAAAAATCCGGCGGCGGACGCGGTTGCGGCGGTGTGCGCGTGGCTTTTCGGCGCAAAGCGCGCGTCGATTTTGCGCACGGCATACCGCAGATTGTCAAGTGAGATCCATTTTTCCATACGCGCACCTCACGGCGTTACAGCGCGGAGAAAATGCCGTCGATCTCCGCCGTGGTGGCTTCGGTAATGGCGAATTTGCCGCCGAGCGCGTCCCACGCCTTGCCGTTCCACGCGACGTTTGTGCCCGCCGGGCCGTAGGTGGATTCCGCCTGGATGTCATACACATCGCCCGCAGCGTTGGCAGAGGGCAGGCCGGAAACATCCGCCACTGTACCCTTGTAGCGGTACACGTTGGTGATGTCGGTTTTCTTTGCGTATTCGGCCAGTGCGGAAACCTTGGCATAGGTGGACGCCGCACCGAAGGCGTCCAGCTTCGATTTGTCGGCGGCGCTCATCAGGCCGTTTGCCGAAGCGGATGCGGGTTCGTAGGTGGTGTTGGTGTCCTGCGCGGGGATGCCCAGCGCCGTGATGTCCGCCTTTGTGACGGCATTCACCGTGGAAACATGCCCTTCGGCGTCGATCGTCACTTTGTAAAAGCCGGACGCCTTTGCCGTGTGCAGCGGGTGCACATATTTGTTTGCGCCCTCGGCAATGCCCGCAAGCTTTGTTTTTTCGGCCGTGGTGTAGTCGTTTGCGGAAAGCCCCTTGCCCTCCACCTTATCCACCTTGCCGTTCAAAAGGGCTTTCACCTTGCCCATGGTGTACTTCATGTTTTCAAATGAGATCCATTTTGCCATGCGTTTTCCTCCTGATTAAATGAATAGGGAATCCAGTTCTTCCTCGGACGGGTACTGCGGCGCGAAGCTTTCGCCCCGCGGGATGCTGAAATGCAGCGAAAGCGCGCCGGACGGCAGGATGCTGCGGGCAACGGAGGCTTCCTGCTCGGGCGCACAGGACGATGCGCTCGCCTGCATATCGCGAATGGAATCCGCCTGCTGCTTTGCCTTTTCCGCGGCGTCTTCGGCGCTTTTCCCGGCGGCAAGCACGCGGTCCAGATAGCTTTGCCCCGGCTGCGGCGTTTGGCCGGGTTCGCCCAGCGATTCCTCGATGTAAAATCGGAAGATCTCGCTTTTGGCAAGCGCCTTGTCCACAAGGTATTGCAGCTGCACGCTGCCGTATCCGGCGTTTGCGGTATCGGCTGCGGAAAGCACCCATGCGGCATCCGTCTGCGTGACGGAAAGCTCGGCCGGATACGGGGCTTCGTCGCCGCACCGGCGCACCAGCAGCACCGGCGTGCCGGCGCCGAACTGCTTTTCCCATTCCGCCAGCGGGAAGATCACCGCGCGCACGCCGTTTTCCCCGCGCCGCCCGCCGCAGATCGCCGTGCCGCTTTGTGCAATTGTGTAA
>JAHHSL010000067.1 GCA_020025235.1 Ruthenibacterium sp.
GGCTTGGAGGTATCGATGCGATAGCCGAAGGGACGTGCAAACATGGCAAAGATGCGCAGCTTTTCCGGGTCTGGATTTTCATGCACACGGTAAACGGTCGGATTTCCCCGCTTATCCATAAATGCGGCGACTGCTTCATTGGCAGCCAGCATAAATTCCTCGATCATTTTTTCGGCATCACCGCGCGCGCGGAAGGTGACCTCGACCGGTTCGCCTGCTTCATCGGTCAGGATTTCGGCTTCCGGGATATCGAGATCGAGCGCACCGCGCTCCATGCGGCGTTTGCGCATCGCAAGAGAAAGCGCGTGCATACGGTCGGCGGTATCCGTCAGGAAGGCATACTCCTGTCTGCGGGCTTCGTCTCCCTCAAAAATTTCATTGACCTTTCGGTAGGTCATACGCGCCTTAGAGCGAATGACTGTTTTGGCAAAGCGTGAGCCATGACAGCGCCCATCACGGTCAAATTCCATAAGGGCAGAAAAGGCGAGACGGTCAACATCGGGATTTAAGGAGCAGATACCGTTCGAAAGTGCGACGGGAAGCATGGGCACGACATGCCCCGGATAATAGACCGAGGTGCCGCGGCGGTATGCCTCATCATCGAGCGGGGAACCAGGGGTCACATAATGCGATACATCCGCAATGTGAACGCCAAGCAGCATATGCCCGTTTTCGAGCGGCTCTAAGGAAACTGCATCATCAAAATCGCGTGCATCATCGCCGTCGATGGTGAAAATAAGCTGCTCGCGCAGATCCATGCGGAGTGCGGCTTCTGTGGGATCGACGGTATCTCCGCAGGCTTCTGCCTGCCGTAACACCTCGTCTGGGAATGGCACAACAATGCCATTTTCATGCAGGATCGAGGCGATCGACGCATCCATCGTACCGTTTTTGCCAAATACCTTGATGATCGCGCCCTGTGCAGGCAGGCGACCCTCCCCGCGGAACATGACCTTGACCGCAACGCGGTCACCGGGCTGTGCTTCCAGTACCCGGTTTTTCGGAATGACAAGCTCCGGGTATTTTTTGGAGGAAGGACGGACAAAAACGCTCTTGCCGCGCTTCATGACCGTGCCGATGATTTCGTCCTGACAGGGGGTCAGGATGCGCAGGATCTCACCCTCGCGCTTGTGTCCGCGCCCGGAGTCCATGAGTCTGACAAGGACACGGTCACCCTGCCAGGCTTTTCCAGTCGAATGGGGTGGGATAAATACATCGCCGGATGCGTCCCGCACCTCCGGCGTGATAAAGCCAAAGCCGCGGTCGGTCGCCTGAAATACGCCCGTCAGACAGCCATAGTGTTCGGCATGGGCATAGCGATTCTTTTTATTTTTGAGGATTTTTCCATCTGCTGACAGACGGTCGAGCGACTCTCGAATTTGTTGTTTGGAGTAAGCCGGCAGATATTTTTTGAGTTCTTCTGCACGGGCAGGACGTTCGA
>JAHHSL010000068.1 GCA_020025235.1 Ruthenibacterium sp.
AAAGTTCCGGCGCACGAAACAATGCCTCCGGAAAAATGTACCGGAACGGCAGGCTCACATACTGCGCGTTCGGAATGGCAGAAGAAAATGAGAACGCCTTTTGGGGCTTGTTGGGAAATAGAGGAACCGAAGGATTTTTTTCACAGAGCAAACAGCCGCAAAGCAAAACGCAGGGATCCTGTTTTGCTTTCGCGTGTTTTTAACGCAGCGGATGCCGTTCCCTTAAAAAGACAAGGTTTCGATTTTTCAAACAAGCCCCGAGAGCAAATACAAATCTTAAAAAGCACAGCGGCTTCCCGTGACCCACAGGAAGCCGCTGTGCTTTTTCTTGTTTTTGGTAAATTCCCAGTTTTTTCTTGTTTTGCCTATAAAACCCTTTTCAGGCAGAAAAAAGCATAAATTCCTTTTTCTGCTGTACAAAATGCCGCCGCGCACAAAAAGCCCTGCCGCTTATACGCAAAACGCATCCGTTTTCCTCTCTTTTTCAGCGGCATGCTCTCACAGCTTCTGTACGGCTCTGTACGGCGTTTTTGTGT
Source organism: Ruthenibacterium sp. (assembly GCA_020025235.1). Lineage (GTDB taxonomy): Bacteria > Bacillota > Clostridia > Oscillospirales > Ruminococcaceae > Ruthenibacterium. Next base: position 537 of record JAHHSL010000068.1, read on the forward strand.
GCAGACGATGTCTATCATTGCCGCATATCGTTCCGCGCCTTACAGCGCATCGTTTTTTGCATGTTTTTCAGTATATTTTTTCGATTTTTTCAATGCCGTACTCTTTTTTGAAGCGCTCCAGATCCTGCGGGCTGCGGATGAGCATGACCTCTTTCAATTTTCCCGTGCGCACATCCCGAAAGCCCGCCGACGTCTCTCCGGTGCAGATGCTGCACCGCAGCACCGGAACAAGATGCTCCCGATCGTATTCCTTTGCGGCTTTCTTTCCGGAAAACAGCATGCGCATCCCTCCTTCGGCTTTTCGCCCTTATGATACCGCACCTGCACGCAAAAAGCAAACCCCGCCGCACAGTGTCCGGCTGCATCGGCGGGGGAGGATTCAGTTCTGCATTTCCTGTTCGATCCACGTCATCAGGAAATTGACGATTTTCTGCTGCTGCAGCTCCGTCAGCTCCACGCCCTGCTGGACGTGATACCACTGGTTCAGACAGCCGCGGCAGCAGCAGGCGCAGGCATGCTGTGCCACAAATACGGGGTGCCCGCGCATCGGCGTCTGGCGGCCGTCGTTCGGGATGCAGGCCGGCGCAAGGCGTTTGCGCACAAAGTCCTGCGCGTGGGTGTGGATGACGTCCAGCCCTTTTTGCCGCACATATTCACGCTCTTTTTCCGAAAGATGAAAGCCCGCGCGGAACGACGACTGCGAAAGCCGCCGGAATGCCTCCTGTTTCGTCATGCCGTTCCCTCCCGTTTTGTGAAAATGTTCTGCCCCTGCCGCAGCGCCCGTACAGGGGACGAACGGCGTTTTTCGACGCACCGTCCTCTCCTAATGCCCATTGCACA
>JAHHSL010000069.1 GCA_020025235.1 Ruthenibacterium sp.
CGTACAAAACAAAACACCTCCGACGCCGCTTTGCGCGGCATACGGGGGTGTTTTTGCTTTATTGCATATTTTATTTCACGCTCTGGCGCATAGCGGAAGGCGATGCGCCGTACCGGCGGCGGAACGCCTTGTAGAAGGTGTTCTGCGTGGAGAATCCGCATTTCAGCGCGATTTCCGTAACGCCGAGCTCCGTCGTTTTCAAAAGCTCCATGGCGTGCGTCAGGCGCAGCTCCTCGATATACTCCGTATAGCTTTTGCCCGTCTGATCCTTCAAAAACTGCGAGACGTACTTCTGCGAAATGTGGAACTGCTCGGCTGTCATGGCGATGCTCAGATCCGGGCATGTATACTGTTCACCCAGCCATTCCAGAATATTCTTCTGCAGCATTTCGTTGTGGCTGCGCTTGAGCATATCCACGCGGCTGCACACTTCAAAGCACAGATCGTGCAGCCCCTGCACCTGCTGATAGACGGATTTTCCGGTATCGGAGCACAGGAACGCCAGATCCTCACATTCTGCCGCACGGGCAGCCGAAAGCAGGACGCCGCGCACGGTGTAAAACGCCTGCCGGAAATTCTGCTGCGAAAGATCGTCCACGCGGAAAAATTCGTCGATCAGGCTCTGCGCTTCTTCCGTGCGCCCCGCCATAAGGTATTCACTCAGCCGTTCCAGGCTGGTGATATCGGTCGTGGTGTTGCGCACAAGGCTCTTTTCGTTCAGATAGCACACCTTCTGCGTGGGGTCGGAATAGGCCGCCATATTGCGCACGCGCCAGTAGGCCGACGAGATCTGGTCGATGTCCTCGAAGCGGTCGCTCACGATCAGCGGCTCGGTCAGCCCCAGCTGGGTATACAGTTCCTCCGTCTGGCGGCACATGCGGATCAGGTCGGAATCCTGCGCGCTTTCCAGCGCCACCACCGCAAGGATATTGCCCTCCATGGTCGTATAGACATACGGCGGCCGGTCGTAGGCGCTGCGCACGCACTGCGTCACTGCCATGATCTTCAGCTCGTCGTCCAGATGCTCTGCCACGCTCTTGGGCAGCAGGATCAGGTAATTGTACTTCGTCAGCCCCATGCGCTGTGCCAGCGCGGTGCGGTCGGCCTGCGAAGCGATCATGCCCGTGCGCAGAAGGCTGCTGATGCGGCTTGCCTCCAGTGCGCTGCGCGCCTGCTCCAG
>JAHHSL010000007.1 GCA_020025235.1 Ruthenibacterium sp.
AGACAGCTTAGTTAGTATACCAATTCTAAAGCTAATTGTCAACACCTTTTTTGAAATTTCTTCTTTATTTGTCATTTGCCGACATTTTGTTCCCTGATGCCGCTTTGAGGCATCCCGAATTGTGCATTTTGCAGCACTGCCCGTCTTATATAATATAGTATATATAAGAGGGCAGGGCACAAAACGCAAAAAGGACCTCTGCGGCAAAGCCGCAGGGGTCCTTTTTTTCTTACTTCTTTTCAGCCAGCAGCTGATCCTGTTTGCGGATCCATTCACCGACTTCGGCACTGAGCTTTGCCATAGTGCCCGCTTTGAAGGGGCTTTCAAAGCCTGCCGCATCCACAAGGCCAGGATACGTCTTGCTGCCTGCTGCACCCACCAGTGCCAGATAGCGCTTCCACGCATCCTTCCAGTCATGCAGCGATGCGGTAAAGAACTGCAGCGCCACCGTCTGTGCCAGGCAGTAATCAATATAATAGAAGGGCATTTCATAGATATGAAGCTGACGCTGCCAGCCTGCGCCGCGGCCGTAGAAGGGGATATCCGCAAAATCGATCCACGGACGATACTCCTTTTCCAGCTTTGCCCAGACTTCATTGCGCTGTGCGGGCGTCAGATTGGGATTTGCATACACGATATGCTGGAACTCGTCCACCATGGTGCCGTAGGGCAGGAAGTACATGGCGTCCTCTGCATGTGCCAGCTCATAGCGCTCGGTGTCCTCACCGAAGAACTTATCATGATATTCCGACGTCAGGAATTCCATGGACATCGAATGGATCTCGCAGCTTTCCATGCCCGGCTCCTGCAGGATGCCCGGCAGATTTTTCTGCATGGCGACCCATGCCGCAAATGCGTGGCCTGCTTCGTGCGTCAGAACGTCGACGTCGCCGGAGGTCGCGTTGAAGTTCGAGAAGATGAACGGGGATTTGTAATCCGGCAGGAAGGTGCAGTATCCGCCGGGTGCCTTGCCCTCTTTGGAAAGCACATCGAACAGATCGTTTTCAAACATCAGGTCGATGAACTTGCTGGTTTCGGGGCTCAGTTCGTGATACATCGCCTTGCCTGCGGCGAGGATCTCCTCCGGCGTGCCGTGCGGTGCGGGGTTGCCCTCGGTAAAGCAGAAGATGTCGTCATAGAACTTCGGGTCCCGGATGCCGGTGCGGGCAAACTGCAGCTTTTTCAGCTGTGCCACAACGGGCACGACGTCCTTCTTGATCTGTTCGCGGTAAGCCGCCATATCCTCGATCGTATAGCCGATGCGGCGCATACGGATCGCACCAAGGGGAATGAAGTTTTCGTAGCCGAGCTTCTTCGCCTGTGCCGTGCGGTTTTTGACAAGCTTGTCGTAAATGGAATCGAACTCTTCGCGGTGTGCGTCAAACCATGCGCCTTCCGCTTCAAATGCCGCCTTGCGCACGGCGCGGTCGGGATCCTGCTTGTACAGCACCATCTGGCTGACGGTGTTCTTGCGTCCTGCAAAGTCGATCAGCGCCGAAGCGTACAGCTTTTCATACTCCGTCACCAGTGCGTTTTCCTCTGCCATAAGGTCAAGGATCGCCGGGTCGGACGACTTCACGTCGATTTCCATTTTATCGAATGCGATCCTGCCGATTTTCGCTTCCAGCTCACTGCGGAACGGGGAAGCGAGCAGGGCGCGGTATACGTCCAGCTGTGCTTCACCGAGCGCGGGGCTGTTTTCATCAAAGAAATTGCGTTCTTCTTCATAAAAAGCGTCGCGCGTATCCACGGTGTGACGGATCTCTGCCAAAGTGGACATCGTCGAAAGATGCTCATTCAGTTTTTCAAATTCATCAAATGCCGCAAGCTGCTCTTCCACATTTTTGGCTGCATCAATGCGCGTTTTCAGCTGGGCATATTCTTTTTTCGCCGCCTCAAGGTCGGGGCGCTCGTATTTCATTTCGCTGAATTTCACAAAAACAACTCCTTTGTTTCGGCGCAATGCCGTTTTTATCTTGAATGGTTTTATTTTATCACAGACCCGAACGAAAGGGAACACCGAAACGTCCCCCGCAGTGCAAAACATTTTTCTCCAAAGTCAAAGTGCACACCACGCACCGGAGTTTTGCCGCTTTGCCGCCTTTTATGCGCCACCGGCGAAAAAAAACTTGCAAAAGCAAAGGGCAGGGGATATAATGAGCCTATCGCAGAGTAGAAGCCTGCGCGTTGGCCTGTTTCAGGCCGAAGTGCCGTTCCGACGGGGAGTTGCGGAACGGACGAAAAGCACCGCTTGCGGTGCAGGCTTCGCATCCCGCTGCTGCATCAAGCTGCAACACGGGGCCTGCGGAACGCTTTTGCAAAAAACGTTCTGCGGCTCTTTTTTGTCTCCTTTATGCGGCAACGCCATTTTAAAGGAGGTCTTTTCTTTGGAAAACAATGAACTTGCACGGCCCGCCGACCAAAAAGCACAAAATTTCGCCGTGCGCATGCGGCTTGCCGTCGCAGAGCTTTACCGCACCGCCACTCTGACAGGCTGTGCGCTGTGTGCCGCGCTGGATCTTGTGCTCAACCAGTTTACCATTCCGGTCAGCACGATGCTCGAGATCGGCTTTTCGTTTCTGGCGTCCGCATCCTGCGCCTTTCTGTTCGGGCCGTTCGCCGCGGCGCTTATGGCGGGCACGGCGGATATCCTCGGCTTTTTTCTGCGCCCGAACGGGACGTTTTTCCCCGGCTTTACGCTGAACGCGATCCTCGCGGGGCTGATTTACGGCTTCTGGCTTTATAAAAAACCCGTATCGCTTGTCCGCACCTTCTGCGCCTGCCTGACGGTGGTCCTCAGCATCAATCTGATCCTGACGCCGATCTGGCTGCACATCCTGTACGGCAACACGGCGCTGCTGTCCGCCATGCGGCTTATCAAAAATGCGATCAAGCTGCCCGTGGATACGCTTCTTTTGTATACCACGCTGAAGGCCGTCGGGCGCATGCGCATCGGCCGGCTCTGATCTTTCATCTGCGATCCTCCTTTTGCTTTATCACCTTTCCGCTCCCACAGGCATAAGATAAAGCGAAAGGGGGAATTTTTTATGCAGAAAACCAATTGCAGTACAGGATGTCCCGTCGTCACCGTTGATCCGGTCTATCCCGGCACGGCGCTGCGCGTGGGCAGCACCGGAAGTGAAGTGGCAAGGATGCAGAAATATCTGAACGTGTTCCTTGCGGGGTGCGGCGGCGGCAGCGCGCTTACCGTGGACGGCAACTTCGGCAGCCGCACCAAGTCTGCGGTCGAAGCCTTTCAAACCGCACACGGGCTGATCGCCGACGGCGTGATCGGCAGCGATACCTGGAACGCAGTCGTATGCGCATACAACGGTGTGTGCAGCGGCAGCGCCGAAACATATCCCGGCATCACGCTGCGTCCGGGCATGACGGGGCAGGATGTCCTGTTGATGCAGCAGTATCTCAACGAGCTTTCGGCAACGTATCCCGGCATTTCCGTGCAGGCGGCGGACGGCGCCTACGGGAACGCCATGTCGAATGCGGCACGGCAGTTCCAGTATCAGTTTTCGCTTTCTGCCGATGGTCTCATCGGCACAAACACATGGGCGCGCATCGTTTCCGTTCACACGGCAGCCGCATCGGCAAACCCCTCGTTTGTCACGACGGTTTATCCCGGCACGGCGCTGCGCGTGGGTTCTTCGGGCGATCATGTCCGCTTTGCCCAAAGCTATCTGAACGGCGTGCTCGGCACGCAGCTTACCGTGGACGGCATGTTCGGCGCAGCAACGCAGGAATCCGTGCGTGCATTTCAGCAGATGCAGGGGCTTTCGGTGGACGGCGTCATCGGCGGCGCGACATGGGCCGCGCTGATCCCGGCGTTCAACGCAACGCTCCGCGGCATGCTCTGATTCCCGCGGCAGGGCAGGGGAGACGGCGTTCCGCGCTTTTTCCAAAAAATAAAGGCAGCCGGAAATTCCGGCTGCCTTTTCTTTTTGCAGATGCAGAAACATCAATCGAACATATCGCGCAGCTTTTTGAAGAAGCCCTTGCGCTGTTCGTAATTTTCTTCCTTGAGGGATTCGTCGAATTTCTTCAGTGCGTCACGCTGGGTGCGCGTCAGCTTCTGCGGGATCTCGACAACCACCTTCACATACTGGTTGCCGCGTCCGCGTCCGTTGACATACTGGATGCCCTTGCCGCGCAGACGGAACGTCGTGCCGCTCTGCGTGCCTTCGGGGACATTGTATTCCACCTTGCCGTCGATCGTCGGCACCACGATATCCGCGCCGAGCACCGCCTGGCTGTATGTGATCGGCACCGTGACGTATACGTCGAAGCGGTCGCGTTCAAACATCGGGTCGGGGCGCACCGTCACAATGACGATCAGATCGCCCGCAGGCCCGCCGTTGGTGCCCGCATCGCCAAGGCCTGCAAGACGCAGGCTCTGGTCATCGTCGATGCCCGCCGGGATCTTGACTTCAACCCGCTTGGAATGTGAGGTCTTGCCGCTGCCGTGGCATTTCGAGCACGGGGATTTGATGATCTTGCCCTTGCCGCCGCAGCGCGAGCACGGCTGCGAGGACTGCATCACGCCGAACGGCGTGCGCTGCTGCACCGTGACATAGCCGGTGCCGTGGCAGTCCGGACAGGTTTCGGGGCTTGTACCCTTCGCCGCACCGGTGCCCGAACAATCGGGACAGGTATCCTGACGGTTGACCGTCACGGTCTTGGTGCAGCCGTGCACGGCCTCCATGAAATCGAGCACAAGGCTCACACGGATATCCGCGCCCTTGCGCGGGCCGTTCGGGTTTGCACGGCGTCTGCTGCCGCCGCCGAACAGATCGCCCAGGATATCGTTGAGATCCACGTCGCCGAAGCCGCCGAAACCGCCGAAGCCGCCGCCAAAGCCGCCTGCGCCGCCCGCACCGTAGTTCGGGTCCACGCCCGCATGGCCGAACTGATCGTAACGCGCGCGTTTATCCTTATCACTTAAAACCTCGTATGCTTCGCCCACCTCTTTGAACTTTTCCTCGGCCTCTTTGTCGCCGGGGTTCAGATCCGGGTGATATTTTTTTGCAAGCTTGCGGTACGCGCTTTTGATCTCGCTGTCCGACGCCGTTTTTGCTACGCCGAGTACCTCATAATAATCGCGTTTTTCTGCCATATATCTCTCACCTTGATTTCTAAAGAAGTGGGTCTGCCGGAACCGTGCGCCCGCCCTTGCCAAAAAGGGCAGGGAAGCCCCGGCGCTGCGCCGGCCGCTTTGCCGCACAGCCTATTTATTGTAGCAAAGCCGCAGCGGAATGTAAAGCATCCGGCCGCCGAACGTGCTTCGGGACAGCCGCACGGCGGCTGTCCCGATCGCTTTTGCTATTAAACTTCTTTGTATTCTGCGTCTACAACGTTATCGTCGCCGTTGCCGCCTGCCTGCTGGCCGCCCATGTTCGGGTCCTGTGCGCCCTGTGCGCCGGCTGCCTGCTGTGCCGCTGCGGCTTCTTTGTAGACCTTTTCGCTCACGGCATAGAATGCCTTCTGCAGCTCATCCTGCTTTGCCTTGATCGCGTCAAGATCCGAGCCCTTGAGCGCTTCCTTCAGCGCATCGCTCTTTGCCTTGATGTCGGATTTTTCGCTTTCGCTGATCTTGTCGCCCATTTCTTCCATAGCCTTATCCATCTGGAAGATCATCTGGTCTGCACCGTTGCGGATGTCGACCTCTTCGCGCTTTTTCTTATCCTCGGCTGCATACTGCTCGGCCTCGTGCACAGCGCGCTCCACGTCGTCCTTGCTCATGTTGGTGGAGGAAGTGATCGTGATGTGCTGTTCCTTGCCGGTGCCGAGATCCTTTGCCGAAACGTTCACGATGCCGTTTGCGTCGATATCAAAGGTAACTTCGATCTGGGGTACGCCGCGGGGTGCCGGAGCGATGCCGTCGAGGTGGAAGGTGCCAAGAGATTTGTTGTCGCGTGCAAATTCACGTTCGCCCTGCAGGACGTTGACTTCAACTGCCGGCTGATTGTCCGCTGCGGTGGAGAAGATCTGGCTCTTCTTGGTCGGGACGGTGGTGTTGCGTTCGATGATGCGGGTGCATACGCCGCCCATGGTCTCGATGCCAAGGCTCAGCGGGGTAACGTCAAGCAGCAGCAGGCCCTTGACGTCGCCGCCCAGAACGCCGCCCTGGATAGCTGCGCCCAGTGCCACGCACTCGTCGGGGTTGATGCCCTTGCTCGGCTCGGTCTGCATGAACTTCTTAACTGCTTCCTGAACAGCCGGAATACGGGAGGAACCGCCGACCAGCAGAACCTTGTTCAGTTCGCCCGGACGCAGGCCTGCGTCATCCAGTGCACGGCGGGTCGGCACCATGGTGCGCTCGACAAGGTCTGCCGTCAGTTCGTTGAACTTTGCACGGGTGAGGGTGGTGTCAAGATGCTTCGGGCCGGTTGCGTCCGCCGTGATGAACGGCAGGTTGATCGCGGTGCTTGCCACGCCGGAAAGCTCGATCTTTGCCTTTTCTGCCGCTTCCTTCAGGCGCTGTGCAGCCATTTTGTCGTTGCGCAGGTCGACGCCGTTCTCTTTGAGGAATTCCTCTGCCAGCCAGTCGATGATGCGTTTGTCGAAGTCGTCGCCGCCCAGATGCGTATCGCCTGCGGTTGCCAGAACTTCGGTGACGCCGTCGCCCATTTCGATGATCGAAACGTCGAACGTGCCGCCGCCAAGGTCATAGACCATGATCTTCTGGTCGTTTTCTTTATCTGCGCCGTAAGCAAGGGCTGCTGCGGTCGGCTCGTTGATGATGCGCTTTACATCAAGGCCTGCGATCGCGCCGGCGTCCTTGGTTGCCTGACGCTGGCTGTCGTTGAAGTAGGCCGGAACGGTGATGACGGCTTCCGTCACCTTTTCGCCCAGATAGCTTTCCGCGTCTGCTTTCAGCTTGGAAAGGATCATGGCGCTGATTTCCTGCGGGGTGTATTTCTTGCCGTCGATGTCCACTTTATAATCGGTGCCCATTTCGCGCTTGATCGAAGCGATCGTGCGGTCGGGGTTCGTGATCGCCTGACGCTTTGCCACCTGGCCGACAAGGCGTTCGCCCGTTTTGGTGAAGCCGATGACGGACGGTGTGGTGCGCGCGCCCTCTGCGTTTGCAATGACGACGGGTTCGCCGCCTTCGATAACAGCTACGCAGCTGTTTGTGGTGCCAAGGTCAATACCGATGATTTTACTCATAATCAATCATACTCCTCTTTTATATCACTCTGTAAGATCTGTTTACTGCAATTTATATAGAAAAGCCCTCCGGCTTTTTCGCCTATTCTGCAACGACGACCGTTGCAAAGCGCACGACCTTATCGTGCAGCTTGTAGCCCTTCTGCATCACCTGCAGGATCGTTCCGCTTTCCACATCTTCGGCTGCGGGCTGCTGCATCACAGCCGCGTGCAGTGCGGGGTCAAAGGGCTGGCCCTGTGCTTCGATTTCGCACACGCCCATTTTGTCGAATGCCTCTTTGCATTTGGTCAGCGTCATCATCACGCCTTTTTTGTAGCTTTCGTCCGCGGTGGGTGCGTTTGCCGCAAGCTCCAGCGTATCCAGAACCGGCAAAAGCGCGCCGACGGAAAAGCTTACGCCGTTATCGAACGCCGCGTCGTGCTCCTTTGCGCTGCGCTTGCGGAAGTTATCGTATTCCGCCGCGGTGCGAAGCAGCGTTTCCTTTGCATCGGCAAGCTCTTTTTCCATTTTTTCAAGCTTTGTCTTTACGGCGGCAAGATCCGTCTGCGGATCTTCCTGCGCGCTGTGTGCGGACGTATTCGGTTCCGCCTGCTGTTCGGGCGCCTGCTGTTCGTTGACTTCTTTTTCGGTCTTTGCCATTTGCCTACTCCTCCTGCGCCTTGCCCGACATGCATTCGCCGAGCAGCAGCGCGAAATATTCAAGCCGCGGGATCATTTCCTTATAGGGCATGCGCGTCGGGCCCACGATGCCGATCGCACCGGTCAGCCCGCCCCCCGCGAGGTAACGCTTCGTCATGATGCAGAAGCCCGGCATGCGGTATTCGCTCATCTCGTCGCCCAAAAGCACGGTCGTGCGTTCGGATTTCGGGCTGATATACCGCTTGATCGCTTCGTCATCACCGAAAAATTCCATAAGCGTGCGGAAGCTGTCCTCGTGCTGGGCGTAATTCAAAAGGTTCTGCTGGCCTTCCAGATAAACACTGGGCTTTCCGGCTTCGCGCAGGATCTTCACCGCCGCCGAAAGCACGGGGTAGTAAACCACGCCGCCGCGGCCAAGGCTTTCCGCCGCCGCTTTCATTTCCTCTTCGTTCACATCCACCGCACGGCGGAACGTGAAAAATGTGTTGAGCACTTTTGCCAGCATCTGCGCGTCGCCGGGCTTCAGCTCAAAATCAAGCTTTGCCGTGCGTGTCCGCACGCCGCCCGCGCTTGTCACCGCCAGAACCGCAGCTGTAAAGCGCCCTACCTGCATCACCTCGTAATGCACGATGTGCAGATCCTCGCTTTTCGGCGTCGTGGCAACCACGCAGTAGCCTGTCATATCCGCCAGCGCCTTTGCCGCGCTTTCGGCAAGGCGTTCCGGGTCGTGATCCATTTCGCGGAACATTGCTTCGATCTGCTGTTTTTCCTTGGGGTAAAGCGATGCGCCCGTATCCAGAAGGTTATCGATGTAATACCGGTATCCCTTCGTGCTCGGCACACGGCCTGCGCTGGTGTGCGGCTGTTCCAAAAGCCCAAGCTTTGTCAGTGCCGCCATTTCATTGCGCAGCGTCGCGCTGGATACTGCATGGTCAAATTCCTGCGCCAGCAATCCGCTGCCCACGGGTTCCCCGTCAGCGCCGTAAAGCGCCACGATCGTCCGCAGCACACGGCGTTTTCGATCGTCCATCGGCACGGTGCACACCTTCCTTTTTGTGATTCTTTAGCACTCCATACCCCCGAGTGCTAAGTTTATTTTACATCAGTTTTTCGGCTTGTCAAGCATTTGGAAGCATTTTAACGAATTTTTTTCATCTTTTACAATTTGCTCATATTTCGGCCCCTTTCTGCGCCCCTGTGCGCCGTTTTGCGGGCGTATCCGCAGGGAAAGCGCCCGATGCACCGGCAAAAGGCTTTCCCTTTTCTTTATAATGTAGTATACTGATACAAATTATACCGGAAAGGCGGTTTCAGTATGGCTCTTACCCAGAAGCTTCTTGATGTGAGCGCAGGGCGCGTTCCTGCGGAGCTTGTTTTTAAAAATGCCAATGTCATCAATGTTTTCACGCGGGAGATCCGCACCGCAGACGTCGCCGTGCAGGACGGACGCATCGCGGGCGTCGGTTCGTACCACGGCAGAACCGAGCGCGACTGCACGGGGCTTTACCTGTGCCCGGGCTTTATCGACGCACATGTCCATATTGAATCCAGCCTTGCGTCGCCGTTTGAATTTGCCCGCGCCGTCACGGCAAGCGGCACCACAACGGTGATCGCCGACCCGCACGAGATCGTGAACGTGGGCGGCGCACAGGCAATGCAGTATATGCTGGACGCCGCGCAGGATCTTCCGCTGAACGTGTACCTGATGCTGCCCTCCAGCGTGCCCGCAACGCCGTTTGAAACAAACGGTGCGGATTTCACCGCGCAGCAGCTTGCGCCGTTCCTCCGGGACCCGCGCGTTCTGGGTCTGGGGGAAGTGATGTGCTTTCCCGACGTCGTCGCCGCACGCGGGGACATCATGGAAAAGCTGGCGCTGACGCAACAGGCGGACAAGCATATCGACGGACATGCCCCCGGCCTTTCCGGGCAGGCACTGGAAGCCTACGCCGCCGCGGGCGTGCACACCGAACACGAGTGCACCACGTTTGACGAAGCCGCCGAAAAGCTGCGCGCGGGCTTTGCCGTACTGGTGCGCGAAGGCTCGGCCGCAAAAAACCTTTCCGCGATCGTGAACGGCCTTTTGGAAAGCCGCCTGCCGTCCGACCGTTTCCTGTTCTGCACGGACGACAAGCATCTGGACGATATCGCGCGCTGCGGGCACATCCGCTGGAACGTGCGTCAGGCCGTCAGCCTCGGCATGGACGCCGTCACCGCGATCTGCATGGCAAGCTGGAACGCCGCGCGGGAATACGGGCTTTCCGATCTCGGCGCCGTTGCGGCGGGCTACCGCGCCGATCTTGTTCTTTTGGAGGATCTTCGCGAATGTGCCGTGCAGGCGGTGTATAAGGATGGCGTGCCGGTCGAAACCCTGTTTGAAGGCCGCAGTGCCGCGCCCGTGCCCGATGCGCTTTTACATTCGGTGCACCTTGCCGATATCACCGAACGCGATCTTGCGCTTGCCGTCAGCGGCAAAACGCACGTCATCGAAATGGTGCCGTATCAGATCACCACGCGCCACTGCATCGAAGAAGTTCCCGCGGAAAACGGCTTTTTCAAGCCCGATTCCGTTTACACGAAGCTGTGCGTTGCCGAACGCCACGGCAAAAACGGCAATCTTGCCGTGTGCCCGCTGAAGGGCTACGGCATCACGAACGGCGCGATCGCCACAAGCGTCGCGCACGACAGCCACAACGTCATCGCCGCGGGCGACAACGACGCCGACCTTGTGCTTGCCATGCGCCGCATCCGCGAGATCGGCGGCGGGTATGTGCTTGTCAGCGCGGGCAGGGTTCTGGGCGAAGTCCCGCTTCGCATCGGCGGGCTGATGAGCACCGAGCCGTGGGAGGAAATCTCCCAAAAGGCTTCGGACGTACTTTCCAAAGCAAAGGAAATGGGCATCCCGTATCCGGTCGATCCGTTCACCAGCCTTTCGTTCCTGGCGCTGCCCGTCATCCCGGAACTGCGCCTGACGGATCGCGGGCTGTTCGATGTCAATACATTTTCTCCGGTAAAGGACTGATACAAATGAGTGAAAAAGCAAATCGCGCACGGGAACTGTTTCTGCAGGGCTATAACTGCGCACAATCGGTGGCGGGGGCATTTGCCGAAGACATGCAGCTGCCGCTGGATACCGTCACCCGCATGGTAAGCGGCTTCGGCGGCGGCTTCGGGCGTCTGCGCGAAGTGTGCGGCGCCGTCAGCGGCATGACGTTTGCCGCAAGCGTGCTGCGCGGCTATTGCGACCCGAAGGCGGCACAGGAAAAAACACAGGTGTATGCAATGATCCAGACGCTTGCCGGACGCTTTCGGGAGCAGAACGGCACGATCATCTGCCGCGAGCTTCTGCATCTGGAAGCGCCCGAAGGCACACCCGTTGCCGAAAAGCGCACCGCGGAATATTATCACCGCCGCCCGTGCCCCGAGCTTGTCGCGTGCGCGGCGGAAATTCTGGAAGATTATCTTGCCCAAACTGCCGGATAACCGAAAAGGAGTATATGTATGGAAAATCAACCCTCTCTGCGGCGTGATGCGTCGCGTCTCGGCCTTTCCTTCCTTGCCTTTGTGCTTGCCGCAAACGGTGTGCAGATCGTTCTGGGCATCGTGCTGGGCATCCTGTTCCCGGCATTTGCCGAAAGCACCGCCAGCATCTGGCTGTTAAGCTATGTGCCGCTGTACGGCGTGGGGCTGCCCGTGCTGATGCTTACGCTGCGCTCGCTGGCCGCAGGCGGCAGTGCCAAGCCCGGCGCCGAACCGTTTTCCGCCGGGATGTTCCTGCGGTTTCTGCTGTTCTGTCTGGGCGCTGCGTATCTGTGCAACTTTTTGTCGATGCTCGTCTCGGCGCTGTTCATCTTGGCCACCGGCCGTCCGATGCCGAACCCCGTCGCCGAAATCGCCGCGCAGAGCGATCCGCTTTCCACGTTCCTGTTCGTGTGCGTGCTGCCGCCGATCGGGGAAGAATTTATCTGCCGCAAGCTGATCTGGAACCACATCGGCGCATACGGCACGCGCGTTTACGTTTTTTGCAGCGCGCTCATTTTCGGGCTGATCCACGGCAATTTTTCGCAGCTGTTCTATGCGTTTGCGCTCGGCGCAGCTTTTGCGTATATCTATGCGCGCACCGGGCGGCTCATCTACACCATTGCGCTGCATTTCTGCATCAATCTCATCGGCACGATCATCGCGCCCGCAGTCGTGCTGGCTCTGGCGCCGGCGGGCACGCTGGTGCTTGGCATTTTCGTCATCGTGTGCATTGCCGCAGCGGTGATTTTGTGGCTCCGGCGGGAATTCTGGATGTTCCCTTCACAGAGCGAACCGCCGCACCTTGTGCGCGAAGCCCTCACCGCGCCGGGCATACTGGCCTTTACCGGCGTATGCTTTGCGCTGAGCGTCGTTTCGCTTTTTGCATAACGGCATAATTTGTAAAAATAAAAAAGTCCCGCTGCCGGAACAGTATGCAGCGGGACTTTTTTATGCTATACTTGCCAATAAAGGGCAAAAAACGCCCTGATCCGGAGGAATAGAGCATGAAACTGATTTCTTGGAACGTCAACGGCTTCCGTGCCGTTTTAACAAAAGGCTTTGCCGAGCTTTTCGCGGGCTTTGACGCCGACATCGTCTGCCTGCAGGAAACGAAGATGCAGCCCGGTCAGGCGGAATTTTCGCCCGAGGGCTATCATCAGTATTGGTACAGCGCCGAAAAGAAGGGATATTCCGGCACCGCCGTTTTTTCCCGCAAAGAACCGCTTTCCGTGCACTATGGCATCGGCGTGGAGGAACACAGCCACGAAGGCCGCGCCATTACACTGGAATTTGAGGATTTCTGGCTTGTGAACGTGTACACCCCCAACAGCCAGAACGAGCTTGCGCGCCTTGGCTACCGCATGCAGTGGGAAGACGACCTGCGCAGCTATCTGTGCGCGCTGGACGCCGAAAAGCCCGTTGTGTACTGCGGCGACCTGAACGTCGCGCATACCGAGATCGACCTGAAAAACCCGAAAAGCAACCAGCGCTCCGCCGGTTTTTCCATAGAGGAGCGCGAAAAGATGACGCAGCTTCTGGACTGCGGCTTTCTGGATACGTTCCGCACGCTGCATCCGGGCGAAACCGGCTGCTATTCGTGGTGGAGCTATTTCCGCAAAGCGCGCGAGACAAACGCAGGCTGGCGCATCGATTACTTCATCGTCAGCGAACGGCTGCGCGAAAAGATCCGCGATGCATTTATTTTAAGCGACGTCTACGGCTCCGATCACTGCCCGGTAGGACTTTCTCTTGATGTATGATGCATACTTATAAATAACACTGCGCCGCCGCGCAAAGGGAGGAAACATATTGTTGGATTATTTTCTGGCCGCGATCCTCGGCATCATCGAGGGCATTACCGAATGGCTGCCCGTTTCCAGCACAGGGCATCTTGTCCTTGCGGATGAATTCATTCACCTTTCCCAGTCCGAATCATTCATGAAGATGTTCGACGTCGTCATCCAGTTCGGCGCGATCCTTGCGGTCGTCGTCATCTTCTGGCACAAGCTCTGGCCGTTCTGCTATAAAAAGGAAGAAACCGGCTTTATCGACCGGTACTGCCGGCGCGACGTGTGGGATATGTGGTTCCATGTCCTTGCTGCGATCGTGCCCAGCGCCGTGATCGGCCTGCCGCTGGACGACTGGATGACCGAACATCTGCACAACCCGCCCGTCATTTCCGCCATGCTGATTTTGTACGGCGTTTTCTTCCTGATTATGGAAAACACGCTCGGGCACAAGCGCCCGCAGGTCACGCGCATCAGCAGCATCAACTACCGCATGGCGCTTTTCATCGGCGTGTTCCAGTTCCTTGCGCTCATCCCCGGCACCAGCCGTTCGGGCGCAACGATCCTCGGCGCCATGCTGCTGGGCTGTTCGCGCACGGTTTCCGCCGAATTTACGTTCTATCTTGCCGTGCCCACCATGGCGGGCGCAAGCCTTGTAAAGGTCATCAAGTTCCTTGCCGAAGGCTCCGGCTTCAAGGCAAGCGAAGTCGGCATCCTGTTCACCGGCTGCGCGGTCGCGTTCCTGGTTTCGATGCTGTGCATCCGCTTCCTTATGGATTACGTCAAAAAGCACGATTTCAAGGTGTTCGGCTGGTACCGCATCATTCTGGGCGCTGTGGTGCTCGCTTATTTCTATCTGCTCAAGCCCATTTTTGCCTGATTTTTCTGCAATGCCAAACGGGGCGTGCCGCATATGCGGCACGCCCCGTTTTTCCGTTTTGATTTTCCTTATTCCGTTTCCGTCTGCGCTTCAAGCGCCGCTTCGCTTTGCGCCGCGGCCTGTTTCTGCCGCAGGCGGTTGTTCACGCTTGTGCGCGTCAGCGAATACAAAATGCTGCACACCGGCACGGCAAACAGCATGCCCGCAACAC
This sequence comes from Ruthenibacterium sp., assembly GCA_020025235.1. Lineage (GTDB taxonomy): Bacteria > Bacillota > Clostridia > Oscillospirales > Ruminococcaceae > Ruthenibacterium. The sequence goes on from JAHHSL010000007.1 coordinate 14,220, forward strand.
CCATAAGGCTGCCGCCGACCGTGATCGAAGCAAGCACCCAAATGGCGGGCAGCCCGACCGAGGAGCCGACCACGCGCGGATAGATGACATTGCCCTCGATCTGCTGGAGCAAAAGCAGGAACACAACAAAGATCACTGCCTGCGAAAGGCTCTGCATGCCGATCATGAACGCACCGACGATCGCACCCGCCCATGCGCCGACGATCGGGATCAGCGCGGTAAAGCCGACCAGCGCGCCGATCATCGTGGCATACGGCAGGCGCAGCAGCGACATGCCAAGCCAGCACAGCGTGCCAAGGATGCAGGCTTCCACCACCTGACCGGAAACAAAGCTTTCAAAGATCCTGCTTGAAAGGTGCAGCACCTCCGTGGTGCGCTGTGCACAGCGCTGCGGCAGGTATGCCTGTGCCATGCGTTTGAACTGACCCTTGAGCGTTTCTTTGCCCAGCAGGATATAAAGCGCAAAGATAAACGCCATAATGAAGTTGAACACGCTGCCCACAATGCCGGAAACGACGCTCACCGTGCCGTCCAGCAGGCTGCCCGCGCTTTCGGTCACGACCGTGAAGATCTTTTTCATCGTGGCGTTCCAGTCGATCTGCAGCGAACCGATCCACTGTTCCACCTGCGGGCGCAGCGCGTCGCTTTCCACCAGCCATTTCTGCACATTGCCAAGGAAAACCGGCACCTCGTCCACAATGACGGCCACCGCGCCCACCAGTTCCGGCACGACCAGCCAGATCACCAAAGCAAGCACGGCGCAGATCGCCACGATCGAAAGCACGATGCATAGCGGACGGCGCAGCGCCGCCAGCTTTTTGTTTTTTGTCTTTGCGAAAATATGGCGTTCAAAAAAGCGCATCGGCAGATTCAGCACAAATGCGATGCAAAAGCCGAACACCAGCGGCCACAGCACATTGCCGATCCACGCCAGGGTGTCCCCCACATGGGAAAGATTTTTGAGCGTCCAGGAAAAAAGCACGCCCGCGGCTACAATGCCGATCAGCTTCCACACTGTTTTTTTATCCAGTTTCAAATGGATCTCTCCGTTTCTTCTTTGCCTGCGCCGCTGTTTTTTGCAAATCGGCAGGCTTTGCTTTTCTTCATAGTACCATGTTTTGTGCCCTGCGGCAAGAGCGGTTTTCGGCTTTAAAGCGCTGTGTTTTCCGCAAAAAAGGCTTCGATGCCGCGCTTGGTGCTGCGCACCGAACCCTGCCGCAGGTCCCTGCCGCCGCCGCGCCCCGAAAGTGCTGCGTCCATTTTTGCGCCCAGCTCCTGCACGCCTTCGCCGCCAAGCACATACCGGTATCCCTCGTCATCCGTGCCGGAAAACGCCGCGCACACGCCCGGGCACGCTTCGCACAGCGCAAGGCACAGCCGGCGCAGGCTTTCCGGCGAAAGGCCGTCCTCAAACACAAGCGCATCGCGTTTGCCGCGCACGCTCTGCGCGTGCAGTGCAAAAATGCGGTTTTCCAGTGCCGCGCGCTCCGCTTTCAGCGCAGCGTTTTCCTGCATCAGCCGCTCCACGGCCGCGGGCGTCTCGTCCACCGGCGCACTCAGCATGCGGGAGATCTTCACCTGTTTTGCAAACTTTGTGCAGTAATCGTAGAATGCGCGCTTGCCGCACAGCAGCGTCACGCGCGTGCCGCCCTTGTAGCTCTGCGCGCCGATGATCTTCACTGCCGCCACTTCGCCGGTGCGCTGCACATGCGTTCCGCAGCACGCACACAGATCCGCTCCGCCCAGATCCACGATGCGCACGGCGCCTTCGATCGGCTTTTTGCTGCGGTAGGTAAGCGCGGCGCGTTCTTCTTCGCTCGGCCATGTGATCGTGACCGGGCGGTCCTGCCAGATGATCCAGTTCGCCTCGCGCTCGATATCCTCAAGCTCCTGCGCGGAGATCGGCCCGGAAAAATCGACCGTCACATCCTTTTCCCCGATGTGGAAGCCGACATTGTCGTACCCAAGGCGCATATGTACGATGCCGCTGACGATGTGTTCGCCCGAATGCTGCTGCATGTGATCCATGCGCCGCCCGCTGTCCACATCGCCCTCCACCACTTCGCCCGCATACAGCGGCGCGGTTACGGTGTGGTAAATCACGCCGTTTTCCTCGTATACGTCCAAAACGCTTGTCCCGCCCAGCGCCCCGTGATCGGCGGGCTGTCCGCCGCCTTCGGGATAAAAGGCCGTTGCGTCCAGCACCACATCAAAATTTTCACCGCTGCGGCGGCATTCCAGCACGGTAGCAGTGAACTGAAGGCAGGTGATATCTTCATAATACAGTTTTCTTGTTTCAGCCATACTCGATCCTTTCCATTTCACGGTGTTGATTTTATTTGTTTTTATCATATCATATTTTTTCGTCAAAAACACTAAAATTCGGTAACACTTTTCGTTCAGCGCAAAATGCGAAAATCGTATATAATTCAGATAAGCCCGCATGTCATCCGCACGGATGCAGCGGAAAAAAGAGGGGGAACCGTATGCGCAAATCCGGAATTTTGATGCCGATCGCAAGCCTGCCCGGCCGCTTCGGCATCGGGACGCTGGGACGTCCCGCGTTTGATTTCATTGATTTTCTCAAAGCGTCGCACCAGACCGTGTGGCAGATCCTGCCCGTATCGCCCACGGGCTTTGGCGACAGCCCGTATCAGAGCTGTTCGGCCTTTGCCGGAAATCCGTATTTCATCGATCCGGATATCCTTGCCGAACAGGGGCTTCTGGAAAAAGGCGAATACGAAGATTTGGATACCGGCGCAGACGAAAACGCGGTCGATTACGCCGCTTTGTACCATACGCGCTTTACCGTGCTGCGCAGGGCGTTTGAACGCTTTTCCAAATGGTACCCGGACGATTACTACCACTTCTGCTATGAACAGGGCTGGTGGCTCGAGGATTATGCCCTGTATATGACGGCCAAAGGCCTCAGCGGCGGCAGGTGCTATTCCGAATGGCCGCAGGCGCTGCGCTCTCATTCGCGCGAAGCCATTGAAGCGCTGTACGCCGAACACGAAGCAGAGGTGCATTTCTGGAAGTTCTGCCAGTATGAATTCCGCCTGCAGTGGAACGCACTCAAGGAATATGCCGCAGAACAGGGCATCCGCATCATGGGGGATATCCCGATCTATGTCGCCGCGGATTCCGCCGACGTGTGGGCGTCGCCGGAGCTGTTTCTGCTGGATGAAACCGGCACGCCGACGGACGTTGCCGGCTGCCCGCCGGATTTCTTTTCCGCAGACGGTCAGCTGTGGGGCAACCCGCTGTACCGGTGGGACTATCACGAAAAGACGGATTTTGCATGGTGGGTGCGCCGCATCCGCTATGCACTGGGGCTGTATGACATCCTGCGCATCGACCATTTCCGCGGGTTCGATACCTATTACGCGATCCCCTATGGGGAAACGACCGCCCGCACCGGCGAATGGCGCACAGGCCCCGGCATGAAGCTGTTTTCCGCCGTGAAAAAAGAACTGGGGGAGGATGTGCCGATCGTGGCCGAAGACCTTGGGGAACTGTTCCCGAGCGTTCGCACGCTTTTGCAGGAAACGGGCTTTCCCGGCATGAAGGTGCTGGAATTTGCCTTCGGCGGCGGGGCAGACAACGATTTTCTGCCGCACAATTACCCCGAACACTGCATCGTGTACACCGGCACGCACGATAACACCACCGCAGCCGATTGGTATGCGCACGCATCCCGCGCGGAAAAAGCGCACGCGACGGCCTATCTTGGGCTGAACCGAAAAGAGGGCTATGCGGCAGGTCTGGTGCGCGGCGCCATGGCAAGCTGCGGGCAGCTGTGCATCATCCCGCTTGCCGATCATCTTTCCCTCGGTGCGAACGCGCGCATCAATACGCCCTCCACGCTCGGCGGCACAAACTGGGTCTGGCGCGCATCGGCGCAGGATCTCTGCGAAGAAAACGCCAAAAAAATTGCCGAGATCACCGACCGCTACGGGCGCGGATAAGGCGGCATTTTTCGGGGGCGGTATATTCCTTTCTTTTCCGCACATTCTAAGCAGAAAAGGGAGGATGCATATGACAAACGAAACGGAAACCCTGCTCAACGATATCCTGCAGAACGCACAAATGGGCGCTTCTTCGGCGCATAAGCTGCTGGAAATTACCGACGATGCACCCATCGCGGCGCACCTGCGGCGCGAGATCACGCTGTTTGAAGATCTTTCCCACCGGGCGGGCGCAATGCTTGCCGCCGCGGGAAAGCAGCCGCATCCGGGCGGCAGGATGACGCAGCTCGGCGCAAAGGTGGGCATCGTGATGCAGACGGCACGCGACCACTCTGCCCGCAAAGCGGCGGAAATGCTCATCGAGGGCAATACGATCGGCGCAACGCAGATGACGGAATCCATGCGCGACGCACACGGCGCGGACGCCGGTTCGCTTGCGCTGGCACAGCGCCTGCGCGATGCCGAACGCGAATACGCCGCAGAATTGACAGCCTTTTTGTAACGGCGCAGAGCAGACTCGAAACAGTAAGAAAAACGCCCCCGCAGACTGCGGGGGCGTTTTTTGGGTTTGCATGCTGCGCGCACGGTCATCCCGCCGCACCGTTTAATAGTTGATCTTGTCCTCTTTCCAGACCTTTGTGCCGCTGAGCACATCCAGCTGGTCGAGGCCCGTGATCATATTGCCGTAAACGGAAAGCTCACCCAGCTCCGTCATATCGGCAAGCGGAGAAAAATCTTCGATGCGGTTGTCGTGCAAAAGCAGACGCTTCATCTTCGTCATGCCGGCCAGCGGGGTAAGATCGCTGATCTGGTTGCTGTAAAGCGTCAGGTTTTCCATTTCCTTCATGTTTGCAAGCGGGGAAATATCACTGATGTTGTTTTCAAACAGCATCAGCGCCTTCATGCCCGTCATACCGGCAAGCGGGGAAAGGTCGCTGATCTGGTTGTGTCCAAGATACAGCACCTGCAGGTTCGTCAGCCCGCTGAGCGGGGAAATATCCGTCAGCCGCATGTCGTGCAGATACAGCTTTTCCAGTGTTGTCATGTCAGACAGCATCGAAAGGCTGAAGTCATCCCCAAGATCACTGCCGGAAACACTCAGTTCCTTCAGGTTCGGCAGGGAGGTAATGGCCGAAACATCGCCGATCACCGTATTTTCGAGGTTCAGGATCTCCAGATTGGGCAGTTCTTTCAAAAACGAAAGTCCGCCCAGCTGACCGCAGCCGTTCATGGTCAGGCTCTTAAGTTCTTTCAGTTCAGCCAGCCCCGAAACACTATCACCGGTGCCCGGGGTAAAATCAAGCACGTTCAGGCTCTTGAGACCGAAAATCGGCGTGAGGTCATCAAGGAGGTTATTCCAGATATACAGTTCCTTCAGATTGTTCAGCCCGCTGAGCGGGGAAATATCACTGATTCCGTTTCCGCCAAGGCCCAGGAGCTCCAGCCCGGCTTTATCGGCAAGCGGGGAAAGATCGCTGACCATATTGTGCTTCATCCTGAGCTCGCGCAGGTTCTTCATATCCGCAAGCGGGGAAATATCGCTGACCTTATTGTTGTTCAGATTCAGCGTTTCCAGCTTGGTAAGCCCTGCCAGCGGGGCAAGGTCCGATACCTTCGGTGCGGCGCTGTCGTCAACGCTCTGCACGCTCAGCGCGCGCAGCTCCGTCAGGCCGGCCAGTGCCGAAAGGTCTTTCGCTTGGCTGCTGTCGATGTTCAGCTTTTCCAGCTTCGTCATGCCGGCAAAGGCGTCCATGCTTCCCGTTGCAGTGCCCGCGCCGACATTGCCGTATAAGAACAGCTCCCGCAGGCCCGTCAGCTCTTTGAAGGGCGCAAAGGTGGAAAGGCCGCTGTTGTTCATCGAAAGCGTTTCCAGATGCTCCAGCCCTTTTACCGCATCCACCAGCGGCTGCGCGTCGTTCAGGTTGCTGTCAAAATACAGCAGCTCCAGATTTGTGAAAAGCGCAAGGTCGGCAGGATCCTGCACGCCCGCGTTGTCCAGCTTCAGTTCTTTGATCCCGGCAAGATCCGCCGTTGTCAGTGCGCCGGATTCCTTGCCCAGCACTTCGCGCGCCGCCGCTTCCACCGCTGCATCGCGGAACACGACTTCCTGCACATCGGCTTCGATTTCGCAAGCGCTGCTCACCTGCGACGAGGTTTCACTTTCCACCGGTGTGCTTTCGCTGCCGCAGCCGGCTGCACCAAGCACAAGCACCAGCGCCGTAAGGATACTGATAAACTTTTTCATGGTTTCCTCCTGTTTTTTTGAATTGCTTTTCAATGCAAAAAATGTCGAGCGCTTTTATTCTACCACTGTCAAGTAATATGTCAAGACATATGTTTATATTTTTTGACAGCATGTTTTTTAATCCGTCCGCCAAAACGGCGCGGACATCATTTTGCGGGTTTTCTGCCGTTCGGGATGATGCAAAAAAGACCTGCGGGCCTAAAACACCGCAGGTCTTCTGTTTTTTTAAAGCCTGCCGTCGCCTCAGCGATACAGCGGACCGTAATGCTTGCAGGCTGCAAAGTCGGCTGCCTGCTTATCTTCGGTGCCGAAGCTTGCCCATGCATGCGGACGGTAGATCTTTTCGTCCGGAACGTTGTGCATCGTAACAGGGATGCGCAGCATGGAGGCCAGCGTGATCAGGTCGGCGCCCACATGGCCGTAAACCGTTACGCCGTGGTTTGCGCCCCAGTTTGCCATAACGCTGTACACATCGGTGAATGCGCCCTTGCCGGTAAGGCGGGGTGCAAACCATGTGGTAGGCCAGGTGCGGTCGGTGCGCTTATCAATAGTATCGTGGATTTCATCCGGCAGATTGGCCGTCCAGCCTTCTGCGATCTGCAGAACCGGGCCGACGCCGTCCACGATATTGTAGCGCAGCATGGTGACCGGCATTTCCGCCGCACAGCGGAAGTGGCTCGAGAATCCGCCGCCGCGGAAATATTCGTAGTTTGCACGGCACCAGTCGGTGGCGTCCAGGCAATCCTGAACATCCTTTTCGCTCATTTCCCAGAAGGGCTTCATGACGCTGCTGCCGTTTGCGTCACGGCATGCGCCGCTGCCGTCGAGTGCAGTTGCACCGGAGTTGATCAGGTGGATGAAGCCGTCCTTGGCAACGCCTTCGGGGCGGCGGCCGGTGACACGCTCGCACGCATCGGGGCTCCAGTAGGTGCGCACGTCATGGAAGCAGGGTGCCGTGCCGGAAACCAGCGTGCCGAGCATCATCGAAACACCGTTGCAGGTGTCGTTTTCGGTTGCGAACGGCGTGGGCATCTTCGGGCCGTTCCAGTCGAAGGTGGAAGCCAGGATCGCTTCGGTGAAGTCCGCGTTCGGCAGCCAGTCCGTCCACTGACGCTGACCCTGGAAGCCGCCTGCCACCGCGTTGCGGCCCAGCGCTTCTTCATGCCAGCCCAGCTCGTCAAGCTTCGGGTTGCCGTACAGGATATCGCGCATGACCATCGTCATCTTGGTGATGAATTCCCAGTCCTGATCGGGCGGGACGACCTTCGATTTGGTGATGACCTCCGGCAGGTTTTTGCCCGCGTTGCAGTCGAAGCCTTCTTTGCAGTTTTTCTTGACCCATGCCAGAGCCTCTTCGTACTCTTCGGGGTCATAGATGCCAAGCGAAATGCGGCGCACGATCTCGATCATGCTCACCCACTCGGCGCGGATGCCGAAGTATTTCTGGAACACGTCTGCATCGCAGTAGCTGCCCGCAATGCCCATGGTCACGCCGCCCAGGTTGACATACGCCTTGTTGCGCATCCAGCCGACTGCCACCGCGCATTTTGCAAAGCGCAGGATCTTTTCCGCCACGTCCTCGGGGATCGAGGTGTCGCTTGCCTCCTGCACATCATGCCCGTAAATGGAAAAGGCGGGCAGGCCGCGCTGTGCGTGTGCCGCCAGAACGGCAGCCAGATACACCGCGCCCGGGCGCTCGGTTCCGTTGAAGCCCCAGACAGCTTTAATGGTGGTGGGGTCCATGTCGAATGTCTCTGTGCCGTAGCACCAGCACGGCGTTACGGAAAGGGTCGCCACGACGTTTTCGGTGCTGAACTGCTCTGCAACGCGGGCGGCTTCTGCGCCGCCGCCGATCGTTGTGCAGCCGATCACGCACTGAACGGGGGTGCCGTCCGGATAGCGAAGCGTTTCGGAAATCAGCTTTGCGGCGCTTTCCGCCATGCCCATGGTCTGGTTTTCAAGGCTTTCGCGAACGCCGCCCCAGCGGCCGTCGATTACGGGACGAATCCCAATTTTCGGATACATCATAACAAAATCTCCTCTTTTCTTTTCCTTTCGGGATGATATGGTTCTGCTTTCACTCACAGCAGTTTTACGAATCGTTCATAGGCCTTTTGCCAATCCGCTTTCGGGTCCGTCTCATAGACCTTCAGTTCTTCGGTTTCCGCCAGCATCCGGCGGCCTGCATCCAGATCTTCCAGTGCGCCCAGTGTCACAAGCTGGATCAGGATATTGCCCAGAGCCGTTGCTTCGATCGGCCCTGCCACGACCTTTTTGCCCGTGCAGTCCGCGGTAAGCCGGCACAGCAGCTTATCCTTGGTGCCGCCGCCCAGAATGTGCAGCGTGCGGAAGGTTCTGCCCGTTTCCTGCTCCAGCTGGGAAAGCGCGAAGCGGTATTTCAGCGCCAGACTTTCGTAGATGCAGCGCATGATCTGTCCCACGCTTTCCGGAACCGGCTGACCGGTTTTGCGGCAGTATTCCTGCACGCGCCCCGGCAGATCGCCCGGCGGCGTGAACAGCGGATCGTCCGGATCGATGAAGCTGCGCAGCGCAGGTTCCGCCAGCGCAAGCCTTTCCAGATCGGCATAGCTGTAATCCCGTCCCTGCCGCTTCCATTCGCGGCGGCTTTCCTGGATCAGCCACAGGCCGATAATGTTTTTCAGATAATTGATTTTTCCGTTTGCGCCAAGCTCGTTGGAAAGCCCGAGTTCGCGGCTTTCACGCGTGAGCACCGGTGCATCCAGTTCGCATCCCAGAAGGCTCCATGTGCCGCAGGACAGGAACGCCGCGTCCGGTTCCGTCGCAGGCAGTGCCGCAACGGCACACTGGGTATCGTGGCCTGCAACCGCAACCACCTTCGCCCCGTTGTCCAGCTGTCCGATCACAGTGCCGGAAGCGGCAGGCTCTTTCAGCAATCGCGCGGGCAGCCCGAAGGCTTCCAGCACGGCGCTGCTCCAGCAGCCCTTTTCCAGATCGAGCATCTGTGCCGTGGAAGCGATGCTGCGTTCGCAGTTTTTGCTGCCGCACAGCGCATAGGCGAACAGATCCGGCATGAACAAAAGCGTATGCGCTTTTTCCAGAAGCTCCGGTTCCTGCTTTTGGATCGCCAGAAGCTGGAACAGGCTGTTGATGCCCATGATCTGCGTGCCGGTGGCGGCGTACAGCCGGTCGGCGTCCATTTTCTGCAGCGCCTGCTCGACCATTCCCTGCGTGCGTTCGTCACGGTAATGCACCGGGCGCTCCAAAAGCGTGCCGTTTTCGTCCAGCAGGCCGAAATCCACGCCCCATGTATCGAACCCAAGGCTGTCGAACGTTCCGGCGCGGCGAACGCCCTCCTTCACGTTTTCCAGCAGGTACGGGAAATCCCAGCGCAGATGTCCGTTTTCTGTCACGGGATTGTTTTCAAACCGGTGAACTTCCTCAATGGAAAGGCGGTTGTTTTCAAAGGAGGCCAGGATCGCGCGTCCGCTCGATGCGCCGAAATCAAAGGCCAGTACTTTTTTCGGCTGTGTCATTTTACTACACCCTTTTTCAGCAGGATATTGGCGTATATCGCTTCTTCGCCTGTGGCGACGATCGCGCGGGCTTTCTTCGCCCGTTCATAAAACGCAAAGCGCTCCACCATTTCGATCGCCGTGCTGTCCGCCTTGTGTTTTTCCAAAATGGCTTTGTATTCATCCCAGATCACAGGCACGCACGGATCGCCCGGAACGACCTGCATCAGTGCGACCGGCTGTTCGCTGTACTGATCCAGCGGCATCAGCGCCAGAACCGCATCCAGCAGCGCCGGAACCGAATGTCCGTCCGCACGGATGACTATGGCGTCCTTTCCGACGCTCTCTGCGGGGAAATTGCCGTCCGCCAGAACGATTTCATCCCCATGCCCCATTTCGCATAAAACCTTGAGCAGCTCCGGGGAAAGGATCTTGGGTATATTGTTCAGCATCGGAACCAGCCTCCTTATCGGTCTGTCGGTGCGCCCTGTTCGCGGCGGGGATATTTCTTATAGCCGGGATGACGTCCGGTGACGCCGTAATAGCCGCGCAGATTGATCAGCTTATCAATGTTTTCACGGCTGATGTCATAGCTGCCGCCGAGGATAATGGCATTGATGGAAATCTTCGCCCACAGTTCAAGGCTTTCCATGCGGTAATACGCCGTAAGCAGATCGGCACCCACGGTCAGTGCACCGTGGTTTTCCAAAAGCATGACGTCATGCTCCTCCAGATACGGCTCGATCGCGTCCGGCACTTCGGATGTGCTGGGTGTGCCGTACGGGGTAAGCGGAACACTGCCGATTGCGGCAACATCCTCAATCATGTTGTACATATCCATACTGCGGTGCGCCACTGCAAAGCCGGTTGCTCCCGCCGGGTGTGCATGGATCACGCTCTTTACGTCCGGACGCTTTTCATAGCAGCGCAGATGCATTTTGATTTCACTGGAAGGGCGCAGCCCCTCTGCCGATTGCAGCACATTGCCCTGCGCATCTATCAGGATCAGCTTTTCCGGCGTGATAAAGCTCTTGCTCATGCCGGTCGGCGTTGCAAGGATCGTACCATCCTCCAGTTTTACGCTGACGTTGCCGTCATTGGCAGCAACCCAGCCAAGCTGCCACATTTTGTGGCAGATATCGCAGATCTGTTCTTTTGTTTCCTGAATGTTCATAAGGGGAACTCCTTTCGGTTTTGAATGTTTTCAGAATTTCCGGCATCTTGTCAAAAAAGCTCCTGATCCGGAAACGGATCAGGAGCCGCGGCTTTCCGCCCGGAGAGAAAAGCCGCTTTTATAAAAATCAGCTGCCCATGCGGAAAATAAGCGCATACAGATTAACAAAGGTTGGAGAGATGTTAAACGTGCAGCTGATTCGGGATAAGTATTCTTTCATCACGGGTTTTGCGGCCTGCGGTTCCGGCTCTTTTCCGGTTTTGCGAAAACCCCGAGCGCAGTCCGCTTACGGCCGAATCCGGCTCAGCAGGATGCAGCCCGCGGGATTATCCAGCATCTGCCGGTAGGAGATCTGCGAAATTATGATACGCCCTTTGCCGAACGCACGCTCGCACATCAGGGCCGCCGGCTGCCACTGTCCCTGAACGTCCAGGTTGCGGCTTTCAAGCACCGTATCAAAGCCTTCTGCCCGCACCGTGCAGTCCGCAAGCGGGGCAATGCAGTCCTCCTGCGAAGAATACCAGTGGCGGAAATCGGACGGATCAAACCCCTGTGCCCATGGATGCCCCGTTTTTGCGCCGGCATAGTGATACGGGGACATTCCGCTTTCCCACACATGCACCGGCGCACCGGCAATCGTATAATCGCCGTCTTCCGGCTTGTCCACCCAAAGCACGGCGCCGTTTTCAGCCGCCTTTATATCGTCGGGTGATATTTCGCTCATCCTGCGCACGCGGATGCCTTCCGGCTCGGTGCAGCGGGGCAGCACTACATATTCCAGTTCGTTCCAGCTTTCGCACACTCCCGTTTGCGGATCCAGCAGCATTGCGCGCAGACGCAGAACGGTGCGTTTTTCCTTATCCGGAAGCGTAAACTCGGCAATGCCGGAACAGTATGCCTGCATTGCTTTCAGCTGGACGTCTTCCTCAAAGGCCGCTGTCACGTCATCGCCGTCCAGCAGCTCATAGCGCAGACGATAGGTTCCCGTTTTTGCAGTATCGTTGCACAGCCAGCCTTCTGCCTTTGCCTTCTGCCCGCCGAAGAACCGTGTTTTATCCGAACGCAGGCTGACAAGCACCGGAGAAAGCGCATCCCGATACGCAAAGAAAGCAGGTTTCGGCTGACGGCGGCAATCCATAATGGTCTTCATCCAGCCGGCAGGCCACGCATCAATAAACAGGTGGATCGCAAAGGTCACCATGCGGTCATCCCGACGGAACGCTTCGGTCATCATGCGGGTCGCAAGCGCCTGAAAGCTCTGGCTTTCCTTCGACCATTCCTCAAGCGAACCGGGCCGATCAAAGAAAAAGTGGTAAAAATCCGACGACTGCTGCCCGTACATCCGTTCGGGGCTCCACGCCCGGGCCGGTTCTCCGGGCTGCGGCAGCCAATCTGCCGGATATGCCGAACGCATCATCTCGGGGCTTTCCAGCCCTTCGCAGCCAAACTCTCCGCAGCCGTAATACCAGCCCGGCTTTACAGGCATCCAGTAGCCCTTGTGCAGCCTGCCGATATCAATTCCGTGCCCGTTATACCACATCGGATAGCAATGGCTGTCCGGCATCTTCTTATTGGGCGGATCATAGTCACCGTCCACATGCTTGGTCACGCGGTCGGGATTGGCCAGATGCACCACGATATCAGCAGCATCGAAGAAGGCTTCCAGCTCCGGACGCTCCAGACTGCTGTTGGGCATGTTGAACGCATTGGGGAACGGCTCGTTGATATAGGTATCCAGAATGCAGCAGGCGTGGCGCCGCACATGGCGTTCCATTTCCTCTGCCTGACGGACAGCCTCACAGAACTTGTGGCGGCGCAGGCAGCCGAAAAGCGGCAGATCCGTTTGGATCATCATTCCCAGACGATCACAGAACTCATACACACGCCGCTGTACCGGACGCTGTGTCAGACGCCAGAAATTCATATTGCAGATTTTCCCAAGCAGGATATCGTCGATCAGCTGTTGGTCATCCCCGCGCATTACGTCCAGCTGTTCAAAGCCCATGGTGTTTGCGCCGCGCAGCCGGACGGGCGAACCGTTCAGGTAAAACATGCCCTTGCGTTCGCTTTGCATATCCTGCGTAAAAGTCCTCCGGCCGAACTGCTGGCTCATGGTATCCAACACCCGCCCGGTTTCGTCCTTCAGGATCAGCTGTGCCTGATAAAGCCACGGTTCTTCGGGGCTCCACCACTTCATATCGCGGGCGGGAACGCGCACCTTATACAGATTGCGTCCCTTATAGCACGGCAGGGGAAGGCTGGCATGCAGCGTACCATCCCGCCGCGCCCGTGCTTCGGTAAAGGTATCGCCAAGCCCCAGCTCTTTTCCGGTAAAGGGCACGATCTCCACATGCTCTGCCACGGTCTGCTCCAGATTCTGTCCGTAAACCGAAAGGTCAAACCGAATGTCGCGGGGCACATAGGAACAGCCTGTCACCTCGATCCAGAATTCGATTTCCTCTTCCAGTGTGCGGGCAAAGATCTCGTGGATAAAGCACTCTTCCCGCAGCTCGATGCAAACCGGTTCCAAAATCCCCATGCCGGGGGGACAATGATGCCAGCCTATCAGGGGATCGTCGTAGCCCGGGCCGGTGGCGGCGTAGATTTTATCGCCGTAAAAACGATGCTTGCCTTTCGGGTCATCCTCAGTAAAGCTGCCCTGCATTACAAAATCGTTTTCCAGTTCAATGCGCAGATCGTTTTCCCCTTCGTGCACCAGCTCTGTCACATCGAATTCAAAGGATGCAAAAAAGCCTTCATGCGTTCCGGCAAGGCGGTCGTTCACAAAAACCGCCGCTTTGTAATCTGCACCGTTTACCGTCAGAAAAACCCGGCGCTGATCCGGATTTTCAACGGAAAACGTACTTTTATATACGGTGGATGCCTTTCCGAGCGGGCCTGCAAAATGCGGCAGCACGACCGGCTGCCATGCTTCGTCCGTCTGTCTTTTCCAGCTGAAGTTCGTAAGCAGCTGCACTGTGCGCGGGCTTTTCAGCCGCGGAGCCATATTGCGCAGAAACGGCTGTGCCCAGCGGCGCTTTTCGTCCAATGCCTGCGCCAGTTCTTCGGCAGTGCACATCCTGCGGGGCAGCTCGGTGGGCTTTCCCTGCACCGAAACAAGCGGAACAACGTGATCCGGCAAGGCAGCCGGAGCAGGTGTTTCCAGCTCGTTCCGCCGTCCCTGGATCCCGCTTTTTGCGATTTGAGCAAAATTATCCATTTTGTTTCCTCTCTTTGTTTTGGTTTTTCCGCGTTTCAAACAAATGATCGAAACGGTCTTTTTGCTTGTGTTTTATCTTAAAAGGATTGCCCCGAAAAGGAAAGAGGGCAGCCAACAAGTTGAACCAAACGAATAATTCTGAATGAAAAGCGCGGGTCTTTCTGCGCCCGCTGCACAAAAATTGAACGGAAACCGCCTTTTTTGAACCTGTGCAAAAAACAGAGCCGGCACATTTCGGAAATGTGCCGGCTCTGTTTTATTCTGCTTTAATTTTGGGAAGGCTCCAGCAGATTATGGGAAATCCGATAGCTGCTGGGGCTTGCGCCATATTCATTTTTAAAAAGAGTGTAAAAATACTTTGTGTTTTCAAACCCGACCTTGCGGGCGATCGCTTCCACCGAAAGACTTGTCTCCACCAGCATCTGCTTTGCCTTTTCCAGCCGCAGCTGCTTGAGATATGCCGCCAGTGTTTTTCCTGTTTTCTGCTTGAACAGACTGTTCAGATACGGCACCGAAATATGACATTCCAGCGCAACCGATTTGCTGGATACATTAAAATCCTGATAGTTGGCATCCAGAAACTGGATCACCGAATCAATAATGCGGGAACCGGATTCGTTTTCCGTCTGCGCCAGCTGTTCCACCACCCATTGAATCTGCCGCATCAGACATTCCTGCGCCTGATATATGGTGGAGGCGCCCGTCATTTCGGCAAAAAAGACATGATGATCCGCTTTGGGGAATCCGGGCTGATTGACCTGGATCCTTTTTATAATAGTAATGATGCGGGAAGCCAGCATGTTGACGGAAGCCTGAACCGCTTCAAACGTATACTGCTCCAGCTGATCCCAGTACCCGGCAAAGGCGTTCGCCACGCTTTCGGCGTCCCGGCTGCGAAGCGATGCTTCGATCGCCGCCATATCCGGAAGCACCGGCAGTTCGGAGCAAAGCTGATCCGGATTGAACTGTGCCAGATTCCGGGTCATTCCATCTTTATAGAAATACTGATACCGTGCCAGCTCCTGCAGCTTCTGCATCGCAGGATACAGCTTACAGGGCTCTTGAATACCGCTGGCATAGGAAAAAGAAAGCCGGATCTCAAAGCATTTGCGGAACGTTTCCTCTATTCCGGACAAAACTGCGCGGATGTGCTCGTCGGAAGGAAGCTCCTTCATACAGCACCAGAAAACGACCTTGTTGTCTTCAAGCGGCACATCCTGGATGCAGGTGTTTTCTCCCATAAGCTCGTGAAACACATTGGAAATGGCATAACACAGCAGACGGGCATCCCCGGGGTCGTTTTCCCGGAAGGGTTCGCTTTTCCAATCTGCATATGCAAGGAAAAAAAGTTCCCCCGGCCTGCAGGCAATTTCCTGATCTTCACAGTGCTGCCAAAACTCCTCATTGGAAAAGCGGTCAAACAAAAGCTGCTGGCGGATCACATACGATTGATTGCGCAGCAGATGCTTTTCCTTATATGCAAACAGATCTGCCATTTTCCGGGTCGTCTGCGCGATCGAACTTTCGATAAACTCGATTTCGTCCTCGGGCGCCTGCTGCGGTGCGTCCGGCAGACTTTTGGTGATGCTTTCGATCGGTTTGTACAGTCTGGATGTCGTAACAAGATTTGTCAGCACCGCAGCAATTCCGGCCAAAACCGAAATAACGATGAAAAGGATCGTATAATGCAGAAAGTTTGAAATGACCTCTCCCTTCGGGATGACCGAAACGTACTGATAATCACTGTTTTCCACGGTAAACAGGTTGACCATGCACCACTTTCCGCCAATCATGGCCGAAAAGGAGCTTTTCCAATTGTGTGCTTTCAGCGCCTGCTGCAGCTGTTCGCGCGCCGATTCGTCAAACCAGCCCTGTTCATTTGCGGAATAAACACATTCATCCTGATCGTAATAAACACAGTATGTAAAGGTGGCGTCCTCGTAAACCGCCGAATCTATTTCCAAAGAGCGAAACAGCTGTGAAAGCTGAAGATTGACGACTACAACGTCCCCGCCCGGCATAGCCATGATCCGCGTATCCACCGGAGTTGTCGACGTCAGATATCGGGAATCCCGGATCATGTACGGGAAACCGGAAGCAGGTCGATTTTTCTCTTTCAGGATCATGTTCAAAAGTTCCCGGTCGTAAAACTCGTCCAGCTTCATCTGCTGAACCTCGTGTCCAAACGTGTAGATCACTCCGGTCCGTGAATTGATGAAGTAGACAGAATGGATCAACGGATCTCTTCGGAACAAAAACTGGATCTCCTGAATGGAGTGCATCAGCTCGACCTGGCTGGGGGGCAGAGCGCTCATCAGGATTTTACCGTTGGTGGAAACATATGCATTGATTGCGTTATCATAACTGGAAAGGACATTGTATTCCACGCCGGACACGGTGTTTTCAATATAATGACGGTTTACTTTTTCAAGATGCTTGAACGTTATGGTGCAGAAGCTCGCATATAAAATCGTCAAACCCAGCAAAAGCACCGAACAGGTTCCCAAAAGAACACTTTTAAAGATCCGTTTATAATACTGTGATCGCCAAATCCTTGAATGCATATTATCCCTCCGTAAAATCAAGCCCACAGAAATTGAACCCTTCTGCCCTTTGAACGCTTTTCCATTATAGCTTTTTCAACGTGTTCCTGACAAGGAAATTGAGCATTTTGAACCAATCCGGCAGATTTGAACTTTGAATTTAAACGAAAACAGCGATGTACACACTTGCTGTTCCTTTGCCCAAAAGCTACAATAAAAACCACAGAACGAAGCACAGCCCGTGCCTTTCAAACGGTGTCCTGCACTTCTGTTCCGGAAAACAGACCGGCGCATGTTCCTTTGCAGCCGACCCCCCTGCATCGCGCCGAACTGTTTTCTTCTTTCCTTTGTATGTCGCCGTTTTATGGAAAAAACGGCAGCAGATATACTCAACTGTTAAAAGGAGGACATTATGAAATTCAAGAAACTCTTAGCTGCAGGGCTTTCCATGGCTCTGTGCGCAGGCATGCTGGCCGGCTGCGGCGGCACAGGTGCATCGGATTCGGGCAGCGCCGCTCAGGACGAAAAAGACGAGCCCACCAATATCATCTGGATGGTTCGCAGCAGCGAGCCGAACAATTATGACAATGTCATGAAAGCAGTCAACGAAAAGCTGGTTCAGGATATCAACATGACGTTGGATCTGCGCTTCATTGAACCGGGCGACTACAACACCAAAATGCAAATGGCATTTGCCGGCGGCGATGAATGGGATCTTTGCTTTACTGCGGCATGGGCAAACAACTATATCAATGCGGCAGGCAAGGGCGCCTTTTATAAGCTGAGCGAAGAAATGCTCAGAGAAAACGCACCCCATGTTATGGAAGTCATCCCGGAACGTCTGTGGGACGGCATCAAAATCAACGGCAATATCTATGCATTGATGAACTATCAGGTCATGTACAGCCAGGGCGCTTACATGTTCCTGAAAGAAGCAATCGACGAATGCAACATCGATTACCAGAGCATCGACAGCGTTGAGGAAGTAAACGATGTGCTTGCCGCGTTCAAGGAAAAATATCCCGATCGCTGGCCTGCACGCGGCCCTTCGGTCAACTTCACCGCGGACAAGCCGGTCATCAGCCAGATCATGGCAATGCCGTTCCTTGCCGTAGACCCCGAAACCAAAAAGATCGATACCGAACTCTACATCAACACATTCGGTGTGCCGGAATATGAAACCGCAATGCTGTGGCGAAATAACGGCTGGTGCCCGCCGGATTCCGCAACCCTGCAGGATGAAACCGCAATGCTGAAAGCGGGCAAGCTGATGAGCCGCACCCAGGGCAACAAGCCGGGTCTGGAAGCACAGCTGAAGCTGCTTTACGGCAACGACTGGGTAACCGTCCCGACCGGCAAGAAGGTCATCAAGACAGGCTCCGCACAGTCCACGCTGACCGCCGTCAACGTCAACTCCAAAAATCCGGAAAAAGCGATCCAGCTGTTCGATTACATCTTCAGCAATAAAGAAGTTGCCAATATGCTCTACTTCGGTCTGGAAGGCCAGGATTACGATCTCGTCGATGGACGCGTGCATCATCACGAGGACGGCTGGCTTGCCCCGGCATGGATGCTCGGCAACCAGTTCAATTCCCTGCTGACCGAAAACGATGTTGAAAACGTCTGGGAAGAAACGATCAAGGGCAACGAAACCGCAGAATACGAGCTGCTGTTCGGCTTTGTTCCGGATCGCACCCCGATCGAAACCGAACTTGCAAACTGTGAAGCGATCTGGGGCGAATATAAGGATATCCTCAACTACGGTCTGAAGGATTATCACGAGGTTCTGCCCGAACTGTACGACAAGCTGAACAAGGCCGGTCTGGAAAAGGTCGTTGCAGAACTCCAGACCCAGCTGGACAAGTTCTTTGCCGAACAGGGCTAATAATCTAAACGTTACGCAAGGCTTTTAGCGCTGCACGAAGCGCCGAACAGGGCGGGCGCGGGGAAACTCGCACCCGCCCTTTTCCATTATGCCAAGCCTTGAAAAACCTTTTACAGGAGGAAACGCCATGAAATCCGCCTATCTTCTGGATCGGCCCGCCGCACAGTGGGAAAGCGCGATCCCCGTCGGGAACGGGCGTCTGGGTGCATCCGTTTGGGGAAAAACCGCGCAGGAAACCATTACAATCAACGAAGAAAGCATGTGGTGCTCCAAACCCCGGGCCCGCAGCAGCAAGGATGCATACCGGTATCTTGATACCATACGCTCCCTTTTGCTGGAAGGGCAGGTAAACAAAGCACAGCTTTTGGCGCAAATGGCAATGACAAGCACGCCCAAATGCCTGAACCCGTACCAGAAGGCCTGCGACTTCTGCCTGTTTATGCCGCATGAGCATCCCACCGATTATCAGCGTGTACTGAACATGGATGACGCCGTGACGACCGTATCTTACACGATCGGAGATACCCGCTATGAGCGGACGTGCTTTGTCAGCGCGCGCTATCAGGTGCTTGTGCTGCATCTTACCGCACACGGGTCGGTTCCGCTGCAATTTCACGCCAATCTCACCCGACGCCCCTTTGAAGAGGAATCCGGCGGCAGCGGCACAAACCAGATCTGGCTGCGCGGTCATTGCGGGGACAGCATTCGATATTATGCCGGCGCACTTTTGGATACAAACGGCGCTCCGGTCTATCAGATCGGCGATTATCTTGCCGCTGAAAATGTTTTTGAAGCAACGTTTTATCTGGACTGTGAAACCGATTTTACCGGCAGCGATCCACAGGCCGTCTGCCTGCAGCGTCTGCAGCAGGCGCAGCGCGCCGGATATGAAACGCTGTACCGCGATCACATCGAAGATTACCGCAGACTGTTTTCCACGATGTCTTTGGAGCTTGAGCCGACCGACCTGAGCCGAATCCCCATGGATCAGCTGCTGGAACGCTGCGCGCAGGCGCCGGTGCGCCGCTGGCTTATCCAGCAGCTGATGTCGTTCGGGCGGTATCTGATGATCAGCAGTTCGTATCACTGCGAACTGCCCGCAACCCTTCAGGGCATCTGGTGCGGCAGCTACACCCCGCCATGGGAAAGCAAATACACAATCAATATCAATCTGCAGATGAATTACTGGATGGCAGATCCCTGCGGGCTTTCGGAATGCTTTGCCCCGCTTGTGCAGCTGGTGGAAAAGCTGAACCGCAGCGGCAGGCAAACCGCACAAAACGTCTACCACTGCCGGGGAAGCGCAGCGCATCACAATACCGATTGCTGGGCAAGCAGTGATATCGAAGGCCTTCCGACCAATGCCGCGATCTGGCCCATGGGGGAGGCATGGCTCTCTTTGAACCTGTACGATCATTACGAATACACCCGCGACAGAGATTACCTTGCCCGCCGCGCTCTGCCCGTCATGCGGGACTGCGTTTTGTTCTTTTATGATTATCTGTACCGCTGCCCCGACGGCAGCTGGATCAGCGGGCCGTCTGCCTCCCCCGAAAACAGCTACCGCACGCCGTCGGGTCAGAAGGCGGCGCTCACCATGGGGCCTGCCATGGATCACCAGATCATCCGGGAACTGTGCACTGCCTACCGCAAAGCCTGCAGCGACCTGAAGCTGCGGGATGAAGTGTGCGAAATGGCCGCGCAGATCCTTGCGCACCTGCCGCCGGATCGTCTGACGCCGGACGGACGCATCCGGGAATGGAGCTTTGATTGTGAGGAGACCGAACCCGGACACCGCCATATTTCCCACCTGTTTGCCCTGTATCCCGGCAGCCAGATTCGTCCGGATACCCCGCAGCTGTTTGAAGCCGCAAAAGAGGTTCTGCGTGTGCGCCTTGAAAACGGCGGCGGACACACCGGCTGGAGCCGTGCATGGCTGATCTGCATGATGGCACGCCTGCGCGATCCCCGCCAGACCGCCGAAAACATCCGCCTGTTTCTGGAAAACAGCATCCGCGAAAACCTGTACGACGTTCATCCGCCCTTTCAGATCGACGGAAACTTCGGATTCTGCGCCGGGATCGTCGAATGTCTTGCACAAAAGACCGAAGATCTCCTGACGCTTCTGCCCGCCGCGCCCGACGAATGGAAAACCGGCGTTTTGCGCGGGCTGCGGCTGAAAGGCGGCGTTACCCTGAGCATGGATTGGGACGAAGCCGGACTGCGCTATTGTTTAGCCGCATGCGAAAAGCAGACGATCACCGTCCGTTTTGCCGATTATCCCGCAGCGCAATGGGAGCTTATGCCGGGGCGGACGGTATGCGGCCGTTTTGGCGATAAAAGAGAGGAGCAATTGCCGTGACAACAAAACCGATCCTTTCGGATAACGAAATTTATGTATCACCGGAAGGCAGTGATGATGCAGCGGGAACCAAAAGCGCGCCGCTGCGTTCTTTGAAGCGCGCCCGGCAGGAGGTGCGCCGCCGCAGACAGAACGGGCTGCCCGAAGGCGGCATCCGAGTCAATCTGCGCAAAGGCGTCTACCGCTGCATCGACGATCCGCTTATTTTAAGCCGGGAGGATTCCGGCGAGCCGGACAAACCGGTCATCTGGCAGGCATACCAAAACGAAACCGTCATTTTTTCCGGCGGCGCCGTGGCCGGAAACGACGATTTCCATGAAGTGACCGACCCCGCTGTCCTGCAGCGCCTGCCGGAATCCGCACGCAGGGCTGTCCGGGTCTGCGACCTTTCCGCCCTTGGGCTTACCCATATCGGCCCGATCCGCAAAACCGGATACCTGTGGCCCGAACATCCGCCCGCTTTGAGCGTTGCGGTCAACAAGGAACGATATGTTCTGGCGCGGTATCCCAATACCGGATTCCTGCGGCATGATACGATCGTGGAATCCGGCTTTCACCCGCGCAGCCACCAGCCGGACCCCGACGGCTGCTGTCCCGAATGTTCCGCTCAGGCCGGTGGCAGGCGCGTTGCCTGCCGTTATTCCGAGGAGGATTTTCTGCACCAGCCCGGGCCTGTCTGGACCGTTCGTGAGCAGGAGCTGAAGGGGAAATACGAAAAGTGGCTTCAGGAACCGGATCCCTGGACCTTTGGCTATTTCTGCTGGAGCTGGGCAGAGGATAACATTTCCCTCAAAAAGATCGAGCGGATCGAACAAGACGGGGAAAGCTGTCTGCAGTTCACCGGCAACGAACCTTCCCGTTACGGCGCCCGCGCGCAGGGGGCAAACGGCATCCAGTTTTACCTTTATAATCTGCTGTGCGAACTGGATACTCCCGGCGAATGGTATCTGGACCGCACCGACAATCATCTTTACCTGTACCCGAAACAGGATATGAAGGACAGCACGGTTGAAATTTCGGTATCGGAAAAGCCGTTTATCCGCATGTGCGGTGCCGAAAACATCGCGCTCAAGGGGCTTTGCTTCACCATGGGGAATGCAAACGCAGTCGAAACACAGGACTGCCGCGACATCCTGATTGCCGGATGTTCGTTCACCAACATGGGGCAGCTGGGGGTATCGGTGCGCAGCGGCGTCAGGAACCGTATTCAAAGCTGCGATTTCTACCGCACCGGCTCCGGCGGTGTTCTGCTTTCCGGCGGCGATTGTCTGACGCTGACGCCCGGCGAAAACACGGCAGAAAACTGCCGCTTTGAGGATTATGCCGTTGTAAAGCGCACCTATTCGCCGGCCATTGCCCTGTCCGGCACGGGCAACGCCGCCGTGCGCAATCAGATCCTGAACGCACCGCATCAGGCAATCAGCTTTGCCGGAAACGATCACCGGATCGAAAGCAACGACATCAGCAATGTCTGCTACGAGACGGCGGATTCCGGGGCCATTTATTCCGTGCGCAGCTGGATCCAGCGCGGCACGCAGATCACCAATAACTACATCCACGATATGATCAGCAATGTCGGCGGCGGTTCTTCCGCGGTTTATCTGGATGACATGATCTCCGGCATCCGCATCCGCCGGAACCTGATCGTCAATATGCCCGGCCGCGTATTTCTGATCGGCGGCGGACGGGACAACGATATATCCAATAACATCATCGTAAACCCCAATACCGGAACCGGCTTTCAGTATGATGACCGCGGCATCGGCTGGGCGCACGCCGCAGGCCATATCCCGAACGGCGTGTGTTATGCCGAATGGAAATCCCGCATGCAGCAGCTTTCCCGTGCGGAAAACAAAACCGCTTTAAGCACATGGAAAGCGCACTATCCCGAACTGTTCCTGCATGATTTCGACCAGGCAGAGCCCTGTACGGAATGTTCCGAAATGCGCAGCCGCTGGGGCGGACGCCCGGGCGGTGCCAGGATCGTGAACAATATCCTTTGCGGTGTGGCAAAACCGTACGACAGCATCTGCGAAACCGTAAAATCCGAGGCAGCCGAATATGGCAGCAATCCTGTTTACGCTCCGTCTGCCGATCTCGGCTTTCAGGATTTTACCGACTGCAATTTTGAGCTGAAGCCCGATTGCGAAATCACCCGGATCCAGCAGGATGAACACTTCTGCCCCGGCAGCGTCGGGCTTTACACCGATGAATACCGCACGGAGCTTGCCGCGCCCCTGACGCCGCCCAGCCCGCTGGAGCCGCAGGATCAGGCCGTGCAGATCGAAACTGCCGGCGGCACACAGTTTTCCTGGAGCCGTTCAGAAGGGGCGGGACACTATCTTGTCGAAATTTTTGAAGCGGATGCACAGCAGACTGCTGTGTTCCGCGGCTGTACGCAGAACACATGGCTTCGGGTGAACGGTCTGAAACCGGATACCCCATACCTTTGGCTCGTCACCGCCGTGCAGAACCGGCTCGGCGGCAGCCGTGCCGTCAGCCAAAAGCAGCGCTTTGCCACCGCATCCGGCGATCAGCTCGCTGTGTTTGACGGCTTTTCCGACAAAGACTTCACCGGCTGGTATTCCGTATTCGGTGCACCCTCCCGCTGCGACGGTGTTTCCCGCTCCGGCCGGTTCAGCTACCGCACCAAAGAAAATCAGGCTGCCATCGAAAAGGATTTTACCACTCCGCAGCACCAAAATGTTACGCTGTGGCTGTTTGATACCATGCAGCAGGATAAAATGACGGCATCCGTCGCCGATGTTTCCCCGCGCCGCGGCATCTGGGCATCGATCGGCGTCAATGTGCGCCAAAGCGCCGATCATTATGTCGTGCGTATTGGGGATGAATGGCGCAAAACCCCCGTTCTGCGCAGCAAAGGCTGGCATGAGCTGCGCTGGGATTATTCCGATGGCAAAGCATGCCGCATGTATCTGGACGGCACGCCGGCCGGCGGATTTGCCGCCGAGGGCTTCTGCCTGATCCGGATCGGAGATTACTGGAAAGACCTGAAAGGGGAAGGGGACGTCAGCACGATCCTGTATGACGATCTGCAGATCGGCAGCCCTCTGTGCAAGCCGGTCCCCACCAAAATCGCCCTGGAAGAAAAGACGGCGTCGGTTCACCCCGGCGAGCAGGTCCCCGTGCATGCACTTCTTGAAACCGACCTTGACATCGAACTTCCTCTTGTATGGGATACCGCCGAATACGAAATCGCCCGCGTCACACAGCATGGCGTGATCGAAGGGCTGCGCCCCGGCAAAACCGTGCTGACAGTTCATGCAGCCGGCTTTGAAACACCGTCTGCGCAGTGTACGATTCTGGTAACTCCCGTTTGATTTTTGCTTGATTTTCCGCATCCGGCTGCGCTGCAATTGCACTTGCAGTACAGCCGGATGTACTGTTATTGCGGAAAATTGAACCAAACTTCTTGTTTTGAACCGCAGAATTGAACCAAACGGAAAATGTACCGACTTGCCGCTCGTTTGTCCGCAGGATAAACTGAAAGACAGAATAAAACAGCACAAAAGCGAACTGCTGTATACAATCAGAAAGGATGGAACCTATGCTTAAATCACGCACCGGCGCAGATTCCCAAACGGGTACTTCTTTGCGCAAAAAAGGCAACGCCAGCCGAAATCAGGACTTCAGCCTGATCCTTATGGCGCTTCCCATGATGATTTTCATCACAATTTTCAACTATATCCCTATGGGCGGCATGTTTGTTGCCTTTAAGGATTACAGCTACCGTGACGGCATTCTCGGCAGCCCGTTCTGCGACCCGATTTACAAGAACTTTGAATTTGTTTTCAAATCCCCGGACACATGGCGCATCATCCGCAATACGCTTGGCTACAACCTTGTTTTTATTGTATCCACGCTTGTGATTTCCGTCAGCATTGCACTGCTGCTCAACGAAATCAAAAGCCGCAAGGCACTGAAGGTCTACCAGACAACCATGTTTTTCCCTTCCTTCCTTTCCTGGGTCGTTGTATCCTACATTGTATATGCATTCCTGAACCCCCGTCTGGGCTATCTGAATGCGGTTGCCGCAAAGCTTGGCGGTGAAACACTGGACTGGTACAATACGCCGAACGCATGGATCGCCATTCTGATCGTGCTTCACATCTGGAAGGGCATCGGCATGAATGTTCTGATGTACTATGCAAGCATGCTGAGCATTGATTCCTCCTATTATGAAGCAGCTGCGATCGAAGGCGCCACACGTCTGCAGATGATCCGTAAAATCACACTGCCGTTTTTGTATCCGATGATGATTATTCTGACGATCCTTGCAATCGGCAAGATCATGAACTCCGACTTCGGCCTGTTCTATCAAACCCCGATGAACTCGAAAACGCTGTATGAAACCACCGATGTTCTGGATACTTACGTTTACCGCGCCCTTATGGAAAACGGCAATATCGGCATGAGTTCAGCGGTCGGCTTTTTGAAATCTGTAATCGGGTTCCTTCTTGTTATGCTGACAAACGGCATCGTCAAGAAAATCAACCCCGATTACGCATTGTATTGATGACAGGGGAAAGGAGATAAAAATGGTTACCAACAACAAACACGAACGCATCGTAAAATTTTTCATCCATCTCTTTTTCATCATCCTGTCACTGATCTTCATCATCCCGATGTTTTCGATCATTTTGATCGCCCTGACCAGTGAACAGTCCATTACGGCAGAAGGCTATCCCTTCTTCTTCCGGGAACTGGACTGGACGGCCTTCAAGTACATTCTGGATAACCCGAAAACCATTCTGGATTCCTATAAGGTGACGATCATCATTTCCTTCGGCGGCACCTTTCTGTATCTGATTATGGCAAGCATGGCCGCCTATGTCATTTCCCGCAAAAATTTCCGCTACGCCGGAAAAATCACGTTGTTTTTCTTCTTTACCATGCTGTTCAGCGGCGGTCTTGTGCCTTCCTATATTCTGTACACAAACGTGCTGCATCTGAAAAACACCTACGCCGCCATGATTTTCCCTCTGCTTGGCAACGTTTGGTATATGATGATGCTGAAAACCTTTATGAAGGAGATCCCGAACGAGATCATCGAATCCGCACGCATCGACGGCGCCGGACACTGGACCATTTATGCACGCTTCATCCTGCCGCTTTCCAAGCCGGCGCTGGCCACGATCGGCCTGCTGCATTTGCTGGACGGCTGGAACAGCTGGAACCCCGCCATGCTTTACATCAGCGACCGTCATAAATATCCGCTTCAGTATCTGCTGCAGGTCATGCTGCGCAACATCATGGAAATCATGAAGGATATGCAGAACAACACGGTGCTGGGTTCCGCAGCCAATATCCCAAGCGAATCGGTTCGTATGGCTATGTGTATTCTTGCTGTCGGCCCGATGCTGTTCATTTTCCCGTTCTTCCAAAAATATTTCACACGCGGTCTTACGGTCGGCGCCGTCAAGGGCTGATCCGCAGCTTTCCCGCAAAAGCGAAGGAGCTCTCTTAAAATGGAAAAAATCGTAAAAGCGATCCTGATCGGCGCCGGTCAGCGCGGCGCACAGGTTTACGGCGCATATGCACTTCAAAATCCCCGGGCGATCCGCTTTGTGGCAGTGGCCGAACCGGATAAAGAACGCCGCGAGGCCTTTGCCAAAGACCACGGAATTGCCGCGGAAAACGTATTCGAGGACTGGCACGCACTGCTCGATCACGAAAAAAAGGCCGATTGTGCCTTTATCTGCACACAGGACAACCAGCATATAGAACCGGCCATGAAGGCATTGGATCTCGGCTATCACATCGTTATGGAAAAACCCATGAGCCAGCATGCCGATGAGCTGACCGCACTGCGCGACAAAGCACACCGGCTGGGCCGGCTTGTTACCGTATGCCATGTCCTGCGCTATACTCCGTTCTTCAGCAAAGTCAAAGAGATTCTCGACTCCGGAGTGATCGGCAAGGTGGAAAGCATCCAGCAGATCGAAAATGTGGGCTACTGGCATCAGGCGCACAGCTTTGTGCGCGGCAACTGGCGGCGCGAGGATGAAACAAGCTCTATGATCATGCAGAAATCCTGCCATGATATGGATATCCTTCTTTGGATGGCCGGCAGCCACTGTGCGCGTGTTTCCTCATTCGGCAGCCTGAATCATTTTAAAGCGGAAAACGCCCCCGCGGGTGCGCCGATGTATTGTCTGGACGGCTGCCCCGCCGCCGATTCCTGCCCGTACAATGCCGAGCGGATCTATCTGCGGGATACCGGGGTGCACGTTCCGGTCATCCGCAAGGTGGTCAGCTTGGAAAACACCGATGAATCCGTGCGCAATGCACTGCGCCGCGGCCCGTACGGACGCTGTGTGTATCACTGCGACAACACGGTTGTCGATCATCAGGTGGTCAATCTGGAATTTGAGGACGGGATCACCGCCTCGTTCACCATGTGCGGCTTCACATGGGAAGGCAGCCGCACCGTCAAGATCATGGGCACTATGGGACAGATTGCCGGCGACGTCGAAGAAAACAAAATCACGGTCACGCTGTTTGCCGGCGGAAAACAGACCGTTTATAACCTGGATGCCGATCCCGAGGGTCATTCCGGCGGGGATAAAGGCTTTATGGAGGACGTCGTTCGTCAGATCCGCTCTGACGGCGCTTACACCGGGCGCTCGCAGGTTGCCGGTTCCGTAGAAGGCCACCTGATCGCCCTTGCCGCCGAAAAATCACGTCTGAGCCGAAAGACCATTGAAATGAGCGATTTTATCGGCTGATGTTCCGCGATGCCCCGCCGGCAGCATCCGGCCTGTTTGCTGCCCTGCGGCTTTCCGATTTACCAAACACTCCATTCCAATACCCGGCACAAAGCAGCAGCCCCGGTCGAAAATTCGACCGGGGCTGTTGTCTTACACCTGTATCTGCCGCCGCAGCGCATTCAGTAAAACTTCCGTTTTGTTTTCAAAAGGATCAGCACCAGAACTGCGCTGATGAGCACAAGGCTCAGTAAAATCCACGGCATCACAGCTTCAAAGCCTTCCCCGAAATCCGAAACCGCCTGCTGCATCACTTCCTGCGGAACTTCCTGCATATCGGAATAGGCTGCTTCCTGCGCGCTTTGGGAAGAAGCTGCGCCCGATGACTGCCCGGATGCCGCATACACCGGCAGCACCCCGATGCTTAAAAGGCATACCAGCAAAACACCGCAGACGATCGTGCGGATCTTTTGTTTTTTCATCTCATATCACTCCTTTTAAAATTTGAGCGGGATCGCCATGTTCCATGTGTTTTCTGCATCCAGAAAGCTGTCGGTTCCGTCAGACGCCGCAAAGAACATGCAGATCGGCCTGCCGTCCTCAAACAGGATAAACGGCCGATCCAGATTTCCCATGGTTCGGATGCCGCCGTCATCCCACAGCACACGGCGGGAATAAGCGCAGCGCCCCGGCTCTGCCTTCCATACCTTCCCGTCGCGGGAATGAGCGTAGGCTCCGCCGTGCCGTTCGCCGCAGACGCTGCCCGTCATATCCTTTGCAATCATGTGCATTCCCTGCGCATCACGCCAGATAAACGGGTCTTCCAGCACAACCTCTGTGCCGAAAAGCGGCTGATCCGACACCGGGACATACGGCCCCTGCCATCCGGGTGCGCCAGCAGCACCCAGCTGCATCCCGCCGTGGATATGTCCGCCGGGATAATCCGGACCGGGACGCACCCCCACACTTTTATAAACCAGAACAACGCTTCCATCCTCCTGGATGCACGGTGCCGGATTGGAAACATAAAGATTGTCGAACCGATCCGGACGCGGCCTGAGGATCGGTTCATCCAGCCGCTTCCACGGGCCGAACACGCTGGCTGAAAAGGCCATTCCGATGCGCTTTCCGGCGCGCGCCACGTCAGTGCGCAGATCCTGCACCGAAACGCGGTCATCCTCTGCCGGCGCCGGGAACGGAAACGTCGTTCCGATGTAATACAGTACATACATGCCGTTTTGCCGTGTGATGTGCGGGTTGTGGACAGCCATACCGTCCCAGTACTGCTGCCCGCGTGCCGTCAGCACCACCTCTTCAAACGTGTATGGCCCCTGCGGTGTATCAGACGCCGCCCGCACGATTTCGGAACCGAACAGCCAGCCCGGATGCATCGGCTGTGTTTTTTTCCAGCGGGAGGCAAACATATGATATCTGCCGTCTTCTCCTTTGATTACCGAGCCGCACCACACCCAGTATCCTTCCATACGAAAGCCGCCGCAGACCGGTGCCGGCAGCATTGCAGAGCGAAAGTCCAAAAAAATGCCTCCTTTATAATCAGTGTACTGTTTTTCTTATCCCGGATGCTCCTGCTGCGTGTTTTCAGGGCTGACAATCCGCTGTTTTTGCTTTCTTTTGCAGACTGCACAGCACATCATACAGCTTCCAGTAGGCCGCGCCCACACTTTCCGGTGATGTATGAAGCTCTTTTGCCGCAGAAACCGCCGATGCAAGCCGCACAGAATCTTCCTCGTTGGAATAAAGCGGTTCCCGGCTCTGCGCAAACCGCACAAGTTCCCCCAGCCATTGTTCGCTCATGCGCGCATCCCGTCCGCCGTATGCGCGAATTGCACTGATCTCTGCCGGTTTTGCCGATTTTGCCGAAACTCTGATATAGCGCGCCGTTCTGTCGTGGGCTGCATATTTTTTCAGCTGCGGCTGCCTGATGTATGCCGAAACGGCAAACCAGTCTTTTCCATCTTCACTGACCGAAATTTCAAAGCAATCGTCCTCTGCTTTTGTTTCCACTTCCAGAACGGAAAGCTGAAAAACGCCGATCAGATCCAAAATGATCCCCCGTCCGGACCCCTGCACGCTTATCCTGCCGCTGCGGGACAATTCTTTTTTCGGGCTGCTGCCGTCTGCCGGATAACAAAGCGCATATGCGGCAAGATCGCCGATCTCCGGCGCAAGGATCTTCCCGACCGCGCAGTCCCCCAGCACCTGTGTCACTGCCGTCAAAACGGCCTGCGGGGAATCATCTGCCGTGCGGATATAGTGCTGCTGTGCCAAGATCCAGTGCCAGTAAAGCTCAAAGCATTCCTCTTTGCCGAAATCCGGCACCGGCGTTCCTGTCTCGAGCTGTTTTTGCACATCCTCTAAAAAGCCGCTCCAGATACGCGTATTCAGATCCTGAAAAATCCCTTCATAATACCGATATCCATAATCCTTCAAATTGCGCATATGCGTTTTGCGCGACGCCCATGTTGTAATCAGTGCCTTTGCGTTCAGCGAAAACAGATCCTCGCTGAAATCATCGTAGCGCGCACCGAAATCCTGCGCACGCCCGATCCATTCGCCGCCCAGCAGTTCTTTTTGTGTTGCAAGCACCCGGTTCATCACGTCAAAGCAGTGAAGGAACGCCTTTTTCTCGTGTGCGAACCGAACCGCATCGCCGCTTTCCCGTGCATCCAGCACACGGTTATACTGCAAAACCGAATAATTGCTCACCTGCTGAACCGCAAGCTCGGTCAGATCATACCGATAACCCGGGCTTTCCTTCAGGCTGTCAAATTCCTCCAAAAGCAGACGCAGCGCTTTTTCCAGATTATCAGCACCGTAAAGGATGTTCTGCCTGCGCACATCCCCGGGCACATGCAGCCGCAGCCCAAACAGCTCCGTTGTGCAGGGAACGCCGTAATTGTAGTTCGCATTTTTCAGGATCTCCCATGCTTTCCGGGCTTTTTTGCTGCCTTTGCCATAGCGGCGGCACAGATAGCCGTCCAGCCAGCGATCCAGATCGAAGGTATCCGGATCGGCCCACGCCAGCGTGTAGATCAGATCATACACCACGGGGTTATCATACTGCGCTTCGGAAATCACACCCAGACCCGCCATGCAGCTGCATTCCTTTCGGGCGTCCATGATTTTTTCCGTCATGAGTTTCAGCTGTCCGTGCATGGATGGATTCCCGCCGAAATTTCCCAGCAGACACCATGCCCAGCTCGTTTTCCCAAATTCCGGCATACCCAGCCGGATGCGTTCATAATTGCAGCCGCTTTCGATCGGATATTTGATAAGATCCACGATCAGCACATGCTCACGCCGCTGTCCGCGCATGCCCTCCAGCAGCTTCTCCGTCGGATTTTTCAGCCACGCCTGCACGACCCAAACGGCCCTGGGGTCATACCGAAGCAGCGATGTCAGAAAATTCTGCGCGATCACACTGTCATCCAGCCCCTGTGGGATCGTATACGCCTCGTGAAACGGATCGGCCGCATAGTAATGGTTTTCGGTACCGTATACAAATTCCTGCGCCTTGTAAAACAGCGCGGCATACCGTGCATATGCCGGGTCGGAAGGGGCGATCATGGGCGGGCGGGGAAGGGCGGCCCAGCTTCCCATGTCAAGGATTTCCGCATCGTGTCGGTATTCCCGAAAATCGGAAGGCACCATGCCGCCGTACCCCTGAAGCACCGTGCTCATCCCAAGGGAAGTTCGCCAGCGCTGTGCACTCCGGGCAAATTCCAGCCGGTCTTTGATGTATCCATCGGGAAGCGGTCCGCCGAAACGCTCCATGTTCATCATACACTGCCACGGAGCATAGGCAGGGCCGGTCAGAACATTCTTTGCCGCGTCAAACGTATAGCCGCAATTCATCAGGAATCGGATCCATACCGCTTCCTGTCCGGCCACATCCAAAACAACGTTTACCCCGTTCAGCGCAAGCCAGTCCAGCTCCCGCTGCCACTGCTGCCTGTCAAAAAAAGCAAAGGTATACGCCGCAGCGCAATAATTGAACGCATATCGCACCGGACAATCCGTCTGCCGGAAAACCGGTTTTCCCACCGGCACCGCCGCTTTGGGCACTTTTCCCTGTATCGTCTGTTCGGAAACCTGCACGTTCAGAAAATATTGATAATAATGGTTCAGCCCACAGGCAACAGAAAGGCCGATATCCCCCCGGATACGGATTTTTCCGTCCTGTGTATCGGAAATTTCAAACCAGTTTTTGCGGGTATCTTCCGGCGTTTTTTCCAGTTCCAGCACAAATCGGGAACGGTACGCTTTTCCAATTGTCCGGTCGATGATCCCATACACGTTTTCGATCGTTTCCTGTTCGGTAACGGCTGCCGCATACCCGGTATCCCGATAATCCAAAACTCCGAGGATCTCTTCCATGGAGCCGGTCCGGATCGCCCCGGCACCCTGACAAAGCGGCGTGCCGTAAGCGCGCACACCGGACAGATACGCTCTGCAGTTTTCATCCGGATCGGCATAGCCCTGTGTGTATTCCAGGCTGATGCGAAGGATCCGGCAGTTCACCGGCGTTTCCAGAACAAACGTTTCCCCTGCGGCTGCCGCAGGACGGTCGTTTCGTTTTTGAAGGATGCGGTCATACCGCACGCCATCTGTACTTGCATAAATCGTATAATAAAAAATCTTGTTCTCCGGCTGGACGATAACGATCTTTTCCAGCCTGTGCACAGCCAGCAAGTCAATGTCCACACAGGCGGGGAACAGCTCCGCGCTCCAGCAGGCCTGCGCACCGCCGTCCGTTATCCGCTGCACATCGCCGCCCGGCATATTGCTGCGCACCGGTTTATGGTACGCAATATTGGCCGGATCGTGCGGATCGATCTCCGCTTTTTCCCAAAACGGCATCCCGGCCTGCCGCCGTGATCGGTTTGCATCGCACATCTCTTTTTCCACCTTTCCTGCCGGCCTGAAAGCCGGTTCTCTTATCGCGGCAGCACCGTGAAACCTTCCCGCGCAGCTTCCGCTTTTTACAGTTTCTCCATATTACCAGTATAACAAAGCCTAACAATTTCAAAACGGACAATAATCGCTGTTTTCCATAAGTGCGGGTATAAAATTCAATAATAAGTTCAAAAAAGCAGCGGCACATTTCCCGTCTTTGCCTTCCCGCCCCTTTCCGTTTGCATCTTCCGAGATGCCGCCCGTCCAGCATACCGTATATAATCAAAAAAAATATATATTTTATACCGCAGTATTTTTTATAAAAACGGCTAAATTGCTGATAAAAACAAAATTCCAGTCATTTTAAAAAGCGCAGTCAAATATTTTTGTTTTGCTTTTTTTGCAGCATTTTTCCACGAAAAACCCGGCCGGGGACGGCTTTGTTGACTTCCTCTTTGAAACAGCGTATACTTTGCCCACAAACGCAGGCTTTTCCCATTCCCGGCCAATACCGCTTGCCGCAAAGCCGGATTTTCCGGCGCACGCGGCGGCCTGCCGATCTTAAAACGTTTACGGAGGAAAAACTATGTTCATCAATACACCCCCTATGGGTTGGAACACCTGGAACACTTTCGGCGCGGATATCAGCGAAAAACTGGTTATGGAATCTGCGGATGCCATGATCCAAAGCGGCCTGAAAGATCTTGGCTACGAATATGTGGTAATCGATGACATCTGGGCATTGACCGAGCGCGGGGAAGACGGACGGCTTGTGCCCGACCCGGAAAAATTCCCACACGGAATGAAGTATGTTTCCGATTATGTTCATTCTCTGGGGCTTAAATTCGGGATGTACTCCTGCGCAAGCTCCCTGACCTGTGCCGGATATCCCGCCAGCTATCAGCACGAATGGGTCGACGCAAAAACCTTTGCAGAATGGGGCGTCGATTTTCTGAAATATGATTTCTGCTTTCATCCCATGGTAGTGCGCGCAGATATCCTTTACAAACGCATGAGCCTCGCACTCGCCAACAGCGGAAGAGATATCCTGTTCAGCGCCTGTTCGTGGGGTTCGGAACACACCAAGCAGTGGATCAAAGAAACCGGCGCCCATACATGGCGTTCCACCCACGATATCGTGGATACCTGGGATTCCATTAAAAAGCTTGCACAATCACAGATCTGTGCGCAGGAATACAACGGCAAGGGCTGCTTCAACGATATGGATATGCTGGTTGTCGGCATGAACGGAAAAGGCCATGTCGGCCTTGCAGGCTGCAGCTATGAAGAATATCGTCTGCACTTCAGCCTTTGGGCGCTGCTGAACTCTCCGCTGATGATCGGCTGTGATATCCGCAGCATGACGCCGCAGGCAAAGCAGATCCTTTCCAATCGGGACGTGATCGCAATCAATCAGGACCCGCTTTGCAGTCAGCCGTTTTTGGTAAACAACATGCAGTTCCAGCCCAACGAATGCCGCGGTCCGGAAGATCCGTTCTTTAAGGAATACCCGCTGGAAATCCCGATGATCGCCAAATATCTCAACAACGGGGATATCGCAATCGGTATTTTCAACTTTACAGATTCTTCTGCTTCGCCATGGAAAACAACCATTCCGTTTGACAATCTCGGCCTTGCCCCGGGCAAACGTCTGGAGCTGACGAATCTGTGGACAGGCGAAACCAAAAAGTCCGTAAACGACGTGATCCGGGAAAACGCGATCCCGGCACACGACTGCATCCTGCTGCGTGCAAAAATAATCGACGCCTGATTTTCATGCAGCATACAACCAGAATTATTGAAAAGAGAAGGTTTGCGATTATGAAACAAATTTCAGTTGTTGTGATCGGTGCAGGTGCACGCGGAAATGTATACGGTGATTATGCCTTGATGCATCCGGAGGAAATGAAGGTGATCGGCGTGGCCGAGCCGAATCGGCAGCGCAGAGAAAAATACATGCGTCTGCACAGCATTCCTGCGGAAAACTGCTTTGAAAGCTGGGAACAGCTTCTGGCAAAGCCCCGCATGGCTGACGCCGCTGTAATCTCCACTCTGGATCGCCTGCACTATGCTCCGTGCATCGCGGCAATCGAAAAAGGGTATAACATCCTGCTGGAAAAGCCGATCAGCCACGATCCGGCAGAATGTCTTTCCATTCAGACACTGGCGCAGGAAAAAGGCATTCAGCTGGAAATCTGCCATGTGCTGCGCTATGCGCCGTTTTTCTCTGCCATTAAATCTCTGGTCGAAAGCGGGAAGATCGGCAAGATCCAGGCTTATGAGCAAACGGAGCATGTGGGTTACTGGCACTATGCGCACAGCTATGTGCGCGGCAACTGGCGCAGAAGTGAAGATACCGCCCCGATGATTTTAGCCAAATGCTGTCACGATATCGACCTGATCGCATGGATCATCGGAGCAAAATGCACCAAGGTTTCCTCCGTCGGCTCGCTTGATTATTTCACAGCGGAAAATGCGCCGGCAGATGCGCCGGATCGCTGCCTGAACGGATGCCCGCACAGCGAAAGCTGTCCGTACTATGCGCCGAAAATCTATCTGACCGAAAACACCGATTGGCCCACCAATACGATCAGTGTTGATTTGAGCATGCAGGCACGGGAAAAAGCCCTGAAAGAAGGGCCCTACGGCCGATGCGTATACCACTGTGACAACGATGTCGTGGATAAGCAAATGGTGCAAATGGAATTTGAAAACCATGCCATTGCCACACTCAGCATGCTGGCCTTTACGCCGGAAGTCACCCGCACCGTGCGCATTGTCGGCACGAAAGGCGTCATCGAAGGGGATCTTCGCAACACATGGCTGGATCTTAAGCTGTTCGGCGATCAAGAAACCCACCGCATTGAAATCGATATGGAGGATACCAACGGTTACGGTCACGCCGGCGGCGATGGCGTAATGCTGCACGATTTTGCCCTGCTCAACCAAAACAGCGGGGAAGGCCGCACCAACATAAAGGAAAGCATGGCAAGCCATTTCATCTGCTTTGCCGCCGAGGAATCCCGCAAAAGCGGAAAGCTGATCGACATGGAACAGTTTATGAAAGCTTACGAATAAAATACAGAACGTGCTGTATTTTGCGCATAATAAAACAGGGCAGACCCCTTGGTCTGCCCTGTGCAGATACCCCGCGCAGAAAAAGCCGGAGGGCGGCCGCCCTCCGGCTTTTTGTCTGCATTATCCCACAACCGCGGCGGCCAGTGCCGAACGGCACGAGCCCAGATTGCGGCGCACGCCCAGCGGGCCGTACAGCCGCGCCATTTCCAAAAGCGCGCAGATCTTGTCCGCCGTGCTGACGCAGAACGATTCCCGGTAACGCGGGGTCGAAACCGTCAGCGGCCACATGTGCTTTTCGATGATATCCTCTTCCATGGGGGAAAGCCCGAACGTCCGTGCATTTTCCAGCGCCATGCGCGGATGCACCACCAGACGCTCAAAGCGCCCGACGCTGGTTTCCTCCCACTTTTTCAGGTACAGGTCATGCAGCAGCCCTGCGCGGGCGGCGGCGCGGTAATCCAGACCGAAAATGCGGCAGAGCGTAAAGCCCACATACGCCACAAACAGACAATGATCGTAACAGCTTACACCTTTTACATGCTGCGGGATCTTCTCCATGGCACGCACCATGGGGTCATCCTCCAGCCCATCAAGACACGCGGCAAACAGCGCGCGGTTTTCTTCTTTCCACTGCATCGGCATTCACCCTTTCCGAAAAAAAGAGAGCCCGTTTCGGTTCAAGGCGGCCTCTGCGCCTTCTCTCTTTTTTTATAATACGAAAAAAAGACGTCTTTTTCTACAAAAAAAGTGCAGTTTTTCCGCTTTGGATGAAAATTTCACAATTTCGCCGCGCCCTTGTGCCCCGCAAAAAAGAAAAACGGGCGGGGGAAAGCCCCCGCCCGCCGCTTTGCTTGTTACAGCCGCGCAACCAGCTCTTCGCAGATCGTCGCCGCCGTGGTGCAGTATTCCGTGATATCGAACTGCTTGACGACCAGCGTTTCCATTGCATTTTCGTCCGCGTTGTCGCTCATGGCGCGCAGCACAACACTCGGCACGCCGTTCTTTGCCGCAACATGCGCAACGGCTGCGCCTTCCATTTCCACGCAGTCGGGTGCGCATTTTTCGGCGATCGCATTTTTTGTGGCGCTGTCGCCGACGAAATCATCGCCCGTTGCGATCTTGCCGACGATATACTTCACGCCTGCTTCGCCGCACGCAGCCTGTGCCGCCTCGATCATCGCTTCGTCGCCCGAAAATTCCTGCAGATGCGGGAAGCTTTCCGCGATCATGCGGCGTTCCGCATCGTGATACAGCAGCGTTTTGCCGATCACCACGTCCCCGACGCCGATCTTGTCCGTCATATTGCCCGCGATGCCCGAAAATACCAGCGCACCTGCGCCGAACTTCGTGATCAGCAGCTGCGCGGCGCAGGCGGCATTCACCTTGCCCATTCCGGCGCAGCACAGCACTACGCGGTGTCCGCGCAGGCTGCCGGTGTAAAACGTGACGCCCGCGCAGGTTTCTTCGCCCTTGTCCGTCATGCGGGCGCACAAAAGCGCAATTTCGTCCGGCATTGCGCCCATAAGGCCGATGATTTTTTCCATACCGCGTTCTCCTTTACACATTGAACAGGAATTCGATGATATCGCCGTCGTTCACGACGTATTCCTTGCCTTCGGTGCGCTGCAGACCCTTGGCCTTGACATTTGCCATGTTGAAATCGCATGCCGCGAAATCGTCATAGCTTACCACGCTTGCGCGGATGAAGCCGCGTTCAAAGTCGGAATGGATCTTGCCCGCCGCCTGCGGTGCCTTTGTGCCGCGGCGGATCGTCCATGCGCGGCATTCCTTTTTGCCGTCCGTCAAAAAGCTGATAAGCCCCAGCAGGGAATA
Source organism: Ruthenibacterium sp. (assembly GCA_020025235.1). Lineage (GTDB taxonomy): Bacteria > Bacillota > Clostridia > Oscillospirales > Ruminococcaceae > Ruthenibacterium. Next base: position 51,667 of record JAHHSL010000007.1, read on the forward strand.
GCTCGCTTTGATCAGGTTATCAAGGCCGGTTGCCTCGATGCCCATTTCATGCAGGAACTCGTGCTTTTCCTCCGGCGTGTAATCGGCAATGTCCTCCTCGGTTTTGGCGCAAATGGGGATGCACTCTGCGCCTTCTTCCTCGGCCAGCTTTTTCACGGTCAGATAATAGGGGTTATCCAGCATGCCTTCCATAAGGTCATCCTCGCTCATGTTTGCGGCGTAGATGACGGGCTTTGCCGTCAGCAGCCCCATTTCGCGCATCGTCAGCACCTGATCTTCGTCACTTTCGTCGATTTCAAACGTGCGCGCGTTTTTGCCTTCGCCCAGATGTGCTTCCAGCTGCGAAAGCCATGCCGCGCTTGCCAGCGCCTTTTTGTCACCCGTCTTGCCGGCCTTCGCCATGCGTGCGGCGCGGTTCGTCACCACCTCAAGGTCGCTCAGGATCAGTTCGGTGTCGATCGTTTCGATATCGCGCACCGGGTCCACACTGCCCTCGACATGCACGATATCCGTGCCGCCGAAGCAGCGCACCACATGCACAATGGCATCACATTCGCGGATGTTGCCCAGAAACTTGTTGCCCAGGCCTTCGCCCTTGGATGCACCCTTTACAAGGCCCGCGATATCGACAAATTCAACGATCGCCGGCGTCTTTTTGTTGGTGTCCCAGATTTCGGCCAGCTTGTCAAGGCGCGCATCGGGCACGGGGACGATGCCCGTGTTCGGATCAATGGTGCAGAACGGGTAGTTTGCCGCCGCTGCATTCTTTGTGCTGGTGATCGCATTAAAAAGTGTGCTTTTGCCCACGTTGGGCAGACCCACGATGCCTAATTTCATAGTTTTCTGTATCTCCTTTAAATTCCGCGCCGCTGCGCACGGCAGATGATTGGAAGCTTTTCCGTTTGGGACGTCCTTTCCGATCCAAAAGACGCTCCGTGCAGTATCTTTTATTGTATCATAAAGGTTTCTTTTTCTCAACAGGCAAACTGCGCCCAAACACACGGCCCGGCCGGCGCCGCATGGCTGCAGAACAGGGGAACGCGCCCCGGTTTAGCAGACATTGCGCAAGAGTGATAATAAGCAGCGGAAAGAAGCCGGACTTCAATCGCCGCAGATAACACGACAGATATATGGCATCAATCTCAAAAATCTGCAAAAAAGCGGGGGCTCGCAGCAAAACCGCAGACTTGTTAGCACTCTATCATGTACAGTGCTAATATTTAACAGTTTGTTCATCACTTTTGCGAAATCTTTTCACACCCTGCGCATATACTAAAGACAGTTCCGAAAGGGACGAAGAAATACAAACCGCCGGCCGTCAACTGACTGCGCGCAGCGCGCCGGAAAAAATATCACACGCACAGAGAACAGGAGCAGATCATGTTTGGTATGATTCCTTTTGACCGCAGCGAACAAAACTTGTTTCACTATCTGGACCGGATGGAGCGTAATCTCTGGGATGGCAGCATCACAGACACGATGCAGTTCCGGTGTGACGTGCAGGACCGCGGCGACAGCTACCTGCTGCAGGCAGAGCTGCCGGGTTTTGAGCCCGAAGATATTCAGATCGACCTGAACGGCAGCAATCTTGTGATTTCCGCCCGCCGGGACGAGGACACCGAAAAGAAGGACGAAAACGGCGGATACCTGTTCCGCGAAAGAAAGTTCGGCTCGTTCAGCCGCAGCTTCGATGTAAGCAGCATCGACACCGACCGCATCAGCGCGGCATACAAAAACGGCGTGCTGGAACTGGCGCTGCCCAAAAAGAGCGCACAGCAGCCCGACACCCGCAGGATCCAGATCGAATGCGAATAAGCCCTCCACAATTTTCGCATTCCTATAAAATCCCCCGGACGCAATGCGTCCGGGGGATTTTTTATTTGGCGATGCGTTGGGGGTTTGCCCCGCGCTGCCGTCCGGCGCAGGGGGGCGTTCACAGGTGCGGGAATTCGGCGGCCTGCTGGCGTTCCAGCCAGTGAGGACATTTTTCCGGCACGGGCACGCCGATGGGCTGCGGGGTCTGCCCGCGCATCAGCGCCGCATAATTCTGCGCCAGATCCTCATATCCGAGCGCCCTTCTTCGGATCGAATCCGACACCGTCAGCCGCACTTCATAGAGGAACGGGCCGCTGTAATGCACCGATTTCAGCGTATCGATCAGCCCCTGCCAGCAGATTTTCCCTTCGCCCGGCAGCCAGTGGCGCTCGTTCCCGAAATCGTAATCCGAAACATGCAGCGTGATAAGGCGGCTGCCCACTTCGCGGATATACTCCGAAAGCGGCTGCGTCAGCAGGTGGTTCGTATCAAGGCAGCTTTTCAGCCTTTCGTCCGCGCAAAGCAGCTCCAGCATTTCCGCAGACGTTCTTCCAAGGCAGGTTCTGGGCAGGTTTTCGACTGCGACGGTCGTTCCCGCGCCTGCGGCGATCTGCGCGATCTTCCCAAGCGATTCCTGCGCCGTCTTGATCGCATCCCCGCGCGCGGATTCCGCAATCGGCTCGCTGCTCGGGTGCAGTATCACGGTTTTGACGCCCGCATCCGCCGCCTTCGCGATCAGCCCGGCGTGCAGAGCGATCGTTTTTTCCCGCAGTGCTTTATCCGGATTGGCTATGCTGATTTCCTCGGAAAAGGGCAGATGAAACGACCACAGCTCCACGCCGTGCTGCTCTGCCGCGCGCCGCAAAGCATCCCAGCGGATCTCATCCTCCGCGCCTTCCCTAACGGAAATCTCCATGGCGGCGATGCCCGCTTTTGCGTATTGTTCGATCGTCGCCTCATCCGGAACGGATGCAAACGTGCTTGCCCCAAGGCGAAATGCTGTTTTTTCCATTTTTTCCGAAACGCGGCTGTGCGCCGGTTTCGTTCCCTCCTTTATATTGTGGATGTTCCGCCCCGCTTTCTGCGGCAGGGCAATGCAAAAAGCCCTTTCCCGCCTTTGGAGAAGGGCCTTTCATACGGTGCAGATCAGCCGCCCGGGTCCATATGAAGCCGGAAGACCGCCGATTTCCGCGCCGGCATTCCGACCGGACCTGCCGGGGTTTTTACAGCTTCATTATAGTAAGAAACCCGCGGACTGTAAATTCCCATTCTGCCCGAATATTTTTCAGCTGTCTTGTATATCTTTACAAAGCTTTTTCCGCAGAAAAAAACATAGCGGACAGGCACTTTTTTTATTCACAAAAAGCATGTATAATAAAGTAAATTGGGCAGCAACCCCGTATTTATGCCAAAATGCGGTTTTTGAAAAGTGAGGTCGAAATTATGGCAAACCCCAAAATTTTAATTGCGGACGATGATAAAAATATCTGTGAGCTTCTGCGGCTGTATCTTACCAAGGAAGGATACGAGACCGTTATTGCAAACGACGGCGAGGCCGCCGTTGAAATGTACGAATCGGCAAAACCGGATCTTGTCCTGCTGGACGTGATGATGCCGAAAATGGACGGTTGGGAGGTATGCCGGCGCATCCGCGCCGCGGGCAAAACGCCCGTCATCATGCTGACGGCCAAGGGCGAAACCTTCGACAAGGTGCTGGGGCTGGAGCTTGGCGCGGACGATTACGTCGTAAAGCCGTTCGACAGCAAGGAGGTCGTCGCGCGCATCAAGGCGGTGCTGCGCCGCTGTGCACCGGCACAGGAACAGACGGACGGCGTCATCCAGTACGATAAGCTTTCGGTCGATCTTACCCGGTACGAGCTGCGTGTGGACGGCAAAACCGTCGAAGCCCCGCCCAAGGAGCTGGAGCTTTTGTACTATCTTGCCAGCCACCCCAACCGCGTTTTCACGCGCGATCAGCTTTTGGACGAAGTGTGGGGCTTTGAATATTACGGCGATTCCCGCACGATCGACGTGCATGTAAAGCGCCTGCGCGAAAAGCTGGAAAACACAAGCGATCAGTGGTCGCTGAAAACGGTCTGGGGCGTCGGATACAAATTTGAAGTGAAGGAATGATGCGCAACGGAACGCACGAACGAAAAAAAGCCCGCATGTAAATCTTCCACGCGCAAAAGCATCACAACGCGCTATTTTTATTCCACCGCCGTGCTGCTGATCTGCAGCATCGCCGTCATGGGCTTTATTCAGATGTATCTTGCCATGGGCTATTTTCTGGAAGAAAACGGCTACGCCCTGCGCGCAACGATCGACAACGCCATTCTGGCGATGAACGAAGTGGAGCACGATAAAAAAGCCGCGCACGAAACCTTCAGCGAAGCCGCAAAGGCGGCCGAGTTTGCAGGCCTTACGGCAGACGATATCCGCCGCGGCATCACACTGACGGCACGCGCCGCCGGAAAAAGCATCCTGGTATCGGATGCATACGGCAACGTGGTGCTTGCCATTCCGGACGATTACCAGAATACGCGCGTTCCGATGCGGGTATGCGACGCCGCGTTCAGCCGCGGGGAATATGACGAGATCGGCACACTGGGCGGCATCTTCAAAAGCCGCTATTACATCGCCGGCAAGCCGATCGTGGACAACAGCGGACGCCTGCGCGGATTTGTCTTTGCCGGTGCAAGCGCCGACAGCCTGACAACCTATCTTGGCAACCTGTTTTCCACGTTCATCCTTTCCGCCGGGCTGATGCTTATGGTGTCCAGCGTCCTTTCCATTGTGCTGACAAACCGCATGACGACGCCGCTGCGGCGCATCACCCATGCGGCAAAGCGCTTTGGCAGCGGCGATTTCACCGCGCGCGTGCCAGAAGAGGGCGATGACGAACTGGCACAGCTTGCCGAAACCTTCAACACCATGGCGGCAAGCCTGGAAAAGATCGATCAGTCCCGCCGCAGCTTCATGGGCAATATCGCGCACGAACTGCGCACCCCGATGACGACGATCAAGGGCTTTATCGACGGCATGCTGGACGGCACGATCCCGCCGGAAAGCCGCGATCATTATCTGGAGATCGTCTCCGAAGAATCCGGCCGCCTGACGCGGCTGATCAAGAACATGCTGGACATCACAAAGCTGGAAGCGGGCGAATACAAGGTGAACGCTTCCACCTACGATATCTGGGAAAGCATCACAAGCGTCGTGTTCGGCGCAGAGCAGCGTCTTGAGGCAAACCACATCAAAATCGCGGGCTTTGCCCCCACCAAAACGCTGGTGGTCGCGGATCAGGATCTTGTGCATCAGGTGCTTTACAACCTGACGGACAACGCCATTAAATTCTGCAATCCGGGCGGCGAGATCCGCTATTCCGTCACCCAGACAAAGGACGAAGTGACGATCGGTGTGCGCAACACCGGCGCGGGTATTTCGCCCGATGCACTTCCCTTTGTATTTGACCGCTTTTATAAAGAGGACAAAAGCCGCGGGCTGAATACCACCGGCAGCGGCCTTGGGCTGCACATCTGCAAGGTGCTCATCAACCTTTCGGGCGGCAAGATCCGCGTTGAAAGCAAGGAGGGCGAATACTGTGAATTTCTGTTCACACTGCCCGCCGCACCGCCCGCTTCGCCCATTAAAAGCGGCAAGCTGAAAGAATCCTGATGAATAACATGCGGCCGCACCTTGCCGCACGCCGGCCGGCAGCCGGCAGATAAGAGAGGAAACCATGGAAAATCCGAATCTGCAGCCGAAGGACGAAGCGCTTTCGCCCGAAGCTGCATCCCATACACCGCCGCAGACGCCCAAAACGGCGGCACAGACGCCCGCACCCGAAGCCCCGCAGCCGGCAAACCCCGCATGGGGCGCGCCGAACCAGCCGCAGGCTGCACCGCACGCCGCAGGGCAGGGGTATCCCTATCCGTACCCGCCGGGCGTACCGGCGTACCCGGTATACGGCGGATATCCGGGCGCACCGTATCAGCCAAACAACGGCGCAGTCCCGCCGCACTATACCTATCCGCCGCGCTTTGGCTATGCGCCGCAGCCGCCCAAGCCCCCGCGCCGGCGCAAAAATCACGCGGCGCTTGCCGCAACGCTGCTGTTGCTCGGCATCACTGCCGTGCTGTTCCTTGGGGACAGCGTGCTCAACACCATGATGTCCGGTGTGCCGCGCAAGCGGCCGGACCCCGCCGATGTGCCCAGCTTTTCGATCGAGGAGCTGCCGGAAGATCTGGACAGCGGGCTTTCCACCGAAGAGATCGCCCGTGTCGTCAGCCCGAGCGTCGTGTGCATCAATATCTATGAACCGCACAATATCTCGATCGCCGGTTCCGGCAGCGGCATCATCCTGAACGCCGACGGCTTCATCGTCACAAACGCCCATGTGGTGGAAGGCTCTTCCGCCGTCAAGGTCGTGCTGGCGGACGGGCGCGAGCTGGATGCATGGATCGTCGGCGCCGATACCCGCACCGATCTTGCGGTGGTGAAGGTGACGGCAGAGGATCTTGTTCCCGCCGTATTCGGCGATTCGGATTCCCTGCATGTAGGCGAACGCGCCATTGCGATCGGCAACGCCGCAGGGCAGTTTTCCGGCACGGTGACGCAGGGCATCATTTCGGGGCTGGACCGCGAAGTGCGCATGCAGTCCGGTCAGCGCGTGGTGCGCATGAACCTGATCCAGACGGACGCATCGATCAACCCCGGCAATTCCGGCGGCGCACTGGTGAACCGCTTTGGGCAGGTCATCGGCATCAATTCGGTAAAAATGACAAGCACCCAGTTTGAAGGGCTGGGCTTTGCGATCCCCATTGCGGATGCGCGCCCGGTCGTGGAAAACCTGATTGCATACGGCTATGTGAAAGACCGTGCCGCACTGGGCATCGTCGTCATCGGGCTGAACCCCGCGCTTGCCGCCGAAAACGATGTTCCCGCACAGGGGCTTTTCATTTCGGCAATGGAAGATTACTGCGACCTGATCCAATACGATATCGCCGTTGGGGATATCATCCTGACGGCAGACGGCCAGCCCATGAAAACGCCGGACGACCTGCTTGAAGTACTGGAAAAGCACAAGCCGGGCGAAACCGTAAAGCTGGAGATCCAAAAGCACGGCAGCGGCACCGTCGTTACGGTGGATGCACTTTTGGCCGAAAGCCGCAGCAACTGATTTTCCCCCCGTACACCTTAAAGCATCCCCTCCGGCATACCCCGCAGCAAAACCCCAGGCATACCCCCGCACAAACCGGTGTCCTGCACTTTTCGCAGCGGCACACTTCCTTCTGTAAGCCGGCGTTTCAAACCGTGCTGATAAATTTATTCCGAAACAAGGAGAAGTATCTATGAAAAAAGGGTTGAAAGTATTCCTGATCGTAATTGCCTGCATCGTCGGCCTTTTTGTGGTAGTCAGCATTATTGCTTCCATCGCCACGAACAAGGCTGCCAACGCCGATGAGTACAAACTGGGCGATGATGTGATCAAATCCGTAAAGGCCGTTGTGGGTGAACGTGACGTCACCGCGGTTTCCACTTCCACGAAAAACGGCGTCAAGACCAAAAGCTACACCTACAAATCGTCCTCCGTGCAGGAAGACCTTGTGAGCTATGTCGAATATCTGCGCGGCGAGGGCGGCTTCAGCCTGACGGCAGACATGGATCTTTCGCATGTGCCGGGCACCGTCCAGCTGGCGAAGGAATCCGCAGAGGAAGGCCAGGTCATTCTTTTGTACATCGAGTACACGAACTTCGATTATGCCCTTACGCTGCAGAAGGGCGAAGGCACCTTCACGCTGAACTGATTTTTCCGCACAAACGCGCCGCGCAGAATGTTCTGCGCGGCCTTTTTTGCGCCGTTTCCCGCACAGAAAAAGCGCCGGTTCAAAGCATGGCTTTGAACCGGCGCTTTTCTGTTGCCGCCCGTTAAGCGGAAAAGAATTTATCCTTATACCCCATAACAAAGATGAACAGTACGATCAGCGGCAGGATATACGATACATACACGCGCACCCATTTCGGATATTTTACGCCGCGGCCTTCGTTTGCCTCTTTGGTGAAGCTTTCCCAGCCCCAGCCGCAGCGCATCGTGCAGAACAGCAGATACACAAGGCTGCCAAGCGGCAGAAGATTGTTCGATACGATGAAATCCTCCAGATCCAGAATGTTCGTGCCCGCCCCCAGCGGCTGAAAGCCGGAAAGCAGGTTGAAGCCCAGCACGCACGGCAGCGAAAGCACGATCACCGCCGCAATGTTCACGCCCACGGCCTTTTTCCGCGTCCAGCCCCACAGATCCATACCGAACGAAACGATGTTTTCAAACACCGCGATCAGGGTGCTCATGGCGGCAAAGCTCATAAACACAAAGAACAGCGCACCCCAGATGCGCCCGCCCGCCATGCCGCCGAAGATGTTCGGCAGCGTCACGAACACAAGCCCCGGCCCTTCGCCGGGATTGATGCCGAACGCAAAGCACGCCGGAAAGATAATCAGCCCCGCCATGATCGCAACAAAGGTATCCAGCAGCGTGATGTTGATGCTTTCCGTCAAAAGCGTGCGTTCTTTGCCGATGTAGCTGCCGAAGATCGTCATGGCGCCGATGCCCAGCGAAAGCGTGAAGAACGCCTGTCCCATTGCGGCATACACAACATTGCCCACGCCCTGCTGCACAAGGCGGCCAAAATCCGGCACCAGATAGAACTTCAGCCCTTCCACCGCACCGGGCAGCGTAACGGCACGCACCACAAGCGCCAGCATCAAAAACAAAAGGCAGACCATCATCACCTTGGTGATCTTTTCCACGCCGTTCTGCAGCCCCAGGCTGCACACCCCAAAGCCCAGCAGCACCGCCGCGATCATCCACGCGATCTGCGGCCCGGCGTTTGCCAGCATACTGCCGAACTGCGCGTTCACGGCTTCGGCCGATGCGCCCACGAAATCGCCGCGCAGCATTTTGAAGATGTACGCCAGCATCCAGCCCGCCACCGTGGTGTAAAACATCATCAGCAGATAGTTGCCCGCCATGCCGAGCCATGCGTTCCAGTGCCATTTGGTGCCCTTCGGTTCCAGCACATGAAAGCTTTTTGCGCAGCTTTTCTGCGATGCACGCCCGACGGCAAATTCCATGGTCATAATGGGCAGCCCCAGAATGACAAGGAACACAAGATAGATCAGCACAAAGGCCGCACCGCCGTATTTGCCTGTGATATACGGAAAACGCCATACGTTCCCGATCCCGATGGCGCATCCTGCCGAAATCAGCAAAAAGCCAAGACGGGAAGCAAATTTTTCTCTTTTTTCCATGACCGAGCCTTCTTTCCTCACCCCATGCGCGCGATCCCCGCGCGCAATTATTGTTGTTAGGATATCAAACCGGCCTGTTTCTGTCAACTCGAAATATGCATCATTCCTGCATATCATGCAGCTTTTTCGCATTTTTTTGCAGTTTTGGGCGAATTGAAATCATTTTGTCACCAAAAAAACGCCGGATGCAGCATCTGTGCTTTTGCATCCGGCGGCGTCTTCGGTATGGTTTTCGGGGGGGCAGGGGGCGGCGTTCTGCACGCGGCGGACCCACGCTTTGCCCCGCCCGGGCGTTTCGGGCGGCGTCACAGCGAAACGCCCATAAGATATTCCTTTACTTCCAGCAGCTCGCGGGCAGGCAGGGAAAATTCCCGCACGCCCAGACGGGCATAGGTTTCGGCCAGTGCCGGCTGTTCGGCGCCGTCCCCGCACAGGCACAGCGGGATCTTTGCTTCCGACGCCGCTTCGACAGCGCACCGCACCAGACGGTACACCGCGCGCGAAGAAGCCGGCAGATATTTCTGCATCTGCGGGTTCACGCGGTCGGCCGCATAGGTGTATTGGGTAAGATTGTTCGTGCTGACGGTGAAAAATGCCGAACGGCAGGCAAGCTCCGCCGCCGTCAGCGCCGCGGCGGGCGTTTCGATGCACGCGCCCACGGGCACGTTTTCCGCAAAGGCCGTGCCCTGCGCGCGCAGCTGCACCTTGGCACGGTGCACCGCCTGCATCACGGCGTCCAGTTCTTCGCGCGTTGTCACCATGGGCAGCAGGATGCGCAGACGCCCGTACCGCCCCGCACGCAGAAGCGCGCGCAGCTGCACATCAAAAAATCCCGGATGCGAAAGGCAGTACCGCACCCCGCACAGCCCCAGAGCGGGATTCTGCTCCTCCCGCGCGAACTCGGCGCCCTTGGTGTTCGGGCCGACGTCAAATGTGCAGATCGTCACCGGTCTGCCCTCGGCGGCCTCCAGACATTCCTTATAAAAGCCGAACTGCTCCTCCTCACCATGCATCTTTTCCGCCGCCAGCAGATATTCGCTCAGCAGCATGCCCACGCCGTCCGCGCCCGCAGCCACTGCCGTCTGCACGTCCTCCACGGTGGCGCAGTCTGCCATAAGCAGCAGCCGCGTGCCGTCCCGCGTGACGCACGGCGCCCTGCGCAGGCTTTCGCGCGAAAGCTGATACCGCCGCTCCAGACGCATCCGGTGGATGAACAGCGCCTTGGTTCCTTCGTCCGGGTCAAGATATGCTTCCCCGGTATCGCCGTCCATGGCGATCGGCCTGCCGTCGCAGCCCTCCAGATTTTCCCGTCCCGCCATGACGACCGCCGGGATCCCCATGGTGCGCGCGATGATCGAAGCGTGCGCGTTGGGGGAACCTTCGCTTGTGATGATGCCGATGACAAGGCTGCGGTCAAGCATGACGATGTCCGTCGGGTACAGCTCCTGCGCCGCGATGACGCTCGGGCCTTCCAGTATCACTGTCTCCTGCACGCGGCCGTCCAGCACCTTCACCACGCGGCGGCACGCATCCAGGATATCGCACGCGCGCTCGCGCATATACGGGTCATCCAGTGAACGGATACGGTTTGCAAAAATGCCGCCCGCACGCTCCACGGCAGCCGCCGCGCCCGCACCCGCGCGGATGTAGCAGGCGATTTCCTCCAACAGGCCGCCGTCCTCAAGCAAAATGCGCTGCACCATAAAAATATCGCGGTCCTGCGCCGCGGCCTTCTGTTCCAGCCGTTCCAGCTGTCGCTTTGCCTCCGCCGCCGCTTCGTCAAACGCTTTCTGCTCTTCGGCCGGTGTGCGCACCGCACGCCCCAGCCCGCTTTGGGTATGGCGCAGATAGCGCACTGTCCCGTATACAAGCCCCGGGGAAGCCGGGACCCCTGTGATGTATTTCACGCTCTGCATCCCCTTTTGCGCAGCATGAACCGCTGTTGTGCCGGTTTTGCAAAAGCGCGCAGGTGCTTGGTTCTTCCGCGCTTTTGCATTTTCGGCGCCGCGCATTGATTTTTTTCATTGTAACACATTTTCCTGCGCGGGAAAATCCCCGGAATGACGAGTTTTTTTAAATTTATCTGGTTTTAAAAAACAGATATAGTATTTATGAGAACATCTTGATTTTGTTTATCATACAATGTATAATAGTATTCGTTACGGAGGCGAGTTTTATGACGCAGTGCAACCCTGCAAAAATTTTCTATACAAAAGGGGAGGACATCTTCAACGCCGTTACACACGGGATCGGCGCGGTGTTTTCCATTGGCGGCACCGGCGCGCTGCTGGCGCTTGCGTCCTGCCCGAAAAGCGTGTTCATTTATCTGGTATACGGCCTTTCGCTGATTCTGCTGTACACCATGAGCACCCTGTACCACGCGTTCCCGAATGCAAAGCTCAAATCCCTGTTCCGCATTTTCGACCATGCTTCGATTTTCCTGCTGATCGCCGGGACATATACGCCGCTGACGCTGATCCTGCTTTCCGGCAGCCGAAAGGCCGCCATTGTGTGCGGTGTTGTGTGGGCGACGGCGCTGCTGGGCGTTGCGCTGAATGCATTCGGCGTAGAGCGGTTTGCCAAGCTTTCGCTCATCCTGTATGTGGCAATGGGCTGGGCGGTCGTCTTTGTGCTGAACGACGTGATCCGCGCGCTTTCCCGCAGCGGCTTTTGGCTTCTTCTGGACGGCGGGCTGTTCTATACGGTCGGCATCATCTTTTACGTCTGGCATAAAAAGAAGCACACCCCGTACATGCACGGCGTGTGGCATCTGTTTGTGCTTGCGGGCAGCGTACTGCATTATCTGTGCATCCTGCTTTATGTCGTGCCGTTCCAGTGCTGAAGCGCAAAAATATGCATCGACACTCCTTTTACCCCAAACAAAAACGGGCGCAGGCGGCTGCGCCCGTTTTTTGTTTGCTTTTTCCGGTGCTGCGTGTTAAAATTTTTCTGTCCGAATCATCCGGAAAACCCGAGGTATTTTTTCATGACTAAAAAACACATTTTTCCAAAAAACGCACTGTGTGCACCCCAAGGCCCAAGCCGTGCGGAATACATCCTGTTCGGCGTGATCGCCGCCGCATTCTATTTTCTGTTCGGTCATCCGGATCTTCTGGAAACCGCGCGTCATTCCTACATCCTGATCCGCAGCACGCTGAACGGCAATTTCTTCGGCTTTTACGAGGATGTCTTTCAGCGCGTTTACAGCGAATATTACTTTACGAACGCCGCGCATTACAATATCCTGATGTACATTCTGTATGCGCTGTGGGAGCTGCCGCTTTATCTTGCCGAGCGCATCGGCGGCTTTGCGTTCAGCGATCTGGCGCTGGCGCTGTGGTGCAAGGCGATCGGTACGGGCTTTTATCTGGGCTGCGGCTTTTTCATGGCAAGGCTCGCGCGCGGGCTTGGCTGCAGCGACAGCATCTGCCGCTGGATGCCGCTTTTCTTCTGGCTCAACCCGATCAGCTTTTTCACAACGCTCACCATGGGGCAGTATGACAGCATCTGCCTTTTCTTTACGCTTTGGGCCCTGTGCGAATATTTTGATGGGCGCATGCTGCGCTTTTCTTTCATCATCGGCGTCGGCGTCGTCTTTAAATTCTTCCCGCTGCTGATTTTCGCTCCGCTTGTTCTGCTTGCGGAAAAGCGCCCTGTGCGCATCATCCAATACGGGCTGTGCGGCCTGTGGCTGTTTGTTCCGACCTCGCTTTTATTTGCGGGGCGCACGGGCGACGCGTCGTTCTTCACTTCGGAAATGCTGCAGCGCGTGCTGCAGTCCGTTTTCCCCGGCGGCATGATGCCCGTATCGCGCATCCTTTTGTTCCTTGTCCTTGTGTGCTGCGCGGCCTTTCTGTACCGCCCGGCAGATGACGCCGTGCTGCGGCGCACGGCCATATACGGCGCCCTTGCCATTTTTTCCGTGCTGTTTTTGCTGATCCACTGGCACCCGCAGTGGCTGATTTTACTGGTGCCGTTTGCGCTGCTTGCCATTATGATGCAGCGGCAGAAGCTGCCGTGGTGCCTGCTGCACATCGCTTTTTGCATCGGCTATTTCTGCCTGATCTTTTTCCAGTACCCGCAGGCATTGGAGGGCAATCTGTTCGATTTCGGCATCCTTGTCCCGATCACCGGCACGCTGTACGCCCTGATGCCGACGCTTCATTCCGTCAACCTGTATCTGAACAGCATCCCGTTTTCGCCGCACATCGTTTCGGCGCTGTTCCATGCGCCGCTTGTGTGCATGCCCTTGTTTTTCTTCCCGCTGCGCCGCGGCAGCATCGGGGATCTGCTTTCCGGCAGGCAGGAGGATTCGTTCCTGCCGCGCCTTTTCTGCTGGGGCTGCTTTGCCGCAGGCTTTCTTGCCGTGTGGTGCGTGCCCTCGGTGTACAGCTACGGCCGGACGGTCGGCTGGTTTTGAAAATAAACCCTTTGTGCGGACGCGCTTTGCTGCGCGTCCGCTTTTTTATTGACGCCTTTGTGTAT
>JAHHSL010000070.1 GCA_020025235.1 Ruthenibacterium sp.
CCGCGTGCCATGACAGACTGTACCATCAGATCTTCGTCCAGCAGAACGATATCGGCATCAAAGCCCTTTTCCAGTGCACCCTTTGTCTTTTCCAGCCCGATCACGCGCGCCGGGGTCGTGCTTGCCATGGTGACGGCGTCCCAGAGCGGTGCACCGGCAAGGTTCACCATATTGCGCACAAGACGGTCCATGGTGGCAATGCTGCCCGCAAACGCCTGACGGCTCGGCAGCTTCATCACGCCGTCCTCCAAAATCGTTTCCATGCCGTTTGCCTGCCGCAGCAGCGTGCCGTTGGGCAGATCGCTGCCTGCGGCAAAAAGAGCATCCGTAACAAGGGAGATGTGATCCGCACCCTTGCATCTGTAAATCAGGCGCAGCAGTTCTGCCGGCAAATGGCAGCCGTCTGCAATCACCTGTACGGTCAGATCCTCCTCCAGAAGCCCTGCTTCCACAACGCCGCCGAAGCGGAACCCGTTTTTGCGGTGCACCATGGAACAGCCCGAATAGATGTGCGTCACATCGGAATAGCCGTGCTCCATAGCTTCTTTGCACACGGAATAATCCGCATCGGAATGTGCGATGCTTGCGGTGATGCCGCGCTTATGCAGCTCGTCGCCCAGCTCCATTGCGCCGGGCAGTTCGGGTGCCGCGCCCATAAGGCGCACGCCGCCGTCCCATTCATCCAAAAGCTCGTTCCACACCTCGGGCGTCGGAACGGAAAGCGCGTCCGGGCTTTGTGCGCCGCTCTGTGCCGGGGAAAGGAACGGCCCTTCCATATGCATGCCGGGGATCGTACATTCGGTCGTGATCTTCTGTGCTTCGCGCACGGCACGCACCATTTTCAGCGTCAGCTCCGGGCATGCTGCAAGCGTCGTCGGCAGCAGCGTGGTCGTCCCGTGCAGCGCATGCGCACGGCAGCCTTTGCGGATCTCCTCGGCGCTCGCGTTCATGAACTCCACGCCCCCGCCGCCGTGCAGGTGGATATCCACAAAGCCCGGTACGGCGTATTTTCCGCCGGCGTCGACTGTCTGCGCGCCTTCCGGCAGTTCGGGCGCATCGCCCTCATACACACCGGCGATCACGCCGTTTTCCACGTCGATCGTGCTGTTCGGGATGATCGCATCTTTTGTTACTCGTTTTGCATTGTAAATTCGTATCAT
>JAHHSL010000008.1 GCA_020025235.1 Ruthenibacterium sp.
TGAAGGAACTGGGTCTGGAAGTTCCGACCAATCAGGAAGAATTCTACAACATGCTCGTCAAAATGAAGGAAGCCTATCCGGACAGCTATCCTCTTGCGTTCCGATCCTTCACAAGCGGCATGCGTCAGCTCCAGCAGCTTGCTGCAAACTTCGGCACCCGTTTCATGGACCCGAACGACAACATGCTGTATTATTCTTATGATTACGACACCAACGACTGGTTCTTCGGCGCAACCAGCGACGAATTCAAGGAGCTTGTCACCTTCTACAACAAGCTGTATGAAGAAGGCCTGCTTCTGCCGAGCTTTATGACAGTGGACACCGCAGGCTGGGTCGAAGCCATGGCAAGCGGCACTTCCTTTGTCACCTACGACTATCTGAACCGCATCACAAGCCTGACCAAAGCAGGTGAAGAGACAAACAGCGATTTCAGCATCAACTACATGGCACCCCCTGCAATGGGTTCCAAGGGCAAGCCTGTCACCACTTTCTCTGCAAACGGCAAATACGGTTTTGTTGTTTCTGCCCTGAGCAAAAATCTGGATCAGATCCTCAAATACATCGACTGGATGTACACTGACGAAGCCATGGAACTTGTAAGCTGGGGTGAAGAAGGCGTTTACGCCGACAAGCTGCCCGACGGCACATGGAAATGGCACGACGATGTTCTGGCAGACGGCTACGACATCCGCCGCGAACTCGGCATGCAGAACTACGGCACTTACCTGCGCTTCGATTCGCAGTCCCAGATCAGCCAGTACGAGGTTTCCAGCCCGAACCTTGCACATGCATATTCGGCTACTCCCGCACACGAGCTGCCGGATCAGCCCTCTTTGAGCTACACCGAAGAAGAACGCAAAATCTTCGACACCATTGGTTCCAACGTCGGCACACATGTTTCGGAAGAAATTTCCAAGTTCCTGCTTGGCAAACGCGATATGTCCGAGTGGGACGCCTATGTTGCCGAGATCGAGGAAATGGGTCTCGAGCAGCTGAAGGGCATTCAGATTTCCGCTTACGACCGTCTGCAGAAAGCCCTGAACAAATAAAACGGCTTTCAGCGCAATTTGAATCAGCTTACTTCCAACTGCCATGCAGGGGTGCTCATAACCCTGCATGGCAGTTTCTAAAGGAGGGAAACGTATGTTCCGCGTCGGAATGATCGGCGCCGGTCTGATCGCCCCGCGTCATATTGCCGCGGTCGCCGCACACCCCGATACCGTGCTTGCCGCGGTTGCAGATCTTTGCGAGGACCGCGCCCGCGCTGCCGCAGAGCCCTGCGGCGCTGCCGTGTACACCGATTACCGTGTAATGCTCGATCAGGCAAAGCCCGATATCGTCATCATCAACCTGCCCCATGCCCTGCATGAGGCCTGTGTGCTTGCCTGTGCCGAACGGGGCATCCATATCCTTTTGGAAAAGCCGATGTCCGTTTCCTATGCATCGTGCCTGCGGATGATCGACGCCTGCAGGCGGAACCATGTTTTTCTGCAGATCGGTCACATCCAGCGCTATATGCCGCACAACCGCGCCGCGCGGATGCTGATTGAAAGCGGGAAGCTTGGCAGCCTTGTCATGCTGTGCGATCAGCGCACGATCAACTATTTTGTACCGACACGCCCCGCGTGGTTTTTCCGGCGCGAAACGGCGGGCGGCGGCATCTGGATGAACTACGGCGCGCACTCGCTGGATAAATTGTGCTATCTGACAAACAGCCGTGTCGCCTCTGTCACCGGCAGCTGCACCTGGTGTGCGGAAAATGCCGATGTGGACGGAAGCGCACAGGTGCTTGCCCGCACGGAAAGCGGCGTGAGCGAAACGATCTCGCTGTGCGGATATTCGGTCGTTCCGCAGGACGAGACCATGATCTATCTTACAAACGGCTCTCTGCGCCTTCACACCGGCCGGGGGCTGTGGCTTTCGCAGGGCGGCGAATACGTTCCCGTTGAAATCGACAGCAGCTATCTGCCGTTCAATGCGCAGTGGAACGATTTTATCGAAGGGATCCGGTGCGGTTGCCTTATGCACTGCAGCGGTGAATATGCCGCAGATATTATCCGACATATTGAATCCGTCTGGACATGAACTGGGGGTCATCTTTTTGACAATTACAAAAAACAAACGCAAGGCGCAGAAGGATGCGTATTCCGCGCATCACAAAAAGCCGCTTGGTCAGCGCATCTGGCGCGACCGCTATCTTCTTTTGCTTTTCCTGCCGTGTCTGATCTATTTTATTTTATTCAAGTATGCTCCGATGTACGGCGCACTGGTAGCATTCAAGGATTTCAAGCCCTTTATCGGCTTTATGAAAAGCCCGTGGGTCGGGTTTGAGCATTTTCAGATGTTCTTCTCCTCCCCGGACTCATGGCGTCTGATCCGCAACACTTTGCTGCTCGGCCTTGATATCCTGCTGTGGAGCTTCCCGCTCCCGATCGTTTTTGCGCTCGCTCTAAACGAGATCCACAACACCAAATTCAAAAAAGCCGTTCAAAGCGTCAGCTACATGCCGCACTTCATCTCTGCGGTCGTCGTCTGCGGCATGGTCACCAGCTTTTTGGATCCGGTTCGCGGCGCTGTGAACCTGCTGATCAAGGTATTCGGCGGCAATGCCGTCAACTTCCTTGCAGAGCCCGCCTACTTCCGCACGATCTATGTTATTTCCGAAGTATGGCAGACCCTCGGCTGGAGCGGCATCGTTTACCTTGCCGCTATTTCCGGCGTCGATCCCGGCTACTATGAAGCCGCCACGCTGGACGGTGCATCCCGTCTGCGTCAGATCTGGTCCATTACACTGCCGAGCATTGCCCCGACGGTTGTTACCATGCTGATCCTGCGCGTCGGCCACGTTATGAACATGAATCTGGAAAAGGTTCTCCTGCTTCAGTCTCCTGTCACCTATGAGGTTTCGGACGTCATCACAACGTTTGTATACCGAAGCGGCATTTCCAACGGTCAGATCAGCTATTCCACCGCTGTCGGCCTATTCAGTTCGGTTGTAAACCTGATATTGCTGGTGATCGCGAACACAGCATCGAAGCGCATTGCCGATACAGGCATCTTTTGATCGGGAGGATTCGGAACATGG
This sequence comes from Ruthenibacterium sp., assembly GCA_020025235.1. Lineage (GTDB taxonomy): Bacteria > Bacillota > Clostridia > Oscillospirales > Ruminococcaceae > Ruthenibacterium. The sequence goes on from JAHHSL010000008.1 coordinate 3,086, forward strand.
TTACAAAAAAACAGCGTTTTCACATCATGGATTTCTTTCTTGGGATTTTCATGGTCATTATCATGGGTGCGATCCTGATCCCCTTCATCCACATGATCGCCGTTTCCCTTTCTTCCAACGGGCCGGTCATGCGCGGCGAGGTTTCGCTGTGGCCCAAGGGCTTTACATTCGATATGTATAAGCACATCATGCACGACAGCAAATTCTTTACCGCTTATTCCAATACGATCCAGTACACCCTGATCGGTACAACTATTTCTCTTGTCATCACCGCAATGGGCGCTTATGCCCTGAGCCGCAAAGAAATGGTCGGCAACAAACTGTTCTCGATCATGATCACCATTACGATGTTCTTCGGCGGCGGCATGATCCCGACGTATCTCGTCGTCAAAAACTACGGCCTGCTTGATACGATGTGGGCGGTGGTTCTGCCCGGTGCCGTAACGACATGGAACCTGATCGTCATGCGCAGCTTCTTTGATGCATTCCCGAAGGAAATCGTGGAATCCGGCATGGTGGACGGTCTGAACGACGCAGGCGTTTTCTTCCGTCTGGTTCTGCCCACCTCGAAAGCCGTTCTTGCAACGATCGGTCTTTACTATGCCGTCAGCCTGTGGAACGCATACTTCATCCCGTTCATTTATCTGAACAGCCCCGATCTGTATCCCCTTCAGGTCGTCCTGCAGCAGATGCTGACCGCCGGCATCTCCGAGGCAAGCGCCGTGGAAGATACGATGATCGTTGCCGAAACCATGAAATACGCCTGCGTTATCGTTGCGATCGCGCCGATCATGTGCGTATATCCGTTCCTGCAGAAATACTTTGTAAAGGGCGTGCTTGTCGGCTCCGTCAAGGGCTGATGCGCCGTAAACGAAAGGATCTTTATCATGAAAACATTCCGCAAAGACGAACTTACCGTCAAAATTTACGATACCCGCGCTGAATCCGGTCTGGACGCCGCGCGCGACGCCGCCGATCTGCTGCGCCGCCTGCTGGCAGAAAAAGAGAGCCTGCGCTGCATTTTTGCAGCCGCTCCCTCCCAGAACGAATTTCTGGATTCGCTGTGCAGCGAAGAAGGCATCGACTGGAGCCGCGTCACTGCATTCCACATGGATGAATATGTGAAGCTCGACGCCGCTGCACCCCAGGGCTTCGGCAACTTCCTGCGCCGCCATATCTTCGACCGTCTGCCGTTTGCCGCTGTGAACTTCCTCAACGGCAATGCAGAGGATATCGCGGCCGAATGTGCCCGCTACACCGCTTTGCTGAACGAAGCGCCCATCGACATCGTTTTCATGGGCATCGGCGAAAACGGACACATCGCATTCAACGATCCCCCCGTTGCCGATTTTGACGACAAGGCTGCCGTCAAGGTGGTAAAGCTGGACGAGATCTGCCGCAACCAGCAGGTTCACGACGGCTGCTTTGCAAAGCTTGAGGATGTTCCCACCCACGCTCTGACGCTGACCGTCCCGACCCTTGCAAACGTAAAGCACCAGTTCTGCATCGTTCCGGCTGCCACCAAGGCAAAAGCCGTGTATGACACCCTGAACGGCCCGATCGCCGTGAGCTGCCCGGCTTCGATCCTGCGCAGATGCCCCGGCGCAACCCTGTATCTTGATTCCGACAGCGCTTCGCTGCTGTGATCTTACAAGCGAAAGGGGTAATCCTATGTCGATCCGCCTGATCCCGACGCCGCAGCGCTGCACGCTGCTTTCGTCGGATACCTGCATCAGTGAAAACACGCCCGTCATCCTGCAGACACCCGATGACGACGCGCGCCTGATCGCTGCTGCAAAAAAACTGTTTGCCCATGTGGAAACCCGCAAAGGCGCCTATGCGCTGTATTCCGCAAACTTCTTTGCGTCCCGCTATGAATTCGGGCGCAGCGAAGGATACCTGCTGTGGATCCGCAGCGATACGCTTTCCCTTTGTGCGGATGACGCCCGCGGCCTTTTCTACGGCATGCAGACCATTCGCCAGTGGATGCGTATTCCGGAGCGTCCCGCCGTCGAGATCTGCGACTGGCCGGAGCTTTCCATGCGTTCCGATTACCTTGATATGCGCGGCATTTTCCCGAAATTTGAAAACGTGCTGCACTTCATCGAGGAAATGGCTGAATACAAATTCAATACGCTTGTGGTCGAATACGAAGATAAGCTGCCCCGCCCGCGCACCGAGTTCGTTGCAGAGCACGGCGCGCTCACGCCCGAGCAGCATCGTCAGATGATGCAGACCGCACACGAAAACTTTATTGATATCATCCCGCTGCAGCAGACCTTCGGTCATCTGGAATACGCGCTGAAGCTGCCCGAATATCAGCATCTGCGCGAAGACCCCGCCGCCCCCGGCGAGCTGTGCCCGCTGCGCAAGGGCGCGTTCGAGCTTGCCTGCTCCCTGATCGAGGAGACGGCGGCAATGCATCCCGAATGTCAGTATCTGCATCTGGGCTGTGACGAGGTATGGAGCCTTGGGCACAGCGAGGAATGCCGCCAGAGCGGAAAAAGCCGCAGCGAGCTTGCGGTCGAATACATCAACCGCCTTGCTGAAAAAGTGCTTTCGCTGGGCAAAACGCCGATCGTCTGGCACGATATGTTTGCCAGCACGCGCAAAAACGGGGCTATGGTGGCATCGGACGATCTTTCCGTGCTTTCCAAGCTGAACAAAAACGTGATCGTCGCCCTGTGGCTGTATTCGCCCACGCGCGTCAACTCGATTGCACCTGCGGTGATCGAAACGCTCAATTCGCTTGGCATCCGCACCCTTCCGTGCTCGGCCACGCGCGCTGCCGACGGCAGTGTGTACCAGAACTATCCGTGCGTGGAACAGCGCCTGCGCAATATCGACGTATGGTGCGACGTGATCCGCCATTCCCGCTGCACGGGCATGGTCAACACCAACTGGTGCAGCACGTTCTCGCTGGGCAATCCGTACGGTCTGTTTGAAACAAGCCGCTACACCGCCTATTACGCCGCCGAACGCTGCTGGAACATAGACGCCGACACCTCCGATTTTCTCGGCCGCTTCCTGAGCGTCTATCACGGTGTGGAAAACCCGAAGATCATCACCGGCGCAGAAAGCCGCTATGACTACTATTCTTCCATGAACAGCTTTTTGCCGCAGGTGACGCGCAATGTGCAGACCGCACGTCTTGTCTCGCTGATGTACCGGCTGGAGCATGCCGTGCCCGTCAATGCCACGGTGTTCCGCGGCGATTACTTTGCCGGCAGCGAAGTGGAGCTTTGCAGCCTGCGGGAACGCGCCGAAAAGAACTACGGTGCACTGGGACGCATTGAGCAGGAGCTGAAAGAGATCCTGCCCGAATTCCTGACGCCGGAGGATGCGGCGCTGTTCTATGAATCGCGCTGCTACGAAAACCGCCTGCACCGCCGCGAGCTGGAACGCATCCTCGGCACATCCCTTGCCTGATGAGGCAGTTTTAAAAAAGCTTATGTCTCCCCGCTTTGTGCGGTTTCTTACTTTTTCCAACACGCAACGGCCCGGCCTGCTCTGCAGTCCGGGCTTTTGCGTTTTTTGCGTCTTGCATATCCCTAAAAACTGTGGTACAGTGCTTTTATAAGTTTTTACATTACCCAAGGAACGGAGGATCAAACCATGAAACCGATCGAACTCAAGGATTTTCTCAATTACCGATATCTTTCCGCGCTGAAATACGCGCCCGGCGGCAAATCCGCCGCATTTGTTGTTTCCGTCTGCAATGAGGAGGAAAACACCTACGAAAGCCGCCTATGGCTGTATGAAAACAAGGCGCTTCGCCAGCTGACCGATCTTGGCAGCGAACGCAGCTTCTGCTGGGAGGATGGATCGCATCTGCTGTTCCCCGCAGTTCGTTCCGCAAAAGAGAAAAAGCGCAGAGAAGCCAAGGAGGCGTTCACCTCCTACTACCGCCTTGACATCCACGGCGGCGAAGCAGTGCACGCCTTCACCCTGCCCTTTGCCGCACAGTATCTGGAAAAGACAGATTGGGGCTATGCCGCGCTCGGTGATATCGACGCCGCCTTCCCCGATTATTACAAAATGACGCCCGAACAGCGCGAGGAAACCGCAAAGCACTACGAAGACGAAAAGGATTACGAGGTTCTGGACGAGATCCCGTTCTGGTTCAACGGCGCGGGCTTCACCAACAAGCACCGCACCGCGCTGTTCATTTACCGCGACGGCAGGACCGAGCGCATCACCGCCCCCGATTTTGACACGGAAAGCCTTGTGTGCATGGGCGATTTCGTCTATTTCTGCGGCACGCCGTTCAGCACCAAGCGCCCGCTGAAAAACGGCGTTCTGTATCGCCTGGATGTTCGCACGGGCGAAGTGGCACGCGTGGTGGAACGCCCCGAGCTTTCGATCGGCAGCCTGCAGCGCGCCGGCAGCCGCATCCTGCTGGCCGCTTGCGACTGTGAACGCTTCGGCGTCAACGAAAACAGCTGGGTCTATGCTTACGACCCCGCGGACGAAAGCTTCACCCTTGTACGGCGCGAGGAATACAACATGTACGGCAGCGTCGGCAGCGACTGCCGTTACGGCGGCGGCAGCAGCTGGCAGGCAAAGGGCGATGACCTTTACCACATTGCAACGCGCGAAGGCAATGCCGTTCTGCTGCGCCTTTCCCCGGACGGCGAAAGCACGCCCGTCATCACGAAAGAGGGCAGCATTGACGCGCTGGCACTTTCCGACGACGCCGACGAAGCCCTGCTGATCGCCATGTATGATAACCGCCTGCAGGAGCTGTACCGCGCAGACCTTGCCGCCAAAACGGTGGAAAAGATCAGCAGCTTCAACGACGAAGCCCTGCGGGACAGATATGTTGCACAGCCGCACAGCATGACGATCCAAAGCTGCGGATATGACATCGAAGGCTGGGTGCTTTTGCCGAAGGATTACGACCCCGCGAAGAAATATCCGGCTGTGCTTGATATCCACGGCGGCCCGAAAACCGTATACGGCCCGGTATTCTATCACGAAATGCAGCTGTGGGCAGGCATGGGCTATTTTGTATTCTTCTGCAACCCCAAGGGCGGCGACGGACGCGACAACGAATTTATGGATATCCGCGGCGATTACGGCGGAACCGATTACCGCAACATCATGGATTTCACGGATGCAGTGCTTGCCGCGTACCCGCAGATCGACCCCGCGCGCGTATGCGTCACCGGCGGCAGCTACGGCGGCTTTATGACGAACTGGATCATCGGCCACACCGACCGCTTCTGCTGTGCCGCGGCACAGCGTTCGATCAGCAACTGGCTGAGCTTTCACGGCGTGAGCGATATCGGCTTTTACTTTGCGCCCGACCAGTGCGGCGCGGATTTCTTTGATGATCCCGAAAAGCTCTGGGCACATTCGCCGGTGCGCTATGCCGCCAGCGTGAAAACGCCCACGCTCTTCATCCATTCGGACGAGGACTACCGCTGCCCGCTGGAGCAGGGGCTTCAGATGTACACCGCCCTTTGCGCGCGCGGCATCCCCGCACGCCTTGCCCTGTTCCACGGCGAAAACCACGAGCTTTCCCGTTCGGGCAAGCCGAAGCATCGGGTGCGCCGCCTGACGGAGATCACCGATTGGTTTGAAAAGTACAGCAAATAACCGCATGCACTTTCTGCGCCCTCTTTTCTGCAAGAGGGCGCATTTTTTGCCCGCCGTCCCGGGTTCGCGATTGACAATCCGGACGCGGATTGCTATACTGAATGCACAATAATCCTGCACGTTCCGGCGCTTTCTGCCCCGTGTCAGCACCGGGTTTTGCACCGCTTTTCGGCGTGCAGGGCTCGGTTTTTCTTTTTTCGCCCGCCTGCTTTTTATCCGGCAAAGGAGGTCGCTGTCATGCAGAAAGGGAACGGAACCTGTGTACATCCCGGCATTGCTCTGGGGCGCGTATACGTCCCGCAGACGATCCCGTCTGTACTTCCCTGTGCCAAAGGCGGGCCGGACGCCGAAAAAGCGCACCTGCATCATGCTCTGCACACTGCCAAAAAACAGCTTTCGCAGCTGATGGGACGCACAAAGGCGGCCGTCGGCGAAAAGGACGCACAGATCTTTGACGTACAGCTTTTGATGCTGGAGGACGATTCGTTCCTTTCCGGCATCCACACGCTGATCGAAAACGGCAAAAGCGCCGCCGAAGCCGCAAAGGAAGCAGGTGAAGCCTTTGCCGCGCAGTTTGCCGCACTGGACGACGCCTACATGAAAGAGCGCCTTGCGGATGTTCTGGATCTTTCCCGCCGCCTTGTCCGTATTCTGTGCCGCGCCCGTCCGCAGCCGTTCCCCGATGAGCCGTGCATCGTCGCCGCACAGGATCTTACCCCAAGCGACACCGTGCGCATGCCGCGCGAACGCATCCTTGCCCTTGTCACCTGCGGCGGCTCGGTCAACAGCCACACCGCCATTCTGGCGCGCACGCTCGGCATACCTGCGCTCGTCGGCGCCGATCTGCCGCTCGACGGGCTTGCCGGGCGGGAAATGCTGGTCGACAGCGAAAGCGGCAGCTATTGGATCGACCCGGACGAAGCGACCAAAAAAGAGATCCTTGCAAAACGGCAGCTTGCACAGGAAAAGCATCGCGAACTGCTGGCTTACAAAGACCGCCCCGCCGTCACAAAGGGCGGGCGGCGCGTGTGCGTATACGCAAACATCGGCTTTCCCGAAGACGCGCGCGCCGCACTGGAGCAAGGCGCGGAGGGCGTCGGGCTGATGCGCAGCGAATTTCTTTACCTCGGGCGCGAAAAGGCGCCGGAGGAGGACGAGCTGTTCTGCGCATACCGCGCGGTGGCGGAATGCATGCAGGGGCGCCGTGTCATCATCCGCACACTGGACGCCGGCGCGGACAAGGCCCTGCCGTATCTGGGGCTTGAAAAAGAAGAAAACCCCGCGCTCGGCCTGCGCGGCGTGCGCGTCTGCCTTGCAGACGAAGCACTGTTCCGCACCCAGCTGCGGGCAGTCTACCGTGCTTCCTGTTACGGGGACGTGTGGATGATGTTCCCGATGATCGCCTCTGTGTGGGAGGTGCGTCAGGCGCGGAAGATCTGCCGGCAGGTGCGCGGCGAGCTGCTCCTCGAAGGCATTTCCTGCCCCGATATCCCGCTTGGCATTATGATCGAAACGCCCGCCGCAGCGCTCATCAGCGCCGAGCTTGCGCACGAAGCGGATTTTTTCAGCGTCGGCACAAATGATCTGACACAGTACACCCTTGCAGCCGACCGTCAGAACGCGGCGCTCGGCCGCTATGCCGACGCACATCACCCCGCGGTTTTCCGGCTTTTGGAGATGATTGCCGAAAACGCACACCGCGCACACATCCCCGTCGGGATCTGCGGCGCGCTCGGCGGCGATTTTTCCGTAACCGAACGGCTGATCCAAATGGGCTTTGACGAGCTTTCCGCCGCGCCGGGGTGCATTTTGCAGTTAAAAAAAATGATTTGTGAAAGCGAGGAAGTTCCCGTATGAAAGAATTTTGCTATGTCATCCACGATGAACTGGGGCTGCACGCGCGCCCCGCGGGGCTGCTTGTGCGCCTTGCTTCCGGCTTTGGCTGCGATATCCGCCTTGCCGTCGGCACGCGCACGGCAAACGCAAAGCAGATCATGAGCGTGATGCTGCTTGCCGCAAAGCAGGGGCAGGAGCTGACAGTCATCTGCGACGGTGCGGACGAGGAGCGCGCCGAAGCGGAGATCCGGGCGCTTTTCACTTCGGAAAAATTATAGAAGCTGCGTTTTTGTGCACGGGGGACGGACGCTTCCCGTGCACTTTTTCTTTGCGGCGGCACGGATTTTGCACCGCGGAACATTTTTGTGAAAATAAATAAATTTACAGCCGTTATTTGAACAATATGCAAAAAAGAATGTAAGATAATGCATGAATCGGCGCTCCTGTTTCGTTATAATCAGGTTAAACAAGCATTTATTTTTTACTTGATTATTGCTTCAAAAGGAAGGTTTAACGATCATGAATTTTGCTATTGTCGGCTGCGGCGTCATCGCACTGACGCACGCCAAAGCCCTTGCCCGTCTGCCGGAAGAAACCCTTTATGCGGTTTGTGACATCATCCCCGAAAAGGCAGATGCATTTGCCAAAGAACACGGCGCAAAAAAGGTCTACTACAACGCCGATGACGTGATGAACGACCCCGACGTCGATATCGTCTGCGTCTGCGTGCCCAGCGGTACGCACGGCGAAATCTGCATCAAAGCAGCACACGCCGGCAAAGCGATCGTATGCGAAAAGCCTATGGAGATCACCCCCGAGCGCATGGAAGAAGTGGTGCGCGAAGTGGAAAAGGCAGGCGTCAAGATGCAGTGCATCTTCCAGCGCCGTCTGATGCCCACGGCAATCGCGGTTCGCAACGCGGTGCGTGAAGGCAAGCTGGGCAAGATCTGCCTTGCTCATGCCGATCTGAAATACTACCGCGATCAGGCTTACTACAACAGCGCAGGCTGGCGCGGCACATGGGATCAGGACGGCGGCGGCGCACTGATGAATCAGGGCGTGCACGGTGTTGACCTCATTTTGTGGATGCTGGACGACAAGGTGGATACCCTGTACGGTCAGGCTTACACCCTTGCCCGCGATATCGCCGTGGAAGATACGGCAAGCGCTCTGCTTCACATGAAAAAGGGCACACTGTGCACCATTAACGCGGCAACCACCGCATACCCCGGTTTTTCCACCTCGTTCGCCATTCACGGCGAAAAGGGCAGCGTCTGCTTCAACGATCAGGGCATCGTATCCTGGGATTTCATTGATGAAAACGACGCTCCGGTTCGTCCGGATGCCGGCGAGCGCGTCGGCGGTTCCAAATCCAACACGGATATCACGATCGACGGACACGTTGCCCTGCTGCACGACATCGCACAGGCTCTGCGCGACGACCGCCCGGTTATGATCCCGCCGCAGGACGCTATGGACGCCGTCCGCGTCATCTGCTCGATCTACCGTTCCACAAAGGAACAGGCGATCCTGAAGCTGTAATTGCTTCTTTTCTCTGCTCTCCTCAGGAAGCCCCGTTTTCAAACGGCGGGGCTTCCTGCTCTCTGCATCAACAGAAAAAGGCTGCCGGTACATACCGGCAGCCTTTTTCTGTTCTGTTTTTGAAATCGCGGCGCAGACTTTGCCGCACACAGCACTCCGGCTGTTATTTTTCTTCGCCGTGAACGCGCAGCCCTACTTCAAACATCCGTTTCCACGGCTGATAGCAGTCGTCGATCACAGGCTTTACCTTCAGCGACGCAAGCGATTCCTGTGCAAAGGCATACAGCCCTTCTTCGATCTTTTTGCTTACGACGCCGCGGAAATCATCGCCCGCATAAAAGTAGTTGAAGCCCTGTTCGCGGAACCATTCCGATTCCGTAACGCTGCGCCGCACGCAGGAGCAGTAGCCCGCATCCTCAAGATAGCGCAGAAGCATGAAATCATCATGCGCCTTGGTGCGCCCGTTCAAAAGGCAGTGAACGCCTTCGGCAATGGCGGTTCCAAGCGTATTGGCCGAGGTATTCCAGCCCGCATAGCCGTCGATCGTCAAAAGCAGGTCGGCTTCATCCAGCATCTGCACAAATTCAAGATCCCCGCCGTTGGAATACGCGATGTCCCCCACCGTCACGATCTTGCCGTTTTCCTTGCAGTCTGCGATCTGCATCACAAATTCCGGCAGCGTGCGTTCTACTGTATATTCACGCATGGCAGCCGGCTGTGCGTGCACACCGACCATTTCATGCGCCGGACAGTTGATCGCCAGCACGAAATCCGCATTTTTGCTGTCCTGCGTCTGCAGGCAGCCCGCAGCCGCCAGATGATACTTGACGGTTTCCCCGAACGGGCGATCCTCATAATTCGGCACGACGAACGGCGCAAGCACCGAGCTGTACTGGATATAGACATGCGGCTTTCTGCCCGCAAAGCGCAGTGCCATGCGCGACATCAGCGTATTGCCCACCTCGTCCGCGCCGGGGTACATCAGCACGCGCAGCTGCAAACGCTGGCGTGCGATCGCGGCGCGCACCTTCTGCTGGTCGATCGCCGTAAAGCCGTAGGGCGCCGAATCATCCTGCGGGATGATCATAAAATCATAGGTGCCGTCCTTGGCAAGCGCAAGGCTCTTCATCACGAACGAAAGGTTGAAGCTTCTGCGCTCGAGATAATCGTCCAGATATTCCGGCGCGACCGGCGCTTTCAGCTCCTCTTTTTCCTTCGGGCTTTCCAGCCCGAGCTGTTCGCGGTGACGAATAACGCCCGTCAGCCAGATCCCGCGCCCGCAGTCGCCGTAATAATCCGGCTCTTCGTCCGCGCAGGAACTGCTTGGGCAGCGCATAATGGTGTGGAACGCATAGACCAAAAGCTTCGGGTTGCGCTGCTTGAGCCGGCGGATGACATCCAGACGGCTCTGCACCGTTTCTTCCGAAAGGTGGTGCAGGCGCGAAGGGATCAGCCCGCCGTACAGCAGGGTATCAACCGCCAGCACAAGACCATCGGCATCCGCACATTCCCGTTCCAGAAATGCAATCAGATCCTCCACGCAGGCAGCCTGTTTTTTATAGCCCATTTTTTCCGGGCAGACGATATCAAGTTCTTCCCCGAACAGCATCCGCGGGAAATCCGCATTGCACGGACGTTCATCCAGCGGCAGATAAACGATCTTTTTCATAGCATTACAGCCCTTTCATCGTTTCGGGCTGCCAGTGCAGCTGAACGCCGCCGTCCTGCAGCACCTTCTGGAATTCTTCCAGATGTTCGTCCAGCACTTCGCCCGGTGTGACGTTCTTTTCAAGGCAGAACGCAGCCAGATGTCCCGCCGCTTCGCCGATATTCCATTCCACCGGATGCAGACGGAAGCAGCCGTTCGTCAGATGCGTGCAGCCGATGTTCTTGCAGGCCGGGATCAGGTTATCCAGATCGACGGAGATCATCGTGGAAAGCGGGATTTCAAACGGCCATGTCGGCGTATAGAAATATGTATGAGTGCGCGTTGTGGGGTGCAGATCAATTGCATAGCTGCCCACGCCCACGGAATCCTTACGGTGCAGGATGCCGCTTTGATGCTCACGCGTCAGATCCTGTTCGCGCACGATGCCGCGCGCCACAATACGGCGGGATTCGCGGATATACGGCGCAAGTGCAAGGCCATCGTCCGAACCCACATATTCCGGGCAGTAGCGCACGGGGTAACCCTTGCCGCCGTCGGGGCGCGGCGCATCATAGCGCAGCCAGTAAACGGCGCATCGCGTCAGCTCCCGCGCCATTTCGCGGTGTTCCTGCGCATGGGGGTCATCGAACACATTGCCGAACGCATAGTCGTTCTGCGGCCAGTTGAACAGCGTTACCTCGTTGCGCCCGTCCGTGTAATGATCGGACGCCACGATGCGCCGATAGCGCCACAGACCGCCGCAGTGCACGGGGTCTTCGTTATCGAACATGTAAAAGCGCGTCTTTTTGTGATCTGCGCAGTTCGGGCCGTACCAGCTGAGCTGGAAATCATCGTCATACGGTGCTTTCAGAAGGCGGAACAGATCGTACAGAGCCGGACGCTCCAAGGGTTCCGGTTCTTCCTTGCACAGTTCCAGCGCCGCGACCCATGTGCACGGCTGCATATCTTCGGGGTTCGCCGTTTCTGCCGCATGGGGCTCGCCCGTCTGCTCCTTGCTTTCTGCACCGGTGCGGTACTGCGCACCGACGATCGGCAGCAGGTCGCCGCAATCCGTTGCATCCAGGAAATAATCTGCCTCGATCGTGCGCACGCCGTCGGTGCGGTCGTTCTGCACGCCGACAGAGACGATTTTCCGTTCCTTGACCACCGCACATACGGCATGGGTCTCCAGTTCCAGCTCCACAAGGCCGGAATCAATGTACGGCTGCAGATAGCCCGTCAGGATCTGCAAAGCAACGCGCGGATCATGCGCCACGCGCGAAACCCACGAACCGCCCGGGCAGAATTTGTCCGCATCCTTCATTTTTTCGCTTGCGTGCGGATCGCTGCGGTAGCATTTGCGCACATCCTCGCGGAAGCGGCGGTATTTTTCCGTCGAGCCGCATTCCTCGATCCACGGATGCTCGTCCGGCGGAACGGCCTGGCTTGTCAGCTGTCCGCCGATCCACTTTGTCTCTTCGCATAAATAGACATGACGGCCGTGCTCTGCCGCACAAAGCGCTGCCTGCACACCGCCGACGCTTGCCCCGATCACTGCGACGTCAAAGCGTGCGCAGTCCGGTTTGTTTTCTGTTTTCATGGATGATCTCTCCTTAAAAATCCATCAAAATTTAAAATGCATGGGTCTGCATTTCTTTTACTATTTGAAAGAGCCATTGTTTCGCGTTATAATATAAAGTAAAATGTAATCCGACATTATGTTCTTATCAGAAAGGAACGTGAAGCCGAATGGTAGCCGAATCCCTCACCGATCCCCGCTTTGAAAAATTCAGCAAGACGCGGATGTTCCGCAACGGTGAATCCTGTAAAATATACGCAATCGAATCCCCGCAGCAATCCGGGGAGATCCCGCATTCGCACGATTATTATCAGATCTGGTATGTCACGCGCGGAGAATGCACGCATTTTATCGAAAACCAAAAGCATGAAATGACAGTTGGCGACGCCTTTATCCTTCCGCCGAACCTGATGCACCGCACCGAGATCGGCTCGGGAAGCCGGATCCTGTGCTGTGATTTCTTTCTGTGCAGCAATTTTTCCGATGCAACGGATATCGTTTTTCAGAAATTCCGCGAGATCACGAACGGCATGTCCTTCCTTTTGCTGTTTCAGAAGGAGCTGCATGACGCCAAGGAGAAATTTTCGTTCAGCACCCGCACACGCAAGCGCATCGAGGAGCTGATGAACGCCATGCTGGAAGAGTATCAGGACGCAGAACTGCTGTTTGAGGACGTTCTGCAGGCCCAGCTGATGCAGCTGCTTTTGCTGTTTATGCGGGAATACGCACAGCATCCCTGCGCCGAACCGGCAGATGATATTTACTGCCGCTACAAAGGCATTGTGGACGATTCTTTGGAATACATCCGCAATCACTACAACGAACCGCTGACGCTTGAGGACGTCTGCCGCCGCGCCATGATGTCCAAAACCTATTTCTGCTATCTGTTCAAGCTGCAGACGCACAAGACCTTTGTGGAATACCTTTTGAATCTTCGCATCGAATCTTCCAAAAGGCTGCTTGAAACCACCGATCTTTCCGTCACGCGCATCGGGGAAGAGGTCGGTTTCCAGTCCTCTCCCCACTTCACGCGCACGTTCCGCAAGCTGACGGGGCTTACCCCGCGTGAATACCGCAACCGAGCAACCGGCCGTACTTTGGGATAAGGGGGCCCGGGCCTTACGGCGCCGAACCCCCTTCCTTTCAGCTATCCGGTTTTCTTCTTTTATTTTACCGCAGCAAACTCGTCCAGTTCGATGCTCTTGCCGCCCGCAAGACGGGATTCTTCGGCAGCCAGTGCCATGACATGGCTTTCCACCGATGCATCGACGCTTGTCAGCACATCACCGCAGGGTTCGCCGTCTTCAAACATGCTGCATACATACTGCATCATCTTTGCGTCGCCGCCGCCGTGGCCTGCAAAACGGTCGGTGATCTTATCCAGATCGATCATTTCATCCTTCTGGCCGAAACGGCGCAGGACCAGCGTGTTCGTATCCATGTTGCCTTCGATCTCGCCTTCGGTGCCCATGATCTTCAGCGTGCGGTAGCAGCGCTGTGTGAAGGCGCTCATGGTAAAGACAGCCGTGGTGCCGCCTTCAAATTCCATGTTGACGGTCTGGTGATCCACCACGTTGTTGTCGCAGTGATATACGCATCTGCCGTACGGGCCTTTTTCCAGTGCATCGTACAGGTTTTCCGGTGTGGGATCCTGTGCAAGCACTGTCAGCGGCCATTCGCGGTTGCCGGAATCATAGCCGCTCTTTTCATTGAACAGATAGATCTTTTCGGCGTCATACGGGCAGTTTTCCTTGGCCTTGCAGCCGGACATGCAGCGTTCTGCCGCACCTTCGGGTGCATTTTCCGCTTTGAACCAATCCAGAGAGCCGTACGAAGAAATACGCTTGCAGGGCTTGCCGACAAGCCAGCGGATGATATCCATATCGTGGCAGCTTTTTGCCAGGATCATCGGGCTGGAATCTTCTTTTCTGCGCCAGTTGCCGCGCACATAGCTGTGTGCATAATGCCAGTATGCCACGTTTTCCGCAGCCTCCACGCTTTCGATGCGGCCGATGCGGCCTTCTTCCAGCAGCTGCTTTACCGTGCCGTAGAACTGTGTATAGCGCAGGACATGGCAGACGATGACCACGCGGTTCGTCTCATGTGCTTTTTCGCGCAGGGCGATGCATTCTTCCAGGCTCGGGGAGATCGGCTTTTCCAGAATCAGGTGATAGCCCTTTTCCATGGCGGGGATCGCTTCCTCCACATGCTGACGATCCTGTGTTGCAATGATCATCACATCGGCAAGGCGCGGTTCGCGCAGAAGTTCCTCTGCTGTTTCATAGCAGCGTTCTGCGGGCACGCCGTATTCCTTCTGTGCGATCTCGCGGCGGGCGGGGTCCGGATCGGCAACGGCCGTAATGGTCATTTCTTCGGGGTGCAGCTTCTGATAAGACGAATAGGCCTCCATTCCGCGGATGCCAAAACCGCAAACGGCAAATGTAACGGGACGCTTCATATTTTTCCTCCTAAAATACTGCTTTTTATCACACAGACAACGGCCTGTGTACATAAGGTCTGTTATCTGTCCGGTGTCAATATCTTGTTTTAGTATAGCACATACCGTCCGGTGTTTCTTTGCATATTATCCAATACTTTTCTCTTTTTTTAAACACTTGCCGCCCGTCCGGAAATGCACCTTTGCACCGGGCGCCGCCGCTTTTATTTTAACCGATCGAGGTGCCTTTTGATGTTTGGTCTTTATCTTCATATTCCCTACTGCCGCCAGAAATGCCGCTACTGCGATTTCTATTCTGCGGCGTGTTCTTCCGGCGTGCCGGAAGGCTATATCGACGCGCTTTGCCGTGAAATGGATCGCTTTGCTGGCGACGGCGCAAAACGCCCCGATACCCTGTATTTCGGCGGCGGCACGCCCTCACTTTTAACGCCCGCGCAGGCGGAACGGCTGATCTGCAGGGCAGACCCCGCCGCGGGAGCGGAGATCACACTGGAGGCAAACCCCGAAACCGTCACCCTTTCCCTGCTGCGCGATTTCCGCCTTGCCGGGGTGAACCGCATCTCGTTCGGCGTGCAGACGGCCTTTGACGAAAGCCTTGCACGGCTCGGGCGGCGGCACACGGCCGAGCAGAGCCGCAGCGCACTGCACCTTGCCGCAAAGGCGGGCTTTGAAAATATCAGCGGGGACGTCATGCTGGCGCTGCCCTCTTACAGCGAAGCGGAACTGGACGCAACGCTGCAGCTGCTTTCCGAAGGCGGCTGCACGCACATCAGCAGCTATCTGCTGAAAATCGAACCGAACACCGTGTTCGGGCGCAGGCCGCCCGAAAATCTGCCCGATGACGACGCTGCCGCCGATTTTTACCTTTCCGCGGTTGAAAAGCTGGCGGCGCTGGGCTACCGGCAGTACGAAATTTCCAACTTTGCGAAGCCCGGATCTGAAAGCCGCCACAATCTGATCTACTGGGATTGCGGGGAATATCTCGGCCTTGGCCCTGCTGCGCACAGCTGCATGAACGGGCGGCGTTTTTCCTGCAATGCCGGCACCGCCGCTTTTATCGAACGCCCCGCCGTGTACGAGCCGCAGGGCGTCTGCGATCAGGAGGATTACATCATGCTGCAGCTGCGCCTTGCACACGGCCTTTCGCTGGATGCACTGAAAGACCTGTACGGCGTATCCTTTGCGCCGCACAAGCTTGCCTTCATCCGGCGGCTGTGCGAAAACGAAATGGCGGTTTTTGAGGACAATATCCTGCGCCTTACCCCGCGCGGCATGCTGATGCAGAACAGCATCCTGTGCGAACTGCTGTAACAGGTTTCCCGAACGCGCTTATTCAGCGTCCTGCTTTGCAAAGCTTCTGCAAGGGCATGCGCAGGTGAAAAACGCATACAAACAAAAAAGTCTGAAAGCGCCGCTGCACCGGCTGCGCCTTCAGACTTTTCTTTTTTAATATTCGATCCCCTTTCGCGCCGCGACCGGATTTTCCGAATCGAACGGGTGACGCCGCGCTTCGATGACGCTGACGTAATCCGCAAGCTCGATCAGCTCCTGCGGTGCGCCGCGCCCCGTAAGGACAAGCTCTGTTTCGGGCGCTTTTTCCCGCACGGCGCGCAGCACTTCTTCCCGATCGAGCATCCCGGTATTGAGCGCGCACAGCACCTCATCCAGGACCACCAGATCATACTGCGCCATATGCTCGCAGGCGCAGCGCAGCGTTTCGCTCTGGCGGCGGTGACATTCCGCTTTTTCTGCGTCATTCATCTCCCATGTGAATTTTTCATTCTGCACGGGGCAGTAAAAATCGGTTCCAAGTGCGCGCAGGCTTTTTTCTTCGCCCGTGCCGCCGCTTTTCAGAAATTCGTAAAACGCGGTTTTCATCCCGCTGCCCGCCGCACGCGCGCACAGCCCGACCGCAGCCGTCGTTTTGCCCTTTCCATCGCCGGTATAAATATGTACCATAGCCATTTATTCTTCCTCATCCAGATAGCCGTAGGGGATGATCTCGCTCACTTCCGCGATGCCATCGCGCATCCACATTTCCGGGCTGCACTGCAGCACATAGCCGCAGCCGCGGTCTGCCATCCACATTTCCGGTGCGCGCTTGGGCATGCCGCGCTGTGCCAGCATGCTCATGATAACGCCGCCGTGCGTCACGCACGCCGCCTGCTCGGTATTGGTTTTCATCATATATTCAAACATGCCCATAAGCACTTCGGAACAGCGCTTGTGAAATTCCGGCGCACTTTCGCCGCCCTTCGGCGTATAGTGCTGTGCGGGGTCCATCCACTTTTTGAAGTTTTCGTCCTGCAGAAGCTCGCGCACGCGGCGGCCTTCAAATTCGCCGAAGCTGTTTTCGCGCAGATCGGCAAGGATGATCTTATCCTTTGCATCGGGGAAGATCATTTCCACCGTTTCCACCGCGCGGCGCAGCGGGCTGCTGAACACCGTGTTCACATGCGGATACGCAAAGCGCTGCATCAGGCCGCGGATCTCCTCGCGCCCGGCTTCGCACAGTGCGTCGTCGGTTCCGCCGCCCGCGTAAATGCCGTCCACATTGCTCTGCGTCATGCCGTGGCGGATCAGGTATAAACGATAGTTCTTCATGTTGTTTCCTCCGGTTTGCGCCGTGCGTATGCTCGGCGGTTTTCATTATTTTCAAAAAAAGATTTTGTTCAAATTTCCATGTATCCCACTATATTTAGACGGTACAGCACACTGAAAGCGCAGATGTAGCACTCCCCTGCACATTCTGCCGGTTTTCGTAGCTTTCTGCCGTTTTTTTGTGTTTACAAATTGTTTTCTATGTACTATAATTTACAATACGTAATTGTGTAAGGAGTATACGGGCATGGCTTCGGATTTCAGCAGAATCATCACGCTTCTGCGCAAAGAAAAAGGCGTGACGCAAAAACAGGCAGCGGAGGATCTTGGGGTTTCCCAGGCGCTGCTCTCACACTATGAAAAGGGCATCCGTGAATGCGGGCTCAGCTTTGTTGTGCGCGTTGCTGATTATTACGGGGTTTCCTGTGATTATCTTCTGGGCCGCAGTGCAGACCGCAGCGGTCTGACGCTTTCTGCCGAAGAGATCCCCAGCCCCGAAACGGCCAAGGACGGCATTTTCCGCGGCAGTGTACTGCCCACCTTTAATAAGAAGCTGATTTCCAACAGCCTGAACATTCTGTACGACAAGCTCAATTCCTGTCCGGACAAGGGGCTTGTCGGCGAGATCTCCGCATATCTGATGCTGGCGGTCTACAAGATGTTCCGCCTTTTGTACGGCGCAGGCCCCAAGAACGCGACCGGCATGTTCGGCGTTAAAAAATCGCTGTACAGCGGCTATTCCGACGCCGCGATGCATATTGCCGAATCGAACGTCAAGGCCATTCTTGCGGGCGATGACATCGGCCTTGGCGCGCCGCTGAAGGACACCAACGCATTTGTCATGACGACCGAGAGCATTTCGCACGATTATCCGCTGTACGCTTCCAGCCTGTGGCATCTGATCAAGACAAGCGAAGCGCGCATCGAAAAAAAGGACGATTGATCCCTGTCGCATATCATAACATGAATCAGAATAAAAGAAAAGCCGCTGAAAGCGGCTTTTTTTGTTGCGTTGGATTTTCTTTATTTGAGATTTCCGATTGCCTCGCGGCATGCGCGGCAGATATTGCGTCCCTGATACTGTTCGATATCCTCTGCACTGCCGCAGAAAATGCAGGCCGGCTGATATTTTTTGAGTACGATACTATCCTTATCCACATAAACCTCAAGTGCAGAATCTTTATCAATATCCAGCACACGGCGCAGTTCAATCGGAAGCACAATGCGTCCCAGTCCATCGACCGGACGAACCATTCCTGTTGATTTCAATCTTCGACCACTCCCTTTTCTGGGATCGTTTTCGTCACGATTCCATATTGACATTTATACTATACATAATTTTACATTTTATGTCAATATGTGGCAGAAAAAGAATTATCTGGAAATCAACTGGAATGTCCGAAACCGTCGAATCCGATCCATTACAGCTGTAAAAAGCCGACTTTGCGGTAAACCTTGGATACTGTGCGGTTTGCGATCGCTTCCGCGCGCTGTGCGCCCTGCGCAAGCACCGTGTCGATATATGCCTTGTCGTCGAGCAGACGGCGGTACTCCTGCTGAATGGGCAGGAATTTGTCTTTGACGACCTCTGCCACGGCAAGCTTGAAATCACCGTAGCCGTGTCCTTCAAATTCGCGTTCGATCGCCGCAAACTCCTTGCCGGTGAACGCACCGTAAATGCTCATCAGGTTCGTGACGCCCGGCTTATCGTCGCCCGCGCGCACACAGCCGTCGGAATCCGTTACCGCGCGCTTGAATTTGCGCACAATGGTATCGGCGTCGTCCAGCATCAGCACAAAGCCGTTGACGTTCGTATCGCTTTTGCTCATTTTCTTGTCCGGCTCCTGCAGACTCATGATCTTCGCGCCTGTTTTGGGGATGTAGGCGTCCGGCACCACAAAGGTATCGCCGTAAATACCGTTGAAGCGCTGTGCAACGTTGCGCGTCAGTTCCAGATGCTGCTTCTGATCGATGCCCACGGGCACAAGATCGGCATTATACAGCAGGATATCCGCCGCCATAAGCACCGGATAGGTGAACAGACCCGCATTGATATCCTCCGGATGCTTTGCGCTTTTTTCCTTGAACTGGTGCATGCGCGTCAGCTCGCCGAACGGCGTGCTGCACGAAAGCACCCACGAAAGCTCCGCGTGCGCGCGCACATGGCTCTGCACAAACAGCACGCTCTTTTCCGGGTCGATCCCACAGGCCAGAAGCAGTGCGGCGGCCTCCCGCGTTTTGCGGCGCAGCTCCGCCGGCGTCTGGCGCACGGTGATCGCATGCATGTTCGCGATCATATAAATACAATCATAATCATCCTGCAGAGCGTCCCAGTTGCGCACGGCACCCACATAATTGCCCAGTGTAAAAGTACCGGTCGGCTGAATGCCGCTCAAAATGCGTTTTTTCTGATTTTCCATCTCGGTTCCCCCTGCTTTGTAAAAGTTAAATATAATTGTAGCACAATCAACTGCCGAAAGCAATTGACAAACGGGGTTCTTGCGGCTAAACTAAATAAGGAATAAAAGTGCGTCTGCCGGCCTTTGCCCGTTGCCGCACCGCCCAATATAAATACCGAGGAGCACCAGAACTATGGCATCGAATACTGTTCGTACCCGTTTCGCCCCCAGCCCCACAGGCTATATGCACGTGGGCAACCTGCGCACCGCATTGTATGCATATCTGCAGGCAAAGCATAATGGAGGCACTTTCATCCTGCGCATCGAAGATACCGACCAGGAGCGCTATGTCGAAGGCGCTGTTGATATCATCTACAACACCCTGCGCGAAACCGGCCTTCTGTGGGACGAAGGTCCGGACATCGGCGGCCCTGTCGGCCCGTATGTGCAGAGCGAGCGCATGCACATGTTCAAGGATTATGCCGAGCAGCTTGTAAAAGAAGGCAAGGCCTATTACTGCTTCTGCGACAAGGATCGTCTGGAGGAAATGCGTCTGGTTCAGAAGGCAAGCGGACAGGCTCCCCATTACGACGGCCACTGCCGCAACCTTTCGCCGGAGGAGATCCAGGCCAAGCTGGATGCAGGCGTGCCTTACGTCATCCGCCAGAAGATGCCCAAAACCGGCAAAACCAGCTTTGACGACGTGGTGTACGGCCACATCGAAGTGGACAACGACACCCTTGACGACCAGATCCTCATCAAAACCGACGGCATGCCCACCTACAACTTCGCAAACGTGGTCGATGACCACCTCATGGGCATCACGCATGTCATCCGCGGTTCGGAATATCTTTCCAGCACCCCGAAATACAACCTGCTGTATCAGGATTTCGGCTGGGAGATCCCGACGTATATCCACTGCCCGCCCGTTATGAAGGACGCGCAGAACAAGCTTTCCAAGCGCAACGGCGACGCAAGCTATCAGGATCTGATCGCAAAGGGCTATCTGACCGAAGCCGTGCTGAACTACATCCTGCTGCTGGGCTGGAGCCCGAAGGGCGAAAAGGAGATCTTCTCGCTGGATGAAATGATCGAAGCATTCGACGAAACCGGCATCGGCAAGGCACCCGCGATCTTCGATCCCGCAAAGCTGCGCTACATCAATGCCGAATACATCCGCGCCATGAGCGAGGAAAAGTTCTTCTCCATGGCAGAGCCGTACATCGACAGCGTTGTGAAGACCGAATGTGATAAGCACCTGCTCACGCAGGTCCTGCACCAGCGCTGCGAAGTGCTGAGCGATATCCCCGAGCAGATCGATTTCATCGACGAACTGCCCGATTACGACATCGCCATGTACACCAACAAGAAAATGAAGACGAACGCGGAAACCGCAAAGGAAGCACTGGAAGCGATCCTTCCGGTGATCGAAGCGATCCCCGAGGACGGCTTCACCAAGGACGCTATCCACGAGGCCGTGTTTGCGCTGATCCAGGAAAAGGGCGTCAAGAACGGCTTTATGCTCTGGCCGCTGCGCGTTGCCGTTTCCGGCAAGCAGTTCACGCCGGGCGGCGGCATCGAACTTGCCGCGATCCTTGGCAAAGAGCGCACGGTCGCCCGCATCAAGAACGGTATTTCCCGCCTGTAAGCAGGTTTTCCGTTTTTCCCTGTATTGATCCATAGAAAAGTAAGTCCCCGGCACGAAGAGACAAAATCTTCATGCCGGGGACTTTTATAATAGGGTCAGCCCCTGCGCCAGACGCTTCGGGCATACAAGGAAAGAATGGTGAACCTTATGTCCGTCGTACTCCGTGAAAAAAAAGCTGCGCATGCGTCGGTGCCCCGCCGGATCCAGCCGGTGCCGTATTCCCTTGCCCTGCATGCTCTTGCGGCAGCCGCTGCGTTTACCGCCGCGCGCGCGCCGCTGTTCGGCAGCCTGTATCCGCTTGGAATGGGGCTTTTGCTTGCCGTTCCGAACCGTTTTTTCATCTCGGCTGCGCTGGGTGCCGGTGCGGGCTGCTTTCTTCTTGGGCTGCCCGGTTCCGCTGCATATCTGTGCTGCATTGCATGTGCCGCCGCATTCCGGCTGACCCTGCAGCTTCTGCACCGGACAAGCCGTCCGTTTGTTGCACAGGGCGCTGTGTGCATTGTATTCGGCGTGCTGCGCACCGTCTTGCTGCTGCCGGAAAAAACACTTTCCTCCGCGCTTTCTGCCGCCGCAGCCGAAAGCGCGCTGATTTTCGGCATCTGCTGTCTGCTTTCCGGCTTTTTTGCCCTGCCGTTCCCGATTTGCGGTGCAAGCCGGGAAGAGCGCATCTCGCTGTGCGCCGCATTCGGCTGTGCCGTCGCCGCACTTGCGCCTTACACGGTGTTTTCGCTTTCCCCCGCGCGTATCCTGGCCGCCGTATGCATCCTGCTTGCCGCCCGCTGCAGCCCCGTTCCCGCCGACGCCGTGATTGCCGCCGTCTGTTCAGCCGCCGCCCTGTGCGCCGCCGATCCGTTTCATCTGCACGCGGGGTTCGCGCTTGCCTGCGGCGCTGTGGCCGCAGTTTTCTTCCGGCGCACAAACCGCTTTGCCTTTGCGTTCGCCTTTTTTGTCGCCGGGCTTTTCGGCGTATCCTGCGCACCCGATGTGGACGCGGGCATCGTGCTGTGCGTGGAACTGTTTTTATCCTGCATTGCGTCGCTTTTTCTGCCGTGGATCCGGACAGGCTCTGTGCGCCTTCCGGGTCCGCAGAACGGCACCGCCCTGCGCGCACAGCGCACCGCGCTTTCCGCACAGCTGGAGACGGTTTCCGAAGCGTTCTGCTTTGTAGGCAGCACCATGCGCACCGTCTGCGACCGTCTGCCGCTGCACCGCGAAAGCGCCGCCGAACTTGCCGACACCGTCGCTGAACGCTGCTGCAAAAACTGCGGCAAGCGCATCTACTGCTGGGTGGACTGCGCCGACGAAACCTATGAAGCATTCGCAAAGCTTTCGGCACAGGCCGTGTACCCCGACGGGCTGCCTGCCACGGAGCTGCCGACGATCCTGCAGCGGCGCTGCCAGATGCCGATCCGTCTGACCAACGCGGTCAATTCCGTTTTTGCCGAACGGGCGGCGCGGCGCGTGATGCACGCGGAAAGCCGCCGCACACGCTCGGCACTGTGCGACCAGTACCGCGCCTTTTCCCTGCTGCTTGCCGATCTTTCCCGCCAGGTTTACTGCACCGATCTGCCTGACCGGCGCAAGGCGCAGAAGCTGGAACAGCGCTTTGCCGCACTGGGGCTGGACGTACTGGAAAGCAGTGCGGCGGTCGATGCAGCCGGTGCACTTTCGGTGCGCGTTTCACTGCCGGATGCACCGCTTTCCGAAGCGGAGCTGAAGCATCTGACAAACGAAGTATCCGGCATCTTCCGCCGCAGCTTTTTTGCCGTGCAGTGCACCCATTCGGGTGTTGCCGTGCAGCTGCGCTTCACCGAACGCCCGCCGTTCTGTGCCGAATACGCCCTTTGCTCGCTGCCGGCCGACGGGGCGGTCTGTGCCGACGTGGCCGAATGTTTCCACGACCCACTGGGTAAATTCCACACCGTTTTATGTGACGGAATGGGCACCGGCAAGGCTGCCGCCGTCGGCGGGACGCTGTGCGCGCGCCTGATGCGGGAGCTGCTGCATGCGGGCTTCTGCGCCCAGAGTGCCGCAAAGCTCGTCAACATTGCGCTGACACTGAAAAGCGACGACGAAAACGCGGTGGCACTGGATGCGCTGTCCATAAACCTTTATACCGGCAGTGCAGAGCTTTACAAGGCAGGCGGTGCGGCGTCCTTTCTTCTGCATGACGGACACATTGCCGTCTATGACGCCGACACACTGCCGATCGGTATTCTGGGCACCGTGACCGACCACCGCGAACCGCTGCAGCTCTGCCTTGGGGATACGCTGGTGCTTGTGAGCGACGGCGCGCTTTGCACCGGACGTGAGGTACTGTGCGGCGCTATGCTGCGCGCGCAGGACGAACCTTTAGAGGCCTTCTGCCGCAGCTGCGCCCAATGTGCGCGGGAATGCAGCCCGGAAAAAAGCGACGACATCACCGTGCTTGCCGTGCGGCTGTGCGCCGCGCCCGCACCCTGACGGCAGACAGTGCGTTTTCTGCCGGAATACGCCGAAAGCCGAAAAAGGAGTGCACCCTTTGCGGGGATGCACTCCTTTTTGCTGTGTTCCTGGAAATTCGGTATGCTTTTGTGAGATGCCGAACGCTTTTCAGGGCAAAACGGCATCCGCACCGCGCGTCACAGATCCATATATTCCAGCACCAGATTGTCTGACCGCGAAAATCCGTTTTTTCGGTAAAAGTTCTGGTGCTGTGCGCCCAGTGTCGTGAGCAGTTCGATCCAGCTGCCGCCGCGGCGCTTCACCTCGGCTTTCAGATGCTGCAGGAAATCACTGCCGCAGCCTTCTTTCCCTGCCGTTTTTCCCGCTTTGCGCCTTTCCGCAAAGGGGCAGGAAAACCCGGCGCAGACCGCTTTGGGCTGCTGCGCTGGGCCGGTGCACCGGTTTTGTGTGCGCACCGGTGCTTTTTGTATTATTCGTACAGCGGGAAGCGCTCCGTCAGCGCCTTTACCCCGGCGGCAACCGCATCCTTTTCTTCTTCAAAACGGAACACGCATGCAGCGATCCATTTTGCGATCTGCTTCATTTCCTCGCTGCCGAAGCCGCGCGTTGTAACCGCGGGCGTGCCGATGCGAAGCCCCGATGTGACGAACGGCGATTCCGGATCATCCGGCACGGTATTTTTATTTGCAGTGATGTGCACTTCGTCCAGACGTTTTTCCAGTTCCTTGCCCGTCACGCCCGTGCCGCGCAGATCGACCGTCATCAAATGGTTGTCCGTCCCGCCCGAAACAAGGCCCACGCCTTCGGCCAGCAGTGCATCCGCCAGCGTTTTTGCGTTTTCCACGATCTTTTTCTGATATTCGCGGAATTCCGGACGCAATGCCTCCCCGAAGCACACGGCCTTTGCCGCGATCACATGCTCCAGCGGGCCGCCCTGCGTTCCCGGGAAAATCGCCTTGTCGATCATTTTTGCATATTCACTGCGGCACAGGATCATGCCGCCGCGCGGGCCGCGCAGTGTTTTATGCGTCGTGCTTGTCACAACATCGGCATACGGCACCGGGTTCGGGTGCAGCCCCGCCGCCACAAGGCCTGCGATATGTGCCATATCCACCATGAAAAGCGCACCGTTGTCATGTGCATCCTTTGCAATGCGTTCAAAATCGATCGTGCGCGAATAGGCCGAAGCACCCGCGACCACAAGCTTCGGCTTATGGGTGCGGATCTTTTCCTGCAGCGCGTCATAATCGAGATATCCGTTTTCGTCCACGCCGTAGGGTACAAAATGATAGTATTTGCCGCTCATGTTGACAGGGCTGCCGTGCGTCAGGTGTCCGCCGTTGGAAAGATCCATTCCAAGGACGGTATCGCCCGGCTGCAAAAGCGCAAAGTACACTGCAAGGTTTGCCTGTGCGCCCGAATGGGGCTGCACGTTTGCATGCTCGGCGCCGAACAGCCGGCAGGCGCGGCTGCGTGCGATTTCCTCCACAGTATCCACATGGCAGCATCCGCCGTAATAGCGGTGTCCGGGATATCCTTCGGCATATTTATTGGTCAGCACTGTGCCCATTGCTGCCATTACCGCAGGAGAAACAATGTTTTCTGATGCAATCAATTCAATGTTTTCGCGCTGGCGGCCAAGTTCCGCTTTGATCGCGCTTCCGATTTCCGGGTCGTACTTTTCTACAAATCCAACCGTATCTAGCATTTCTCTATACATAGTGCCCTCCCTTTTTCACACGGCGTATTTTATTCTGCTGCCCTGTGATTGTTACCCATTGTATCACGCGGCATCCCGTTGTACAAGAGCCAAATATCCATTCCAGCTTTTTTCCTGCCGCCCCTTTTTCGCGCCTGAAAAATATGGTATGATTAACCGGAGAAAGGGGCGTTTTCTATGCGTACAAAGGCCGATACCCGACAGATCGTCGAACTTTTAAAACAGGAATATCCCGTGAGCGAATGCTCGCTTACTTACAGCGAGGCGTGGCAGCTGCTTGTCAGCGTGCGCCTTTCCGCACAGTGCACCGATGCACGCGTGAACATCGTGACAAAAGAGCTGTTTGCAAAATACCCCACGCTCGAATCCCTTGCCGCCGCTTCGCCCGAAGAGATCGAAGCGATCGTCCGTCCGTGCGGCCTTGGCAAAAGCAAGGCGCGTGATCTGTACGGCATGGCAAACATGGTGATGCATGAATACGGCGGCAGGGTGCCCGAAGCCATGGAGGATCTGCTGCGTCTGCCCGGCGTCGGGCGCAAAAGCGCAAACCTGATCCGCGGCGACATCTTCGGTCTGCCCGCCGTGGTGGCCGACACCCACTGCATCCGCATGGCAAACCGGATCGGCTTTGTCACGGATACCAAAGACCCCGTGCAGGTGGAACGCGCTTTGGTGAAGGTCCTGCCGCCGGAGGAATCGAACGATTTCTGCCACCGCTGCGTCATGCACGGGCGCGTTGTCTGCACCGCGCGCAAGGCCTTGTGCGAGCAATGCTGCCTGCGCGAGATCTGCCGCACCGGCAAAAAAACGCTTGCGGCAAAATAAGTGCGCGGACTGCCCGCCGCTTTTTTGCGGGCTGTTGACATCTGCCGAAAGAGCGCCTATAATACAAACGGACATAAAAACAGGGGAGCCGAAAGGCTGAGATTTGTACGGGTACGCGCGTGCATGAACCCTTTACCTGATCCGGATAATGCCGGCGTAGGAAGTTTCGGCGCAGAAATGCGCAGTTCATAAACTTTAATGCGTCTGCAGTGTGCAGGCGCATTTGTTTTTATGTTACATAATCTAGAAAGGTTCGTGAACATCATGAACAAAACCTCCGGTAAAACACGCACACTGGTCGAGTGTGCCCTGATGATCGCCGTCGGCACCGTGCTGGCACAGATCAAGCTGTTTTCGATGCCGTTCGGCGGCAGCGTCACTTTGGTTTCGATGCTGCCGTTCATTCTGGTCTCCTTCCGCCACGGCGTAAAATGGGGCCTTGCAACCGGCTTCGTCAACAGCCTGCTGCAGATGCTGCTGGGCTTTTATGCGCCCCCTTCCAACACGGTGCTTGCCTTTATCGGCGTCATCCTGCTGGACTATGTGCTGGCCTTCACGCTGCTGGGTCTTGCAGATTTCTTTGCAAAGCTGTTTACCAACCGCGCAGCCGGCGTCGCCGTGGGCACGGCGGCAGTCTGCGTGATCCGCTTTTTGTGCAGCTTCTTTTCCGGCGTGCTGCTGTGGGGCAGCTACCAGTCTTCGTATGAATGGGCAGACGGCATGTCCGTATGGCTGTACAGCCTGATCTACAACGGCAACTACATGCTGCCGGAAACGATCCTCACCGTTGTATGCGCTGTCATCCTGTACAAGGCCGCACCGAAATTCTTTTCTTCCCAGAACTAGAACTTTGCCGCAAAGTGTGCTATACTCCAGATAAGGAAAGCAACTGTTTTCCATTCCTTTTCTGAGGGGGCTGTTTTTTATGGATAAACGCTTAGTCATTTGTATCGGCAGACAATTCGGCAGCGGCGGACGTGAAATCGGTCAGGGCCTTGCTGAAAAGCTTGGGATCCCTTTGTATGACAAGGAGATTTTAAAAAAAGCAGCCGCAGAAAGCGGCATTGTGGAAGAACTGTTTGAAAAGGCAGACGAAAAGCCTTCCAACAGCTTCCTCTATTCCCTTTCTATGGGCACACACGGACAGCACACCGTCAACTTCACCAATTACAATGATTATCTGACGAACGACAAGCTGTTTCTGTTCCAGTGCAGCACGATCCGCGAACTTGCGGAAAAAAGCTCGTGCGTCATCATCGGGCGCTGTGCCGATTACATCCTTCGCAGCCGCGAGGACATGCTTTCGGTCTTTATCCATGCGCCTTTGGAGCTGCGCATCCAGCGCATTGCGCGTCTGAACAATATTGAAGAGGACGCCGCCCGCGCACTCATCAAGAAAACCGACCGGCAGCGTGCCAACTACTACAATTTCTATGCCGACCGTGATTGGGGCGCAGCCAGCAGCTATGACATCACGCTCAATTCCGGCAAATTCGGCGTGGAAAGATCCGTGGAAGTCCTGACCGGGATCTGCGAACGCCTGTGACATTTCCAAGCGCTCTGCCCGGACATCCGGCTGATAGCAAAACCAAAAACGGCAGTATCCTGAACGGATACTGCCGTTTTTTTGCATAATCCCGTGCCGTGCGCACACACTATCGGTGTATCAGGGCGCTTTTTGTCCGGTACATTCCACCAAAATGAAAAGGAGCGAACTGCCATGGCCTGGACTAAAAAAGAACAAAACTTTCTGAAGGATCTGCAAAGCGAAGAAAAGCTGTGTGTGGAAAAATACCAGCGCGCCGCCGAGGACGCCTGCGACCCCACGCTGACAAGCCTTTTTAACGAAATCGAAAAAGCCGAGCGTCATCACTATGACGTCGTGACGGAAATGATCTCCGGCACCGTGCCCGTGCAGAAGCCCAAGGAGCCTTCCCGCAAAAAGGACCCGCACGCGATGAAATCCACGGCAAGCCGAAGCGAAAAGCAGCGTGACGCCTATCTGCTCAGCGACCTTCTCGGCACGGAAAAGTATATCGCCGGCGTTTACAACACTTCGGTGTTTGAATTCAGCGACCCCGCCGCGCGCAACGCCCTTGCGGAAATTCAGCGTCAGGAGCAGGAGCACGGCAAATCCCTTTCGGAATATATGCAGGCAAACAACATGTACTGCTGATTCTTCTTTTCCCCGCCGCAAAGGAGTACACGAACCCTTTTGCGGCAGATCTTACCGGCAGCTGTACGGGGCATACCCCGCCGCTGCCGGTTTCCTTTTGCCGGTTTTTCAGCTCCCGCCGCAGCTTTAACGCTTCAAACGGTGGAAAACGCCGTCGTATTATGATACAATATTTGCACTATATCTCGCGGGAGGCCAAGTTATGGAACTGCTCAAAGAACGTATTCTGCACGACGGCGTCATCAAGGACGACGATATCCTGAAAGTCGACAGCTTTCTGAATCATCAAATGGATATCGCTTTGCTCAATGAGATCGGACAGGAATTCAGGACCCGCTTTGCCGATGTCCCCGTCAACAAAATTTTGACCATTGAAGCGTCCGGCATCGGCATTGCTGCGATCGCCGCCCAGTATTTTGACAACGCACCCGTCGTTTTTGCAAAAAAGACGCAGTCCCGCAATCTGGACGGCGCACTTTACACCGCACCGGTGCACTCGTTCACCAAGGGCGTTACCTACAACGTACAGGTTTCGCAGAAATTTCTCGGCCCTGACGACACCGTTCTGATTATCGACGATTTCCTTGCGCGCGGACAGGCGCTGATCGGCCTGATCGACATTGTGCAGCAATCCGGTGCATCGCTTGCCGGCTGCGGCATCGTGATCGAAAAAATGTATCAGGGCGGCGGAACGCTTCTGCGCAGCCGCGGCGTGCGCATTGAATCGCTTGCCCGCATTGCATCGCTTGAACACGGCACCGTGACGTTCCTGTAAGGCGCTCTGTTTTACTTTTCATAACAAAAACGGCGTCCGTTCTTCCTTGTTTGGGAAGATCGGACGCCGTTTGCGTTTCTGTTTTATTCCCGATGCTGTCAGTGGTTCGGGTTGACGATATTGCGCCAGTCAAGGTCGCCGCGTTCCAGGCCGTGGATCAGAACTTCAGCCGTGGCAATATTCGTTGCGACCGGAATGTTGTGCACATCGCACAGACGCAGCAGGTTCATTTCGTTGGGCTCGTGCGGTTTTGCCGTGATCGGATCGCGGAAGAACAAAAGCAGATCGATTTCATTGCATGCGATACGCGCAGCGATCTGCTGATCGCCGCCGTGTGTGCCGGACAGAAATCTCTGGATGCGCAGACCCGTCGCCTCCGCAACCATTTTCCCTGTTGTTCCTGTTGCACACAGGTTATGCTGCGCCAAAACGCGGCAGTAAGCGATGCAGAACTGCACCATGAGCTCTTTTTTTGTATCGTGAGCAATCAGAGCGATATTCATTAGTTTGCCTCCTTTAACGTATCCTATCGAATCACAAGCGGAACCGTTTCCCCGCACAGGCGCGCGGCAATCGCGCGCAGCGCCGCCTTGGATTTTCCCCGCGGCGAAAGCGGCTTTCCGGAACATCCCGCCTTGCGCATATCGCTGCTTTGCGGGATAACGCCGATCAGCTGTGCACCGATCGTATCAATGCATTCATCCAGACTTTCCACACCGCAGTCGTCCAGCCGGCTGGGCGTTTTGTTCAAAATCAGCCGGATATCGCTGCATCCCGCCTGTATCAGCGCATCGCAGACGATATGTCCGTCGCGCGATGCAATCGGGTCCGGCGTCAGCACCAGCAGCGCGCGGTTTGCAACGCCCGCCGCCGCCTGAAACGCAGCCCCCATGCCGGCCGCTGTATCCAGTAGGATCGTATCAAACACAGGCCCGACAACTTTTATAAACATTTCAAGGGCATCTGCACGGATCTGTCCGCCCGAATACGGCGCACTGATCACATACAGATCACGGTACAGCGGGCTTTCCACAAGAGCCTTGCCGGTTTCACACCGTCCGCTCAGCACATCTTCCACATCATAAACGGTTTTGCCGTACACCCCCGCAATATAATCCACACTGCGAAGGCCGGAATCCAACTCCACCAGCAGAACGCGCCTTCCGCGCGCCGCAAGCTCTGCACCCAGCAGAACCGAAACCGTGCTTTTTCCCGTGCCGCCTTTTCCGGAGGCAAGCATGATCACATCCGTGCCCATTCGTACCCTTTCCTGCGGGCATGTCTGAAAATCATTTTCCCGCTTTTTCAGTATATCACAAAATCACTCAAATTCAACCGTTTTTTTCATCAAGCAGACAAAAAGAATTTACTTTTTAAAATATTTTCCGTTCAATCCGCTTAAAGAATCCCCATTTCGCGCAATACTGCGTACACGCGCGAAACCGGAAAGCCCATCACGTTGAAGTAGCAGCCCTCGATGCCCGTGACAAAGCGCGCCGCGCCGCTTTGGATGCCGTATGCACCGGCTTTGTCGCGGGGATCGCCGCTTTTCACATACGCTTCGATCTCCTCATCGCCAAGCGGCGCAAAAACGACCTTGGTCGTT
This sequence comes from Ruthenibacterium sp., assembly GCA_020025235.1. Lineage (GTDB taxonomy): Bacteria > Bacillota > Clostridia > Oscillospirales > Ruminococcaceae > Ruthenibacterium. The sequence continues at coordinate 33,945 of JAHHSL010000008.1, forward strand.
TCGGCAAAAGAACGGCACTCCTGTCCGCACATCACGCACACACCGGTGTGCACCCTGTGGCTGCGCCCGGAAAGCGTGCGCAGCATCCGTTTTGCGTCCTCGTCATCACGGGGCTTGCCGTACACTTCGCCGTCCACGTCCACCACCGTATCGCAGCCGATCACCGCCGCATCGGGGTATGCCGCGTGCACGGCGGCGCATTTTGCGCACGCCAGCTTTTCCGCCAAAAGCGCGGGCGTATCCGCGGTGATTCCGCGTTCCTCCACATCACTTGTGCAGACGGTGTAATCACCCGTGATCAGCGCCATAAGCTCTTTGCGGCGCGGGGATGCCGACGCCAGAATGATCTCCATGTTCCGTCCCTCTTTTCCGCTGTGCATCATCAGCGCAGCTTTGTTTTGTTATACAGGAAAATCGCCAGAGAAATGGTGATGATCTGCGCCACGCTGATGCTCATGGAAAAACCGAACGTCAGCTTGAGCACCGAAAGATCCAGAATGAACGGATGCTCCGGGCTGAAGCCGATCGTGCCGACATAGGCAAGCCAGCTCAAAAACGGGATATGTGCGCAGAGATTTGCCAAAAGCGCCCCGACAACGATCCCCGCAAGGACGAAGAAAATAAGCAGAATATTGCGTTTCAAATCAGAATCCCCCTGTTATGCTTTCACTGTTTTCCCGTAGAACCGAAGCCGCCTTCGCCGCGATCTGTTTCCGAAAGCATTTCGACGCACAGCATTTCCGGCACAGCCACCGGCATAACGGCAAGCTGCGCAATGCGCTCGCCGTTATATACGGTATACGGCGTATCGGAAAGGTTGACAAGCCCCACCGAGATTTCGCCCCGGTAATCGGAATCAATGACGCCGACGCCGTTGGAAAGCGCCAGCCCGTTCTTCACGGCAAGACCGCTGCGCGCGAACAAAAGCGCAACGTATTCCGGCCCGGGCAGCTCCACGGCGATCCCCGTCGGGATCACGGCGCGCTTCCACGGTTCGATCGTCACGCCTTCCTCGCCGCACACCGCGCGCAGATCCGCTGCGGCGCTGCCCTCTGTGGCGCGTCCGGGCATCACGGCGCCGGGACGGACTATCTTATATTTCAAAACCATAGCGTTTTCCTTCCATGCCGTTAATTGGTCCCCTTGTAATACAGCCCGCGTGTGAACGCGCCGTCAAACGGCTTTTCAGCGCAGAACAGTTCCAGCACCTGCTGCACGCGTGCCTGTGTTTCGATCGTAAAATAAAGCACCGGCAGATCGACCGGCATTTCCGCAATGCGGTCCCCCATATAAACCGGAATGGGGTTATAGACCGTGCGTGCGCCCGCCGGCCCCGAACAACGCACGGGGAACTTCATCCCCTTGCGGTCCAGCAGCTCGCCCTTGCGGTCGCAGCCCTTGCAGGTGCGCACGTTCTGCAGCGGGCACGCCCGCGTCAGCATCAGCGGCATATGCCCGTAGGCGATCGCCATGACAGGCACCGTTGTATTGATCTTCGCCATATCGGTAAGCGTCAGTTCCGGGGCAAGCATCAGCATAGAAGCCCCGAGCGATGCATATTCCTGTGCTGAAAGCGGATTTGTCACATTCAGCCCAAAGCCGCCCGCCAGCTTTTTGCCCCGGAAGGTTCTGAACTGCGCGATATTTTCCGCCGCAAAGCCCGCAAAACCTGCATCGGCACATTCCTGCGCCTGTTTTTTTGCGGCGTCCTCTGCCCCGCCGAACAGCGCGCGCGGCCCTTCCAGCCACGTTTTCGCGCGCAGCTGCTGCGGCACGCCCTGCCATTCGGCAAGCGGTACGATCAGCATTGCGGCGTCTGCCAGTGCATCGGCCGGCGGCATCTGCGCCGCATGGGCAAACCGCACGGCAAAGCCCTGTGCCTTTCGCTGCGAAGGCGTCAGATCCGGCAGCTGCGGCGCACCGAAGCTTTCGATCGGATGCAGTGCGCTGCGCTTTTCCAAAAGCGCTTCCAGTGCGCGGCGGCGCAGCTCGTTGATCTCACTTCCCGGCAGAAACCACTGTGCACCGTGCACCGTTACGGTTTCGGCAAAAAACGGCGTGCCGCCCGTTTTGGAAAGCGAGCGCTCATACGCCTGCGCGGCTTCCTGTTCGCTTTTGCGTCCGGGTGCGGGGATCTCTTCGCTGTACACGACGGCACGGCTGCCGTCGGCATCCTGAACGGAAAGCTTTGCGCCCTCCTCTTCCAGCGTCAGCTCAAACGAAACGCCCACATTCGCGCGTTCGCGCCGGTACAGTTCCCGCAGCCGCGGGGCAGCCGCCTTTGCCGCGGCGGTGTCCTCCCCCGTGCGCGTGCCGAACATGGCGCCGCTGCGATTGCCTGTCAGATAAGCATCCGTAAAGCCCGAGCGGGAAAAAACGTCCTGCAGCAGCTGTTCATCGTAGGCTTCGCCCGCCCGCGCATGCACGCAGGCATTGACGGCCGCCGCAACATATTCGGGCGGACGCAGGCGTCCTTCGATTTTGACGCTTGCCACGCCCGCCTGTGCCAGCTCCGGCAGATAGCCGATCACCGACATATCCTTCAGGCTGAGATGATGCCCCACTGCGGCAGGAGCGTTTGCATCGGCGTCGAACGGCAGACGGCACGGGCCGGCACAGGCGCCGCGGTTGCCGCTGCGCCCGCCCAGGAACGCGCTCATATAGCACTGGCCCGAAACGCTCATGCACAGCGCACCGTGCACGAACACCTCGGTTTCGATGCCGCAGTTCGCCGTGATGTGGCGGATCTCCGCCAGCGTCAGCTCGCGTGCAAGGATCACGCGGGAATAGCCCATTTCAGCAAGGCGCAGCGCGCCGTCCAGGCTCTGTACGCTCATCTGCGTGGAGCCGTGCATCGCAAGCCCCGGCGCGATTTGGCGCACCAGCGCCGCAACGGCAAGATCCTGCGTGATGACGGCGTCCGCACCGGCTGCCGCCACTTCGGAAACCGCCACCGCAAGGCGCGAAAGCTCGCCCGGATACAGCGTGGTGTTCAGCGTGACATAAACATGCACGCCGCGTGCGTGGCAAAAGGACACCGCCTGTCTCAAGCCTTCGGCGGAAAAATTGCCCGCAGTGCGGCGCGCATTAAAATGCTCAAGCCCGAGGTACACGGCATCCGCTCCGGCAAAAACCGCAGCGCTGAGCATATCGGCATTGCCGACAGGCGCCAGTATCTCGGGCTTTTTTGTTCTTTCTGTGACCGGCATCACTGCTTATTCTCTTTCAGATAGCCGATCTCGCGGCGCAGGCGTTCCACTTCGCGGCGTGCTTCTTCGGCGGCAAGCTTTGCTTTTGCGGCATCTTCCAGATAATCCTTGATCTGGGCGCGCATGTTGTCCGCACCGCTGGTGCTCTTTTTCAGTTCATCCAGATAGCCCAGGGCCGTGATGATCGCGGCGGTTGCAACGGATGCGGACGGCGTGTTGGCCATCATCTGCGTCATGTCGGCGTCCAGTTTTTCCGCCAGCGACTCTACATATTCTTCGGTATCCGTGGTTGCAATCACATAACTTGAACCGCAGATTTCCAGTTTGATTTTATTAGCAGGCATTTGTGTAAATCCCCTTTCATGATAAACGCTCTGTTTTATTCCCATTATAAACGAATTGTCCAAAGATAGAAAGTGCATTTTTGAAACTTTTTATAAAATAACGTATTTTGTTGAAGTGCCTGTAAAAAAATACTATAATATTCAGTGTATCGGATGCATCAAAACGGCTGTACGGACAGGGGCGGCGGGGCGGCATCCGGCGAAAAGGAAGAGGAGTAGATGAGTTTGAACACAAAGTATTCTAAAAAAGAATTTGAAAAGCTTCTGACCGAAAAGCTTTCCAGTGAATTCTCGATCGACATCGCTTCGGCAACCGACGAACAGATCTACCGCGCACTTGCACTGATCGTGCGGGGCAAGCTGAGCGAAAAGCGCAAGCGCTTTATGTCGCGCACCTATGGTGCCAACGGCAAGCAGGTCTATTATCTCTGCATGGAATTTCTTATGGGACGCAGCCTGAAAACAGGTCTGATGAACCTTGGGCTTTCCGATGTGGCTGACGAAGTGCTGCAGGATTACAGCATCAAGCTCGACAATATCTTTGAACAGGAACCGGACGCAGGCCTTGGCAACGGCGGTTTGGGCCGCCTTGCCGCGTGCTACCTGGACGGCCTTGCAACCGACGATATCCCCGGCACCGGCTATTCCATTTTGTATGAATACGGCATCTTCAAGCAGAAGATCATCGACGGCTGGCAGCAGGAACGCGCCGACAACTGGCTGCCCGGCGGCGGCGTATGGCTGAAAAGCCACCCCGATCAGGCGGTGGAAGTCCGCTTTGACGGCGAGATCGAAGAATCCTGGGACGGCGTGTATCACCATGTCGAACACAAAAACTATTCCAGCGTCATCGCCGTGCCCAGCGACATGTACGTCGGCGGCTATGATTCCGACGGCGTTTCCAAGCTGCGCCTTTGGCAGGCGAAAGCGCCCGGATTCGATATGGCAAGCTTCAACGCCGGCGAATACGGTTCGGCGATCAACAAAAGCGCCAACGCCGAACTCATCAGCAAGGTGCTGTACCCGAACGACAACCACATCGAAGGCAAGATCCTGCGCCTGCGCCAGCAGTATTTCCTTTCGGCCGCTTCGATCGGTGATATCGTCAAGAATCACCTCTCCCAGTACGGCACACTGGAAAACCTGCCCGACAAGGTTGCGATCCACATCAATGATACACACCCCACCCTTGCCATTCCGGAGCTGATCCGCATCCTTCTGGACGACTGCGGCTATTCCTGGGATAAGGCAATGGATATCACGCGCCGCACGTTCGCCTACACCAACCACACCGTTATGAGCGAGGCACTGGAAAAGTGGAACGAGGATATCTTCCGCAAGACCCTGCCGCGCATCTATCAGATCTGTGTCGAACTGAACCACCACTGCCGCAGCGAGCTGGAAAAGGTGTTCCCCGGCGATGAAGGCAAGATCAACTATATGGCGATCCTGGGCGACGGACAGGTGCGCATGGCGAACATCTGCTGCTATGTCTGCCATTCGATCAACGGCGTTTCCAAGCTGCACAGCGAAATCATCAAGCAGAGCGTGTTCCACGATTATTTCCTGTTCACGCCGGAAAAATTCACGAACGTGACAAACGGCATCGCATACCGCCGCTGGCTGCTTTCCGCAAACCCCGGCCTGACGAACCTTTTGGAAAGCACGATCGGCCCCGATTTCAAATACGACGCTTCCAAGCTGAAAAAGCTGGAAAAATTCAGCAATGACAAGCAGGTGCTGCACGCACTGGAGGAAGTGAAGGACGCCAACAAGGTACTGTTTGCCCAGCACCTGAAAAAGATCACCGGTCAGGTCATCGACCCGCACACGATGTTTGACGTTCAGGTCAAGCGCATGCACGAATACAAGCGCCAGCATCTCAACGCGCTGAATATCGCCGCACAGTATCTGTATATCAAGAACAATCCTAACGCGGACGTCGTGCCCAAGACGTATATCTTCGGCGCAAAGGCCGCACCGGGCTATTATATGGCAAAGCAGATGATCCGCCTGATCTGCAAGCTGGGTCAGCTGATCGATTCCGACCCTGTCGTGCGCGAAAAGCTGCGCATCGTTTATCTGGAGGATTACAACGTCACCACCAGCGAACGCCTGATGCCCGCCAGCGAAGTGAGCGAGCAGATCAGCCTTGCCGGCACGGAGGCTTCCGGCACCGGCAACATGAAGTTCATGCTCAACGGCGCTGTCACACTGGGCACACTGGACGGCGCAAATGTGGAAATCGCCGAGGCCGCCGGAAAGGAAAACGAGATCATCTTCGGCATGCTTACGCCGGAGGTCAACCAGCTCAAGCAGTTCGGCTATCATCCGTCCGGATTCATCAGCAGCTGCCCGGAGGCGGCAGAGGTCCTTTCCTTCCTCGATCACGGCTGGAACGGCGATTCCTTCTCGGAGATCGTCAGCAACCTGCGTTCGAGCGATCCGTATATGGTCATGGCCGATTACGCCGATTACCGCCGCGCGCAGGCCGAACTGAGCCGCATCTATCTGGAACGCGACAAATGGAACCGCATGAGCCTGATGAACATTGCCAATGCCGGCATTTTCTCTGCCGACCGTGCAGTGCGCGAATATGCGGACAACATCTGGCACGCAAAGCCCATTAAATAAACGAACTGGAGCAATCCCAAATGGCCTCAACCATTTTCAACAGCCAGAATTCCTTTTACAAGACGCCGTTCGGCGCGGTCCGCGCCGGACAGTCCGTCACCTTTACGCTGACCGTCCCTGTGGAATTCGGCTGCACGACCCCCTATCTGTTTTTCAACCGGGACGGCGAACAGCCGTCCATGCTGCTGCTTGAAAAGCAATATTACCGCAACGGCACGGATGTATTTACCATAACCCTGCGCCCCGAGGAGCCGGGCCTGTATTTCTATTACTTCGATCTTTACACCGGCTACCGCAAGCTTTATGCAGGCGATCTGGGCGAAGCATACGTCACGACCGGAAGCGGGGATGCATGGCAGCTGACTGTATATGACAAGGACTTTGAAACGCCGCAGCATCTGCGCGGCGGCGTGATCTATCAGATCTTTCCCGACCGCTTTTACGAAAGCCGCCCGCACGAGGATATGCCCTATGCCGACCGCATCTATCGCCGCGAAAAAGACGGCGAGCCGTATTTCTGGCCCAACGAACAGCACGAGGGCTATCTGAACATGGACTATTACGGCGGCGATCTTGCGGGCATCCGGAAAAAGCTGACCTATCTTGCAAGTCTCGGCGTCACCTGCATCTACCTGAACCCGATTTTTGAAGCACACTCCAACCACCGGTACAACACAGCCGATTACCGCCATGTAGACCCGGTTCTTGGCACGAACGAGGATTTTGCCGAACTGTGCCGCGCCGCCCGCGCCCGCGGGATCGACATTATCCTGGACGGCGTATTCAGCCACACCGGCTCCGATTCGATCTATTTCAACCGGGAGGGCCGGTACCCCGACTGCGGCGCATGGCAGGGCGAAGCCAGCCCCTACCGCAGCTGGTATGATTTTTCGCCCGATTACCCCAGCGGCTACCGCTGCTGGTGGGGCTTTGAAACGCTGCCGGAAGTCAACGAAAACGATCCGTCCTACCGCGAATTTATCTGCGGCAAGGGCGGCGTGATCGATTTTTGGATGGAGCTTGGCGCATCCGGCTTCCGTCTGGACGTTGCCGACGAGCTGCCCGATGATTTTATCGAGGACATCCGCCGCGCCGTCAAGCGCCACGGGCGTGAAAAGTATCTGCTGGGCGAAGTGTGGGAGGACGCCACCAATAAATGGAGCTACGGGCGCCGCCGCACTTACCTGCTGGGCAAAGGGCTGGATTCCGTTATGAACTATCCGTTCAAGGAGGCCGTGCTCGGCTTTGTGCGCGGGCGCAGCGCGCACGATACCGCAAACGATATCATGCGCATCTGCGAGCATTACCCCGCCCCCGCGCTTCACGTTATGATGAACTTTATGTCCACGCACGACACCGTGCGCGCCATTACCGCCATTGCGGGCGAAAGCTGCGAAGGGCGCGACCGCTACTGGCAGAGCGAGCGCCGCCTTACCGCCGCCCAGTACGAAGCCGGCCGCAGGCTGCTGATCCTTGCCTATGCAATGATCTTTACGCTGCCCGGCATCCCCAGCATTTATTACGGCGATGAGATCGGCATGCAGGGCTACAAAGACCCGTTCAACCGCGCCTATTTCGATTGGAACAGCGCCGAAACGCGCATCCGTCCCGTTCTGCAGGATCTTGCCGCACTGCGCAAAAGCTGTCCGGCATTTGCGGACGGCGAGCTTGTCATCACGCATGCGGACGAAGGCGTCCTGTGCTATGAACGCCGCGCACGCACGGCAACGGCCGCCGTGTGCATCAACCGCACCGAGCATTACCTCACCGTAAAGCTGCTGGACTGTGAAGTGGAAGTGCCCCCGTGCCGCTTTGCGGTCATCACCGACCCGGAATGATCCGTGCGCACGGCACTTTTCCCTTACATGCAAAAGACCCGAACCAACTGCGGTTCGGGTCTTTTTTATTCCGGTTCGGATGTGTGTCCTGCTGCCGGTTCCTGCGGTGTTTCCGTAATGTTCTGTATATTCACGCTATTTTTATACTTATCGTATATTTCCTGCAGCACCGCAATGTCCGCTTCGGACAGATTTTCCTTAAGATACGCCTTTGCGCTTTGCATCTTTCCTTCTTGCACAAGGCGGTACACCTCGTACATTCCCTGCACACCCAATCGGTTCGATGCAATTTCCCACGCGCGGCTGCGGTCGGATTCTTCCAGCAGTTCCGCCGCTTTGCGCAGCTTTTCCAGTATTCCCTCCTCGGCCGGGGCTGCAGCAGAGGATGCGGGTGCGGACGCCTTCCGGCTTTGTGCCGCGCGCACCGCATTGTGATATGCCGCAGCGCCTGCGGCCGCGGGAACAAGCGCCACAAGGAGGAAAAGCGCGCCTGCGGCAGTTGCGATCTTCCTTTTTCCGTTCTTCATGCTTTTCCCTCCTCCGCTTTTCCGGCATCGAGTATAGCATTTCCCGCAGAATGTGTCAAAATCCGTTTTTTCGCATACATTTTGTCATATGCACAGCCGGATCGGGTCTTTTCTGTACTTTCTGCCATATAAATAGGTAAAAAAAGGCGCTGTTTTCCGGAATCGGCGGCATATCCGGGAATGAGCCCGGTTCATCACGCACAAGATTGGCGCAGTAGATTTTCCAAATTCGCCCCACAGTGTCGAAATTCGGTTTTTCCCGCCTTTTTTGACAATTGACACGAATTTATCCATGTAGTACAATGTAGGCATTCAAAGGGGATTCCTGAAAAAACGTTGTCCTTTGACCCGAATATTCACCGATCCTGTCGGAATTTTTTCGGCAGAGATCCCACCGCATTTTACAGCAGAAAGGCAGGTATTCCAATGACGTTCTCGTTTGCTTCTGCCCTCTGGCTGGTTCTGCTCATTGCCTTTGTCATCATAGAGGCCGTGACTGCGCAGCTGGTCAGTGTCTGGTTTGCCGTCGGTGCCGCTGCCGCGTTTTTCGCCTCGGCTCTTACGTCTTCCTGGCTTGTTATGCTTTCTATCTTCGTCATCGTCAGTGCCGTATCGCTTATCTTTACCCGCCCGCTCGTCCGCAAGCATATGGATTCCGGCTTCGTCCCGACGAATGCCGATATGAACGTGGGCCGCATCGCATCCGTGATCGTTCCGATCACGCCCGCTGCAGCCGGCCGTGTCCGTCTGGACGGTGTGGACTGGGCTGCCCGCAGCAATGCTGCCATTGCTGAAGGGGCAATGTGCACGGTTTTGAGCGTTGATGGTGCAACGCTTACGGTTCAGCCGATCGAACCGGCTGTGCCCGCCGATCAGGTTTTGCCGAGCGAAACCGTATGATCCCGTATTATTCCGGCGTTTTGTGCGTCGGGGAATAATTCAATTTTAAAGGAGGATATCCCATGCTGCTTTTCTTTCTTATTCTTATTGTGATCGCTGCTGTGATCGTTGTTGCCAACATCGCCATTGTTCCCCAGGCTTATGCCTATGTCGTCGAACGTCTCGGCGTTTATTATACGACATGGGATGCCGGCTTCCACTTCAAGACACCGTTCGTCACGCACATTGCCAAAAAGGTGTCCTTGAAGGAGCAGGTCGTCGACTTTCCCCCCCAGCCGGTTATCACCCGTGATAACGTAACCATGCAGATCGATACCGTCGTGTTCTTCCAGATCACCGACCCGAAGCTGTTTACCTATGGTGTGGATCGCCCGATTTCCGCAATCGAAAACCTTTCCGCAACCACGCTTCGCAACATCATCGGTGAAATGGAACTGGATCACACCCTGACCAGCCGCGACGTCATCAACAGCAAGATCACCGCGATCCTTGACGAAGCCACCGACAAGTGGGGCATCAAGGTCAACCGCGTTGAAGTAAAGAACATCATGCCGCCGGCTGAAATTCAGGACGCCATGGAAAAGCAGATGAAGGCTGAACGTGAAAAACGTGAAGCGATCCTGATCGCCGAAGGCGAAAAGACGGCTGCTATCACCCGCGCCGAAGGCGAAAAGGAAAGCGCGATCCTTCGCGCAGACGCTGTGCGTGAACAGCGCATCCGCGAAGCACAGGGCGAAGCGCAGGCGATCCGCGAAGTCCAGCAGGCTATGGCAGATTCGCTGCGTCTGCTGAACGAAGCTGCACCGAACGACAAGGTTCTGGCTCTGAAGGGTCTGGAAGCTTTGCAGAAGGTCGCAGACGGCAAGGCCACCAAGCTGATCATCCCGAGCAATATCCAGGATATCACCAGCCTGCTTGCCGCCGGCAAGGAAGCGGTTTCCGACGCAAAATAAGCGCCGCATCCCGCTGACAGCATCATTTTGCATCATAAAACGGAGTGTGCCGGATTCGGCACACTCCGTTTTTTTCGTGTGCGGTTTTTCGGGGGATTTTTTACAAATCGTATAATCATCCACACTTTATACGATCCATAAAACCGGGATCAACAGACGCATCCCGTTGAAGTGCATCTTTTTCTGCCGCACATTTTCGGTAGTTCCGCGCTTTCTCTGCCCTTTTTGGCTATGTTTGCACTCTTTTTCCTCATTTTTGCGCGCTTTTAGTCACTTTGGCTCAAAATAGAAGATATTTACACGAAAAATCGTCAGTTCTTTCCCTTGCTTTTCCATGTCGAATCGTTTAGAATGAATGGTGTTCTTTTGATAATATGCCTTTTGGCATTTCATATCCTTCGATATAATGCCGGCGATATGGGCCGGCAGTTTCTACCGGGTCAACCGTAAAATATCCCGACTATCGAATTACACGAGCCGCGTTACGCGGTTTTTGTTTTTCCTGTCGGGATGAGTGCGGGCTCATCCCTTTTTTATTTGGTCGGAAACGGGCTTCCGTTTCAAATAAACAACCCAAAACCAGGAGGAATATCATGGAAAAGCTCTTTCATCTGAAAGAAAACGGTACCGATGTCAAGACCGAGATCATGGCCGGTATCACCACGTTCCTTGCCATGGCGTACATCCTTGCAGTCAACCCCAACATGCTGGGCGCTGCCGGTATGAACAGCCAGGGCGTCTTTATGGCAACTGCGCTTGCGGCTGCGCTTGCCACCCTTGTTATGGCATTCCTTGCCAACTACCCGATCGCACTTGCTTCCGGCATGGGCCTCAACGCCTATTTTGCCTACACCATCTGCCTTGGCGACCTTGCCGAGCTTGAAAATCCCTGGCAGATCGCTCTGACGGCTATCCTTGTCGAAGGCATCATCTTCATCATTCTTTCCGCGTTCAAATTCCGCGAAACTCTGGTGAACTGCATCCCCGCAAACCTGAAATTCGGCATCACCACCGGTATCGGCCTGTTCATCACGTTCATCGGCCTGCAGAATTCCGGCATCGTTGTGGCAGACGGCGCAACCAAGGTTGCCCTCGGCGATATCGCCACACCGCAGGTCGCTCTTGCTCTGACCGGCCTGATCCTGATCGGCCTGATGCTGTACTTCAACGTCAAGGGCGCGATCCTGTGGGGCATCCTGCTCACCTGGGGTCTTGGCATCATTGCCCAGCTCACAGGCTGGTACGTTGTCGATCCTGCGATCGGCCAGTTCTCGCTGCTGCCCTCCGGCTCTTTCGTGCCGAACTTTGCCGCTTTGGGCGACACCGCGTTCAAGTTCAATTTCAGCTTCATGATCAACAATGCGATCCAGTTCGCAACGATCGTTTTCGCATTCCTGTTTGTTGACCTGTTCGACACCGTCGGCACCCTGATCGGCGTTGCCGCAAAGGGCAACCTGCTGGACGAAGAGGGCAAGCTGCCCCGCGTCGGCCGCGCTCTTATGGCAGACGCAATCGGCACCGTTGCAGGCGCAATGCTCGGCACCTCCACCGTCACCAGCTATGTTGAAAGCTCTGCCGGCGTTGCCGAAGGCGGCCGCACCGGCCTGACGAGCCTTACCACGGCTGTCATGTTCATTCTGGCGATCTTCCTGTGGCCGGTATTCGGCGCGATCCCCGGCTTTGCAACTGCTCCGGCTCTGATCATCGTCGGCCTGTTCATGATGTCCAGCGTGCTGAACGTCAAGTTTGAAGGCGACATGGCAGACGTTCTGGGTGCATTCGTTGCCATCATCATGATGCCGTTCACCTACTCCATTGCAAACGGCATTATGTTCGGCATCCTCACCTGGATGATCCTCAAGATCCTGCGCGGCAAGCTCAAGGACATTCACCCTGTTATGTGGGTCGTTTTTGCCCTGTTCGTGCTCCGTCTGTGGACGCTGATCTGATTTTCCGTATTCCCGCCCCGGCTGTCTTTTGTCAGCCGGGGCTTTTTTGTGCATTCCGGGCGCTGCACGCCGGAAAAGATTGCCGTTTTTGTTAATTAAATATCAAATGGATACTTGCGTAAAAACGCCGAAAATACTATAATAGAGTTGCACGCTGAAATTTTAAAAAAGCGCTGACAGAACAGTTATTATGCAAACTGCAGAAAGGAAGAGTTACCATATGAGCACTCTTGGCAAAAAGACAGTTGAAGATATTGAAGTTAAGGGCAAAAACGTCCTTGTCCGCTGTGATTTCAATGTCCCGATGAAGGACGGCGTGATCACCAACGACAACCGTATCGTTGCTGCTCTGCCCACGATCAAAAAGCTGATCGAAAACGGCGGCCGCGTGGTTCTTTGCAGCCACCTCGGCAAGCCCAAGAACGGCCCGGAAGAAAAGTTCAGCCTTGCTCCGGTTGCAGTGCGCCTTGGCGAACTGCTTGGCAAAAACGTCGTATTCGCAAACGATGACAATGTTGTCGGCGAAAACGCAAAGGCTGCCGTTGCCGCTATGAAGGACGGCGACGTCGTTCTGCTTCAGAACACCCGCTTCCGCAAGGAGGAAACCAAGAACCTGCCCGAATTTTCCAAGGATCTGGCAGACCTCGTGGGCGCAGACGCTGCATACGTCAACGATGCATTCGGCTCTGCACACCGCGCACACTGCTCCACCGCAGGCGTCACCGATTACATCAAGACCACCGCTGTGGGCTATCTTATGGAAAAAGAGATCCGTTACCTCGGCAATGCCGTCAACGCTCCGGAACGTCCGTTCGTTGCGATCCTCGGCGGTGCAAAGGTTGCGGACAAGCTGAACGTCATCGAAAACCTGCTCAACAAGGTGGATACCCTGATCATCGGCGGCGGCATGGCTTATACCTTCCTGAAAGCACAGGGCTGCGAAGTCGGCCTTTCCCTGGTTGACGACGAAAAGCTGGAATACTGCAAGAACATGCAGGCAAAAGCAGCTGAAAAGGGCGTAAAGCTCCTGCTGCCGGTCGATACCGTTGTTGCCGATTCCTTCCCCAACCCGATCGATGCAGAAATCCCGGTCGAAGTTGTGGAATCCTCCAAGATCCCCGCAAACAAGGAAGGCCTGGATATCGGCCCCAAGACCCGCGAACTGTTTGCTGAAGCTGTCAAGAGCGCAAAGACGGTTGTCTGGAACGGCCCCATGGGCGTGTTTGAGAACCCGATCCTTGCCGAAGGCACCAAGGCTGTTGCAAAGGCACTGGCAGAGACCGATGCCACCACAGTCATCGGCGGCGGCGACAGCGCAGCAGCTGTCATGCAGCTGGGCTTTGCTGATAAAATGACCCACATTTCCACCGGCGGCGGCGCTTCCCTCGAATACCTCGAAGGCAAGGAACTGCCGGGCATCGCATGCATTGAAAACGCATAAACATCACACGGGGGCGGCGGAATTTCCGTCCGCCCCTTCCTTGTTTATCTCTTTTTAAAAATATATCAGAACGGAGAGACCCTGTTATGAATAAAGCAAAACGCAGTGCCGTCATCGCCGGCAACTGGAAAATGAACAAAACCGCAACCGAAGCTGCAGAGCTGATCGACGCCCTGATCCCCGCCGTAAAAGGCGCAGACTGCGACGTTGTCATCTGCACCCCGTACACCGACCTTGTCACCGCTGTGGCAAAGTGCAAGGGCACCAACATCCACGTCGGCGCTGAAAACGTCCACTTTGAAAAGAGCGGCGCTTTCACCGGCGAAATTTCGGCGGATATGCTCGTAGACCTTGGTGTTGAATACGTCATCACCGGCCATTCCGAGCGCCGTCAGTATTTTGCTGAAACCGACGAAACCGTCAACAAGCGCACAAAGGCCGCTCTGGCTGCCGGCCTGACCGTCATCGTCTGCGTGGGCGAAAGCCTTGCACAGCGCGAACAGGGCGTCACCGAAGAGCTGGTGCGCATGCAGACCAAGATCGCACTCGGCGGCGTTTCTGCCGAAGAGATGAAGCGCGTCATCATCGCATACGAACCGGTCTGGGCGATCGGCACCGGCCGCACCGCAACCTCCGATCAGGCACAGGAAGTCTGCGCTGCGATCCGCAAGGTCATCGGCGAACTGTACGGCGACGAAGTTGCACAGGCAACCACCGTTCAGTACGGCGGCAGCATGAACGCAGGCAATGCGGATGAACTGCTCTCCAAGCCCGATGTTGACGGCGGCCTGATCGGCGGCGCATCCCTCAAGGCAGATGCGTTCGGCGCGATCGTAGCAGCAGCCGGCAAGTAAACCCTGACAGATCATGCACACGGCTTTGCGGTCGTGTGCATGTCCTATTTTTCTTACAGAAAGGATTCTTTTATGAAAAAACCTCTGCTTCTCTGCATCCTCGATGGTTTTGGCTGGGTTCCCGATGAAACCTACGGCAACGCGATCACCGCCGCCAAAACACCGAATCTTGATAAACTGTTTGCAGCCTGCCCGTACACCACGATCGGTGCTTCCGGCATGAACGTCGGTCTGCCGGACGGCCAAATGGGCAACAGCGAAGTCGGCCACACCAACATCGGCGCAGGCCGCATCGTGTATCAGGAACTCACCCGCATCACCAAGGAAATTCAGGACGGCGGCTTTTATCAGAACGAAGCCCTGCTCGGCGCAGTGAAGAACGCAGCCGATAACGGCAAGGCACTGCATCTGATCGGCCTGCTTTCCAACGGCGGCGTTCACAGCCATAACGAACACCTGTTCGCACTTCTGGAGCTTGCCAAGCGCAGCGGCCTTGAGAACGTTTATGTGCACGCCATTATGGACGGCCGCGACGTTCCGCCCGATTCCGGCAAGGGCTTTATCGACGAACTGGAAGCCAAAATGGCCCAGATCGGCGTAGGCAGGATCGCATCTGTCGTCGGCCGTTACTATGCAATGGACCGCGACAACCGCTGGGACCGCGTGGAAAAGGCATATGCCGCCATGGTTTACGGCGAAGGCGTGCACGGCACTCCGTCCGAAGTGATGACCAACAGCTACAACGAAGGCGTCACGGACGAATTTGTTGTTCCGGCAGTCACCTGCGAAGGCGGGCGCGTGTCCTCCGGCGACAGCGTTGTGTTCTTCAACTTCCGCCCCGACCGTGCGCGTGAAATCACCCGCACTTTTGTGGACGACGAGTTCACCGGCTTCGAGCGCCGCAATGGCCGCTTCCCGCTGCATTATGTCTGCTTCACGCAGTATGATGCAACGATGCCGAACGTCGACGTTGCATTCCGTCCGCAGAGCCTGAACAACGTCATGGGCGAATATCTGGCAAAAATGGGCAAAACCCAGCTGCGCATTGCCGAAACGGAAAAATATGCGCATGTCACCTTCTTCTTCAACGGCGGCGTGGAAGCTCCGTTTGAAGGCGAGGATCGCGCCCTGATCGCCAGCCCGAAGGTCGCAACCTATGACCTGCAGCCGGAAATGAGCGCATATCTCGTTGCCGACGAATGTGAAAAGCGCATCGCAAGCGATAAATATGACGTGATCATCCTGAACTTCGCAAACTGCGACATGGTCGGCCACACCGGCGTGTTCGATGCAGCCGTAAAAGCGGTGGAAGCCGTTGACGAATGTGCAGGCCGCGTGATCAATGCAGTTCTGGCAAAGGGCGGCGCTGTTCTGCTGACAGCCGACCACGGCAACGCAGACCGCATGTATGACGGTGACCCGGATCACCCGTTCACCGCACACACCACCAACCCGGTTCCGTTCCTGGTTGCCGGCGTGGAAAACGCAAAGCTGCGTGAAGGCGGCGTGCTGGCGGATATCGCTCCCACGATGCTGAAGATCCTGGATCTGCCGCAGCCGGAGGAAATGACAGGCAAGAGCCTGATCGTTTGATCGGTACACCCGCAGACAGCGATGCGGCGCGTCCTGTGCCGCGTATCATATGGTTTTATCAATACGGCGCAGTCCCGAACAAGGGGGCTGCGCCGTATCTTTTATATACTGATATATCCTTTAAATCAGACCTTCACACATTTGTACACTATGCAAACCACTGATGTCGGTCGTTGCCAAATCCTTCTTCTGTTTTTTGATGCGGTGGCAAACCGGCATATGCTTTAACAGAAGGAGGGGCGCTTTTGTCTAAAGATTTTTCACTTGGCCGGTTCACCCGGTGGTTTTCTTGTGCTGAACCTAATCAAAAAATCCCACGCTGAAAACAGCGTGGGAAAGGTCGATTTATACTTACGGACG
>JAHHSL010000009.1 GCA_020025235.1 Ruthenibacterium sp.
GAAATGTTTTACAATGCACAAAAGGAAGTTGATATTCCGCAGAATAGCAATTTGGTATGTGAGGGAAAATTTTATCTTTGGAAGGAAAACAATTCGATCAAAATGTTTGCGGCAACGTGGGAATCGGAATTCTTCAAACTAAGAACGATTCCGATTTCTAATATAATTTTCTATTCACGCGAAGGAGAAATGTATACAGAAACCAATGGATATGGTGGGGGTTCAACCTATTCTATGATCAATGGATGGAATGGGAAAATTGATCCTACTGTTATTACTACAGAATTAAAAGATAATCGGAAAACAGTTTTACTGTACAGGGAAAACAATAAGGATTATTCTTTGGAATTGGGATATGCGGATTATTTGGTGCTCAAAAAACTTATACCGGAAAAGGATATGATCGTTGTATCAAATACGAAAACAGAAAAACGGGCAGAAGGCTTAGATGACAAGCTGAAAATCTTAAAGGATTTGTACGAACAGGAACTTATATCAAAAGAAGAGTTTGAAACAAAAAAGAAAAAATTATTGCAGGAGTTTTGAGTTTAGAAAAATCAATTCAAAAATCTGACATCTTCAATTAAGAAAAACGCCTGTCAAAACTTACAGTCTGTATGATTTTTAATACAGTCAGTGTGATGTGTACACAGACGTTTTTGAAGAGCAAATATAACAAAAGAGACCTTTATCTTACAGAAAGAAAACTGTATGAAAAAGGTCTCTTTTTTCTATGCCTTTTGTGTGATATACTGTACACAGAACCCGAATGAAGGAAGTGGCACATGTGGAAGTATGCATCATGCTGCCCGCAGCTGTCCGGAAAATACTCAGCATGCTGCGGCAGCGGGGACATTCCGCCTTTGTGGTCGGCGGATGTGTGCGCGACTGCCTTTCCGGCCGGGTGCCGAACGACTGGGACATATGCACTTCGGCGCGCCCGGGCGAAATCAAAGCGGTGTTTGCCGGGTGCAGCTTGGAAGCAGCCGGTTCGCGCCACGGAACCGTTGCCGTCACGGTGGATCACATGGTCTGCGAGGTGACGACCTTCCGCGTGGAAAGCGGCTATTCGGACCACCGGCATCCGGATCAGGTGCGGTTTGTGCGCAGCATTTTCCGTGATCTGGAACGGCGCGATTTCACGATAAACGCCATGGCCTATTCGCCGGAATACGGGCTTGTCGATCCGTTCGGCGGGGCGCAGGATCTGGCAGACCGCCGCCTGCGCTGCGTGGGCGAGCCCGCCCGCCGATTTTCGGAGGATGCGCTGCGCATCCTGCGCATGCTGCGTTTCTGCGCCGCACTGGGCGTACAGGCAGAACCGAAAACAGCAGCGGCGGCAGCCGTACAGTGCCGCTTTCTGCAAAAGGTTTCAGTCGAGCGCATGCGACCGGAATTTTGCCGGATGCTGTGCGGAAAATACGCGGGGGATGTGCTCTGCCGCTATCGAACGGAGCTGGAAGCGCTGTTCGCAGGGCTTGTTTCGGTTCCGGATGAAGCGTGGAAATGCACGGCACAGGCGGTGGAACACGCGCCGCAGGAACTGGCCGTGCGCATGGCGCTTTTATGCGGCGTGCTGGATGCGCAGGAGGTGACGGCTTTCTGCCCCGACGGGGAAATTGCCCGCACGGTGCGGCAGGCGTCGCAGTATGCGGATGTGCCGCTGCAGGCTCTGCCCGGCGCGGTGCGCGGCTTATTGAACCGCATCGGGCCGCAGGTACTGGACATTGTGGCAAAGATGCGTCTGGCCGTCGCGCAGGCGCAGAATGACGCCGTCCTTGCCGAGCAGACGCAGGCGTTTATGCGCAGCATGGAAAAAGTGCTGCGGGAAGGCGGATGTTACAGCCGCAGCATGCTGGCGGTGAACGGAAACGATGCGATCGAAGCCGGGATCCCGGCGGGCGCAGCGGTGGGCCAAGCATTGGAGCAGCTGCTTTGCGAGGTGATCCGCGGCACGCTGCCGAATGACCGCAGCGAACTTTTGAAACAGCTTCGGCTGCGGGCAAAACCGACAGCCGGACGATTTGAGCAGGCAGCGCTTTTCTGACGGCGCACTGCGTATTACAGACAGAAGAGAGGGCATATTCATGCTTGAGGGAAAATCCGCAGCCGCCGTGATCGTCGCGGCCGGTGCGTCGCGCCGTATGGGATTCGACAAGCTTTCGTTTTTACTGGAAAGCGGCACGGTACTGGAAACCAGTGTGTCCGCTTTTGACGCGCACCCGTGGATCGATTCCATTGTGATCGTGGCGGGGAAAAACAAAGAGGCGGCACAGGCTGCCGCAAACCGCTGTACAAAGCCTGTACAGGTGGTGGAGGGCGGCGCAACGCGCGTGGAAAGCGTGCGTGCAGGCCTTTGCGCGGTGGACGCCGACCTTGTGGCGATCCATGACGCCGCGCGCCCGTTCGTGACGCAGCAGGTGATCTGCGATGCGCTGCATGCGGCACTGGAAACCGGAGCGGCCGCACCGGCGGTCCCGGTGAAGGATACGATCAAATCGGCCGAGGATGGCCGTGTCACCGCAACGCCGCCGCGCCATACGCTGTTTGCCGTGCAGACGCCGCAGTGCTTTTGCACGCAGCTGTACCGCAAGGCGCTTTCCATGGTGCAGGCGGACGACGTGACGGATGACTGCTCCGTACTGGAGCTTGCCGGTTTTCCGGTAAAGCTGACGCAGGGAGATTACGCAAACTACAAAATCACAACGCGGGAGGATCTGCCCGCAGAAAAGAGGGAAAAAGCAATGAGGATCGGACATGGATACGATGTGCACCGTCTGGTGGAAGGCCGCGCGCTGATTCTGGGCGGCGTGGAAATCCCGTACGAGAAGGGGCTTTTGGGCCATTCGGATGCGGATGTGCTGACACACGCGGTTATGGATTCGCTTCTGGGCGCGGCGGCGCTGGGCGATATCGGCAAGCTTTTCCCGGATAACGACCCGGCCTACAAAGGGGCGGACAGCATCGGGCTGCTGCGGGAAGTGTCGCGCGTGCTGACGGAAAACGGATACCGACCGGGCAATCTGGACGCCACGATCCTGTGTCAGGCGCCCAAGCTTGCGCCGCATATCCCCCTGATGCGGGAAAAAATTGCAGCGGCCCTGGGTATGGACGCAGCGGATGTTTCCGTCAAAGCGACAACGGAGGAAAAGCTGGGCTTCACCGGAAGCGGCGAAGGCATCGCCGCACACTGCGTCTGTCTTTTGGAACGGGTGTAAGCCGGGATGCGGCTGTGTAAAAAAACAGTGAAAATCTTGGGAACAGGGTGCTTTTCTCAAGCAAAACCCTTTTTCAAAACGCGTATTTATGATATACTGAACTTTAGCTGATTTCGTGAAAAGTGTGTGACAGCACGCAGAATGAACAGTCGGCACAGCCGCGGGCCGGATATCGGGAAACGGCAGACAGGAGGGCGGAACGTGACGGAACAAATCCAATCCATGTGGTACGGTTTCTTATTGAATATCAAAAGCAACTGCAACCCGATCGTGGATATCCTTGATATCCTTTTTGTTACATTTATTATTTATGAGGCGATCACCCTTGTGCGGCAGACGCGCACTGCGCAGCTGGCAAAGGGCATCATTGCGGTGCTTTTGGCCTATGTGGTGGCAAACCTTGTGGGGATGCGCACGCTTACCTGGCTCATCAACAGCATTATGAGCTTCGGCATCCTGGCGCTGGTGGTCGTGTTCCAGCCGGAACTGCGCCGCGCACTGGAGCAGGTGGGCCGCACCAGCTTTTTCGGAATGCAGATCTTCAAGGGGAAAAGCGACCTGTCGGATCTGCGTGCAAAATGGCAGAGCGCGATCGTTGCCGTATGTGACGCAGCCGAGCAAATGGCAGAAACGCGCACCGGCGCGCTTATGGTCCTGGAACGCCGCACCAATCTTTCCGAAATCATCAAGACCGGCACGGTGCTGAACGCAGACATCACGCCGGAAATGCTCGGCACGATCTTTTACGAGGGCACGCCGCTGCATGACGGCGCCGTTGTGGTGCGCGATGGCCGCATTGAAGCGGCCGGCTGCTTCCTTCCGCTTTCCAACAACCTTGAAATCGGCAAGGATATGGGCACGCGCCACCGCGCAGCCCTTGGCATGAGCGAAAACTCCGATGCGGTTGTCGTGGTGGTCAGCGAGGAAACCGGCATCATTTCACTTGCGAAAAACGGCATCCTGATCCGCCGGCTGGATCGGCAGAATCTGTTCAATCTGCTGGAAAGCGATATGGTGCCGCCGGAAGTAGAAGAGAAAAAACATTCGTTCTGGAGGAAAAAGAATGAAAAACAGCACGAATAAGGCAGTGCCCGGCTCCGGACAGAAAGAACCGGGAACGGTGCAGGC
Source organism: Ruthenibacterium sp. (assembly GCA_020025235.1). Classification (GTDB taxonomy): domain Bacteria; phylum Bacillota; class Clostridia; order Oscillospirales; family Ruminococcaceae; genus Ruthenibacterium. The sequence continues at coordinate 4,347 of JAHHSL010000009.1, forward strand.
CGGCGTATTTGAACGACTGTTTTCAAGACGCTGGTTTTCTATGACGATTTCGGCTGTGCTGGCCGTGCTTTTGTGGCTTGTGGTCATTTCGCAGGAACCGACACAGACGAAAACGATCACCATACCGGGTGTTACGTTCGATTACAATTCGGCGCTTTACACGGGCGCATCGCTTGATATCGTCGATTACGAGGATATCAAGGTCAACGTCGTGATCTCGGGCGACAGCAGCGCCATTCAGCAGGCCGATACGCCGGATATCATCGTATATCCCGATTACACCGATGTTTCGCGCTCCGGCACACCGGGCGAATATTCGCTGCGGCTGCTGGCGCGCAGAGCGGATTCGGCTTTGACAAAATTTGATATCGATTCAATTTCGCCCTCCTACGTCAAGGTGACGTTCGCGAAGATCGAAACCAAGAAGTTCGCCGTGGAAGTGGATGCGCAGGTGGACCCGGCTGAAAACTATTATCTGGGCGAAAAGGTCGTTTCGCCTGCTGAAGTGACGCTGCGCGGGCCGGAAAATGAACTCAAACAGGTGGCGCGCGTTGCGGCGCGGGTCATCAGCGAGGAAAAGCGCGACCGCACGATGCTGGACAGCGCACGTCTGATGCTGCTGGACAGCGACGGCAATGAGATCAAAAATTCGTCGATCACGATTCTGGAAGGCGAACAGGTGGAAGTTACGATCCCGGTGCTGAAGGTCAAGACCGTTCCGCTGGTGTTTGAATTCAGCAACATCCCCTCGGGCTATGATCCTGCGGCGCTGAAGGCAACGATTACTCCCGCCACGATCCGCATTGCGGGACCGGCGGATAAGATCGATACGATCGAAAACGTGAACGCGGGCTTCATCAACCTGCCGCGCATCCAGCTTGGGCGCACCGAAGCGCTGCGCATCCAGCTGAACGAGGGCATCGTGAACGTTGACAACGTGCAGGATGCGACGGTTTCGTTCGATACAAGCGGATACGGCGAACCGCGGTCGATCGCGGTGAATGATATCCGCGTGGTGAACGCACCGGCGGGTGTGGATGTAAAGGCCATTACCGAAAGCCTGAACAACGTTTTACTGGTCGGCCTTGCGGAAGAACTGGATGGCATTGCGCCGCAGGATGTCATTGCAATGGTGGATGCTTCGGCGCAGAATATCACAGTTAAAGGAAGCGGTCAGCAGCAGTTCAGTGCACAGATCGTTGTGACGGGTAGCAAGACGGTATTCGCCACGGGGTCCTATCCGGTGCTGTGTGACATTACGGTGAAATAATGCTTTTAGTCAGAGATATCCGCCTGCCCCTTTCGGCAGGCGAACAGGAAGCCGTGGCGGCAGCCCTGAAAAAAACAGGGCTGCCGCGCAGCGGCATTGCAAAATCGGGCATTGCAAAGCTTTCGGTCGATGCAAGACACGGCCGCCCGAATCTTGTGTATACGGTTGCGCTGGAGCTTGCGGAAAAGGGTGCAGAGCGTTCGTTTGAACACTTTGCGCCCTATGTTTCAATAGCGGCACCTGTGGATTTTAAGGTGCAGAACGGCACGCAGCACCTGGCGCACCCGCCGGTGGTCTGCGGGCTTGGGCCTGCGGGGCTGTTCGCCGCACTGCTGCTGGCGCGGCAGGGCTTCTGCCCTGTGGTGCTTGAACGCGGGCCTGCCATGGAAGAACGCACGCGCTGCGTGGAACAGTTCAACAAGACCGGCGTTCTGAATGAAAATGCGAACATCCAGTTCGGAGAGGGCGGCGCGGGCACGTTTTCGGACGGAAAGCTGACCACGCGCATCAGCGACCCGCTGTGCGCCTTTGTTACCAAAACGCTTTTGCAGCACGGCGCGCCGGAGGATATTGCCTACAAGCAGCGCCCGCACATCGGAACAGACGAACTGCGCGGGGTGATCACGTCGATCCGCAGGGAAATCGAATCGCTCGGCGGGCGCGTGTGCTTCAATACGCCGCTTACCGGGCTTTCGATCGAAAACGGTGTGCTGCGCGGCGTGAAAACGCCGGACGGGGAGATCCCGTGCGAAGCGCTGGTGCTTGCACCGGGACATTCCGCGCGCGATACCTTTGAAATGCTGGGCGATGCAGGCTTTGAACTGCATGCAAAATCCTTTTCCGTCGGCTTTCGTGCCGAGCATCTGCAGTCGAAGATCGAACGGAGCCTGTACCATGATGCGGCGGGGCATCCGGCGCTGGTGCGCGGGGAATATCAGCTTTCGCACCATGTGGGCAGCCGGTGCGTGTATACGTTCTGCATGTGCCCCGGCGGCAGTGTGGTCGCGGCGGCAAGCGAGACGGGACGCGCCGTGACGAACGGCATGAGCCTGCACGCGCGCGACGGCAGGAACGCAAACGCTGCGGTGGTCGTCAGCGTGAATGAAAACGATTTCGGCGGCGATGCGCGCAAAGCGATCGCATTCCAGCGCGAACTGGAGGAAAAAGCCTACCGCGCAGGCGGCGGCGGATATGCCGCCCCGGCGGAAAACGTGCAGAGTTTTCTGCGCGGGGAAGGGCGGCTGCACATTTCGCAGGTGGAGCCTACCTATCCGCGCGGCGTCACGGCGTATGATCTGGGCAGTCTGCTGCCGGAGGAATTGACTTCGGCACTGCGCACGGGGCTTTCGGCATTTGAACGCAGGCTTTCGGGCTACACTGCGCCCGAGGCCGTGCTGACGGGACTGGAAACGCGCACATCCAGTCCGGTTCGTCTGCGCCGGAACGAGACCGGCGAAAGCACGGATGTGGAAGGTGTGTGGCCCTGCGGTGAAGGCCCGGGCTATGCAGGGGGCATCATGTCTGCTGCCGTGGACGGGCTGCGGTGTGCATCGAGGATCGCCGGACGGTATTCGCCGGACGGCACGGGGAGAGAGTAATTCTTTACAGGTACGGTTTTGCGGAATGGGCAGGCCGGGAAGAGGTTGATTTCCAATGGGGACATTTATATTTTTTATCATCTTTTTTGCGGTGATCCTTCCGCGTCTGCGCGGGGAACAGGGCGGGAAAAAGACGTTCTACACATATACTCCGCCGCGTAAGGAATACGGTGCAAAGTCGTTTTATGACCGCAAGAACCGCGCAGAGGAATACACCTATGAACAGGAAGCCGCAGATATTCAGGACATGAAGCCCGCGCATAAGCACGGAGAAAAAAAGCCGAAAGACCCGCTTCAGAAAAAGATGGTGCAGACGCTGCTGGCAATCATCGGCGGTGCAGTCGGTGCGGGGCTGCTGGGCACAATGGCCCTGAGCGCGATAGGCGAAGTGATCTGGACGCTGACGAACGGGTATTTCTTTCCCGATGATTTTGTGCTTCCCGTGCTGTTCAGCGTGGGCACCTTCGGCTGCTGCAAGATCGTAAAAAACGGGTTTCAGGCGTGGAACCGCATCAAGCTGTTCCGCCTGTACAATGCCATTATCGGCGATCAGAAGGTGTGCCCTGTTTCGGATATTGCAAGATCGAGCGGACGCAAAAAGAACGAAGTGCTGCGCGATATGAACGACATGGTGCGCCGCGGCTATTTCCCGAAGGGCTTTGTGGACGAAGACACCATGAATTATTATGCTGATAACGAATCGTGGCGTGAAATGCATCCGGATCGCGCAAAGAAAGAGGACGAGCCGATCCGCAAACCCCGAAAGAGAAGAAAGCCGGCGGCCAAAAAGACGGACGCCGCAAAGAAAGAGACGGAAACCAATACCGCCGACAAGGAAAAAACCGAACCGGAAGGCGAGACTTCCGCCGTGGAGAAGTATCTGGAAAATCTGGATAAGCAGATCACACAGATCAAGCAGCCGGAGATCCACACAAAGGCAAAGCGTCTGTACGAACATTCCTGCGACATCCTGGCGTGGGTGCAGCTGCATCCGGAATGTGCCGAGGATGTGCGCCGGTTCTGCAGCTACTATCTGCCGACGGCGACAAAGCTGCTGAGCACTTATAACGAGGTTGCCCCGCATGCGGACGAAAGCCGCGTGGCGGCAAGCATCCAGGACGAGGTTTCTCATGTTCTGGATACGATGATCGAAGCATTCCGCGGGCTTATGGATAATCTGCTGCAGAATACCGCAGTGGATATGCAGGCGGAGATTTCGGCGCTGGAAACCGTGCTTTCGCAGGAAGGGCTTGTGGAAAACGGCTTTTCCATGCCGCAGTCTGCCGCACCGGAACTGAAGCTGCAGCCCGGCGCATCGGAAGAACCCGAAGCATCTGAAACAACAGTGCACTGATTGAAAAGAACAAAAGCAAAAAAGGAGAACGGTTCATGTTTTACCGCCCATGGCAAATAAAAAAATCCGACCCTGCGCGGTCTGCTGCGCTGAGCGCGGCGCTTGGCATGCCGCGCCTTGTAAGCGACGTGCTGTGCGCCCGGGGGTTCGATACACCCGAAAAGGCACAGATCCTGTGCGGTGATGGGGCCGAATTATCCGACCCGATGCTGCTTTCCGGCATGAAGGCGGCGGTGGAGCGCATCCACCGTGCCATTGATGACGGGGAACGGATCGTCGTGTTCGGTGATTATGACGTGGACGGTGTGACAGCAACCGCACTTTTATATACCTATCTGGATACCACGGGGGCAGAGGTCTACTACAAGCTGCCGAACCGGGAGGATGACGGCTACGGCCTTTCCGTCAAGGCGGTGGAACAGCTGGCGGCAAAGGACGTCGATCTGATCGTGACCGTGGATAACGGCATTTCCGCAAAAGAGGCCGTCGAGCACGCAAACAGTCTGGGCATCGACGTGGTGGTGACGGATCATCATATGCCGCCTGCCGAACTGCCGCCTGCGGCCGCAGTGGTCGATCCGCTTTTGCCGGATGATAAAAGCCCGTGCAAAACGCTTTCGGGCGTCGGGGTGGCGTTCAAGCTGGCGGCGGCGCTCGATGGCTGTCCGGCAGAGGAAATGCTGCCATTTTACGGAGATTTTGCCGCACTGGGAACCATTGCGGACATCATGCTGCTGGAAGGGGAAAACCGGCGCATCGTCAAGGCGGGGCTTGCGCTTTTGCAGCAGACAGACCGCCCCGGCATCGCAGCGCTTATGGAATCCTGCGGCCTTGCGGAAAAGGAATTGACGGCGGAAAACGTGTCGTTCAGCATTTCGCCGCGCCTGAATGCCGCCGGACGCATGCATCAGGCAGAAGCCGCACTGGAACTGCTTTTGTGCGAAGACCCGGAGGAAGCGCCGCTGCTTGCACAGGGGCTTGAGGAACAGAATGCCGAGCGCCAGAAAACCGAGCAGGAAATCCTGCAGAATGTTCTGGCGGACATTGCGGCGGACAAAACCTATGGAAAAGACCGCGTGATCGTGGTTTGGGGACGGGGCTATCACCCCGGCGTCATCGGCATCGTTGCGTCCCGGATCGTGGATCGCTTCGGCAAGCCCGCGATCGTGATCTCGATCGACGAAAACGGTGAAGGAAAAGGCTCCGGGCGCAGCATCGAGGGCTTTTCACTGTATCGGGCAATCGCGTCGTGCAGCCCGCTGCTCATCCGCTTCGGGGGGCATGCGCTTGCCGCCGGACTTTCCGTGCGGGAGGAAAACCTGCAGGAGCTGCGCAGACAGATGAACGAATGGGCGGCGCGGGAATATCCGGTCATCGAGCGTCCGGCGCTGCAGCTGGATGCATCCGTCTGCCTTGCGGAAATCTCGGAGCAGGATGTTTCGGCGCTTTCCGTGCTGGCGCCGTTCGGCAACGGGAATCCTTCGCCCGTCTTTTTTGTGGAGCACGCGCTGATCGAGGCGGTGTATCCGCTCAGCGAGGGGAAACATTCCCGCCTGCGCATCAAGCAGGGGTCAGCCGTTCTGTACGCAGCCCTGTTCGGCGTTGCGCCGGAAACACTCGGCTATCATGCGGGGGATGTTGTGGACGCGGCGGTAAGCCTTTCCGTATTTGAGGGAAGAAACGGCCCGATGATCTCGGCGCGCATCATTGAGCTGCGCCCGGCCGGGCTTGACAATGAATATCTGAAGGGAACGAAGCTGTACGAAGCGCTGATCTGCGGCGTGACGCTGTCGGAGACGGAATGTGCGCATGTGCGCCCGTGCCGCGCGGATACGGTTGCGCTGTACCGTGCAGTCGGCGCTGCGCCGGAGGGCATTCCGGCAGAGGATCTTCGTCCCCTGTTCGCAAAGCTCGGGACACAAAATTCGGGGAAAACACTGGTGTCCCTGGAGGCACTGCGCGAACTTTCGCTTGTGGAAAAACGCGAAACGCCGCAGGGAATGCGCTGGAAGCTTGTGCCTGCAAAGGAAAAGAAGGATCTGGCTTCCGCACCGATTTTAAAAAGACTGGGGGCGGCACAATAATGGTGAATAATGATAAATCGACGGTGAAATCATACGAGGATCTGGAGCGTGCCGTTGAAGAATCCGGCCGCCCGTACGATATGGAAAAGATCCGCAGGGCGTACGAGCTTGCGGCAAAGGCGCATGCGGGGCAGACGCGGCTTTCAGGCGAAAGCTATGTCAGCCACCCGATCGCAACGGCCTGTCTGGTCGTGGATCTGGGGCTGGATACGGATTCCGTGGTATCGGCGCTTTTGCACGATTCCGTTGAGGATACGGACGTCACGACCGATGATCTGAAGTCGGCGTTCGGCGCGGAGGTGGCGCAGCTGGTTGACGGCGTTACCAAGCTTGGCAAAATCAAGTTTTCCTCGGTGGAAGAGCAGCAGGCGGAAAACCTGCGCAAGATGCTGCTTGCGATGAGCAAGGACGTGCGCGTTATGCTGATTAAGCTGTGCGACCGTCTGCACAATATGCGCACGGGCGACGGCTGGCCGGAACAAAAGCGCCGCGACAAGGCACTGGAAACCATGGAGGTCTATGCACCGATCGCCCACCGCCTTGGCATGAGCAATATCAAGGAGGAACTGGAGGATCGCAGCCTGAAATACCTCGATCCGATCGGTTATTCCGAAATCACCGCGCATCTGGATCAGAACGGCGGCGCACAGGAGTTTATCAGCGATATTGCCGATAAGATCCGCGAGCATCTGGAAGAAAACGGCATGGGAAAATGCACGATCAAAAAGCGCATCAAAAGCGTTTACGGCATTTACCGCAAAATGTTCATCCAGAACCGCGCATTTGAGGAAATCTATGACGTTTACGCGGTGCGCATCATTCTGGATACAGTCGGTGAATGTTATAACGCACTGGGCGTCATCCATGATATGTATCACCCGATCCCGAGCCGATTTAAGGATTATATCTCCACGCCCAAGCCCAACATGTACCAGTCGCTGCACACAACGGTGATCGGGCACGAGGGCATCCCGTTTGAGGTGCAGATCCGTACATGGGATATGGACCGCACTGCGGAATACGGTGTTGCGGCGCACTGGAAGTACAAGGTGGGCGTCAACAGCAAGGATACGGATAATTTCGACAGCCGCATCGCATGGGTGCGCCGCCTGCTGGAAAGCCAGCGCGAAGGGCAGGATGCGGGCGATCTGCTGCGCGATATCAAAAGCGAGCTTTTGCCCGAGGAGGTGTTCGCCTTCACGCCGAAGGGCGACGTCATCAATCTGCCGGCGGGTGCAACGGCGATCGATTTTGCCTATGCGATCCATTCGGCAGTCGGCAACCGCATGATCGGCGCAAAGGTCAACAGCCGCATCGTGCCGATCGACCACAAGGTCGTCACGGGCGAGATCATCGAGATCATCACCGGCCCGAAGGACAAAGGACCCAGCCGCGACTGGCTGAACATCGTCACGACAAGCGAAGCGCGCAACAAGATCCGCAACTGGTTCAAAAAAGAACGCAAGGAAGAAAATATTGCAGAGGGCAAAGCCGCACTCGAAAAGGAAATGCGGCGCAATCTCGTCAATATCCCGGACGATCAGTATGATGCGTTTATGCTGGATCTGGCGCGCAGACAGCGCCTGAACACGACCGAAGAACTGTATGCGGCAATCGGCTACGGCGGGGTGCAGCTTTCGCGTCTGATGATAAAGATCAAGGACGAATACACAAAGCTGCTCAAAGAGCAGGCACCGGCCGAAGTGCCGCCGCCCGTCACGATCAAAAAGCAGAAGTCGTCTGACGGCGTTGTGGTGGAAGGCATCGACAACTGCCTTGTGAAATTTGCAAAATGCTGCAATCCGCTGCCCGGGGATGACATCGTCGGCTTCATCACGCGCGGGTTCGGTGTTTCAATCCATAAACGCACCTGCGGCAACGCGCAGGCAGGGCTTGCAGGCCCGGATGCCGAGCGCTGGGTGAATGCGCACTGGGCAGACAGCGTGAAGGAAAACTTTAAATCCACGCTGGAGCTGTTTGCCGTGGACCGCGACGGCCTTATGGCGGATGTGGCGGGGCTGATCGCCGAGCTGCACCTGCCGTGCTATGCCATTGCGGCGCGCAAGCTTTCGGACGGGCGCGCCAATATGACGCTGACGATCGGCGTCAACAACACCGAGCATCTGAATACTATTATTGGACGTCTGAAAAAAATCAAGAGCATTACAACGATCACGCGTCTGTGATCTGTGCCGGGTTTTCCGCGCACAGCAGCGCGGAAAAGGAGAATGAATACCATGAGAGCAGTGATCCAGCGCGTCAGTCAGGCAAATGTTGTTGTCGAGGGCGGCGAACCGCGCGCCATTGAACGGGGCATCGTGATCCTTCTGGGCGTAAAGGATACCGATACGCTTGATATCTGCGAAAAGCTGGCGCAGAAATGCGCGGGGCTTCGCATTTTTGAAGATGAAGAGGGCAAGCTGAACCTTTCGGCACAGCAGCTGGGGCTGGATGCACTGGTGGTGTCGAACTTCACACTGTACGGCGATACCCGCAAGGGCAAGCGCCCAAGCTTCATCACCGCAGCGAAGCCGCCGCTTTCCGTGGATGCGTATGACCTGTTTGTGCAGGAAATGCGCAAAACGGGGCTGCGGCAGATCAAAACAGGCGAATTCGGCGCAGATATGCAGCTTTCGCTGACGAACGACGGGCCGGTGACGATCGTGATCGACACCGATGACTGGAAAAAATAAAGGGGGAAAAAGGCCATGACACCGTATCATATCGCAACGGGCATGCCGTTTTATACCAACACCTATCTGCTGATCGGGCAAAACCGCCGCGCGGCGGTGATCGACCCCGCAGCGGACGCAAAGGAATATCTGGATATTCTGGAAAAGGAACAGGCACAGCTGACGCATATCCTGCTGACGCACGGCCATTACGACCATGTACATTCCGCGCAGGAGCTGCGCGAGAAAACCGGCGCAAAGATCTGGATGAATGTGCAGGACGCCGTCGGAAACCGGCTGTTCCCCTTTACTTCGCCGGATTTCGGCTATACCGACGGCGAGGACATCGCCGTGGACAGCGACCTTGTGTTCCGCGTCATCGAAACGCCGGGGCACAGCGAAGGATCTGTCTGCCTTTTGACGGGCAATCTGCTGCTGAGCGGCGACACGCTGTTCAAAGGCAGCATGGGGCGCACGGATTTCGAGGGCGGCAGCGCGGAAAAGATCCGCGAAAGCCTGAAAAAGCTCTGCCGGCTTGTGCCGGATGAAGTGCATGTACTGCCGGGGCATCAGGAGTTTTCCACGATGAAAGAGGAAAAGGCACACAATCCGTATCTGCAATTTGAAGAATAAGGAACAGGAAAATCAATGGAAATTTATATCCGGGGAATGGATTCCGGTTATGAACCGGAGCATGTAGCACGTCTCTTTTTCAATCCGGCACAGCTTGCAAAGCGCTGGCCGGCGCATCAGCGGGATGCAGTCTGTGTACTGCGCCGCAAAAACAGGTATGTCTGCGGTGTGCGCATGAACGGGCTGTGCGCCGTGCGTTCGGCACAGCTTGCCGAAAACACGGCGGCAAAGCAGGCGGAATATGAGATCTGCCGCATGCTGTTCCTGCTGTTGTGCGAAGCGACCGGACGGCGCCCGGCATGGGGCATGCTGACGGGGGTACGCCCGGTGCGGCTGATCCACGACATGCGCCGCGCGGGCAGAACGCCGCAGGAAATCGAGGATTTTTTTCAGAAAAAATATTTTGTCAGCCGCGAAAAATTCCGCCTTGCACTGGAAACGGCGGATAATCAGCGGGAACTGCTTGCCTGCAATACGCCGCGCAGCTACAGCCTTTATATTTCGATCCCGTTCTGCCCGTCGCGGTGCAGCTATTGCAGCTTTGTTTCGCGCACGACGGCGGAATCCGGCCGCCTGATCGAACCGTACGTCACGGCGCTTTGCGAAGAGCTGCGCGATATCAGCGCACTGGCAAAGCGCAATCACCTGAAGCTGGAGACCATCTACATCGGCGGCGGCACGCCCACGGCGATCAGCGCGCAGCAGCTGCGCATCCTGATGCAGACCGTGCAGGAGGAATTTGATGTTTCCGCCGTGCGGGAATATACCGTGGAGGCGGGGCGTCCGGACTGCACAACGCCCGAAAAGCTGGAAGTTATCAAGCAATACGGCGCAACGCGCATTTCCATTAACCCGCAGACGCTTTCCGATACCGTGCTGCATGCGATCGGCCGCAGGCACAGCGCGCAGGATATTCTGGACTGCTATGCCGAAGCGCGCCGCATCGGGCACAAAAACATCAATATGGATCTGATAGCCGGTCTGCCCAAGGATACGCCGGAAGGCTTTGCAAAGACGGTGCAGGGCGTGCTGGCGCTGCAGCCGGAAAATATCACGGTGCACACGCTGACGCTCAAGCGCGCATCGAACCTTGTGATCGAACACGCGCCCGATGCATACGGCGATGTGGCGCGCATGCTGGAAAGCTGCAGTGCACTTGGCGCGGCAGGCTATACGCCGTATTACCTTTACCGCCAGAAGGGCACGCTGCAGAATCTGGAAAACACCGGATTCACAAAGCCCGGCTTTGCAGGACTTTACAACATTTATATCATGGAAGAGACCCACACGATCCTTTCGGCAGGCGCCGGCGGTTCAACAAAGCTTGTGGGGCCGGACGGCAGGATCGAACGCATTTTCAATCATAAATATCCGCTTGAATACATCGAACGCTTTGACGTTGTCAAAGCGCGCAAACAGGGAGTTGATGATTTTTATGAAAAATATGATCTGGATTCCGAAACGGCTGACTGAAATCGGTCTGCTGAATGTGGCGGCACGCTCCGCAGAGGCGTTTATTGATTACTGCGAGCAGGACTACGCCGCGCGCATCGAACATGCGGCACAGTGCATTCAGGAAAGCGGTGCGCACATCGTTATGCTGACAGGGCCGAGCGCTTCGGGCAAAACGACCACGGCGCACAAGCTGGCAGAATGCATCGAATCCCACGGGCGCACCAGCGCAGTGGTGTCGCTGGACAACTTTTTCAAGGATGTCTGCGAATATCCCAAGCTGCCTGACGGCACGCCGGACTATGAAAGCGTGGATGCGCTGGATATCCGCAGCGTCAACCGCTGTCTGCTGGATCTGCTGAATACGGGCTGCACCGAGATCCCGGATTTCGATTTCTGCCGCGAGCAGCGCCGCCGGGGCGTGATCCCGGTGCAGGTCGGCGACGGTGTTGTGATCGTGGAGGGCATCCATGCGCTGAACCCCAGGCTGACGGCTCTGCTGCCGCCGGGCAGTGCGTTCAAGATCTACGCCGGTCTGCGGGAGGAATATTCCTGCGGCGGAAAGCGTGTGCTGCCCACACGGGATATCCGTCTGGCACGCCGCATGGTGCGCGACCATAAATTCCGCGGGCACAGTCTGGAAAAGACCTTTGAAATGTGGCCCGGCGTCTGTGCGGGCGAAGATAAGAATATCCGCGTATTCAAGCCGGAGGCCGACCTGCTGCTGGACACCAGCTTTTCGTATGAACCGTGCACGCTTGCGCCGTTTGTACTGGAAATGCGCGGCGACGTTGCACAGGATTGCCCGTACGCGGCGCAGCTGCAGGATCTGTGCGAACGTTTTGCGCTGTGCACGCAGCTGTCCGAGCAGCTGATGCCGAAAACGTCCATGCTGCGGGAATTCATCGGCTGAAAGCATTGCAATGCAGGCGGATGCATATTATACTGAAATCAGAATACATCCCATTTGAAGGAGGGCATTGGTATGACAGGATTCGATAAGCTGAAAACGGCTGCTGCGGCGCTGGCAGATGCGGCAGTGAAAACGACGGGCGATCTGGCACAGAAGGGCAAAAAGCAGGTGGATATGCTGGCGCTGGAAAACAAGCTGAGCCGTGCGCAGCGTCAGCTGGGCGCGCTGGTTTATGCGCTGGATAAAAACGGCGAAAAGAACGATGCGATCGTGCGGCAGTATATCAACAGCATTGCCGAAGTGGAAAAGGAAATCGAGCAGCTTGCAAATGAAACGCAGCAGGCGGAAAACGATACGGATATCAAGGTCTACTGCCCCCAGTGCGGCACGGAGGTAGACCCGGATGCCATGTTTTGTCCTGGGTGCGGGGGCAAATTATAACGGCGCAAAGACACGCTTTGTCGTTGTTCAAAAAAGCAAAAAGGAAAAATGATCCAGTGCCGCCCCGGCTTTTTGCGCCGGGACGGCATATTTTATGCGGCCGAGGGAAAAATACTGCAAGTGGCTGAAAGACAGTGTGTGCGCACAGGGAATACGCATGGCCGGATATGCGGCGAATAAAACGTAAAAATATGCATACAACTTGTGAAAAAGCAGAAAAAAGCGCGGAAAACACTTGCAATAAGCGGGTCTATCATGTAAAATCTATTGAGTAAGCAAAAAAGGAGCGACCCCATGAAGGACTGGAAAAATCAGGAACATTTCACGATGGACGATCTGATCGCGATCGTTGCATTGCTGCGTGATCCCGAAAAGGGCTGTCCGTGGGATAAGGTGCAGACGCACCGTTCGATCCGTAAAAATTTTATAGAAGAAACGTATGAAGCTGTCGATGCCATTGATCTGGACGACAGCGCGCTTTTGTGCGAAGAACTGGGCGATGTGCTTTTGCAGGTTGCACTGCATACGGAAATGGAGCGCGAAGAAGGGCGCTTTTCCTTTCAGGACGTCTGCGACGGCATCTGCAAAAAACTCATTTTCCGTCATTCCCATATTTTTGGTGATGCAAGCGCGGCGACGCCCGACGATGCGCTGAAAAACTGGGAAGAGCGCAAGCGTCTGGAAAAGCACCGCGAAAAGGCCGGGACAGACCTGGAAAGCGTGCCTGCATCGCTGCCGGCGCTGATGCGCAGCCGCAAGGTGGCAAAACGGGCGGCGGCACACGGGTTCGGGTATCCGGATGTGCAGGCGGCACTTGCGGATCTGGAACAGGAAATTGCAGAGCTTCGCACCGCGGTGGAAACACAGGATGCTGCGGCGCAGATGGAAGAACTGGGCGACGTGCTGTTTTCGGCGGCGAACGTATCACGCTATATCGACTGTGACGCGGAAGAAGCGCTGACGCAGACAACGGGAAAATTCATCGCCCGTTTTCAGCAAATGGAACGCCTTGCCGAAGAAACAGGCCGTTCGCCGGATGATTTAAGCATCGAAGAACTGTCCACACTATGGGCGCAGGCAAAAAAGGTTTGTGCAAAGCGCTAAATGTGCTTTGAAAACATATTCTCATTCATTATTTCGGAGGTTTTATCACAATGACCAAGGTTGATTTGATCGCAAAAGTTGCTGCTGAAGCAGAATTGACAAAGAAAGACGCAGAAAAGGCTGTTGCTGCAGTTCTGGATGGCATCACCGAAGCTCTGAAGGCCGGCGACAAGGTTGCTCTTGTCGGTTTCGGTACGTTTGAGACCCGCGAGCGTCCCGCTCACAAGGGCCGCAACCCCCGTACGAAAGAGGAGATCATGATCCCCGCAACCACCGCTCCCGCATTCAAGGCCGGCAAGGCTCTGAAGGACGCAGTGGCGAAATAATTTTAATCGGATCAACTCAGTGCAGTCGGAGGATTCCTTCCGGCTGCACTTTTTCATATCGGAACAGGAGGAAAGATATGCGCATTGATAAATTTATGAAGGTAAGCCGTTTGATCAAGCGCCGCACGGTTGCAAACGAAGTGGCAGACGCAGGGCGCATCTGCGTGAACGGCAAGCCGGTGAAGGCAAGCTATGCGGTAAAGGTCGGGGACGTCATCGAGGTGGCGTTCGGCCAGAAGCCGGTGCGTGTAAAGGTGGTTTCCACGGATGCTCCGAACGGAAAGGATCTGGCACGCGAAATGTACGTTGTGCTTTCGGAATAAGGCATGAAAGCACCCCTGTGCGGCATAAGATGCTGTAAAGAGAGGTGCAAAAGCAAATGACGAATGAAATAACAGCTGCAAAAAACGAAACAGCAGGCAGGCACAGCATCGTGCTGGAGGACCGCCGCAACCTGACGGCGACCGGCGTACTGGCGGTGCTTTCCTATGATTCCTTTACCGCTGCACTGGAAACGCCGCGCGGAACGCTGACTATCGGCGGTGAAAATTTAACCGTCAGCGAGCTTTCCGTTTCGACGGGCGAAGTAAAGATCAGCGGCAGCATCGAATATCTGCAGTACACAGATAAAAAGGAAATGCGGGAATCGTTTTTTAAAAGGCTGGTGCGGTAGGTGGTAGGCGGCGTTTCCGCAGGCTGGGCGCTGCGCGATCTGTTTTATGCGTCCGGGCTGGGCTTTCTTTTAAGCGTGCTGTATACCGCGGCGCGCGCTGCGGCGGGGCCGGGCAAGACGGCGCGCTTTCTGTGTGACGCGGCGCTGCCGGTGCTGGGCGCCGTTTTGTACCGCAGTGCAGCCGTCAGCCGCTTTTACGCAGGACAGCCGCGCTGGTACACGCTTGCGGGCTGCGTGCTGTGCTTTTTTGCCGGCTATGCGGCGCTTGCCCCGCTGTGCCGGCGCATCGGGCGCAGACTGCACGAATGGCTGTTTTTTCCGCTTGCAGTTGTGCACCGCAGAGTGCTGCATCCGGCGGCGCAGGCGGCGGGAAAGCGCTTTCGCATCAAAAAACAGGCGTGCACCGCATTCTTTGCAAAAAAAACACAGGCAGAACGTAAGAAAAGGTTGCAAAGCACTTCGCGGGTGTTGTATAATTCTAAACGAGACTAGGCGTCGAGCGGCCTGTTTCTTTGAAGGGAAAAGGAATGGAAAAAAAGGAACGCAAAAAGAAAAAGGGAATTTCGGCTCTTGCGATCCGCATAGGGTCTGTTTGTCTCTGCGTGTACTTATGCGTTTCCTTTATTTTTGTTCAGGTCGACATCGTTTCAAAGCGCCAGCAGCTTGAAAATCTTTCCCGGCAGGTGTCCGCGCAGAGAGCAACCAATACCGAACTTCGCCGCGTGCTGGATGCGGGCGACGAGGCGGCGTATATGGAACGCATCGCACGGGATAAGCTGGGATATGTGCGGCCGGGCGAACATATCTATGTGGATATGTCGGGTGACTGAACATGTACCGATTTTGGTAAGCATTGCGGCTTCGCAATTTTTATAACTTTATTTTATGTAAGGAGTCATTGCAGTCCATGGCAGTAGAGGTAGGAAGTATCGTAGAGGGTAAGATCACCGGCGTTAAAAAGTTCGGTGCGTTTGTTGCACTTCCCGGCGGTCAGACCGGTATGGTACACATTTCCGAGGTGTCCAATCAGTACATTCAGGAGCTTTCCGATGTGCTCAGCGAGGGACAGACGGTTAAGGTCAAAGTTATGAGCGTTTCTCCGGAAGGAAAGATCGCTCTTTCCATTAAGCGCACAGAGCCGCGTCCCCAGCGTCCCCAGCGCGCAGACACCGGCCGCACATGGCAGCCGCGTGCTCCGCAGCCGCAGGGCGAAATGTCGTTTGAAGATATGATGAGCCAGTTCAAAACCCGCAGCGAGGAAAAAATTTCCGATCTGCGCCGTGTTACCGAAGCACGCCGCGGCGGCGGATATTCCCGCAGCCGCCGTTAAGAAAAAAAGAATCCGCAGGGACGCCGTGAAAGCACGGCGTCCTTTTTCTTTTGCCCGCCTGTCCCGCGATCGCCCAGAAATGTGCGGAGCACCCCCGCCGCAGTGTTGGGGCCGTGCACCGCCCAAAACGCGCAGAGCATGGGGGATAAAAGTGCTTCATCAGGGCAGCTGCGCCGGATTTGATCCGATTTTCGGCAAACCGAAAGAAGCAGCATATAAAGCTGATTGCCTAAAATCTGTTTTCTTCATGAAAATATTTTATTAACAATGTACACAAAAGCTTGTAAAAGAATGTGCCTGCGTGGTATAATGCAGATAGAAGGAGCGGGGTTGTCCACGCTGCTCTTTCAACTGCACAAAGGAGGCTTTGGTTTTTATGAAGATTACATGTACAGCGAGAAAATTCAACCTGAAAGACGCTTTTATGGAGCGTGTGGAAACAAAGCTTGCAAAACTGGACAAATTCTTTTCCGATGACGCGGAAGCAACCGTGACCGTTACCGTGGAAAAGGATTGGCAGACGGTTGAGGTGACCGTAAAAGACAAAGGATTCACCAGCCGTGCGGAAAAATCGGCAGACCGCATGGAGGATGCATTTGACGCCGCAGTGGAACTGCTGACGCGCCGTATTGTCAAAAACCGCAGACGTCTGGAAGACAGGATCTATCAGCCGGCTGTGGAAGAATATGCAGCAGAAGCAGAGGAAGATCTGGATGACAGCTACAGCGTCATCCGCGAAAAACACTTCTACTGCAAGCCCAGCACCGTGGAAGAAGCCATTCTGGAAATGAACATGGTCGGACATACCTTCTTCCTGTTCCGCGATGCGGAAACCGATGAGATCCACGCGGTGTACCGCCGCAAGGACGGCAGCTACGGTGTGCTGATTCCGGAACGCTGACTGCGCCGGAAAACGAAACCTGAACCCGAAGCGGGAAGGGGATATCTGAAAGTAAAACAGCAGCGGAGCGCATCGCATGGTGCGCTCCGCTGCTGTTTTGCCGCCCACAAAAAAGCGGAATGCCGGATAAAAAGCGCACAGGGCATCGGGGAAAAGCAGATTTTCCGCGATTTTGTGCACCGGAGTGCAAGGCGCGTCTTGTGAGGTGCTTTGCATTATGGTATACTATATCCGGCTGTAAATTTATGATAAAAGAGGAATTGAACTTGAAATATGATCTGATCGCCCCCTGTTACTTCGGCACGGAGAGTGCCGCGGCATTCGATTTCAAACGCATCGGTGCAGAGGATGTCACCGTTACGGACGGACGCATTGCTTTTCGCGGCGACGCCGACATCATCGCGGCGGCAAATTTGTGGAGCCGCTGTGCCGAGCGTGTGCTGATCCTGCTGAAAACCTACCGTGCGAAAACCTTTGACGAACTGTTTGACGGCGTTGCGTCTATTCCGTGGGAAGAGCTTCTGCCTGCAAATGCGGAATTTCCGGTCAAGGGCAGCAGCCTTTCCAGCACGCTTTCCAGTGTGCCGGCCTGCCAGAGTATCGTGAAAAAGGCAATCGTCGAACGGCTCAAGCGCGGCCACAAGGTGCAGGTCCTGCCGGAGGACGGGCAGCTTTATAAAATCCGCTTTTCGATCCGCAAGGATGTGGTTGAAGTGATGCTGGATACTTCCGGCGATGGCCTGCATAAGCGCGGATACCGCCGCAACAGCACGCTTGCGCCGATCAAAGAGACGCTTGCCGCCGCGATCATTGATCTGGGGCGCATTTATCCCGATACGCTTGCGCTGGACCCGTTCTGCGGCAGCGGCACGCTGATGATCGAAGCCGCGATGAAGGCCATGAACATGGCGCCGGGCATGCGCCGCCACTTTATTGCAGAGCATTACGACTTCCTGCCCCAAAAGGTATGGGCGCAGCAGCGCGAAAAGGCGCTTTCCGAAATCCGGCGCGGCATCGAATTTCAGGGCGTCGGCTTTGATATCGATCCCGCGGCAGTTTCGCTTGCAACGGCGAACGCAAAGCTTGCAGGCGTTGATAAATACTGCAAATTCTTTACGGCGGATGTGAAGGACTTTTCCCCTGCACCGGGCGCAATGGTGTTCACAAACCCGCCCTACGGCGAACGTCTGGGCGATCTGGCACAGGCCGCAGCACTGGAACGCACACTCGGCGCACGCCTTGAAGAAAACCCCGTGCGCGGCGCGTATATCATTACGGCAGACGGCGATTTTGAAAAGAACTTCGGCAAAAAGGCAAAACGCCGCCGCAAGCTGTACAACGGCATGATCCCCTGTCAGGTCTATATGTACTTCTGATGCATTCGGCGTCTTTGGAAAAACCTGCACGGCGCACAGAACAGTTCATTCGGAGAACGAAAAAGAAAACGGAGCGTATCTGCGGATACGCTCCGTTTGTTGTAAATCGGGTTTGGAAAATGCTGATGTTTACAGCTCGAAGGTATACCGCATCGAGCTGCCGCGGTTGGAACGGATGCCGAGGATTGACATATGCACCGGCCCGCCCCTTGTGCTGCGCATCCAGCCGTTGGCGGGGTGCAGCTTTTCACCGTGCACGCCCGGCAGGCCGTTATCGGCAAACGAAACGGCGGAAGCTGCCGCGGGGCCGTCGCTTGTGATATCGGAAAAATCGGTTTCCAGAAGCTCCAGCGATTCATCATCCGCAAGCGGGGGAACGACCTCATAGGCAAATGCGGGGATCCAGCATTCCGGCAGGTGCGGCAGGCGCGGCGTCGGGCCGCGGTGCAGAAATTCAAACTCGTTGACGTACAGCGTGTGTTCCTGCCCGGTGGCGGGATGACAGAACGGCACCGCACACTGCAAGGCGGTGGTTTCGTCCAGTGTGAACGGGCAGTTGACCGCAAGCGGATCCGGGCTGACTGTGGCCTCCAGCGAAACGCTGGAAAGACGTTCCGGACGGCCGCTGCCCCAAGGCACATGGATGCGGATGCACTCCCAGCATTCATCCGGCATGTAAAACGGAGAATAGGCTTTGAGCACGGCGTCAAGCGCCGGTTCTGCCTGATTTTCCGGCAGGAACGGAATATGTGTGAATCCGCTGAGCGTACGCTCGCCGCCCATGGGCTTTCCGTTTGCAAGACGTATGGTGAAGTCGATCTTGGGGATCGGATGCTCGGCTTCGATCAGCCATTCCTCGATCGGCGTCGGATGATCCATGCAGCCGGAATACTTATCCAGAAACTGCCGTATGGGCTCCGGCTCGAAGAACACCAGGATATCCGCCGAAAGACCTTCATCCGAAAGATAAAACGCGGGAATGCAGCACCGGTTTTTCCCGACTGTGAAATTCACGCCGGCGGCAAGCGGCTGTGCAGGATGATCGCCCTGAACACACCAGAAATTCTTTTCAAAGTAAACGTTCAACTGTTCCAGATTTTCCATAAAGCTGCCCTCACACGCCCTGTAAATCGAACGCGGGGGTGTATTCCTCCTTTGCACTGCTTTTTTCCTGCATAAAACCAACCGTCAGGCCAAGGTCGATTGCGTAATCGACCGCCTTGCGGTATTCATATGTGGAAATGCGCCTGCTCAGCTGCCGATGTTCCGCCGCCTTGTAAAACGGGGTGTACTGGCTCATCAGGCTGATAAGAAAGCTGCCCGCAGGCAGCTCCTGCGCCATAAATTCAAGCACCCTGCGGGTATCCGCGCCCGCACCCGGCAGCACCATGTGCCGCAGGATGACGCCGCGCTGCAGGATGCCGTCTGCATCCAGAACGGGAGCGCCGGTCTGTTCGATCATGGCGCGCACGGCCTTCGACGTCACATCGAAGTAATCCGCTGCGGCAGAATATTCCTGCGAAAGCGCGGGGGAAACATATTTGATATCGGCAAGCCAGATATCGACATAATCGCGCAGCGCCGCCACGGCTTCGGCCGTTTCATACCCGCCGGTATTGTACACCACGGGGATGTGCAGCGAGGGCTTGGCAAGATCCAGCGCTTCGCACACCCACGGGCGGTAATGTCCCGCCGTGACAAGGTTGATATTGTGTGCGCCCTGCTGCTGCAGCGAAAGAAAAATTTCCGCAAGGCGGGAAACGGAGACCTCCCGGCCGAAGTTTTCGGCGCTGATGCTGAAATTCTGGCAGTAGCAGCACTGAAGCGGACAGCCCGAAAAAAAGACGGTGCCGCTGCCGCGCGTGCCGGAAATGCACGGTTCCTCCCAGAAATGGAGCGCCGCGCGTGCGATTTTGACGCGGCTGCCGCCTTTACAGAACCCCTGTGTGCGCGTGCGGTCGGCGCCGCACCGGCGCGGGCACAGGGTACAGTGAACGGGTATTTCCATACCTTCACCGTTCCTTTCTTTATTTGTCTGCTAATAGTGTATCACATTTTCCGCATTTGTGGTACAATAATCCTAAAAAGATGCGTAAGGGGGCACATGATGCAAAAAACAGCAAGCACCGCAGAGGAAAAATTCCTGCTGCAGCTGGCGAAGGAATATCCCACGGTCGCGGCGGCGTCCAGCGAGATCATCAACCTGCAGGCAATCTTACGGCTTCCCAAACCGACCGAGCATTTTATGAGCGACCTTCACGGCGAATCGGATGCGTTCACCCACATTCTGGGCAATGCGTCCGGCGTCATCCGCGAAAAGGTGGATCGCGTTCTTGCCAACGAAATGACGCGCAGTGAACGCGCGGAGCTTGCAACGCTGATCTACTATCCCGTGCAGAAGCTGGCGCAGCTGAAACCGCGGCAGGAGGATCTGGATGACTGGTACCGGCAGGTGCTGTACCGGCTGATCAGCGTGTGCCGGATGATGTCCTCAAAATACACGCGCAGCTTTGTGCGCAAGCGTCTGCCGCAGGGCTTTGCCTATATTATGGATGAGCTGCTGCACGCCCATTACGAGGATCACGACAAGGGCTTTTATTACGGGCGCATCCTGGATTCTATTATAGATATCGGCCGTGCGGACGATTTCATTATCGCACTCGCGCAGCTGATTCAAAAGCTGGCGGTGTACCGGCTGCACATCGTGGGCGATATTTTCGACCGCGGCCCGCGTCCTGATATTATTCTGGATGAGCTTATGGCGCATCATTCGGTGGATATCCAGTGGGGAAACCACGACGTCCAGTGGATGGGCGCGGCAGCGGGCAGCGCCGCATGCGTGGCAAGCGTCATCCACGTCACGCTCAGCTACAATAATGCCGAGACGATCGAGGACGGCTACGGCATCAGCCTGCGCCCGCTTTCCCAGTTTGCCGAGGTGGTTTACAAGGATACCGATGTATCCGGCTTTATGCCGAAGCTGACGGAAGCGGGGGATTATTCGCCGGCAGACCTGATGCGCACCGCACGCATGCATAAGGCAATCGCCGTGATGCTGTTCAAGCTGGAATGCAGGCTGATCCACCGCAACCCGGAATTTCAGATGAATGACCGCGCGCTGCTGGAAAAAGTGGATTTCGTCCGTCAGACCATAGTGATCAATGGGACGGAATATCATATGAAAGACTGCGATTTCCCGACGGTCGATCCGCAGCACCCGGCCGAGCTGACGGCAGACGAGCACGAAGTGCTGGACAGGCTTTGCCAAAGCTTTGTGCAGAGCGAAAAGCTTGCGCGCCACGTTCGCTTTTTGTACGCAAAGGGCAGCGTATATCACATCGAAAACAACAACCTGCTGTTTCACGGTGCGGTTCCGCTGGACGAAAACGGAGACTTTGCCAAGGTGGAATACGGCGGCAAAACCTATTCCGGGCGCGCGTGGATGGATCAGTGCGAGCGCCTTGCGCGGCAGGGATATTTTGCCCCGCGTGAAAGCGAGGCGCACCGCCGCGGACAGGATTTTCTGTATTATCTGTGGTGCGGCCCAAAATCGCCGATTTTCGGGCGCGACTGCATGGCGTCGTTTGAACACCTGTTTGTAGACGGCGAATTTTCGGAGACGAAGAATCCGTATTATCTTTACATTGAAAACGAGGATGAAAGCGTTGCACTGGATACCGTGCGGCGGATCTTTGAGGAATTCGGGCTGGATTTCGAGACGAGCCACATCATCAACGGGCATGTGCCCGTGCGCGCATCCAACGGGGAACAGCCCGTCAAAGCGGGCGGGAAGCTTATCGTGATCGACGGCGGCTTCTGCAAGGCGTATCATCAGCGCACCGGGATTGCGGGCTATACGCTGGTTTCGTCCTCCCGCGGGCTTTCGCTGCGCAGCCATGAACCGTTTGAAAGCACCCAGAAGGCGATCGCCGAAAATCTGGATATCCTTTCAACAAAGGATGTGTTCGAGCCGAGCGGCAAGCGCATCTATGTGGAGGATACGGACGAGGGCGCAAGGCTGCGCGACCGGATCGGGGATCTGAAAAAGCTGCTGGCCGCCTATGCGGACGGCACGATCAAAGAACAGGCATAAAGGGAAAGGAGAGAAAAGCCCGATGCAAACCGAAAAAACCGGCGAACCGCTGCCGTTTGAAGCGTGTGAAAATTTCCGTGAGCTGGGCGGATACGAGGGGTTCGGCGGCAGACATGTGCGCCGGGGCGTCTTTTACCGTTCGCCCGCGCTGGCAAATATCCGCACACCGGCCGATGTGGAACGCTTTTGTGCGCTGGGCATCCGCAAGGCGTTTGATTTCCGTTCGGCTGTTGAACGCACTGCCGCACCCGACCCCGCGTTTGAAGGTGTGGAAAATATCCCCGTCAGCGCGCTGATCGACGAAAACGGCGCGGAGGTCGATTTTGATCTGGAGGAGATGATCCGCACCGAAGAAGGACTGCGCCGCATGGTGCAGGATGTGCACGAAGGATACGCGCGCATGCCGTTCGGCAGCAAAGCGTACCGGCAGATGTTCGACGCGATCCGCGCGGACGAGGTGCCGCTGCTGTTCCACTGCACAGCGGGCAAGGATCGCACCGGCGTCGCGGCGGCGCTGATCCTGAAAATGCTGGGCGTATCGGACGAGGACGTCATGGCTGACTATCTGCGCACGAACGAATGCCGCCGCACCGGGCTGCAGAATGTGTGCCGCCTGATCGAATCGGCGGGACATCCGCACGAGCTTGCGATGCAGACGGCGAAAATCGCTTCCGGCGTGCGCGCCGAAAGCCTGCAGAGCGCACTGGACGCGATCGCACAGCGCTATCCTTCTTATGAGGACTATCTCGAAGCCGAATACGGCATCGGGAAAACCGAACTGGAACAGGTCCGTGCACGCTATCTGGAATAAGCAGAGCGGATCGTTTTGAAAAAATATTGAACGATAAAGGAGAATGAACTTATGTCTACACCGCACAATGCAGCTGCAAAAGGTGATTTTGCAAAAACCGTCCTGATGCCCGGCGATCCGCTGCGCGCAAAATTTATTGCCGAGACATTTCTGGAAAACCCCAGACTCGTCACTTCGGTGCGCGGCATGCTGGGCTACACGGGCACATACAAGGGCGCGCCGGTGTCCGTCATGGGCAGCGGCATGGGCATGCCGTCCATTGGCATTTATTCGTGGGAGCTGTTCACGCAGTATGATGTGGAAAACATCATCCGCATCGGCTCGGCAGGCTCTTACAGCGAGCAGGCCAAGGTGTTCGATGTGGTCCTTGCAGCGGGCGCATACAGCGAAAGCAGCTATGCCAAAACCCAGAACGGGTACGACGGCAGCATGACCTATCCTTCCGACCGGCTGAATCGGCGTCTGCGTGCAAGCGCGGAAAAGCTGGGCATGAAGATGATCGAGGGCAACATTCATTCCAGCGACGTGTTTTACCGCAGCACAACGCCGGATTACTGGGAAAAGCTGCGCGATGAAAAGGGCTGCCTTGCCGTGGAAATGGAAAGCTTTGCACTGTTCCACAACGCAAAGGTGACGGGAAAGAATGCCGCCTGCCTGCTGACGATTTCCGACAGCTTTGTCTCGCATGAGGAAACCACGGCCGAACAGCGCCAGACGAGCTTTACCAACATGATGGAAATCGCGCTGGGCAGCGTACTGGAGTAATAAAAATGAACGATACAATCGACCGTGCCGCACTGATCCGCGCTGCATTTGCAGCGCGGGAGCATGCATATGCCCCGTATTCGGGCTTCAAGGTGGGGGCGGCGCTGCTTGCAAAAAACGGAACCGTATACACGGGCTGCAACATTGAATGTGCGACGTTTTCGCCCACGAACTGTGCGGAACGCACGGCGCTGTTCAAAGCGGTGAGCGAGGGCGTGCACGAATTTGCGGCGGTGGCGATCGTCGGCGCAAAGGCACACGGGCCGGACGATACGCTGGTGACGTCCCCGTGCGGCGTATGCCGGCAGATGCTGTACGAATTCGGCGGGAAAGACCTGCTTGTCATCATGGCAAAAAGCGAAACCGATTTTCGGGAAATGACGCTCGGGGAGCTTCTTCCGCTGGGCTTCGGGCCGGAAAAAGTGCTGTAAAGCACGCGCCGCAGCCGTTATGGTTCGATAAAAATACGGAATATACTTGAAAAAAAGATTCTTTTTTTGTATACTATCATAGGAACGTCTGCGGAATCCCCTGCAGACACCCGGAATGTACTGCCGCAGACACCGCGGAAGTACAGAACAAACCGGTTCCGCAAGGAACAAAACAAAAAGGAGAATTATCATGAAGAAAATTCTTGCACTGGCTATGGCAGCAATGCTTGCACTGACACTGTTTGCAGGCTGCGGCGCAGGCAGCAGCAATCCTGAACTTGCACTGATTACCGATATCGGTACGATCGATGATAAGTCGTTCAACCAGGGTGCATGGGAAGGACTTGTAAAATACGCAGAAGAGCACGACATCGGTCATCAGTACTATCAGCCGACCGAAAAGAGCACCACTGCTTACCTTGAATCTATCGATCAGGCGATCCAGAACGGCGCAAAGGTCGTTGTAACACCGGGCTACCTGTTTGAAGAGCCTGTCTTTATCGCACAGGATCAGCACCCGGACGTTAAGTTCATCCTGATCGACGGCAACCCCCACGATGCAGAATACAAGGAATTCAAAACCGCTGATAACACCGTAGGCATCACGTTTGCGGAAGATCAGGTTGGCTTCCTTGCCGGTTATGCCGCTGTTAAGGAAGGCATGACGAAGCTGGGCTTCATGGGCGGCATGGCTGTTCCGGCTGTTGTGAAATACGGCTACGGCTTTGTTCAGGGCGCTGAATATGCAGCACAGGAACTGGGCATGGCAGACGGCAGCATCGAAATCGTCTACAACTACACCGGCGGCTTTGATGCAACCCCGGAAGCACAGAACCAGGCAGCTGCATGGTACAACAACGGCACCGAAGTGATCTTCGCTGCAGGCGGCGCTGTCGGCAACTCTGTTATGGCAGCTGCTGAAGCAGTCGGCGCTAAGGTCATCGGCGTTGACGTTGACCAGTCTGTTGAATCGGATACCGTTATCACCTCTGCTCTGAAGGGCCTGGGCGTATCGGTTTACGATATGCTGAAGGCTGTTTATGACAACAGCTTCCCCGGCGGCCAGAACCTTGTGTTCGACGCTGCAAACAACGGCGTTTCTCTGGCAATGGATACTGCAAAGTTTGACAAGTTCACAAAGGCTGATTACGATACTCTGTTCGCAGCAATGCAGAACGATACCGACGGCATCAGCAGCAGCATCCTGAAGAACGTTGATGAAAACGGCAAGGATGTCATGCTCAGCGATCTGCCCCTGAAGGCAGTTGTCGTTACCGAAGTGAAATAAGTTTTTTTCCCGGCAATCTGCAAGCGGAACAGCGAAAGCTGTTCCGCTTTTTGTTTTGTGCCGGAAACGGGCCGCACCCAAAGCGCGGCAATGCAGCGGTGCGGCGGCAAAGTGCATTTAATTATCGGGATTGTTTGAAACTTTTTGATAAAATGTTCACAAATACGGGAAACAGATGTGATACAATGGATAAAATACATACAGCACTTGAATAGAGCAGGGTGTATAAAGGGAAGGAGAGATACTGTATGCCAATCGACAAGACAATTGATTATTCTGAAATCACACCGGAAATCATGGAGCTGACAAAACGCTGCATTTCCGATAATCAGATCGATCCGGAGCTGTATACCAAATATGCAGTAAACCGCGGACTGCGCGATTTGAACGGAAACGGCGTGCTGACGGGTCTTACGGAAATCAGTGAGATCCGTTCCAGCAAAACGGTTGACGGCAAGAAGATGCCGTGCGAAGGCAAGCTGTTCTACCGCGGCGTGGACGTGGAGGAGATCGTCAAAGGCTTCGTCCGTGAAAAACGCTATGGCTTCGAGGAAACGGTTTATCTGCTTTTGTTCGGTTCACTGCCCAACCGCAAGGAACTTTCCGAGTTCACGGCGCTGCTGGCACGGTATCGTTCTCTGCCCACAAACTTTGTGCGCGACGTTATCCTGAAAGCACCGAACGCGGATATGATGAATACACTTGCGCGCAGCGTGCTTACATTATACAGCTATGATGCGCGCGCCACGGATAACAGCATTGAAAATGTGCTGCGCCAGTGTCTGCAGCTGATTGCACTGTTCCCGATGCTTTCGGTCTACGGATATCAGGCATACAGCCATTATGTACTCGACCAGAGCCTGATCATCCACAATCCGATCCCCGAGCTTTCCACGGCAGAAAATCTGCTGCACATCCTTCGTCCGGACGGCAAATATACCGAGCTGGAAGCGCGCATCCTGGATCTTGCGCTGGTGCTGCATGCCGAACACGGCGGCGGCAACAACTCCACCTTCACGATGCATGTCGTGACATCTTCCGGCACGGATACCTATTCCGCGGTTGCGGCTTCCCTGGCAAGCCTGAAAGGCCCCAAGCACGGCGGCGCAAACATCAAGGTCATGCAGATGTTTGAGGACATGAAAGAAAAGCTGCCAGACTGGCACGACGACGAAGCGATCCAGGCTTATCTGCGTGCGCTGCTGCACAAGGAGGCCTTTGACAAGGCCGGCCTGATCTACGGCATGGGACACGCGGTCTATTCTTTGAGCGACCCGCGCGCCAATGTGTTCAAAAACTTTGTGGAAATGCTGGCCGAAGAAAAAGGGCGCCACGAAGAATATGAGCTGTATGCCAAGGTGGCGGATTATGCGCCGAAGATCATTGCACAGGAACGCAAGATCTATAAAGGCGTTTCGCCCAATATCGACTTTTACAGCGGGTTTGTATACAGCATGCTGGATCTGCCGCTGGAACTGTACACGCCGATCTTTGCTGTCAGCCGTATTGCAGGCTGGAGCGCGCACCGCATTGAAGAGCTTGTCAACGCGGGCAAGATCATCCGCCCGAGCTACAAGAGCGTCAAGCCGGAAACCCCCTACAAGCCGCTTGCTGAACGCTGAAATGCAAAACAAAAAAGCCGTCCCGGCAGGGGCGGCTTTTTTGCTGCGTTTTGAGCTAACACCACAAAAGAAGAATAAGGATGGAAAAATACAGGACGCGCATCAACATGGAACTTTGAAAGAAAAACGCGCCTTGTTATGCCGTACTCCGATGTTTGCGGTTCGGAGCACAAGCTAAAATGAAGGCCTTTTTGTCTGTGCAGAGTGCGGCAACAAACTGCATTGAAAAGGCGCTGTCATCAGTTAGCTTTAACTAACTGATGCTATAATACCATGCCTTCGGGCTTTCGTCAAGCCTTTTTTTGAATTTTTTTTCGATCCTGCAAAATTGTACTTCGGCGGTGAAAAAAGAGCTTTGCAAAAAACAATGAAAATTCGTGGGCAGGCATTGCCAGCCGCAGCGGAAAAGGATATTATTGTAATGGTTATTTTAAAATCCGCTGCATTGAAAGGCGGAAACCAAAAGGAGGACAAGCTGTGAAATTTGATCCGGAATTTCTGAAGGACCCGCGCGTGTTTGCGGTGAACCGTCTGCCGGCGCACGCATCATTTACCGTGCTGGACGCCGAAGGCAGCGCGCTGGAAAAAACGCTGGACGGCACATGGAAATTTTGTTACGCAAAGACGCCGGAACAGGCGCCTGAGGAGTTTTATAAAGAAGGATATGATGTTTCCGGCTGGGACGATATCGCCGTGCCGGGTTATATCCAGATGCAGGGGGACGGTAAATACGGCCGTCCGCAGTATGTCAACGTGCAGTACCCGTGGGACGGTGTGGAAGCGCTGACCCCGCCGCAGTTTCCGCAGAAATTTGCGCCGGTCGGCTGCTATGTGCGGCAGTTCACCGTGCCGGAAGGCTGGCACAACAGCGTGTGCATCCGGTTTGACGGCGTGGAAACGGCGTTTGCGCTGTGGTGCAACGGCGAATTTGTCGGATACAGCGAGGACAGCTTCACCCCGGCGGAATTCGATCTGACGCAGGCGGTGTACCGCGAGCGCCCCAATACGCTGGCAGTGCGTGTATACCGCTATTCTTCGGCAAGCTGGCTGGAGGATCAGGATTTCTGGCGGATGTCCGGCATTTTCAGAAGCGTCGCGCTCTTTGAAAAGCGGGAGACGCATTTTGACGATATCCACATGGAGCCGGAGCTTTCCGATGATTTTTCCGCCGGAACACTGCGCGCAGAAATCACAGTGGGCGGACGGCAGAGCGGCAGCATCACGCTGGACGCCGACGGCAAAAGCGTATCGCAGCCCATTGAGGGCGCGAGCGTGGTGCTGGAAATCCCGGTGGAGCAGCCGCGCCTTTGGAGCGCCGAAGCACCGGAACGGTATCCGTACGAGCTGACGCTGTGGGATGAACACGGGACGCTGCTGGAAACCGTGTGCGGCAAAGCGGGCTTCCGCCGGTTCGAGCTTTCCGACGGCGTGATGAAGCTCAACGGCAGCCGCATCGTATTCAAGGGCGTGAACCGCCACGAATGGAGCTGCCGTTCGGGCAGAAGCGTTTCGCTTGAGGAAATGGAACAGGATATCCGCACGATGAAGCAGAACAACATCAATGCGGTGCGCACGAGCCATTACCCCAACCGCACGGAATGGTACGATCTGTGCGATGAATACGGCATCTATGTGATCGACGAGACGAATCTGGAAACGCACGGGACATGGGCGAAGCCCACGCGGGAGGAAATGATCGCCTGTGCGATCCCGGGCGACCGCCCTGAATGGCTCCCGGCTGTGCTGGACCGCGCAAACAGCATGCTGCAGCGCGACAAGAATCATCCGAGCATCCTGATCTGGAGCTGCGGCAACGAAAGCTTCGGCGGCGATGATATCTATGAGATGAGCCGATTCTTCCATGAAGCAGACCCGACAAGGCTTGTGCATTACGAGGGCATTTTCAATGACCGCCGCCGTCCGATGACAAGCGACATGGAAAGCCAGATGTACACCCCGGCGGCGCAGGTGGCGGAATTTATCATGCTGCACCCCGAAAAGCCGTTCATCCTGTGCGAATACATGCACGCCATGGGTACTTCCTGCGGCGATATGAAAGCATATACCCGCATGACGGATGAGATCCGCGCCTATCAGGGCGGTTTTATCTGGGATTTTGTGGATCAGGGCATCGAAACGACCAACTGCAGGGGCGAACGGTATTTTGCCTACGGCGGCGATTTCGGCGACCGCCCCAGCGACCTTGAATTTGTAGGCAACGGCCTGCTGCTTGCCGACCGCACGCCGACACCGAAGCTGGCAGAAGCGAAAGCGTGTTATCAGGATTTCGATCTGTTCCCCGATGAATCGGGTGTGACGCTGAAGAATAAAACGCTGTTCACGAATGCATCGGAGTATGTGCTCAAGATCGAGCAGCAGCGCAACGGCAGCTGCATCAAAACAAGCGAGTGCGTCGTTCTGGCAGAACCGGGCGAAACCGTGCGGCTGAATCTGCCGCTTGCCGTGCCGCAGACACCGGGCGAATACACGGTGAATGCATCGCTGTGCCTGCGCGAGGATACCGCATGGGGGGAAAAAGGCCATTGCGTGGCATTCGGGCAGTATTATGTATCGCGCAAAGCGGAAAAGGCGGAATGCACCCTGCCGGTCGAACTGGTGGAGGGCGACCAGAACATCGGCGTTTCCGGCCGGGATTTCAGCCTGCTGTTTGCGAAAAGAGCGCGCGGCGGTTCGATCATTTCCTACAAGTGGAAGGGAACCGAGCTTCTGCAGCGTCCGATCGAGCTGAACTTCTGGCGCGCACCGACGGACAATGATACCGCGTGCGATATGGAGCGCGATCATCTTGCGTTCAAGACGGCGGGGCTTTATGCACGCCTGCGGGACGCACGGGCAGAAAAGGACGGCGAAAAGGTGCACATCCGTGCCCGTTATACGCTTGCGGACGGTACACACACCAATGTGCATTATGTCGTGACCGGCGACGGGCGCGTACAGGCGACGCTGAAATGGAAGGGCAAAACCGTGGAAAGCGTGCCGGAATTCGGGCTGATGCTGACGATGCCGGCAGAATATCATCGCGTGACGTACTACGGTCTTGGCCCGGGCGAAAGCTATTCCGATTTCACGCAGAGCACACACCGCGGCACGTTCTGCTTTGACGCGCAGACGGCGCTGCAGCCGTATTTCACCCCGCAGGAAAGCGGTGCACGCACCGGCGTATGCGCGGCGACCGTCACCGATGAAACGGGATTCGGCCTTTGCATTTCCGGCGAGGAGATCATGCTGAGCGCACTGAGCTATACCCCGCATGAAATCGAAAATGCAAAGCATCAGTATGAACTGCCCCCGCAGGTGAAAACGGTGGTGCGGTGCGCAAAGGGACAGCTGGGCATCGGCGGTGACAACACATGGGGCGCAAAGCCGCATGCGCCGTTCCACCTGAAGCTGCAGAAAAATGACACATTCCGTTTTGCATTCGGCGGGACAGGTGCTGCAAACGGGCAAAAGGAAAATGAGGGAGAAGAAGAATGAAAGGGTTCAATTCCCGTATTTTGGTTACGATCGTTATTATGCTGCTGATCCCGTTTATCCTGTTCAGTCTGGGACGTGCCAAGGTGAAGATCAGCGACGATCCGCTGAGCGAGGGCATCGTGGAGCGCTGGGGCGCAGCGCTGCCCGCGGGCTTTACCAAGGAATCGGTGGAGCACATCGCGGACGGCAAGGGCTACAATTTCGCAAAGCTGCACTTTGAAAAGGAAATTTCCGATATCCTTGCCAAGTGGGAAGTGCCGGACGAAACCGTAAAAACGGCGTTTGATGCAGTGATCGACGCACAGCTTGCCGATGAAAAGACGAGCGCAGAGGACGCGGCTTTCATCGAACAGAACCGTCCGGACTGGAGCCTTGAATACAAGGCATTTATGCTGACGGATGAAGAAAAGCCGGGTGCACGGCTGCTCTTGTGTTATCAGGTGCAGACGCAGACGATGATCGTGGCAGAAGAACAGAAATGATCCGTTTTGCAGAAAACGGCAGAAAAAACCGGAAGGATCCGCGCAGGCAAAGCGGAATCAGGCCGGTGAAAGCATCAAAAAACGTGAGGCAGAGAATGATCTGCCTCACGTTTTTTATATTCGGCGGCCGCATCGTGCGGCTGCACCGAGCGTTATTTATCATACCAGTATTTGCGGTCAAGGTTGCGGTACTGCACCGCTTCGCTGACGTGCTGCGCTTCGATGCGCTCGCTGCCGTCAAGGTCTGCGATCGTGCGGCTGACTTTCAGAATCCTATCATACGCGCGCGCGGAAAGCGACATGCGTTCAAAGGCGGAACGCAGGATGCGGTCGGCATCGGGCGCAAGGCGGCACACACGGCGCATCATGGCACTGGGAAGCTGCGCGTTGCAGCGGATGCCGGTGCCTTCGTAGCGATGCTGCTGCACGGCGCGTGCGGCAAGGACGCGCTTGCGGATATCGGCGCTGCATTCGCCGTCCGCATCGCCGGAAAGATCGGCGTATTCCACGGGGGCGACCTCCACATGAAGGTCGATGCGGTCAAGCAGCGGGCCGGAAATGCGCTGCAGA
Source organism: Ruthenibacterium sp. (assembly GCA_020025235.1). Classification (GTDB taxonomy): domain Bacteria; phylum Bacillota; class Clostridia; order Oscillospirales; family Ruminococcaceae; genus Ruthenibacterium. Next base: position 36,031 of record JAHHSL010000009.1, read on the forward strand.
TACCGCTCTATGGCATAGGGCGTGCAGGTGCATTCGCGCGTGGGATGACCGAAATACCCGCACGGGCAGGGGTTCATGGCGGCGACAAGCATGATACGGCACGGGAAGGATGCGTTGCCGGATACGCGGCTGACCGTCACCGCGCCGTCCTCCAGTGGCTGGCGCAGGATCTCGAGTGCATCGCGGTGAAATTCCGGCAGTTCGTCCAGAAACAGCACGCCGTTGTGCGCAAGGCTCACTTCGCCGGGGCGCGGGATGCTGCCGCCGCCGATCAGTCCGGCGGCACTGACGGAATGATGCGGGGCGCGGAACGGGCGCGTGCGGATCAGCCCGGCATCGTGCGCGGCAAGCGACGCGACCGAATAGACCTTGGTGGTTTCGATCGCCTCCTCACGCGAAAGCGGCGGAAGGATCCCCGGCATGCGGCGTGCCAGCATGGATTTGCCGGTGCCGGGCGCACCGATCAGAAGGACATTGTGCCCGCCCGCTGCGGCAATCTCCATGGCACGGCGCGCTTCGTACTGCCCGCGCACATCGGAAAAATCGGGCACGTCCTCAACGCCGCACGGTACAAATTCCGTGCTCTGCAAAGGGGTGATCGGTTCTTCGCCGCGCAGATGACGCACAGCGTCCAGCGCCGTATGCACCGGATACACGGAGATTTCCTCCACGGCGGCGGCCTCCTGCGCGTTTTCTGCCGGAACGAACAGGTGGCGGATGCCGTTTTCCGCCGCGGCAAGCGCCATGGGCAGAACGCCGGAAACCCCGCGCACGCTGCCGTCGAGCGAAAGTTCGCCGATAAATGCGGTATCAGCCGCCGGCAGCGCAAGCTGGCCGGACGCGCACAGCACCGCAAGCAGAACGGGCAGGTCATACACCGGGCCGGTTTTGCGGATATCGGCGGGTGCGAGGTTGATCGTGATGCGGCTGACCGGCCATGTGAAGGAAAGATTTTTCAGCGCACTGCGCACGCGGTCGGTCGATTCGCGCACGGCGTTATCCGGCAGACCCACGATCGCAAACTGCGGAAGGCCGCCGCTGATGTCGGCTTCCACCGTGACGCCGAAGCCGTTCAGGGCAAAAACGCCCAGACTGTTGATCCTTGCAAACATTGTAAGATGATGTTCCTCTCTGCGGGATTTTGGAAAAAGGGAAAATTTTTAAACGAAAGATGTTGATTTTAGTATAGCCTGTAACATCTTTTTCCACAAGTGTGAATTGACAGGAATCTGTACAGGGCTTATTATAAAGATAACGATAACATTGCACATCAACGATGTATGCAAAAGAATACAGGGGGGTCTTATCCATGTATCAGCAGGAATATGAACGGTGGCTTGCCGCCGAGCTGGATGATAAGGATCTGAAGCCGGAACTCATCAGCATTCAGGGTATTGACGCAGAAATCAAGGATCGCTTTGCGGTCGAACTGGAATTCGGCACAGCCGGTCTGCGCGGCGTTCTGGGCGCCGGCACCAACCGCATGAACATCTATACCGTGCGCAAGGCAACACAGGGGCTTGCCAATTACCTGAACCGCAGGGATGGCGAAAAAAGCGTCGCGATTTCCTATGACAGCCGCATCAAGAGCGACGTGTTCGCGCGGGAAGCCGCGCGCGTGCTGGCGGCAAACGGCATCCGCGTGCACATTTACCGCGAGCTGATGCCGGTGCCCGCACTGAGCTTTGCAACGCGCCATTTGAAATGCGATGCAGGCATCATGGTGACGGCAAGCCACAATCCCGCAAAATACAACGGCTACAAGGCATACGGCGCAGACGGCTGCCAGATGACGAGCGAAGCGGCGGACGCCGTGTATGCCGAGATGCAGGCGCTTGATATCTTCAAGGATATCCGTCTGTGCGATTTCGACGAAGCCGCGGCACAGGGCAAGATCGTCTACATCGGACAGGATACGATCGAAGCACTGTATGAAAACATCAAAGCGCGCAGCGTGCGTCCGGGTCTGTGCAAAACCGCAGGGCTCAAGCTTGTGTATTCGCCGCTCAACGGTTCCGGCCTTGTGCCTGTGATGCGCGTGCTGCACGATATCGGCATCACGGATATCACCGTCGTGCCCGAACAGGAAAAGCCGGACGGCAATTTCCCCACCTGCCCGTACCCCAACCCCGAGATCCGCGAAGCACTGGCGCTTGGCCTTGCTCTGGCAGAAAAGAACGGCGCCGATCTGATGCTGGCGACCGATCCGGACGCCGACCGCGTGGGCATTGCCGTGCGCTGCAAGGACGGCAGCTATCAGCTGCTTTCCGGCAACGAGGTCGGCGTGCTGCTGCTGGATTATATCTGCAAGGGCCGCATTGAAAACGGCACGATGCCCGAACGTCCGGTGTGCGTGAAATCCATTGTATCCACGCCGCTGGCAGACGTGGTTGCGGCGCATTACGGTGTGGAATGCCGCAACGTGCTCACGGGCTTCAAATGGATCGGTGACCAGATCGCAAGACTTGAGGCCGACGGCGAGGTGGAGCGCTTCATCTTCGGCTTTGAGGAAAGCTACGGCTACCTTTCCGGCAGCTATGTCCGCGACAAGGACGCCGTGGTCGGCTCGATGCTGATCTGCGAAATGGCGGCGTATTACCGCAGCATCGGTTCTTCGATCAAGGAAGAGCTGGAGCGCATCTATCAGGAGTACGGCCGTTACCTCAACAAGGTGAACAGCTATGAGTTCCCGGGACTTTCCGGCATGGAGACGATGACGGGCATCATGTCCCGCCTGCGTGATAATCCCCCGGCAGATTTTGCGGGGTATAAGGTCGTGTCGGTATCCGATTACAAAACCGGCGTAAAGACGGATACGGCAACCGGCAAAACGGAAAAGATCGACCTGCCCGCGGCAAACGTGCTGATCTATGCGCTGGAAGGCGGCGCAAGTGTTGTGGTGCGTCCTTCCGGCACGGAGCCGAAGATCAAAACCTACTTTACAACATTGGGCAAAGACCTTGCCGAAGCCGAAGCACAGCAGAAGCAGCTTGCTGCCGCAGTGGAGCCGCTGCTGAAATAAGAACGGCAAAAGCAAAAAAAGCTTGCATTTGCGGGCAGAACGTGGTAAAATACTAGAGCAATCGTTCCGATGGCTGCTCCGTACGCACAGGATGGTGTACGCTGGTAGCCTCCAAATGAAGGTTGTGATGAGCGCCATGTATTGAGCATGGGCTCCCTGAAGTCATAAACCAGAAAGAGGTGAAACTAATGAAAGAGGGCATCCATCCGAAGTATGAGGACGCTGTGATCACCTGCGCATGCGGCAACGTGATCCACACCCGTTCCACCAAGAAGGAAATCCACGTCGAAGTTTGCAACAAATGCCATCCGTTCTACACGGGCAAGCAGAAGCTGGTCGATACCGGCGGACGTGTTGATCGCTTCAAGAAGCGTTTCAATCTGGGCGAGTAATAAGTTCCTTGCAAAGGGCGGTTTGAATGAACCGCCCTTTGTTTTGTATTCAAAAACAAAATGACGTGCCGAAATGTGCAAAGCAAAGCGGTTTTGCCCATGCCGATACGTCATTTGCAGCAAATAAGAGGGAGGGCACACGGTGGAGGCATACAAAACGATCCAGGGCGTTTCGACAGCGCGCATCGAGGAAAAGAAATCGGAATTCATTTCGCATGCGGCGTTTGTGGATACGGAAGAAAAAGCGCTTGATTTTCTGAACCGGATCCGCGCAGAGCACCGCACGGCAAACCACAATGTCTATGCATATGTGCTGCGCGACGGTGCGCGCATGCGCTATTCCGATGACGGGGAACCGGCCAAAACATCGGGTCTGCCCACGCTGGAGGCGATCCAGCACGCGGGGCTTGTGGACTGTATTGTTGTGACGACGCGCTATTTCGGCGGCACGCTGCTGGGAACCGGCGGGCTGGTGCGCGCCTACACGGCGGCTGCTGCGGCGGCGCTGGCTGCGGCAAAGCAGGTGACGGTGCAGGTGTGCGTAAAGGGCAGCCTGTGCATCGAATACCCGCTTTATGAAATGGCGAACAAGCTGATTGCCGAATCCGGCGCACAGCTGCAGGAGGCAGAATTTTCCGATAAGGTGCGCATCCCGTTTGTGATGCTGGAAACCGGACGCGATGCACTGGCGCTGAAATTGCGCGAATTGTGTCGGGGAAAGGCGGATCTTACCTTTTCGGACCCGTATTTTGCACCGTTTTAAAAAAATCCGGAAAAAATAGAGGGAAACGCCCGAAGATGTCGTATAGTGTATATGACAGCACTTTTTTATCCACGAACGCGGATGCTTTTTTCCGGCATCGGAACGCCGCGGCAAAGAAAAGAGGGCGCTTCATGACGATACGCGAACAAACGGAAGAAATCGAACACAGGATGCTTTCGCCGTATGCATCGTTCAGTGACGAAAGCCGCGGGCGCGCACGCCCCGAAGAACCCTGCCCGCTGCGCACCTGCTATCAGCGGGACCGCGACCGTGTGATCCACTGCAAGGCGTTCCGCCGCTTAAAGCAGAAAACACAGGTCTTTCTTTCGCCGGAGGGCGACCATTACCGCACGCGGCTGACGCACACGCTGGAGGTCAGCCAGATCGCGCGGACGATCGCGCGGGCGCTGCGGCTCAACGAGGATCTGACAGAGGCGATCGCGCTTGCGCATGATCTTGGGCATACGCCGTTCGGCCATGCGGGGGAACGCGCGCTCAACGGGCTTTGTCCGGGCGGCTTTCGCCATTACGAACAGAGCGTGCGCGTGGTGAGCCGTCTGGAAAAAGAGGGGAAAGGGCTGAACCTTTCCTGGGAGGTGCTCAACGGCATCGTGACGCATACGCGCGGCGAATGGGCGCAGACAGCAGAGGGAAAGATCGTCCGCTATGCCGACCGCATCGCCTATATGAACCACGATATCGAGGATGCGGCTGCAGCCGGAGTGCTGCGTGCAGACGAGATCCCGCGGGAGATCGGCTCCGTACTGGGCGATACGAAATCCAAGCGCATCACTTCGCTGATCACGGCTGTGGTGGAGCACGGCGCGCAGGAAATCGGCATGGATGCCGAGCATCTTGCGGCGTATGAAGCACTGCACGATTTTATGTACAGCACCGTCTATGTGGATAAAACCGCAAAAAAGGAAGAGGACAAGGTGGAAAAGCTCATCACCGAGCTGTACGGCTATTTTCACGAAAAGCCCGCCCACATGCCGCAGTCTTTCCTTTATATCATGTGGCAGGAAGGTGTGGACCGCGCCGTGACGGATTATATTTCCGGCATGAGCGATGAATATGCGACCCATATGTTTGAAACACTGTTTGTGCCGCAGAAATGGAATATCCGATAAATTTGAATAGATCAAGAAAGGGGGCGGCTTGGATGATCCCGCACGAATACATCGAAGAACTGGTGCAGCGCAGCGATATTGTGGACGTTGTGCAAAGCTATGTGCAGCTGCGGCACCGCGGCCGCACCCACACCGGGCTGTGCCCGTTTCACAATGAAAAAACACCGTCGTTTGTGGTGTATCCCGAAACCCAGTCGTTTTACTGCTTTGGCTGCGGCGCGGGCGGCGATGTGATCACATTCATCAAGAAAATAAACAATGTGGATTATGTGGAAGCGGTGAAGCTGCTTGCCGCACGCGCGGGAATGCCCCTTCCGGAGGAGGACGACAAAACCGGACGGCTGCGCAGCCGCATCATTTCGATCAACAAGGACACGGCGCGCTTTTACTTCAAAAGCCTGAATTCCGAGGAAGGACGCATCGGGCGCGCATACTGGCGCGGGCGGGGCTTGAGCGATGCGACGATTAAGCGCTTCGGGCTTGGGTACGCGCCGGACAGCTTTCACGCGACGCGCGATCACCTTATGGGGCTTGGCTATACCGAGGATGAGCTGCTGGCTTCCGGCATCATCAAGCGCAGCCAGAAGGGAAATACGTTTGATTTCTTCCGCAACCGCTGCATGATCCCGATTTTTGATCTGCGGGGAAACGTCATTGCGTTCAGCGGGCGAAAGCTTGACCCCGAGCAGCCCGGCGGCAAATACGTCAACAGCCCTGAAACGCTGGTGTATAAAAAAAGCCGCACGCTGTTTGCCCTTAATTTTGCAAAAAAATCGCAGGAAAAGCGCTATATTCTGTGCGAGGGCAATCTGGATGCCATTTCGATGCATCAGGCGGGCTTCACAACGGCGGTGGCGGGCTGCGGCACGGCGCTGACGGGCGAACAGGTGAAGCTGCTTTCGGAATATGCAAACGAAGTTGTGCTGTGCTATGATTCGGATGAAGCCGGGCAGAAAGCAACGCGACGCGCGATCGAGCTGCTTTCGGCATCCCCGATCAAGGTTTCGGTGCTGAACATCCCGAACGCGAAAGACCCGGATGAATTTATTAAGAAATTCGGGCGGGAACGCTTTGAAATGCTTTTGAACGGCTCGAACAATGCGATCGAGTACGAGCTTCTGCGCGCGAAGGAAAAATACGATATCACAACGCCGGACGGGCGTGTGGGATATATCAAGGATGCGATCGACGTTCTGGCGGGGCGCATTACGCCCACGGAACGCGACGTATATGCCGGACGTCTTGCTGAGGAAACAGACGTTGCAAAACCGGCGATCCTCAATCAGCTTTCGGCGGCGATCCGCGCAAAAGACAAGCGCGCGGAAAAAGAGCGTGAGCGCAGGCTGCTGGAGGAAGGCATGGGCGGACGCATCAGCGTGCCCTATTCACAGGGCGGGCAGAAGGCGCTCGGCGTTGCCTTTGCCGAACAGCAGCTTGTGGCGGCGGTGCTGAAAAACCCCGATTACATCAAGCTTGCGGCACAGCGCGTGAAAGGGGAAAACTTTCTGGATGCAGGGCTTGGCAAGGCGTTTGATTTGATCTGCCGGCTTGCCGCAGCGGGAACATACCCCGACCTTTCGGCACTGGGCGGCGAACTGCCCGAAGAAACGGTGTCCCTGATCAGCCGCGTGCTGGCGCAGAACTACGATATCGGGCTTTGCACACAGGATGTGGAAATGTATCTGGAACGCATGGAAAACAGCCGCCCGGTCAGCAGCACGGCGGGCGAAAAAACAGCGGCGGAGCTTGCGGATTATCTGCAGGCTTTAAAGGATAAAAAAACATAGCGCGGATGCGTGGAACGTGAATACAAAGAATCGCTGCGGGAAACCGCAGCTATGAAACAGGAGAGTACACAGACATGGGAGAAAAGAAGAACGTCATCATCAATCTGATCGAGCACGGCAAACACAATCATCAGAAACTGACGACAAAGGAAATCAACGATGCCCTTGAAAAAATCGGCTTTGAAGTGGACCTTGTCGACGAGCTGTATGAATCGCTGGACGCCAACAACATCGAAATCATCGAAGAGCCCGATCCGGATGCAGAGGAATTCACGCTGACCGAGGACAATGTTGATAAGCTGCAGTCGTCGCTTTCTGCCGAAGGCGTCAACATTGACGACCCCGTCAAGGTCTACCTGAAGGAGATCGGACGCGTTCCGCTTTTGAGCCCGGAGGAAGAGATCGATCTGGCGCTGAAGATCCAGGCCGGCGGCCCGGACGGTGAAAAGGCGAAAAAGCGCCTTTCTGAAGCAAACCTTCGTCTGGTCGTTTCGATCGCAAAGCGCTATGTCGGACGCGGCATGCAGTTCCTGGATCTGATCCAGGAGGGCAACCTCGGTCTGATCAAGGCAGTTGAAAAGTTCGACCACACCAAGGGATTCAAGTTCTCCACCTATGCAACGTGGTGGATCCGTCAGGCCATCACCCGTGCCATTGCCGATCAGGCGCGCACGATCCGTATTCCGGTGCATATGGTCGAGACGATCAATAAGGTGAAGAAGGTTTCGAGCCAGCTGCTGCACAGCAACGGCCACGAACCGACGGCAGACGAAATTGCCGCAGAGCTGGACATGCCGGTGGACAAGGTGCGCGAGATCATGCGTGTTGCGCAGGAGCCGGTCAGCCTGGAAACCCCGATCGGTGAAGAGGAGGACAGCCACCTCGGCGACTTCATCGCGGATGACGACACGCCGGTTCCGGCAGAGGCGGCAAGCCACACGCTGCTGAAAGAACAGCTTTCGGATGTGCTGAAAAGCCTGACCCCGCGTGAGGAAAAGGTCCTGCGCCTGCGTTTCGGGCTGGAGGACGGACGTCCCCGCACACTGGAGGAAGTGGGCAAGGAATTCAACGTCACGCGTGAACGCATCCGTCAGATCGAAGCCAAGGCGCTGCGCAAGCTGCGTCACCCGAGCCGTTCCAAGAGACTGCGCGATTTCCTCGATTGATTTTGTCATACAAGGCGGGAGCCTGTGCTGCACGGCACGGGTTTCCGCCTTTTGCATTCTTGCGCAAAGCGTGCTTTTATGCTATGCTTTGTTTCAACAGTCATGCGGCATGCCCGCGGGCTTTTCCGCACTGCGGTGCTTTATAAGACCGATGTGCGGCATCAAAAGGAAAAGGGGAGTTCTTATGTATCGTTTTCCCGAAAATCTGTTTGCCGATGTGCGCGTCGAACGCACCGATACCACTGTGATCCGGATCGACGACGGCAAGCTGATGCAGAATAAAGTAAAATCGGAACAGGGTGCCATGATCCGCGTGTTCGACGGGGCACGCTGGTATTATTCCGCCATTACGGATCTTGATAAGATCCAGAGTGAACTGGATGCGCTTGCGCAGATCGCAGCGCCGAACCCGGAAATCCTGTCGCATCCGGTCGTAAAGGCACTGGAAGTGAACAAGGGGCGGGAGCTGCGCTATCAGGACTGCAATGTGTGCAGTGTGCCGAACGCCGACAAGCTGGCGCTGCTGGAAAGCCACGCGGAGGTTTTTGCCGGCTTTGAAAATGTAAAGGGCGTCGATATGATCTATTCTGACAAGCATCTGGAAAAACAGATCGTTTCCAGCCTTGGAACCGACGTCGCATACGATCAGCAGTTCGCAAGCGTGAATTTTTCGTATACGGTCATCAGCGGCGAAATGCCCCACCGCGGAAACAGCCGCTTTTATGAAACGGAGTTTGACCGTCTGCGCGGCACTAAAGAAGGCCTGCGTCAGGAGATCCTGACGGATATCGCCTATGCGGAAAATGCCGTTCCGGTGCAGCCCGGCGATTACACCTGCGTTTTTTCTCCGGTGACGGCGGGCGTGTTCGCACACGAAAGCTTCGGCCACAAAAGCGAAGCGGATTTCATGATCGGCGACGAGACCATGAAGCGCGAATGGAAGATCGGCAGCCGCGTCGGCAGTGATCTTTTGAATATTTACGATACGGGCTGCGAGGAAGGCAGCGGCTATGTCCCGTTTGACGACGAGGGCTGCCGTGCCAAGAAAACCTATCTTATCAAGGACGGGATCCTTTCAGGTCGTCTGCACAGCGCTTCGACTGCGGCAGACCTTGGCGAGACGGCAACCGGCAATGCACGCGCTATCAGCTTTGAATACGAGCCGATCGTGCGCATGACGAACACCTGCATCGGTGCGGGAAGCATCACGAAGGAAGAACTGTTTGCGCCGATCACAGACGGCATTTACATTGATACCTTCAAGCACGGCTCCGGCATGTCCACCTTTACGATCGCGCCGAACCGCGCATACCGCATCGAAAACGGCGTCATCACGCAGCCCCTGCGCATTTCGGTGGTATCGGGCAACGTCATGGAAACGCTGCACAACATCAGCGGTGTTTCCAACGAGGTGAAAAGCCGCAGCAGCGCACTGGGCGGATGCGGAAAAATGGAACAGTCCCCGCTGCCGGTCGCATTCGGCGGGCCGTTCGTCCGCGTGGAACACATTCAGGTACAGTAAAGGGGGATGCATATGAAACGGGAAATATACAGCCGCAAGGTCGTAAAGACGACGCTCAACATCACACAGGGGCGTATCGATTCGGTGCGCAAAAATGACGTCACGCGCTCGGCGTGCCGTGTGTATAAAGACGGAAAGATCGGAGTAAGCGGATGCTTCGGCGAGCCGACCGAAGAAAACTGGAAGGCGGCCGAGGAAAACCTGAGCCTTGCGATCCCTTATGAATACAAGACGGAAGCGAACACGCGCCGTGTGGAGGACCGCCGCGAAGAGATCCTTTCGGAAAAGGAGTTTCTGGAAAGATCCGAGGAGATGCTGGAAAAGCTGCAGGAGCGCAATCCGGATTTCATCTTTTCCAACAAGCTGTCGTCGTGCGATGTGACACAAACGCTGAAAAACGACGAGGGGCTTTATTACGAGGCCTCGGATCGGGAATATATGTTCTCTGTGGTATTCAAGCACAAGGATTCCAACGCGGTTTTTGACGGCGGCGTCGGAATGAGCAGCCGCCGCTTCGATGCACAGCGCTTTGTGGAGGACAGCAGCCGCATGCTGCGCGCATACACCGGTGAGGTCCCGCTGCCGGAAGAAAAAACACTGCCGGTCGTGTGCTCGTTCTATGACGTCGGGCAGAAGATCTTGGAATCGCTTGCATGCGACGAGCTGGGCAAGAAAACGTCGATCCTTGCGGACAAGTTCGGTACAAAGGCGTTCAGCGAAAACTTTACGCTGTTTGCAGACCGCAGCAAGGAGGACGTCGGAACGCCGTTCTTTGACGCAGAGGGCACGGTGCTGGAAGGCGACCGCGTGGCACTGATCGAAAACGGCGTGATCCGCAACGGCTTCTGCGACAAGAAAAATGCCGCAGAGTTCGGCTTTTGCAACACGGCAAGCGCAGACGGCGAAATCGACGACGTGCCCTCGCTGGGGTATCCGGGCATTTCGGTAAAGCCTTCGGAAAAAACCTTCCGGGAACTGGTCGGCAGCGGAAAGGCGATCTATATTGATACCATGGCAGGCGGCGACTGCACCGCGGACGGCAGCTTTGCTTCGCCGGTGCAGCTTGCGTACCTGATCGAAAACGGCGAACTGGTCGGCAGACTGCCGGAATTCGGCCTGAGCGGCAGCATTTATGAAATGTTCGGTGACGATTATCTGGGAATGAGCAGCGACAAGCCGTTCTTCGACCAGCGTGTGCTGTGCGTGCGCATGCATCTGGGCTGAACGGGCGCACCTTTGCGCAAAGCGGGGCGGCTGCACATGCCGGAAAAAAGCCGCACTTGACAAAACCCGTTGCTTAGAGTATCCTTTATTTACATTAAAACGGTATAGTTTAAGGGGATGCATATGCATATTACTCAGGAAACGGATTATGCGCTGCGCATCGTATACTGCCTTGCGAAAAGCGAAAAACGACGGGATGCGCGCAGCATCAGCGAAGAAATGTGCGTGACGCTGCGCTTTTCGCTTAAAATACTTGGTAAACTGGTATCAAGCGGTATTGTGGAAAGCTACAAGGGAAACCGCGGCGGATATGAACTTGCGCGGCCTGCGTGCGAAATTACAATGAAAGACGTCATCGAGGCGGTGGAAGGCCCGTACCGGCTGTCCCGCTGCATCGGGGAGGAAGGCGCCGGCGAATGCAACCGCGGAATGTCGGGCTGCTGCGTCTTTCAGACGGTGTTCCGGCAAATCAGCGACGATATCAACCGGCAGCTTGCCGCGGTGAACTTTCAGATGCTGACAGAGCACTGTAACTGCAAGTAAACGGCAAAAACCACACACGGCTCCTTGCGTGCCATGTGTGGTTTTTTCTTCGTTTCAAATAAGAAAAAAACCTTGACTATATAAAGAAAGTGTATTATAATGCTTTAATGAATCATAATGGCTTGGTATGTCTCTGGACGCAAAACTGTGACAATTTTTTTGTACAAGTTGCTGAAAAACAGGGATGTAGCAATGCTGTTTTGTGGCATTTTGCAAGCTTTAATATAGAGGAATAGGAGTGGTCGCAACATATGGTGAAAGTCAAGCCTGTCCAACTTGGCAAAACCGAACGCATGAGCTTTGCGCGCATCGATGAAGTTATCGATATGCCGAACCTGATCGAGGTGCAGAAAAACTCATACCAGTGGTTTCTCAAAGAAGGCCTGAAAGAAGTCTTCCGCGATATCTCTGCAATCGAAGACTACACCGGAAACCTGGTGCTCGATTTCACCGGGTACAGCCTTGATGCCAAGCCCAAGTATACCATCAAGGAGTGCAAGGAGCGCGACGTTACCTATGCGGCGCCTCTGCGTGTAAAAGCACGTTTGCTCAATAAGGAAACGGGCGATATCAAGGAACAGGAAATCTTCATGGGCGATTTTCCGCTGATGACGGATTCCGGCACCTTCATTATCAACGGCGCGGAACGTGTCATCGTTTCCCAGCTGGTTCGTTCCCCGGGCGTTTATTTCGGCAAAAGCTATGATAAGACCGGCAAGGAACTGTTTACGGCTACGCTGAACCCGAACCGCGGTGCATGGCTCGAGTATGAAACGGATTCCAACGATGTGTTCTATGTGCGCATCGACAAGAACCGCAAGATCCCGATGACCGTGTTCGTCCGTGCACTGGGCCTTGGCGATGACGCACAGATCCGCGATTTCTTCGGTGACGATGAACGCATCGAAGCTACCATCGCAAAAGACCCCACCAAGAATGAAGAAGAAGGCCTGCTCGAAACCTACCGCAAGCTGCGTCCGGGTGAACCCCCGACGGTGGAAAGCGCTTCGAGCCACATCAACAACCTCTTCTTTGACCCGCGCCGTTACGACCTTTCCCGTTTCGGCCGTTATAAGATGAATAAGAAGTTCGCCATTGCCCGCCGTATTCAGGGCTTTGTTGCAGCGCGCGATATCGTTGCGCCGCTCACGGGCGAACTGCTGTGCGCCGCGGGCGAAAAAATCAGCCCGGAGGCTGCACTTGCAACCGAAAAATCCGGCGTGAGCCTTGTGTACCTTTCTATCGATGACAAGGAAGTCAAGGTCCTTACGAACGGCACGGTCTGCGCAAATGATTTCCTCAGCTTTGACGCTGCCGAATGCGGCATCAACGAGCGTGTCAACTTCAGCGAGCTGCGCGCGATTTTGGAGGAAACAAGCGACGTGGACGAGCAGAAAGAACTGCTTGTCAAGAATCACGACCGCCTGATCAGCAGAACCGTTACAGTTGACGATATCTTCGCTTCGATCAACTACCTCAACTGCCTGGGTCACGGCGTAGGCACGGTGGACGATATCGACCACCTGGGCAACCGCCGCATCCGCAGCGTGGGCGAGCTGCTGCAGAACCAGTTCCGCATCGGCTT